>QHYH01000170.1 GCA_003223215.1 Acidobacteriota bacterium
CATGTTGTGTAAATCTCCAGGGTTTACGGCGGTTGCCGTGCTCACCCTCGCCCTCGGCATCGGCGCTAACACCGCGATGTTCAGCGTAATGCAGGGTGTCGTGTTGGCCCCGCTGCAAGACGTTAGTTCGGATCGTTTGGTAATGGTCTGGGAGAATAATCCACGCTTTCCGCGAACGTGGGTTTCGTACCCTAACTTTCGAGATTGGCAGCGCAGTGCTCGCTCATTCCAGCAGATGGCTGCGTTCAGGCAGGAAGGCGTTGATTTCGCAGGTCCTGGCACACCCGAACACCTTAATGGGAAGGAAATCTCCTCCGGTCTCTTCAGCACCTTGGGCACGGAATTAACTCTCGGGCGCGAAGTCTCGCCCGAAGAAGACCGGCACGGCGGAACGCCGGTTGTTATCATTAGTAATCGTTTGTGGAAAAATCGGTTCGACGGCAGTCCTAAGGCGCTTGGCAAGTCACTAACCTTGGACGGAGTGAACTACACCATCGTCGGAGTCACCCCTTTCGGAGTCACCGCCTTAGGATTTCGCCTGGAAGACGACGCTGATGTTTACACGCCGCTGGGCCAGAGCGATCCTCTTATCCTCAACGATCGCGCGGCCCACAACGGAATCTACGCCTTAGCCCGCCTGGCACCTGGGGTGACTTTGGCACAGGCTCAAGCGGAGATCAGCACGATACAGAATGGCCTGGACCATCTCTACCCCGATGCCAATCGAGATTTGGGAATTTACATCGAGCCCCTTAAGCAGTTTGTGGTAGGGGACGCCGGCAAAATGCTTCTCCTGTTGTCGGGGGCCGTAGGGCTCGTCTTGCTGATTGCTTGTGCAAACGTCGCCAATCTACTATTTGCGCGGGCGGCGGCCCGAGTACGGGAGTTTGCTGTTCGCTCGGCGCTTGGAGCGAATCGCGCGCGCTTGGTGCGGCAGCTGCTCACGGAAAGCGTGCTTCTTTCTCTGCTTGGCGCTGGTCTAGGACTCCTGTTTGCGATATTGGGAGTGAAATCGGTCCCGGCGGCGGTCTCGGAAAACTTGCCGCGTAGCGAAAACATCGCTGTGAATGGTTTCGTCCTGCTTCTTACGCTATGTGCGTCGATTGCTGTTGGGATTCTGTTTGGTCTTGCGCCTGCGCTGAAAAGTTGGAACAGCGACCCGCAAGCCTCGCTGAAGGAGGGAGGCCGCGGTTCCACAGTTGCGCATCATCGCACGCAAAGCATTCTCGTGATCGTCCAAATGGCCTTGACCTTGGTGTTGCTGGTGGGCGCGGGCCTATTGTTCCGAACGCTTCGGCACTTATCGGATGTTAATCCTGGCTTCGACATCCAGCACATCATGACCTTCAAGGTCGGAGTTTCGCATTCCCTAACGAAGACGGCCCCGAGCACCCGAACTGCCTATCAGCAGTTGATCGAGCGCATTCGTCAGATTCCGGGCGTGCAGGGGGCTGATTTCACGGGTTCAGTTCCGCTGAATGGGGGCTGGATTATGCCCTTCTGGATTGGCTCGCAGAAGCCGGCTTCGCTTCAGGGCGCTCCCCGGCTAGTGATGTTCCTTACAGGTCCGGATTACCTCCGGACGATGGGAATACCGCTGCTTCGGGGCCGATTTTTCAGCCCCGAGGACACCACCAGCTCCCCATGCGTCATGGTCATCGACAGTGTTCTCGCCGGCATCTATTTTCCAGACAGTGATCCACTGGGTCAGACGCTATCAGCAGGATTTTCGCCTGTTGGCCCCTGCCGGATTGTCGGCATGGTGGGCCATGTAAAACAGTGGGCGCTAAACGACTCCAGCACGGATATTCAAACCCAGGCCTATTTTCCGCTCTACCAAGATCCGGACCAATGGGTGCCACTAAACTATCCGAACATGACGATCGTCGTTCGCACACCGCTCGACGTTGCATCTGTCATGCCTGCAATAAAGAGCGCGGTCTACGGAGCAGGCAGCGACCAGCCGATCTTTAACGTCGAAACCATGCAGCAGATTGTTTCGGAATCGATGTCTTCGCAGCGATTTCCGATGATTCTGCTAGGGGCGTTTGCTGCCCTGGCGTTGCTGCTAGCGTCCGTCGGAATCTACGGCGTGATTTCCTATTCGGTGGCACAACGTATTCATGAGATTGGGATACGTATGGCGCTTGGTGCGCATAAGCGCGATGTTTTTCGGATGGTGGTGGGGCAAGGCCTTGCTCTGGCTCTCGCGGGCCTCGCTATCGGTGTGGTTGCCGCGCTAATTCTCACCAGAGTGCTGTCCAGTTTTTCGCTCCTGCTGTATGGAGTTGGCGCGAGCGATCCGGTAACGTTCATCACCGTGTCAGTAATGTTGCTTTTTGTAACGGTCGTAGCATGTTACATCCCCACGCGGCGAGCGATGCGGGTCGATGCAATGGTCGCCTTGCGATACGAATAGTCCAGCGCGCATGTAGGCGACTAACAGCTTTTAAAGCTACCTCGGATGAACGTGTGAGACCTGTATGCGTTCCTGGCGATTGACGGGCAACCCTTCCATAATCCGGTAAGGTAAGGGTTGCCGACAACTCGTCCCGAACTGTCGGACGAGTCGGAATAACAGATGTTTCTTGCGGTACGATTGGCCTACTTTGCAACTTGGCTGAAGGACTGACGTGCGCGGGAATTGGGACGTTGTTAACACTTTGGCGCTGGGAACGTCCTTCATCTCAGCGCGTCTAGAGATGCGCGTGGACCCAATCGTGGCGCTGCGGCACGAGTAGGCGTCGCGGTGTTTGTGCAGATGGAGCTTCACGAATTGCCGATGGTCGAATCGTTCCTGCAGGATCTTAAATTCGCTCTTCGAGGATTGCGGAAGAATCCTGGATTTTCGCTGGTTTGCACTTTGACGCTGGCGCTGGGCATTGGCGCAAACACAGCGATCTTCACCGTGATCAATGCGGTATTAATTCGGCCAGTTCCCGGCGTCGCGAATCCGGCGGAGCTCGTAATTTTTGAGCGCCTGCAGAAAAATAATCCCGACTACTCCTTTGGCTATCCCGACTACCTTGATTACCGGTACTACAATCAATCTTTTACGGGACTGGCCGCACGCTGCCGCGCACCGCTCGGGCTGAGTCACGGCACAACTGAGCGAATCACCGGCGAATTGGTTTCTGGCAACTACTTCTCAGTGCTCGGCGTGAATCCCGCCAGGGGCCGCTTGATCGTTCCAGAGGATCTGCGAGCGGACGACGAGTCCCCTGTCGCGGTGTTGAGTTACGGAATATGGCAGAGAGTTTTCGGCGCGGACCCACAAATCGCCGGGAAAAGTATTCTGCTCAACGGTTACAGTTTCACCGTAGTGGGAGTAGCCGCCGCTCAATTTGAAGGAACGACCGCGGGTTCGCCTACTGACGTCTGGCTGCCGCTGACCATGCAACCGGAGGCTATGCCGCGAATGTCGCGCGGGGTGCTTCACAACCGGAACTCTGGATGGATTGAGATCTTCGGCCGGTTGAAGCCCCACGTCAGCCTTGTCGCGGCTCGCAGTGAAATGCAAGCTATCGCGGGGCGGCTTGCGATTGCATACCCGGAATCCAATGAGCATCGCAGCGTGGATTTGATCCCTAGTTTTGGGATGGACCCTGACGACCGCGCCACTCTTCAAAAATTCTTTGGGCTGCTGATCGCTTCCGTAGGACTCCTCTTGCTGATCACATGCAGCAACGTTGCGAATCTGTTGCTCTCTCGGGCCGACTCGCGGCGAAGAGAGATTGCCGTGCGGCTGGCGCTTGGAGCCAGCCGTGGACAACTAGTTCGGCAGCTTTTGACGGAAGGCTTGTTGCTTTCCTTCCTGGCGGGAGGACTCGGCCTGCTGCTGGCACCCTGGACCGGGAGACTAATTCTTGCTTTCCGCCAGCCGCTCTACGCGCTGCGCAACGTGGACACAAGTCCGGACACCCGCGTGCTGGCGTTCACGCTGATGGTGGCCTTGCTGACGGGAGTGTTGTTCTCTCTCGCGCCCGCCTTGCAGGGATCAAAGCCCGACCTAGTCGTCGCGCTAAAGGACAACGCACCGGGATTGGGAAGGCGTTCGCGTCTGAGAAATGTGCTGGTCTCGTCGCAAGTGGCACTTTCTTTAGTTCTGCTCGTGGTGGCAGGTGTAATTGTTCGCAGAATGCAGAAGATTGTGAACCAGGATCCTGGGTTCATTACCAGCAATTTAATGATGATGTCCATTTCCCCGAGCATCCAGGGGTACTCGGAACTGCAAGCCCAACGCATTTATGAGGAACTCCTGGCTAGGATTGAGCGGATTCCCGGAATTCAATCCGCAAGCCTCGCAGGCACTGTCCCACCGGAAGACTGGAGCAGCCGGGTTTCCATCTTTTACGAGGGCCAAGTCCCGGCCTTGGACTACTACCGCGGCCACGAATTCGAGGTGGGCATACGAGTCGATATGAACAATGTGGCTCCGAAATATTTCCGGACCATGGGGATTCCGATTCTGAAGGGGAGAGATTTTAGTGAACTTGACAGGCCCGGAGCGCCATTGACCGCGATCGTGAGCCAGCGGCTGGCGCAGCGCCTTTGGCCGGGTCAGGATGCGGTGGGCAAGCGGATCGAGTGGCCCTCATGGGTGGGCGCCCCTCGGCCACCCCTCGAGATCATCGGCGTTTCCGCAGACGCCAAGTACCGCTCTCTCATGGCCGATTCCCCGCTTCTGCTCTACTTGCCGGAACTTCAGAACTACAACGGAACACCGAGGCTCGTCATTCACACTTTGGCAGATCCCGCGGGACTCCTTCCGACTGTACGCAGCGCGGTCGCGTCTTTAGATGCGAATTTACCGGTCTTCGCCGTTAAAACAATGTCCGAACAGGTTGGCGATTCTCTTTGGCAACCGCGGATGGCCGCGGGGATATTGGGGAGCTTCAGCTTTCTTGCTCTGGTGCTCGCCGCCGTGGGACTTTATGCAGTGGTCGCACAGTGGATGGGTCAGCGGACGAGGGAGATCGGAATTCGCATGGCGCTTGGGGCAAAGCCGCGCGACGTGATGCGTTTAGTTTTCGGATATGGAACTGCACTGGCGTTCTGGGGAATTGTGGTGGGCATCTTCGTTGCTTCAGGCGCAGCGCGTATAGTGTCCGCGCAGCTGTTTGGCGCGGGCAGCACCGACGTCTTGACGATGGCGCTTATCGTTGTTCTGCTCTTGCTCGTGACGCTGGCGGCATGTTACATCCCCGCGCGGCGGGCGATGCGGATGGATCCCATGGTCGCGTTGAGATACGAATAGGTTAGCGCCGGGATAAACCGGCGTGGAGGAGCAGATGAAAGAGCTGTACGGTGAAGGCCCAGCGAGCCACACCGACCCCGAGTCATGTGTGGTCAGTCGAAAGGCTGGCCATGAAGCGTTGACAGGGGCACATGCAGGCGGAGCATTGAGCCGCGAAATATCTGGAAATCAGGATGCTGACGCTGTCTATTCGGCGGGAAGGCAACACTGGTGGGCGCGACATCGCGAGCACCCACTGGACCTGCGAGGTCAAAGACGTACGTGCGATTGGGATGGCCAATGTGCTGTTCGCCGCAGTTAAGGGGCAGGTCAGCAGTAAGCGAGCTTCTCAATGGAAAGACGTCGTGACGCCTGTTCTAAATGTCCGGAATTACTATTAGCTTTCCACGCGAGTGCCCTTCTGCCGCATACCGGAAAGCCTCAGGCAGCTCACTCAACCTGTAGTGCTTGTCGATGACCGGCGTTACTCTCCCGGTCGCCATTAACTCGCCCAAGATGGTCAGATCCTCTTGGTTCACTTTCGCAATGAAAAAGACCATCTTCTGGCTCACGAACCGTGATAATAAAAGCGCTCCAAGCAAACGAGCCAGAAGACGGTACACCGGGCTCTCGTCCGGTGCGCCAACCATGACCAGTATCCCCTTGGGATTCAAGACGCGCCTGCACGCTGATAACGAGTGGTTCCCAACGCAGTCGAGCACAAGATCGTAACGTTGCCCACTCCTGGTGAAATCCTCTTTGGTGTAATCAATGACGCAATCCGCGCCGATGGATCGGACCATGTCTAAGTTCGTCGTACTGCATACGCCCGTCACATTCGCGGCGAACGACTTTGCCATCTGCACTGCGAACGTACCCACGCCTCCCGCCGCACCGTTGATTAAGACTTTCTGCCCCTGCCGAATTCGTCCCTTATCGCGAAGGCCCTGCAGTGCAGTTAGCGCCGCTACCGGCGCGGACGCCGCTTGGTCAAACGTCACGTTAGCCGGCTTACGGACCAACACCGATTTCATCCCCGGCACCAACTGTGAAGTCGCATACTCGGCGAACGCTCCACGGCAAGTGCCGAACACCTCGTCACCCGGCTTGAATTGCGTTACGTTCCTGCCAACCGCTTCAACCTGGCCGGCCACATCAACACCGGGTCGTTTGATTTTCGATTTGCCGAGCCCGAGCAGTAATCGAAGGATGAACGGCCCGCCTTTCATTAACTTCCAGTCAAGTGGATTGACGGAAGCCGCGCGGACCTTTATCAGAACCTCATTGTCCGCAGGGGTTGGCTTGTCAATTTCTTCAAATCTAAGAATATCGGGGGAACCAAAGTTTTGATAAACGATGGCTTTCATGGGTTTCCCTTCAGGATTGTGCTGAGTCCATTCTTGCTGAAAGCGGACACGCGTCAATGCCAAGGGCGCTCAGATCTATTCTGCAACGTTGCAGACGCGATTTCCCATTTTTCTACGGGAAGGCGCTCGCTGAGGTTCATTCGTCGATGTCTTGCGGCCTTCTGATCCTATTGGCGGGGGCCGTTGGGCGGCTGAGTCGTTTGCCGACAACTCGCCCAGAATCGCACGGTGCGGTTAGCGAATACAGCCCTTATCGCAATCCGTCAGGACGTCTGTTCAATTCTCAATCCGAGAAGCACCTGATTAACTGTCATTCGGAAGCGACTAACCTGCAGGGATAGCTGGCTCGCGAAACATTCGCTTGACTCCTCATCCACGGCGTCGTTCAATATGTTGCCGTGCCATATATGGACCAGACAGCCTCACAAGTGGAATGGAAAAAGGGTAGCGCCGAGTTGCTCATTCTTTCGCTCGTCGAAGCCCGTCCGCGCCACGGTTACGAAATCAGCAAACTTATCGAGCAACGCTCTGGCGGCACTGTTCGTTTTCACGTCGCCTCGCTCTACCCGTTGCTCTACCGTCTTGAACGCCGCGGCTGGCTGTGTGGACGCTGGGTCGAAAAAAGCGGACAGCGCCGCCGCCGTTACTATCGTCTGACGCGCCAGGGCCGCAAAGTCCTCGCTTCACAGCTTCGCGGCTGGCACGAATTTGTAGTCGGTATTAATCGCATCACCGAGGCAGAAAATGCTTGAATGGAAGCCGGAAATTCTCCGCCGCCTTGCCCCGCTGAAACTCTCCCCGGCACGCGAAGGGGAAATTGCCGAAGAGATCGCGCAGCACCTTGAGGATCGCTACCACGAACTCCTCGTGACTGGCCAGTCCGAAGACGCAGCTTTCCGCACCGCCATCGACGAACTGAAAGGCGAAGACCTGCTCGCGCGCAGCCTCCTAGCAGTCGAGAATGATTTGTATCGCGAGCCCGTAGCGTTGGGAAAGGGTAGCAGCAACTTGTTCGCTGGCATTCTTCAAGACATCCACTATGCCTTCCGCATGATGCGCAAATCCCCCGGCTTCACTGCCGTCGCTGTACTCACCCTCGCTCTCGGCATCGGCGCTAACACCGCCATCTTCAGCCTCATCAATGCCATCATACTCCGATCTCTTCCCGTCAAGGATCCGCAGCACCTTGTGCTTTTCCAATGGGAGAGCGACAAATGGCCTCCGCATTTCTCGATGACGGGCTGGAAGTCGCGATTTTCCTTTTCGTATGAGGAGTTCAGAGAATTCAGCGCCCAAAAGAATGTGATGTCCAGTGTTTTCGCGCTCGCGCCACTAGGTTTTAACGACCAGGACACCACCGTGGGCATCAACGGCGAGCCCACGCTGGCCGACGGCGTGATGGTCACAGGCCAATATTTTTCTGGACTTGGTGTTACTCCGCTTTTGGGGCGCGGTATCACCGATGCCGATGAAAAACCTGGCGCGCCGCGCGCGGTGGTGATCAGCTATGCGTATTGGACGCGCCGCTTTGCCCGCGATCCCTCCATCATCGGCGAGAGCGTCACGCTGAATGGCATCCCATTTACCATCGTCGGCGTCACGCCTCGAGATTTCTATGGCATCTCCGTTGGCACCGAGCCGGATTTGTGGGTTGCGTTCGACGACAAACCCAATATGCGCCCTTGGAGCAAGCCTCCCGGCGGCACGGATTCCGTTTTCACCGAGCGCGATTGGCTGTGCCTCAACATTATGGGGCGTCTGAAGGATGGCGTAACCAGAGAGCAAGCGCAAGGCGCGCTTGACGCCGTATTTCATCAATTCGTCACCGCAGATTGGCACCCGCCCAAAGAAAGCGACATCCCGCATTTCATCCTAGCTCCAGGCGGCCAGGGTCTGCCGGTGGTGCAGGACTACACCGCGCAGCCGATTTACTTGTTGATGGTGGCCGTCGGGCTCCTGCTGCTGATTGCTTGCGCGAACGTCGCGACGCTCTTGCTCGCGCGCGCCAACTCGCGCAAAAAGGAAATCAGCGTGCGCCTGGCCATCGGCGCGTCGCGTTCGCGCCTGATTCGCCAATTGCTCACGGAAAGCGCGCTTATGTCTGCGCTAGGCGGACTCCTGGGATTAGTTTTCGCGAATTGGGGCACACAGGCGCTCATCGCGCTAATCTCGAGAGCCAACAACGGAACGATGATCCTCGATGCCGGCACGGACTCACGTGTTCTTTTCTTCACGTTTCTGGTCGCGATGCTCGTCGGAGTTCTGCTTGGCCTCGCCCCTGCCCTGCGCGCATCGAAAGCCGACCTCCTGTCCGCCATGAAGGACAACGCGTCCGCCGTTTCGGATCCACGCAACAAGCATCGCCTCGGCGAATCGCTCATCGTCGCGCAAGTCGCTGCGTCGGTGGTGCTCATGATTGGTGCCGGCCTTTTCGTGCGCACGCTCACCAATTTTGAGAGTCATAATTTCGGATTCGACCAGCGCAATCTCCTCACATTCGGCCTCGCTCCCACCCGCGCCGGCTATCACGACGCCCGACTCGTGAATCTTTATACGCAGTTGCTGGATCGTATCCAGGCTCTTCCCGGAGTCCGCGCCGCAACCCTGATCGAAAACGCGCCGTTCTCCGGCTGGTCAAGTAAGAACTCCTCTGTCAGTGTAGAAGGTTCAGCACAGAATCCGAGCAATTCGGAGATGTACTGGCAAGGGGTAGGTCCGGATTTCTTCAGCACCATGGGCATTCCGATTGTTCTTGGCCGCGGCATCCAACGCACGGACACCGCAGCTTCTCCCAAGGTCGCCGTGGTCGACGAGATTTTCACAAAAAAATATTTTCCGGCGGAAAACCCCATCGGCCACCGTTTTAGCCTGAGTTCGAAATACGACCCCGCAAACTCCTATGAAATCGTCGGAGTCGTCCGGCCCGCCGAACTCACCGACGTGAACCCAGGCGTCCACCCCAAGGGCTACGCGTCGTATGCGCAATTCCCGAAAACACTTGGCCAAATGTTCTTCGAGGTTCGCGCCGAGGGCCCTCCCGCAACCATTGTTTCTGAATTGCGCAACGCGGTACATCAAACAGATGCATCCCTGCCGCTCATCGGCCTAAAGACGCAAGCAGAAGAAACCAGTGAGGCCCTTTCCTTCCAGCGCTTGTTCGCCCGCCTCACGACGATTTTTGGCTTGCTCGCACTGCTCCTCGCGATGATCGGCCTCTACGGCATGATCGCCTATGCCGTGACGCGCAAAACGCACGAAATCGGCATTCGCATGGCGCTCGGAGCAAAACCAACGAACATACTTGGCATGGTCCTCCGACAGGGAATCACACTCACTCTAATCGGCGTAGCGTTTGGCGTCGTCGCCACTCTTGGCGCCACCCGACTCATCAGCAGCATGATTTTCGGCGTCTCGCCCTATGATCCGTTAACGTTCGTCGCGGTGGCCGCGATCCTATCTATCGTCGCGCTGCTCGCCTGCTACATCCCCGCACGCCGCGCGATGAAGGTCGATCCCATGGTGGCGCTGAGATATGAATAGGTCATGCCGCCTGCGGCGTCACAAGCGAACCATGAAAATGGCCGCAGCGCGGCCACTGAAAGTAAACGATTTAAGGCTATTTTCTAAGGAATAGCCCAGACCGCGCGCAACTCTTTCTTGGAAAAATCTTGCGCAAACATCTAGAGATTTGCTGACATTCCTGGCCGTCCCTCCCGAGTGACGGGCAACCCGGAACTTGAGCGCCGCTGACGGCGGTGTTCTCCGATTACTTCCTGTTGGCCGATCAAACCGCCCGGTGGCGAACCCATACCGGGATTGTGAGGGCGCGATTTATCGCCTGCTGCGACAGCGTGGGCAATACTGACCAAATGCGCGGGCCTACGCGTATCATGAGAGGAAGACTGCATCGCGGAGCTAAACATGATCAAGAAGACTCTCAAATATGGCGGGATCGCGATTGTCTGCTTGATAATTGTGACGCTCGCATCGGCGCTGCTGTATAGAAAATATCTGCAACACGAAGTTTCTGAAGCGCGCGCCATTCGTTCACCCAGCGGCATCGACAGCCTTGAGGCCGTCCGCATCGGCGGCATCGATCAGTGGATCGAAGTGCGAGGCCAAAACGTGAATAACCCGATTCTTCTGTTCATCCATGGTGGGCCCGGCGTCGCGTTTATTCCCATGGGAAGCACTTTTCAGGATCCCTGGGAGAAATACTTCGCCGTGGTGCAATGGGACCAACGCGGAGCGGGAAAAACGTACGAGTCGAACGACAAAGAACTCCAGCGCCGGACGATGAATCTCGCGCAAATGGAGCAGGACACGGTAGAAGCGGCGAACTATCTGCGAACTCGATTCAAGCGAGAAAAGATATTTGTGGTGGGGCACTCGTGGGGAAGCATGCTAGGCCTCTGGCTGGCGCACGAGCATCCGGAAATGGTTTATGCGTTTGTGGGCACCGGGCAGGCAGTGAGTATGCAGCAGAACGAGGAGGCGGGATACCGTATCGTGCTGCAAGCAGCACGCAACACCAAAAATGAACGGGCGATTAAGGAATTGGAAAGCGTCGCCCCTTATCCTCCCGCAATCCCAGACATGAATAAAACCGGCACAGTAAGAGATTGGGAGTCGAGTTTACTAGGGCCGCCGCCGAGCGAGACGGGCTTTACGAATGTGAAAAGAATTTTGAGAACGGTGATCTCCGCTCCGGAATATTCGATCGCCGATGATATCGGTTTTGTCCGCGGGCAAACGTTTTCGCTTCAAGTGATGATGCCTCAGATGATGGAATTCGATCTGACCAAACTTGGTCCCTCCTTCCGCGAGCCACTTTTCTTTTTTGAAGGAAGGATTGATCCCTACTGCCCTGGTTCGGTGATTGCGGATTACGTTCAAACGATCAATGCGTGCGCCACAGCAGGAGATTGTGTGGTTTGAAAATTCCAGCCACTTTCCTTTTTATCAAGAAAAACAGAAGTTTACGGACGAATTGGTCCGGCGCGTGTTGCCACTCGCCGACGATCGCCGCACCGCCAATTAACTTTCCAGCGCGATGGCAATCATGTCGATGGACGATTTGCGTAGCCTTTACAGGTTCTCGCAATAATGAAACTGGATGACGAGCGGGGAGTCGGTTTCGACAACTTTGACCCCGCCGTCTTCCAGCCGACAGCACAATTGGTCATCCCTAATAGGATGAGCTGCGCTTGTCCGGTGAGCTTGACGGCCAGAATATCCGCGTCATTCTCCACCGGGTAAAGCTCAAATTTCGCCCTCCAGGCGGGGTTCCAGTGGATTAACGAATCGGCCATTTTGGGAACGCTGAGCCTCTAATCAGTCAATAGCGCTCGCGATCCGAACTGGCTGATTCGGATTGTGGGCGGATCACGGGCAACCCTTCCACAATCCGCGCAAGGTAAGGTTAGCCGACCACCCGCCCAGAATCGTCGCCATCCTCTGCAATGGGCTGCGTCGGCTATAATTTGCGCGCGCGATGGCCCTTGCAGTGCTGGTTGGTCATGCAATCGTCAAGCATTTATCAGGAGCAATCATGGGTCAAGATAGTTTTATTCCGGTTGCAACCAATGCCAGGTCGCGAAGCGACCTCGTCGAGCGCGGGTTCAGTCGTCAGCCGCTCAGGGTTGATGTAGACATAGCGCGCTCGCTGGAAGCGTTATCCCATGCCGCCTGGTCCGTTCCAAAGGACAAATACTACGATGAGGGCGACAGGTATCGTTCCTTAAATCGTGTCAGGGCCGAGATTGTTGAGGGCGGTGTAAAGGTTTGGTTGAGCGAAGAGAGCACGCCCTATGTGCAGCTGAAAAAATACAACACGACAATCGGCGGCCAGCCGCGAGAGTACGCTCCGCTGCCCCCGGCGATCGCCGGTTCCATAGGCGTTCGCAAGATGATTGCTCACCACCTCTATTACCTACCGCTGTCGACGGTGGGTACGAAGTATTTGGTCAACGTTCACCTAATAAGGTTCACGGCTACGCCTGGCCGGCCGTGCGACACGAGTCCACCGGGTTTACATAAAGACGGCGAAAAGTACATCGCCACGCATCTAGTGGGCCGCTGCGGCGCTCAGGGTGGCGAAGTCATCATAACCGACAATGGCAAGCAGGAAATGGATCGCTTCACGATGCGCGAATCGGGTGAGTGTTACGTCTTCGACGATGATCGCATCTGGCATATGTTGACGCCAGTGGCCGTACTGGAAGGCAATCAGTACGCCTACCGTGACACGCTGGCATTCGATATGCTGCCAGAGGGCTGGGAACCCGTGAAGTGATCGGAGACGGAGGGACTCGAACCCCGGCACGGGTGTTAGCCCGTACAACGGTCTGGCAAATTCAGCTAGTCCTCTGCCGGCATCAGATCACTTCCGGTTAGCCGACCGCTGGGAAACGTCGCGTCTGTCACGACAGGCTATATCAGGAGGGTAACAAGACCCGTAGCCACGAGCGCGGCTGCCCATACCAGGTCGAAGTTGAGCCACGCCTTGCGCAAAAGTGCGAGGCCGAGCTTTCGATACACCACCCATGCGAGCAGCCCTGTAACCGCGAGGTAGGCAACCGTATGGACGCCAGTGGCGAGCATTCCGGCGAGTGGTGCGACGGTTTGAGAAATATGATTGTGGCCTGCAATTCGGCTCTGTGCTTCGACTGTGTTGCTGCGCAGTAGCACCGGCACAACCATCAAACCGGCGCCGTGAGCAGAGGCCATCAGAAACGACCAGACGGTTAAGTCTCGGAACCCCACCTGCATGCGGACCCACCTCGGGTGCCGATGTCGCATCAGGCAATAAATTCCCATGCCGACCAGGAGCGCAGCGACTAAGTAGCGGATGACGATGAGGGGCAGCGTCATGCCGAGGAACACAGAAGTCAGCACAACGCTGCCGATGGCCACCGCGTGGCCAACTGCAATGGGAATGAGCGATCTCGCTACTGCGCTCCCCTTTTGCTCCTGCATCCCCAGCGCGACCGCGAAGAGCCAACCCATTCCGGGATTGAGTCCGTGGTAGGCGCCGAGGAGCAGCATCAGCCACAACATTGTCGAAGTCAGGCCGGCATGTGTCATTGCGGGTCCGAGTAACAATAAGAGTCCGACGAAGCGTCGCCCCCTTGTAGCCGCACCTGGTGTGCGCGCAACCCGTCGAACTCGACAAAAAACTTTTCGTCGAGCTTCATCCCGCCCTTTGAGTCCAAATCGACTTTCGCCATCCAGCTCTTAATGCCATCGAGATAAAACTGCTCGTCCCACGGGGAGTAGAGGGAGTTGGTAAAGTAGCCGCGCTTGCCGTCGCGGCTGATCTCGACCATCTGCGGACCGCCATTGAGAGCCACGCTAGGCTTCTTCGGGTGGGCAGCGCGGCGAACGATCCCACCGAGGTGGATCGAACTGGTTTTCTTCGGGTTGGCGGGATCGGAGACGTCATATTGGATGAACTCGCCTGTCCCCCAGCAGGAAACATAGAGGAAGCGGTCGTCAAGCGAGAGATTGATGTCGGATACTAACGGCGGCACTGCCTTGAAGCCCTTCAACAGGGGTGGCAGTTTCTCCGGATCGGCCGGTTCGGCGGGAATTTCAATTACCTTTCGAACTGCCCACTTGCTGTTCTTACCGCCGTCCTCGCGGTACCACATCCAGATGGAGGACGAAAGATCTTTCAGGGAGATGACAACACCGACGAATCCGAAAGTTTGCATTGGGTCATGGGAGGGGCGCAGCTCCAGCACCATCTGTTGCTCCGCACCTAGGTCAATTTCTTGCAAGTGGTGGCGCTTATCCAAATTCCAGATGTGCAGCTTGCGACCGTATTTTCCCCCAAGCAGCAACTCCGGGTTGAGGCCGTCCTTCACCATATTCGGGGTGCCCCATTCGGAGGTGATCAGGGTGTCGTGACCGAGGTGCCACCAGAAATCGTATGCCAGATTCTGAGGGCCGTGGTCCTTCTCCCACGGGCCCTTCAGCTCGAACGTATCGGGATCCATCAGGAAGATTCCGCCGGGACCGTCGCCGCTGGCCGAGCCGAGCGCGCTGCCATAGATGGCGTCCGGGCCACAATGAATGGTATGCGGCGATGTGTAGCCTGTCTTCTTGATGAACTCTTCCGTCTCAATCACCTTCACGATCTTGGGATGCTTGGGGTCCGCTTTGGTATCCAGGATGTGAATCCGGGACGACCCGATGCCCGGAACGATCAGGTAACGACGCTCCATGTGCGGGTGGGGAGCTTGCGGGCAGAGGCACGCGCTGCACGCGTTCCAGCCGAAGTGATGCAGCTCATTATCGCCGTTGGGAAAATCCACCTGGCCGAGGAGCTGACCATACGTGGAGGAGCCAGGCTCGAGGTCGATGACGCTCATGGCGTCGCGCTTCCCGTTCTTGCCGACGTTAAGCAGAGCGACGTAAGCGATTTGCTCCGGCGCGGCCTTCATCGCCATGCCCGGCGATGGGTAAAAGGTTGGGTCTGGCATTATGGACATATCCATCTCCTCCTTTAATAAAGTTACGGCGAAGGTTTGCCCCCGGCCAATCTTTCACACGGCGTCACGCAGTCAGAGGGCGATAAGGGCTGCAAGGACCCGCGATCCTGCCGACAGCCAAAGGCCCACGTGCCTCTTGGTCGCTGAAAGCATAACTCGTCACGTTATCACTGGCCAGCTGCTCCTTTTAGAATCTGATTCCCCGTAACCGTTCAGCGGTATTCCAGCCCATTCCGGCCGGATGACGGGCAACCCTTCCATAATCCGGGCAAGGTAAGGTTAGCCGACAATACGTCCGGAATGTGAACTCGGCTTGGGGTCCATGTACTCCAGCCCCTCTGCCCGCTTCTCGGCGCTCCACACATTTCAAGCCTTTGGGAATTCTGAAAAGCCCCCACGCAACAACGGCTTGCGGGGCGCCCTCGCGGTCGAGTGACCTCAACGGTCAGGGCCGCCCGCCCTTGCAAGGGGGAGAAGGATTAAACGTCGTATAATCTCGCGCGCGCAACTGGGGAGCAAAACATATGAACGTACAAGAACAAATCAAGAAGTATATTACCAGCCAACCGGAGCCAAAACGCAGTGACATGCGAGAGTTGCATCGGCTCACACTTCAAGTGTCACCAGAATGCAAATTATGGTTCTTCGATGGTAAAGACAGCAAAAATCATACTGTTTCCAACCCTACGCTTGGATATGGATTTCACACAATAAAATATGCCAATGGAAAAAGGAGAGAGTTTTTTCAAATTGGTGTGAGCGGAAACAAAACCGGAATCTCTGTCTATATTCTTGGTCTCAAAGATAAGAAGTACTTAGCCAAAACGTATGGGAAAAAACTAGGCAAGGCGAGCGTGACCGGATATTGCATTCGGTTTAAAGCTCTAAAGGATATAAACATCGATACGCTTGAAGCGGCAATACGATATGGGCTTGCAGCTCAGAATGAAAAAGGCAAGCTGATGAAATAATTCTACTGTTAAAGGCAAGCAGTTATCGATGTAAAGGCGCCCCAGTATACGACCCCTACAGCCCTGACCCGCGCCACAAAGCCATTCTCTATAAAGCGGGTCTCCCGCAATAGTCGTGCGGCTCTCTGTCAGCGCTCCTTGCCTTTCTCTGTTTGCCGTTGCCCACTGCGGAAGTATCACGGGCTAACCTGAACTTACCTCCTGCGAAACCACTCTAATTATTGATCGATGGCATGGAGGCCACCGATCATGAAGCACAGACCAACTTCCAGAAGAAGACGCAGAAGCACAAGGTCCGTCTTGCGCCTGCTTGATCTCGAACACTCCAAAACGGCAGTCTTGAACAGCCTCACTTCTCAGGATGCGCAGCGGGGATATCGTCACGCGATCGATGAATTCGTTGATTGGTATTGCTCAGAACCGCGTTTGGCATTCAATAGAATAGTCGTTCTGCGCTACCGATCTCATCTCGAATCTCGTCGACTCGCGCCCGGCACCGTCAATCTACGACTGGGTGCCGTACGCCGTCTTGCGTATGAGGCAGCCGATTGCGGTCTACTGAGTGCCGACCTGGCAGCAGGTATTCGTCGCGTTAAAGGCGTGAAGAAGTTAGGCGTTCGCCTTGGCAACTGGCTGACTGCAGAGCAGGGGCAAGCGCTTTGGCAAGCGCCTGATCGCGATCGGCTGAAGGGAAAACGAGACCGCGCTTTGCTGGCTCTCCTGCTTGCGTGTGGGTTGAGAAGACAAAAAGCCGTCGCACTGACCTTGGATCATCTCCAGCAGCGGGAGGAACACTGGGCCATCGTCGACTTGATGGGTAAGGGAGGTCGCGTTCGAACAGTCCCGGTTCCGGACTGGGTCAGAAGCGAATTAGAAGTGTGGCTTAATGCGGCCGGCATTGATCGAGGAAGGTTGTTTCGCAGGGTCAACAAAGTTGGAAAAGCATGGGAAGAGGGCATGACGGTAAAGGCGGTTTGGCACATAGTGAAGGAGTCTGCGAGGACCATTGGTGTCGCCAAATTAGCGCCGCACGATCTGCGTCGGACCTGTGCTCGGCTCTGCCATGCTTCGGGAGGGGCACATCTCAGTTCAAACTACCGAACGGTACCTTGGGTGCAAGCAACGGATTCGATCAGCAGTCAATGACCGCATTGGCATCGAGCCGAGTCCTTGAGCTGGGTGCAACGGCTATGGAAGAGTGGCCGACCACTGTAACCTCGTTCTTCGTCTCATGCAGGAGCGACACACGCTGAAGACGCGCGGCCGACCTGTTGTGTTCCCAATGAGTGTGGAGTATGCTTCCTGTTGGAAACCAAAAGGGCGTTGGCAATGAAACGCAAAACGGACGTTCCTCAAGGCACTTTGGCGCTGATGATCCTTAAGACTCTCGACGTCCTCGGCCCGCTGCATGGTTACGGTATCGCCCGACGAATCGAGCAGATCAGCCGGGACGTGCTCGCCGTGAATCAAGGCACGCTCTATCCGGTGCTGCTGAAGCTGGAGCAGGAAGGTTCGATAGTTTCCGAGTACGGCGCCTCAGAGAATAATCGTCGGGCGCGCTTCTATCGTTTGACACGGGACGGACGCAAGCAGTTGCAGGCTGAGCTCCGAGATTGGGAGCAAACCGCAGGGATCATCGGGCGATTCTTTGAATTGAAGGCGGAGGATTTGTCATGAGGGACCTGAGGCGGTTCCTCAAAAGATTTAGGAACATGGTGACAAGGCGGCGCAACGACGAGCGACTGAAAGAGGAAATTGAGGAGCATATCGCCCTGCAGACGGCAGAGTATATGAAAGCGGGACTGCCGCCCGCGGAGGCGCGCCGGCAAGCGTTGCTGAAGTTTGGCGCAGTAGAGGCGATTAAGGAAGAATATCGGGCTCAAACAGGATTGCCATTTGTAGAGACTCTGCTTTACGACACGCGCTATGCGCTGCGTCGATTGCGGAAGTCACCGTCATTCACCATTACGGTGGTCCTGACGCTGGCGCTGGGCATTGGTGCAACAACTTCTATTTTTACTCTGTTCTACGATGTTCTGCTGAAATCGCTGACAGTGGCTAATCCGGGCGAATTGTACCGCCTAGGCAAAGAGGCACGTTGCTGCTACTGGGGCGGATACAGCCAAGAGAATGAGTATTCCCTTGTCTCCTACGAACTCTACAAACATTTTCGGGACCACACCCAGGGTTTTGCGCAATTGGCGGCGTTCCAGGCTGACGATCCGCTGTTGGGTGTGCAACGTTCCGGCGGCACAGAGTCAGCACAAAGCTATCCTGGTGAGTTCGTTTCGGGGAATTACTTCACCATGTTCGGCATAAGCGCGTATGCCGGACGGCTGCTGACTTCCACGGACGATCAACCCGGCGCTCCGGCGGTAGCAGTGATGAGCTATCGCCTGTGGCAGCAATACGGATCGGACCCGTTCATCGTTGGCGCTGTCTTCAACATAGATAACACGCCATTCACCATCGTAGGAATCACTCCACCCAGCTTCTTTGGCGATACGCTTCGCAGCGAGCCGCCCGATTTCTTTCTGCCGCTCAACTCGGAAACATTGGTGCCTCAAGCGGATGCTGGCGATCTTAATCAGGCTGACCAGTATTGGCTGGATTTGATCGGACGCATCAAACCCGGCGCTGAGCCCACATCAATAGAGGCTCAAATGCGGGTGGAACTGAAGCAGTGGCTGCTTTCGTACCAGAGCGAGATGAGCGCGAACGATCGCGCGAAGTTACCCGAGCAAACGCTGTTCCTGCGCCCCGGAGGCTCGGGAATCACCAGCATGCGCGCGGAATATGAACACTGGCTTCATATCCTGATGATGGTGTCGGCGTTTGTGCTGCTGATTGTCTGCGCCAACGTGGCCAATCTGATGCTTGTTCGCGGCATGCAGCGGCGAAGGGAGACATCTTTGAGCGTAGCACTAGGCGCGCACACGTCGCGCCTTGTGAGGCAGGCTCTTACGGAGAGCATTCTGCTCTCACTTGCGGGAGGCATGACAAGTCTGGTCATCGCATTTGCCGGTACGCGCCTTATTTTGCTTTTTGCATTTCCATCGGCCCGGGGCGCAACAGGTATACCGATCAACGCGTCCCCTTCCATGCCAGTGTTGTTGTTTGCTTTCGGCGTTTCTTTGGTCGCGGCCGTGGTCTTCGGCATCGCTCCTGCATGGATGACCACGCGGGTAGATCCGATTGAAGCCCTTCGGGGAGTGAGCCGCTCCACCGCTCGCACAGGTGCGCTTCCCCGCAAGATGCTGGTGGTATTCCAGGCAGCTCTTTCATTGGTATTGCTGGCAGCATCCGGATTACTGACAGCTGCTGTGCACCGGTTGGAGAGTCAACGCTTTGGCTTCCTCCAGGAGCAGCGCACGATCGTCAGGATTGATCCAGGTCTGATCGACTATCAACCAAACCAGTTCACCACACTATACGATCGGATCCGCGACTCATTATCCAGCATTCCCGGCGTAGCTGCCGCGGCGATCTGCCAGTACGCCCCGCAGAGCGGAAATAATTGGGCTACCAGCGTGTGGGTGAACGGGCGTCCGGCTCCCGGGCCTAACGAGGATAATGTTGAAAACATGGTTTACTGGGATCGGGTGACGCCAGGATACTTCAGCGCTATCGGAACTCAAATCATCGAAGGACGAAGCATCTCTGAGGAAGATACAGCGACTTCGCAGCATGTGGCGGTGATCAATGAGGCGTTCGCGAAGAAGTATTTCAACAAGGAAAACCCGATTGGACAATACTTCGGACGTCCGGAACTGGAATCACCGCGTCTCTACAAAATCGTAGGTGTAGCGCAAGACGCACGCTACCTCAACTTCGATTTCGACAAGCCGATTGGTCCATTCTTTTTTCTGGCCGAAGCGCAGCACGACGTGGTGCCAAAGACTGGGGGAGACAGCAATCCCGGCTCGCATCACCTGCACGACATCATCCTTGTGACGCGGCCTGGCGCCACTGTATCCGCTGCGGCAATACGCCAAGCGATAGTTTCGGTAGATCCCCGTCTGCCGATCGAGTCGATAGGAACTTTGGGTGAGCAAGTATCCAACCAGTTCCGGCAACAGCGGCTGATTGCAAAGTTGTCATCCTTCTTCGGAGTGCTTTCGCTTGTCCTCGCTTCCATTGGACTATACGGAGTTACTTCCTATAACGTCGGACAACGCACAACTGAGATTGGGGTGTGCTTTGCACTCGGCGCTACTCCCGCGCAGGTGGCAATCCTCGTAATCCGAAGAGCGTTGGCCCTGGTAGCTGTCGGTCTGGCTCTTGGATTTCCGGTGGCTTTGGCAGCGGGCAAGTTCCTGGGCAGCCAACTGTACGGATTAAATCCGTATGACCCCGCGGCGACTCTCCTGGCCATCCTGACACTCAGCTTCTCAACGCTTGTCGCAGCATTCATTCCCGCTCTGCGGGCAAGCAGGATATCTCCGTCGGAAGCGCTGCGCGCCGAATAAGAATCTTTTTACACTCAACCGCTTTAGGGACAAGCCGCGTTCATCGACGAGTCCGCTGGTAATTGAGTGTCCTGGGCGGGTGACGGGCAACTCTGACGTAACCAGATTTAGGTAAGGGTTGCCGACAAGCCAGAAGTGATCGCGCAAAATGGAGGTAATTAGGCCGACACTCCTGTACCTCAAGTATGTTTCTAAGGACAGATTGTCTGGCAGCATCAAAATAACGCCCTCATTCTCAGCGAGGAGACTAAGTCCCCATGAAACGAACCATGTTAGCCGGCCTACTGCTAGGGCCCGTTTCCGTGCTCCTATCGAGCGGAATATCTTCTAAACCGCGGCAGCTCAATGCTCAGGCTGTCGCGCCCGCGCCTTCCGGCGCAAACGCAGCTTGGACCCTGAAGGTGAAGGGGGACATCCGCTGGCAGCAGGTCACGCCGATGGGCGCTCTCCTCGTCTCGACGGACGCCGCGCTAGCGGCTGTCGATATCGAGCGTGGCCAGGTCATGTGGGAGAAGCCTGAACTCGGCGGGTTGCCGGCCGACAGCGTCCACATGGTCGAGGGCTCTCTCCTCATGGAAGCGACGCGCCCTGGCCTGCTGGTGATTTTTGACCCTGTGACCGGTGCCGTCGTCTTCGATTCCCACCGACTGAACCTGGCGCAAATCGTTACCCGCCGCGTTCTGCCGCAGAGCGGCAGCCTTCTCGTCCATGGGCGACGCCCGGACGGGCCTTCGGTCGTTGCGCTCTACGATCTCGTGACGGGCGAACAGCGTTGGACGAACGAATCGCTTTTTGAGCAGGCCGAGCCCAAGAAGAAGGGCTTCGGTGCCCTGATGCAGGGCTTACAGCGCACGGCTGCCGAGGGCACCGCGCTGGAGGTTCTGCAGGCCGGACCTGACATGATCGTCGTCCACACGCTGATGGGTCTGCGCGCTCTGGACGCGCGGACCGGCGCAGTCCGGTGGTCCGCAACCTCGACCACCAACCGTTGGGCCCAACCCCCGCGACACGTGCGGCTCTATCCGTCGCTCAACAAAACCGATCGCATTTATGCGAGCTTCGACGACCACCTCATGGCCTACAGCCTCGCTGACGGTCAGGCGCTCTGGGCCAAGCCCGCAAGTGTGGAGGGAAATATCCGCGATATCGTCCAGCATCCGGCTGGGATCGTCATGCTTCCCGAGGCGCCGCCGGAAGGTGAGCCAACGCGCAGCCGCCGCGTCATCAACGGAGTTGTTCAAACAGGTCTCAACGTGGCTCGCTACGAAGACGGGACAACGGTCGCCGCAAAGCCACTCCGTATGCACGGCAAGGTGATCGACGCGATGGTCGCCGGCGACGCCGTGGTACTCGCCGTCGACGCCGAATCGCGCACTTTCGTGAACGTGCTGGATGTGGCCACGGCGACGCTGCGCCTGAAGAAGGATGTGAAGATCAAGGGCCAGCTCGCCTACACGGAGCTCGCGCCGGGGGGCCTCCTCTACGTATCACGTCCCGACGCCACGATAAACGCCGAGGTCAACATCATCGATCTCGCGACCGGTGAGCCAAAATTCAAGGACGCTATTGAAAGCGGCAAGCCGTTGAGTACGGACGACTACAATGCTGCGCGGTACTACCTGCATCATGCAATAGAGGGGCGGACGCTTTACGTGTTTGCGAACCGGGACCATCGACTATACGCCGTCGATCGCGAGGCTGGCACATTTCACGCCCTCAGCGCGGAAATCAAGCTTCAAGGGGGTGAGGATCCGACTGACATGGAAGTCCGGCCGGCGGGCATTGTTCTCATCTCGCCGCAGAACCTGGTGCTCGTGGCGCGGGATGGGCAGGTGAAGCAGCAGGTTTATTATCCTGCGCCGCAACTTCCCGGGCTGGCGCGTGCGCTCTATGCCGTGAACGCTGTGCGCGCCGGCTTGTACGGCGCCGCCGCCTCGGCATATGGCGACGCCTTCACCCAAGCATCGCAGAAAACCTCGGATCCCAACGCGCGATACGTCACCGGGCAACTGGCGACGGCGTATTCGCAGTCCGGCGCACAGCTCACAGGCTACTCGCGCCAGTCGGCGGCGCTCGCGACGAAGCGCTTCAAGGCCTCGCTCACCGTCCCAGGATCAGTTTTCATGTTGACTCGCGCTCCCGAAGGAAACGGAAATGTACTGCTTCAGATCGACAAGGACAGCGGGCAGCCTCGCGCGCGCGTGGATCTGGGCAAGGAGCGTGAGCCGGTGTATGCAGTCGACGACGTCTCGGGCATGCTCTTCCTACGGACCACGCCGGGCACGCTCGTCGGCTACCGGCTCTGATCGCTAGCGCTGAAAGTGACCTCTTTCGTAGCTGGTTAGCGGCGCATCTGGGGATTGTGCCTGGATCACATTAGCGGGCCCGGGAGTTAACAAGAGAGCCTTCCAATTTCCGGATGGCCGACCGCCCGGAACGCGGAAATATTGACTCGAGAACGCCTCGATAAGGGGAATGGCCTGTTGGCAACAACGGACTGAGGACGTAGGTGGAGCGTGCCTTTCCTCTTGCGAGTCGAAGAACCTATTCCAGCCTGTGCCGCGGTAGTTCACTCCTCGCGGAGGAGTGTCGCAGGATCGACCGACAGCGCGCGTTGCGCTGGAATCCACGTGGCCAATGGCCCCAGCAACAACATGGCTAGAACAACGCCGGCCAACACCAGCGGATCGCGGGGAGTTGCCTGATATACGATGGAAGCGAGCACGCGGCTCGCCAGAATTCCGAGGAGCAATCCTGCCGCTGAACCAAAAGCCAGCAATTTGAATGCGTGTCCCAGCGCTGCCTGTAACACTTCCTTACGCTGCGCGCCGAGGGCCATACGAATTCCCAATTCCTTCAGCCGCTTGCTCACTGAATACGCCGCCAATCCAAAGATGCCGATTATCGACAGCATCGCGCCCATCGCGCCCAGCACACCCAGCGAGACTGTCGCGACACGCGAAGGAAACAGAACTACGACCAGCAAGGTGCTCCAGGTGTCGATGTCAACGGGCAGCCCGGCATCCAGTTCGTGCAGCTTGCTCCTGATAGCCGCGGCAAGTTGTTGCGGATCACGGTGCGAGCGCACTACCAGATAGGACTGACTCGATGGCGATTGCATGGACGGGAGAAATATCGCCGGTTGTTGATCTTCCGTAATGCTCAAATATTTCCCGTCTTCGACAACACCCACAATCTGGACGCGCGTTGCATCCTGCAACGTGAAATATCGGCCGATTGCATTGGTTAGCGAGCCGAACAATTTGCCGGCAAACTCCCGATTCACAGCAACCGCAGGCGCGCTTTGGTCGTCATGCCAGGAGAAAGCCCTACCCGCCAACAATCTCGTGCCGGCCGCATCGAAATACCCGGGAGATACGTCGTATCCGTAGGGCATGGAAGCGATATTTGATGGCGTACGATCTCTGGTTTCCTCCTTGAAGACATTTGTCCTGCTGCCGGCGCCATAAACTAATGGCGGGAAATTATTTACCAATCCCGCTTGCTCTACGCCGGGAATCGTCTCCATCGTCTCGATCATGCGCTTGTGCATTGCGGGCATTGTGTCGCCGCTGTAACCGGCCATGGCCAGGTTTGCATTGACGAGCATCGCGTTCCGCGTCGTGTCGAAGCCGTAGTTGCCGTCCAGCGAGCGCGCCAGTCCACGCACCGCAACCATCGAAGAAGTAACCAGCACCGCGCAAATCGCAATTTGCACACTGAGCAGCACTCTCGTACAGTAATCCGCCGCCCAACCCTGCCGGTCGATCCTGACTTGACGATCTGGTATGGATCCGTCCTGAGCACCTGGCGCACCGGAACAATCCCGAAAAGGAATCCGCTCGCCAAATCCCGAATTCAAACAACAAGGGGCCGAGCTTTTCGCAGGCCGATTGCCGCTACATGCTAGCGCAGATTGTCCGCTAAACTGCTAAACATTCTGACAGCGATCCTCTCTTCTTACGTGGCCTACTAATCCTCCGAGGCGAATTTCATCGAGGGCAAAATCGGTCGCGCGGCTGTGGGCGTTCAGCGCTATACAGAGGAAAAACCTTCGATTTCTAACGGAGGTCGACTTGAACGCTGTGAACTACGAAGGTCAGATGGTTGGGTGTTTGGCGGCATCCAAGTAATCGCCGCGATTTCAATAGATAGAAAGTCTAATTCACGATGAATTCTGCAATGATCCAAAATCGAACCGTTACAGTCTTCGGGGCGTACGGACACACCGGACGCTTTGTTGTCTCAGAGCTACGCAAACGCGGATTTACACCCATCCTTTCGGGTCGTGACGCTGCGAAACTGAAAGCGGCGGGGAAGGCTCACCCGGGATCGGAAGTGCGCGTGGCTACGGTGAATGATTCCGCCTCGCTTGACCGAGCAATGTCCGGCGCAGTGGCGGTCATCAATTGTGCGGGGCCGTTCATCGATACGGCGGGGCCGGTCATTGATGCAGTGCTCCGCGCGTCTATTCACTATTTGGATGTGGCAGCGGAACAGGCGGCCGTTCTGGCTGTCTTCGAGCGGTTTGCGAGTGCCGCGCGAGATGCTGGTGTCGTGGTCGCTCCCGCGATGGGGTTCTACGGGGGATTGGGCGACCTCCTGGCCACGGCCGCTATGGGTGAGTGGGATGCAGTTGATGAAATCTGCATCGCGATCGCGCTCGATAGTTGGAAGCCTACGCGGGGAACTCGGCTGACGGGCCAGCGCAATCCCGGCCGACATTTCGTCTTTTCGAACAATAGGTTAGAGCGCGCTGATCCTCCTGCCCCGCGCAAATGGAATTTTCCGGCGCCATTCGGAGAGCAAGAAGTGGTAGGTCTCTCTCTCTCTGAAACTATAACTATCTCACGGCATCTCCAAACGCCTGAGATTCGCGCCTATATCAATCTGGCACCGATTACGGATATTCGCGATCCCAACACGCCCGCACCGACGGCGGCGGACGAAAGCGGTCGCTCGTCCCAGATTTTCGTTATGGAAGCTATCGCACGGAGGGGGAGCGCGGAGCGCCTGGCGATGGTGTGTGGAAGAGATATTTATGCAATCACTGCACCGATTGTGGTTGAAGCGACACATCGTGTAGTCAATGGGTTGGCGAGGAGAACTGGTGTTGTCGCGGCTGGCGAGGCGTTCGCCGCGCAAGCCTTTCTGATGTCACTCAGTCCCACGCACCTCTCCTTCGAGATGCATCCGTGACGCTTCGGAGCGGAATAATCGACATGGAACGTGCTATTGTTGGCTTTATCACGCATGGACTCGGAATATGGCGCCACAAAATGAAAGTAAGCGCGTACCTGAAATTACCGTTCGGTCTTTACTGAAATCTCCTACTGTTACGATTCGGGACACACATTGCCAAGGTACTTGCCGGCATAAGAGCACGGAAGAGTGCACGGCCACCACCCAGTTGGTGTTTGCCTATCGCGGTGTGTATGTTCGGCATGTTGGGCATGACCAGGCAGTAGCCGAAGCCAACCAAGTGCTGTTTTTCAATGCCACCGAAGGCTATCGAATCAGCCATCCGGTGGAGGGCGGCGATGCCAGTCTAACGCTCGTAATCAATGAACCGCTGCTGCGGGAACTGGCGCCACGTGCGTTCTTGCGCGACACTGCTACGCTCGCATTTCACCAGCAGCGGCGGCGAATTGATGCGCGGGCCCAAATGCTTGTAGCGCTTATTGGTCACAGCCTGCGCCACAACATCGCGGAACCTCTGGAAACCGAAGGCCTGGCCTTGACCCTGGTGCAGCGGGCGCTCGGCCCACGCACCACGCACGCGGCTGGCGCTACTGTCGGACGCCAGCTGCTTGTGGATCGGGCAAAGCTCGTGCTGACAAGCGATCTGGCGCGGCGCTGGACGTTGGCCGAGATCGCCGCGGAAGTACGCTGCTCTCCGGTTTATCTCACGCAGGTGTTCCAACAAGTCGAAGGCTTGCCCCTATATCGCTACCAGTTGCGGCTACGATTGGCGCGGGCGCTGGATCTTCTCGCGCACTATGACGACCTGACTACTCTGAGCCTCGACCTCGGATTCTCCAGTCACAGCCATTTCAGTGCCGCTTTCCGCGAAGCATATGGCCGTTCGCCCTCGGAATTCCGCCAGTCGGCACTTCGTCGCTAGCTCTCTTCCTGCAAATCGCTAAAGATTCTGACAGCGGCATTCTCTCCGCTCATGGCCTACTGCTCTTTTGCCGGGACTTCGGGCAGGGGAGAGCAACGTCATGGTTGAAACGACTTGTGCAGCTTGCGACTGCAAGCTGGATGGAAATTGCTTCAAAGTCAAAATCGGCGGAAAGACCGTCGACGTCTGTTGTGACGACTGCGCGCAGAGGTTGAGGGAAGCGCATGGCTCCGCGGCAGCTTCGAGGAAGAGGTAAATCATTCGCCGTTGTATTGTTCAGAACGATAGTCATTGGATCAGTTCTGTGTCGGCCCGTTCTGGCCGGCGCATTTTCGGATGCGCCTGTAGCAACATCCATAAAAATCTCGGAGACATCAGTCATGAACGAAAAGAAATCATCGCCGGTTCACCGCAGCGTGCAGACCCCATCTGGACGTATCAGCTACACCGAACAAGGAAGCGGACCGGTCGCGTTATTCGTGCATGGCGTTTTGTTGAACGGCTGTCTCTGGCGGCACCAATTGGAGGATCTGTCTGACGTCCGTCGCTGCATAGCCGTCGACTTGCTCGCGCATGGCGACACCGAAATCGCACCGGATCAGGACGTTTCCGTCACGGCAAACGCAAAGATGCTTAAGGAATTCCTCGATGCCTTGCACATCGATCAAGTCGATCTCGTCGGCAATGATAGCGGCGGCGGCATCGCGCAGATTTTCGCCGCGTTATATCCGGAGCGCGTTCGCAGTCTCACGCTCACCGATTGCGACACGCACGACAACTGGCCGCCCGAGGCTTTCAAATCTTTCCTCGCTATGGCAGCCGCTGGCGGCTTGCGCGGGACGCTGGAAACAATGTTGTCTGATAAGGGCGTCTATCGCTCGTCGCAAGCTCTCCGACCGGCGTACGAACATCCGGAGCAACTGAGCGACGACAGCATCGAAAGGTATTTGCGCCCGCTTGTCAAAACCGAGCAACGCACCCGCGACTTGCAACGCTTCCTCGCCGCCTTTGACAACAAACACACGCTTGCCATCGAAGCGAAACTTAAAACACTGCAAGCGCCAACGCTCATCGTCTGGGGTACCGACGATGTGTACTTCGACGTGAAATGGTCGCACTGGCTGGCCGAAAACATTCCTGGCACGCGGCGCCGCGTCGAGTTGCAAGGCGCGAGAATTTTCTTCCCCGAGGAACGCTGGCAGGAGTTCAACAAAGAACTACGCGCTCACTGGCAAATGGCTCAAAAGACAGCCAGGCAGGTGGCGCCATGACACTGGCCGCGATGAAAATGACCGATCAGACGCGTAAGGCGGAACACTTCCGGGCGTTGCACATTCCCGGAACGCCGCTCCTACTCTTCAACATCTGGGATGCGGGCAGCGCCAAGGCCGTCGCCGCCGCTGGTGCGAAAGCGATCGCCACGAGCAGTTGGTCGGTCGCCAATGCAAACGGCTTCTCCGACGGCGAGCAGATACCGCTAGCATTGGCCATCGAAAATCTGCGCCGGATCGTCCAAGCGACGGCCCTGCCGGTGACGGTCGATTTGGAAAGCGGCTATGGTGACACGCCGGAAGCCACCGCCGAAACCGTCGGTCTGGCCATCGAAGCAGGTGCCGTAGGCTGTAATCTCGAAGACAGTTTCCCGGCAAACGGAAAACTCCGCGAGACGGTCAATCAGTGCGAGCGCATTCGAAGCGCTCGACGGACGGCGGATGCAGCGAGTATTTATTTCTTCATCAACGCCCGTACCGACGTGTTCTTTCAGCGACCACCCGCCGAACACGGCAACGCTATGCTCGAGGACGCCATCGAAAGAGCACACGCGTACGCAGAAGCGGGTGCCGACGGAATCTTCGTCCCGGGTCTCGTCGATGCCAAACTGATCGCGCGCTTCGCGCAATCGTCCACGCTCCCCGTCAACATCATGGTCGGAGACGGCCCTTCACCACTGCAAGTACTAGCGGAACAGGGCGTTGCGAGAGTGAGCTATGGCCCCAGCCCTTATCTCACGGCGATGAAAGCGCTGGAAGAACGCGCACGCACGGCAAGCGTGTGAGGCGAACGGGTCCGCAGAAGCGGGTCATGGCGGCGTCCCGAGGAGAATCGGCGGATGGTTCACGCTGGAGTGTATGGCGAATCCGTGTCATATACCGCTCGGTCCGATAGTAACTTCCGGTTTTAGGTGAGCAGTGTTATTGTTTTTCAGTTGGATTTTTCTTTCGGGAGGAAGCAGTCCCGCTTGCGGCTAAGATTTTGGGAGATCAAGCGATGCGGAAAGTGCAATACAAGGAATCCTAGCTCACTAGAGATCTGCCCTCGTGCACCATGTGCAGGTCACTCCACAAAACATCAATCGTAAGTAGAGGCGCGAGAATCGGCAGAGATTGGCCGGTAATGCCGACGATACACCCGGAAAGTGCCGGCCGAACGCACTTCTGCGTAGCGCGTTATGCGGTCATGTGCCTCCCGCCAGATTTTACTTTGATAGGCAGTCTCACGAACAACGCTGGCAGACGCTGAATGTCTGAATCCTCTCGATTTCCTCAGTGCTACTATGGCAGCAGGGCGAAATGGCATGTCACTCGATTGGAGCCAAAGAGAGTTACGTGAAGGCCTGCGTTGCTTCCATTCCGGCGCATTCTTCGAAGCGCACGAGCACTGGGAATCTGTCTGGCTCGTCGCGCAAGAGCCGGAGAAGACCTTTCTGCAAGGGTTGATCCAGGTTGCCGCTTCTTTCCACCATTTCCAGCGCGGCAACCTAGCGGGTACCGCTTCGCTGCTCCGCTCAGCCTTACGCCGCCTCGACGTCTACCCAGAAGCCTTTGCTGGAGTCGCAGTCGCCCCGCTTCGAGCGACGATCCGACTGTGGCTCGACGTCCTTGGAACGCCGACACGCTCCCCCCTGCCGCCTCTTCCGCAGCTCCAGATCGCCAGCACAGGGTTACTTTCCTAGAACCCGTTTCTGGCCAACTTCCGGGTTGCCGACGATCCACCCACGAAACCCATTACCTAGAATTCGCCCCGTTTTGCGGCCGCTTGCCTTGTGTGCTAAGCACCTAATACTGTCGCCAGAACGTCGACTCCACGGCGTAGCTCAGCCGGAGTACAGCCCGCAAACCCAAGAGCCAAAGCTCCGGGGTGAGAGTGGCGCTGTGAAAACTGTGAGAGGGCCGTGACTTCCAGACCTCGCGCCCGCGCCCGTTCGGCTACCGCAGTATCCTTTTCGCCTGTCTTCAGCCACGCTATGGTGCGCATTCCCGAGGCAGCTTTCTGCACTTGCAGCATGCCGCCCAAACGCTGATTCGCAGCGTCGCACAACACTTCCAGGCGTTCTGCGTAGATTTGCCGCATTTGGCGAACGTGATGACCGAAGTGGCCATCGAGGATGAACTCGGCCAGAATAGCCTGATCCAGTGTTGGCGGATGCCGGTCCGTGAGCGTGCGGGCAACTGCAAACGGTTCCACTAGAGGTGGGGGCAGCACGAGGAAACCGAGGCGCAACGCGTTAAAAAGCATCTTGGTGAAGGTGCCGACATAAATCACGCACCCGGCACGGTCCAGGTTTTGAAGCGCCGCCAGCGGTCGTCCAAAATAACGGTACTCGGAGTCGTAATCGTCCTCAATGACCCACGAGCCTTCCGTCGTCGCCCAGTTCAGCAGTGACAAGCGCCGCTCCAACGACATCGCAGTTCCCAAGGGGAACTGATTGGCCGGTGTTACGTAAGCAAGCCTGGCCCCAGATGCGTGGCGCTGTCCCCACTTCACGTCTATCCCCTCGTGGTCCACTGGCACAGGCGTGATTTTTGCCCCGGCTGCCTGGAGCGCACGCAACGCTTCGGGATAGCCAGGGTCTTCGAGCCAAGCCGAATCGCCGGGGTCAAGAAGCAGCCTGGAGGTCAGATCGAGTGCCTGCTGGGCGCCCGAAGTGACGATGATTTGCTCAGCGTCGCAACGCACTCCGCGCGCTCCGCCAACGTACTCTGCGATCGCCTTGCGCAGTGGCAAGAATCCCTTCGCGTCTCCCTGACCGTATAGCGAACGAGGAGCGCGCCGCAGCACCCTTCCGGCAATGCGCGACCACAGGTTGGTGGGGAAAAGGTCGATGGCCGGTTCCCACGCACGAAAGGCTTTGCCCAGTGAGTGCGAAGCCGGCAACGGCAACACGTCTTGTGCGCTCAGAAGTCCTCGTTTGGACAAAGTTGCGCGTGTCGTCTGCTTTCGCGTGTCGCCAACCTTTCTCTTTGTCACGGCAATAGCTTCGTCAGGTATGGTTGGTATGGTCGTCGCCACGAACGCGCCTGCGCCCACTCGCATCTCGACGTAGCCTTCACTTCTAAGATGATCAAACGCGGCCACGACCGTGCCGCGCGAGACACCGTGTTGCTTCGCCAGGTTGCGGGATGAGGGCATTCGCGCGGCGGGCCGGAGACGGCGGTCGAGGATGGCCGCACGCAACTGACCGTACAGCCAGAGCCACCGTTCTTCACCGGCTCGCTGCGGCATCAGCGGCAGATCCTGAAAAATCGGTTTCTTTGCCAAATGCTTGTTCCCAAAAGATGAACTTGGCCGGAAAAGTGGACCAGTCGCCTTATCGATTATGGACCAGATGAGCGATCCGGCCCAAGCATCTATCGAGGTGTAGGCGGGAAATCCAAAGGAGAGAGGAAATGCAATCACGAATCGATTCTCCGAAGGTTGCAGCCGGTAGCGGCAGCAAAAAGGAGCACGGTATGAAGAGCCAACGGATGTTTATATTGACACAAGGAGGTGACCGATGAAGGCGATTGTGGCGGCGGATCAGGCTGCGGGAATGGCCGGGGTGAAGCTGGTGCAGCGGCCCGAGCCGCAGGCGGCGATAAACGACGTCGTTGTTCAGATTCATGCGTCGGGATTCACCGGGGATGAGCTGACGTGGCCCTCGACCTGGACCGATCGCGTCGGCCGTGACCGGACGCCTTCAATCCCCGGACACGAATTGGCCGGAGTGGTCACCACTCTCGGCTATGGCACGACGGGGCTGTCGATCGGACAGCGGGTATTCGGCCTCACGGACTGGTATCGCGACGGCACGCTGGCGGAGTATGTGGCCGTCGAGGCACGCAACCTCACACCGCTGCCGGGCGACGTTGACTTCACGGTGGGCGCGGCCCTCGTGATGCCGGGCCTGACCGCGTGGCAGGGGCTGTTCGAGCACGGCCGCCTTCACGCGGGGCAGAGCGTCCTCGTTCACGGTGCGGCCGGCGTAGTCGGTTCGATGGCGAGCCAGCTCGCACGTGAGGCCGGCGCATACGTCATCGGCACGGGGCGCGCTGGCGGCCGTCAGACGGCTCTCGACTTCGGCGCACAGGAGTTCGTCGACCTCGATAACGACGCCCTAGAAGATGTCGGCAAGGTCGATCTGGTTTTCGATGTCCTCGGCGGCGACATCGCGAAGCGGTCTGCGGGCGTGATTCGCGCCGGAGGAACGCTGGTGACCATCACCGGCCCAACCGAGGCGCGGCCCGCTGACGGCGTGACTATCGATTTCGTCGTCGTACCCGATCGCGCCCAATTGAGTGAGATCGTCCAGCGGGCCCGGACTGGTCGGCTGCGGACAAACATCGGCAAAGTGGCTGCCCTCGACGATGCCGTCGCCGCCTTCAACCGGACCGAACGGATCAAGGGAAAGACGATCATCCGCGTTCGTCCGTGAGGACTCGGGGATTGCTTAACGCTTACGAAGGTGCAATTCACGCGCCGAAGGAGAGTTTATATGTCCAAAAGGAGAGTCTATATGTCGAACAAGATTACGCCGACCGTTTTCTATCGCACGCTTAAAGTGGAGGGGCTGGAAATCTTCTATCGAGAAGCCGGTCCCCGGGATGCTCCCACCGTTCTGCTCTTGCACGGCTTTCCGTCGTCCTCTCATATGTTCCGCAATCTGATCCCCATGCTTGCGGATAAATATCATGTCGTTGCCCCAGACTTCCCTGGATATGGCGAAAGCTCAGCACCGTCGGTCAACGATTTCGACTATTCCTTCGAACGGTTAGCGACTGTGACCGAAAAGTTCACCGAAAAGCTGAATCTTCCTTCCTATGCGCTATACCTCTCGGACATAGGTTCATCAGTTGGTTTCCGGTTAGCTGTCATGCATCCCGAACGAGTGACCGCTATGATCGTCCAAAACGGTGGCGCTCATGTTGAAGCCCTAAATAAGGAGTTCGCAAAGGGATTATTTGACTATTGGGAAGATCGGAGCGAAAAGAATGCTCAAGTTCTACTCGACTGGCTTCTGACGATTGAAGGAACCAAGTGGCATTATCTGCATGGTGTCAGCGATCCGTCGAAGATCAGCCCTGACAATTGGGTGATCGACCAGGCTTATCAGGACCGACCGGGGAACAAGGAAATCCAACTTTCAATCCTCTATAACGCAAAAAGGGGATCTGGATGTCTTTGCCGACTGGCAGGAATATTTCCGTAAACGACAGCCCTCCATGCTGATCACTTGGGGCAAAAACGATGGAATCTTTACGGTGGAGGGTGCTGAACTCTACAAAAGAGATATCCCCAGTTCAGAGCTTCATCTTTTCGACACGGGCCATTTCGCGTTGGAAGAAGAAGTGGATCGGATTGGGTCGTTGATGCATGAGTTTCTCGACCGCATTCAGAAAACGCGCAAAGCTGCATCCGCCTAACTTTGACAAGGGTTGCCACGGTTTCTGTTCCAATCGTGGCTGAGACATGCGCACGCAGAGGAGCTGGGTTTTCGCGATTTCTCCAGCTTGTTCCTGGTGAAGGAGAATCGCAGACAACTGGGAAACTCTGCGTGTTGCATTTCTTTTATAAAGGTCAGCTTAACATCACGAGTCTTTGCAATGGACGAACGAAGCGAAAGTGGGGTGCAATGCGAAATCTTAAATCTGGCGATCGAATTGAACTGTTCTACGAAGATTCCCCGGAAGCGACAATTCGCGCGACCGTCAACCGTTTGACGAAGTCGGACCTTACGGTTATCGCAGCACATCACCGAAAGGACAGAAGCGAGGTATAACATGAAGAAGTTCATTCTCTCCGTATTTATCTTTACCTTCGGATTTGCCACAGCAATGCATGCCCAGCAAGTGAATACGCTCTTTACGAAACAGCTTCCGGAAGCACCGGGTAAAGAGATTGAAGTCATTACTGTCAATTACGCCCCAGGAGCCGTCGACGCGATCCACCGGCATGATGCGCATGCGGTTGTCTATGTTCTCGAAGGGGAAGTTGAGATGCAAGTTCGCGGAGGCACGCTTCAGCGGCTTGGTCCCGGGCAGGTATTTTACGAATCACCTGAAGACGTTCATACCGTAAGCCGTAACGCGAGTAAGACGAAACCAGCGAAGTTCGTCGTATTTTTTATCAAAAATGAAGGAGCACCGATTCTCACTCCCATTCACTAGCTTACGGACGCGAGCATCGAATTTCTGCGATGAAACCATTTTGCATAAAGCAATATTCCTTACGTGGAGGCATGTATGAATTCAAAAACCGCGCAACTTAGAGAGAATGGGACAGAGATTGTCCGTCTGTTCGCACGGTTTGCGCTAGGAGCTTCCTTTCTATCCGCTGTGGCTGATCGTTTTGGCTTGTGGGGGCCATATGGAGCAAAGAACGTATCCTGGGGAAATTTCGCTCATTTCGTGGAGTACACGGGCGCAGTGACGTCTCTTTTCCCCAGTTCATTGACGGTGTCGTTTGCATGGGCAGCTACCGTCGCGGAGACCCTCTTTGGGATATTGCTCATCGCAGGCTTCAAAATACGAATGGCCTCCGTCCTCTCCGGTCTTCTCCTTTTGTCATTTGCTATGGGCATGGCCATAGGTCTTGGCATCAAGACGCCATTCGACTATTCGGTCTTCTCGGCAGCCGCTGCAGCATTCTTACTGGCGTTCTGGGAGCCTGACCGATTCACGTTGGATAAGCTTCTGAATCGATTACGAAACTGAGCGGGAGATCCGTTGATCGTACTAATCTACGAGATTGGAGAGGAAATATGAATATACTTGTTGCCGATGCCACGGGCGCTATTGGGCGTCCACTCATTTCTGTTTTGGTATCTGCGCGTCATAACGTTTTTGGAATGACGAGTTCCAAACTAGGTCACCAGACTCTCAAAGAGGATGGCGCTGAGGGACTCCTTGCGGGCGCACTCGATGCCCCGGCTGTCGACGCCGCGATAAAGAGAGCGCGCCCGGAGGTCGTCATCGACGAGCTTACTTCCCTGCCGAAACACTACACACCAGACGAGATGCGCGCGGCTGCAGAGCGCGACCATAAATTGGGGCTCGACGGCGGACAGAATGTCTTGAATGCGGCCCGAGCAGCCGGCGCGCGAAGATACATCATCCAGTCGACCGGATTCTACTATGCACCAGGTCCCGGGCTTGCGCACGAAACAGATCCGCTGGCACTCAACGCCTCGCCCGCGATCTCAGCCAACGTTCGGACATATACTCAACTTGAAAATCGCACACTCGGCGCGGAGGATCTGGAAGGAGTCGCTCTTCGTTATGGATTCTTTTACGGGCCCGGTACATGGTTCCGGCCAGACGGGGACGCAGCTCATCAGGTGCTGTCTGTTATCAACGGCCAGTGCTCGATGATGCTGCCTCCCCGAATTAAATCGAACTAGCACTCTTCGGTTAACAACTGAATCGGCCCAAAATCTAAATGCCCTATTAGGTGTCGCTTGCAGGAAAATCGGGGCCATTCTTTCCTCTTTAGTTGCACCCAATCCTGGACCCAGGAGTTATCGCCTCAATGTAGTTCGTGGACAGAGGCTCAGTCAATCACTTAACGTCACCAGATCGCCCTCTCGAATGAGACCGCCGGACACAACAGCAGAATCCAAGGCCATCACACCGCCGAGTTTGCGGACGATGCTCTTCAGGATGCCCATATCCTGTTTTAAGGTGTCGGGATCGTATGTCGTCATCACGCAGCGGCCCCGCAGTTGGGCGGCGTGGATGACGGCTTCGCCGATTCGAAAGCGATGCCCGGGCCATTCACGTTCCTGAAGGCCCTCCACTCCGCCAACGATGATGTTCGGACGCAGACGCCGACTATCGAGACCCATATAGCTAATTGCGCCATCCGTCGCGACCAAAAGTGGCAAAACATCGAAACGCTCCGGCCCGTCGCAGTAAAACAGCTCGGCATCCGCACCAACTGCCTTTCGCACGAGTGCCAGCGCTTCGGGGGAATCCCAGACGTGACCGGAGATTTGGGGTTGGCCATCAGCACCGAGCGTACCCTTCAGACCCAGCAACTGGTGATGCGTCCGCGAGGTGACCACATGGCCGTTGCCACCCCGCACTAGCACCTTGCGGTCACCGGCCACTCCAAGCTTGTCGATTTGGACGCCGCTGAGACGTTCGCCGGCCATTGATTTCACGGGATAGCGCCAAATTTCCTTCACATGCATTTTGTCGTTCCTCGCAGTTATTTCCCCCGACGCCAGAGCCAGCAGCGCGGATTGTGACTTCGGCCGCGCCGCCTTGGTCTCCAGCGTCGAATCACTCAACGCGAATGTTCTTTGCCAGAAACGCCCGGATGATTTGCGCGATTTCTGCGCCATCTTCTTCCAGCGCGAAATGTCCCGTGTCTAGCAAACGCAGTTCAGCATTCGGTACATCCCTAAGAAAGGCCTCCGCACCTGCCGGAGCGAATACCGGATCATTCTTGCCCCACACCACCAACACGACCGGCTTCTTGTCGCGTAAGTACTTGTGCCATGCCGGATAGAGTGGAGGGTTGTTGCGGTAGTCGTAAAAAAGAGCGAGTTGGATTTTGTCGTTGCCTGGACGGTCCAGCTTGGCCTGATCAAACAGGTATGAGTCCGGGCTGACATCGTCCGGATGTCGAAATCCCTGCAGGTATTGGAGTTTCGTTGCGTCCAGCGTCAGCAACCGGCGCACTTTTGCCTCGTTTGTTGGATTGGGATCCTTCCAGTACGCATACAAGAACTCCGCCCAAAATGGAGACAAGCCCTCGTCATAGGCGTTGCCGTTCTGCGTGATGATCGCTTGTACGCGTTCGGGATGCCGCGTTGCCAGCCGGAATCCCACGGGTGAACCGTAGTCCTGAATGTAAATCGAATAGTTCGTGATGCCCTTCTGGTCGAGAAAGTGATCGACGGTATCCGCGAGTTGGTCGAACGTGTACGCGTATTGGTCACGCGACGGCGCGTCGCTGTACCCGTAGCCCGGATAGTCCGGAGCCAGAACGTGATATTTGTCGCTCAACCGAGGAATCAATTCGCGAAACATGTGAGACGAACTGGGAAACCCATGCAGCAGGACAATCGTTGGTGCATCTTTCGGTCCAGCTTCACGATAAAAAATTTTCAAGCCATCCACCTGCGTCGTGTGATAGGTCACACGCGACACATCTAGCGCCGCAGCGTCCTTCATCTGCGAGCTTGCAACGCCCGCACTTACTGCCAATCCCGTCGAAAGCAATGCCGTTTGTAACCATCTACGAATCATTTTTCGATCTCCTCGTGTATTCTCTTGGTGTTTCAGGTTTGTAAATTTATACACATCTTCAGAAACTAAGTACCGTGTATCCCTCGCGCGTCAGCTTCTGGAGACTCGGTAGCCCTGGAGTCCCCGGTACCGGGTTGTCTTTCACCAGTTCGTAGCCCGCGCGCGTTGCCGTTTCCGTGGCGCCGAACACGCTTGCGCAGGCGCAAGACACTCCGGCCACTTTGTCCTTCACGGTCTCGAACAGCGCGTGGAACGGATGGTCCGCCTTGGTCAGTTCGTCGATCCAACGAGTTCCCGCGCCCTGGAACAGGATGGTTACGTCTTCTCCCTGCCGCTTGAAGTCGTACGCCGCCGACAGGGCATTGAACGCGCGACCAGCCGACTCTTCGAGTCCATTCTTGGGGTCTGACAAGATCACAACCGCCGCCTTCATAGGGTCCTCCTTATTTGTGTAATAGACCGACCGGTCTATATAGACAATCTGATGCGGCTACTGGCAAAAGGATACGGAACAAGTTGCGGCCTAGTCGAAGGCAGAGGAGAATTAGACCGTACGGTCTAACCTGAACGAAATGCAGGTCATCTAAGGGCAGGAGGGTTGTTTCATGCGCCCAGCTAAGATATCAGACGAAAGATTGTTCCAGGGTTTGTCCGATGTCTTTCGCCGCAAAGGCTATGACGGCGCTTCTTATTCAGACCTCATGAAAGCCACTGGTCTTGTGAAGGCCAGTCTCTACCATCGGTTCCCGGGCGGCAAAGCGGAGATGGTCGACGCCATCCTCTCGACGGTCGATCGGCATTTTGCGGAATACGTCCTTAAGCCGGCTTCAGAAGAGGGACGGCCGCGAGATCGTGCGGGAAAAATCGGCCGGCGCCTTCGCGAGTTCTATGATTCCGGCCGGCGGTGGTGCCTGCTCGACACGCTGACACTCGCGGACAGCCCTTCCACGCGTGCGCACGCACGGCGCTCCATGGAGTTTTGGATCGACGCCTTCGCGCGATTGAGCCGCGATGCGGGCCTTAGTCCTGCCATTGCGCGCAAACGAGCTCAGGAAGCCGTGGTCACCATCGAAGGGGGACTAGTCGCCTCCCGCGTTCTCAACAATCCGCGTCCGTTCCTCCGCTCCCTCGCGAATCTTCCGAACCAACTTACCGTCGACCGCCTAGCGGCCTTGTAGACTTCCAAGCATGTCGAACTGAATAGAACAGGAAGCTGGCTCCAACAGTTCATCGCAATTCAAGGGTTTTTCTCGGAAGACGGTCGCTCCGCTAAAGCAATGGCGAGCAATAATTAGTATCAACATTGGGAGCTCTTCCTATTCCTACTGACCGCCGAACAGCACGGCCAAGAACAAGACAAAACATCAGAATGCCGAGCAACACCTTGGGCGGCTTCCGGACGTAGCCCGCGTAGGGTTAGGATTGCGTTAACCGTCATCTACTGCGAGCGATTCCATGCGGTATTCGGCGTCGCCAGACTCGAACAATTTTGATCGACGATTTCGCTCCCCGATGAATGACAAATAAATTTGCCACGCTCCCCAGAAGTTCGGTTCGAGGCCGTCCACACTCGGTCAAACGTCTTCCAGGCCCAGGTTGTCATTCACCGCGTGTCGCAGTTTCTGTTTGCATCCTAGATAATGCTCGGTTGTCTGAACGGACGAATGGCCAAGCAAGAACTGAATCTGTTCAAGTTCGCCCCCGGCCAAGTGACAGAGTCGTGCGCACGTGCGACGTAGGTCATGCGGAGCGAGATTCTTGATGTCGCCACGTTTCGCAGCCGCTTTGACGATATGCCAGATGGCTTTCGGTGTGAGGCTTGCGCCCCATATCTTCCCCAGTCTGCCTACTCGCCGGAAGAGCACCCCTGTTCGGATGCTAGCTGCATCGGTCCACTCATCAACAATGCGCTTTGCCCACGCCGGAACTGGCACCGTGCGAATGTGCTTTCCCTTGCCAATCAGGTCGGCGATCACCCAGTGCTCCTCACGGACTTGAAAATCTCCCAGTCCGAGTCCAACCAGTTCGGCGCGTCGCAGGCCGCATCCAATCAGCAGCGCCAGAATCGCTCGATCACGCTTGCCTTGCAAGCTGTCCCCTTGCGGCTCCGCGAGCAGGGTTTTGGACTGTTCGACGGTCAGCCAGTTTCCGATCCGAACGCCCAGGCGTTTTGCGCCCTTAACTCGGCCGATGCCGGCTGCCAACTCGGGACTCAGGAGTCCAGTATCAGCTGCCTCATGTGCGAGCCGTCTGACAGCCGCTAAGCGCACATTGATTGTGGAAGGTGCTAGATTCTTTTGTTCGAGAAAGAATCGATAACGAAGGACCACACTTCGGTTAAACGCCAGGCGGGGCTCGGAACAATACCAACCGATGAATTCATCGATGGCATGCCCATACGATTCTTGCGAACTTGCGGCTGCGAGCGAGTTCAGAACTGCGTTCTTCGACTGTTCCAAGTCGGGCAGCCGAAGTATTGCTTTAGCCCTCGAGCGTTTGCTTGCCTTTTTCCGATGTCCCATACTGGCGGCCTCCCGCGCCGCGATCAGTATGGTCGTCCACAAGGACCCGAATCCCGTTTCTTGCCAACTTCCGAGTTGCGTTTTAGCCAGAGAGCGTGAGCCTTCACGAATCCAGATGCACTGAGTGACGGTGATGGTGCGGTCGTGGAAAGGGTAGCTGAGTTTGCTCAGACCATGGTAAGGCACCGGTGAAGGGTCGGTAGGTGTCCGCGGCGTACTTGATGTCGGGGCAGGCGCGGTTCAACGCTTCTGGTACGGGTGGAAGATGTAGTCCTTCGCTTTCACGGCCGTGTGGCACGCGTGTCCGCAGTCTGAGGGGCTTTTGGGATCGGCCGTGAACTTGTCCGATGCGGCTTCGTAGTTGAACACCGCGTATCCCCACCCGCCGCTTTTCTAAATCTCTTGCTGTCCTTTTCTATGACGAAAGCCTGGGTAAAGACGTCTGGCACATCCACGACGAAGGGTGCCTCGGTGCTCTTCTTCGGCTTCCACTGGAGCTTCACGATCATGGAGCCATCCGGGAAAGGCTGGCCGCTGCCCGGAACGCCGGCCTTATACGCCTTGATCATCGTCGGATTGGCGACGATCACCTTGAGCACTTCGTCGGTCCGGGCGGAAGAGACCACCGCCCAGTCCTCGTATCCCCTGAAGTCGGAGAACGCGATTCCGCTCGGCGATTTCAGCGAGTACTTGTCCTGCGGGTAAACGGCTGCGGCGCCGAGGACGGCGGGCACTGCCGTGGCTGTCGCAATCGTGAGGTCGCTTTTGCGCTTCATGGCTGATCCCTTTTCTAACCAGGATTTCCATTTTGGTTCCTGGATCGGGCACAGCACCCGAATTCTTGATCCTCCGAAGCGCAGTTTTTTCTCCGGGACCCTTCTTTTGCCGCAAGTGCCGACAGCTAGCTTCTCGCCAGCGATTGTCGGTCACTGCTAGCGTTTATCAGGACCTGGCAAATTGTTGCGACTTTCACTTTGACGTGCTTTCCTTGAGTTTTCAGTCGTTGCCGTGTGCTCTATGGGCAGGCGGCGCGCACGTCGTACGCGCCGCCACTCCGCTCTAACTACCGCAGCGATCTGAAGCCCGCGCGCACCTCTTCTGAAAGGAGTTGCGGTTGTTCCCACGCAGCAAAGTGTCCACCTTTGTCGAGCTTGTTGTAATGGATCAGTTTGGGATACGCCCGCTCCGCCCAACTGCGCGGGCAGAGATCGATCTCGTCCGGAAAGGCGCTTACGGCAACCGGGATGGAAACGCCTTTGACACTGAAAAACGGGAGTTTGTTTTCCCAGTAGAGGCGGGCTCCGGAAATCGCCGTGTTCGTCAACCAGGTGATCGTGATGTTGTCGAGGACATCGTCCCGGGTGAGGCCGGCAGCTTCTCCGGAAAAGACGCGTGAGATCAGCGAGTAGCTCCACGCATCGTGGTCCAGAAAATAGGCGGCCAGGCCGACGGGCGAGTCAGCAATTCCGTACAACGTCTGCGGGCGCAATCCCATCTGGTAGCCGTAGGCGATGCCTTTGCTGTAGACGAATGTCAGCCGCTCGAAAGCAACTTTCTCTTCGGGTGAGAGACCGTCGGGCATTGGCGCACCGGTGAATGCCGCCTTGTCAACCTCGGCCGGAACCGCGCCAGGCATATTGGTGTGAATGCCGAGCAATTCCGGAGCCGCCTGTACACCCATTAGTTCGGTGATGACTGCGCCCCAATCGCCGCCTTGCGCCACGAATTTCGTGTACCCGAGGCGCTTCATCAGCACGACCCAGGCACGCGCGATGTGGGGTACATCCCACCCGGGCGTGGTCGGTTTTCCTGAGTATCCGTAGCCCGGCATTGACGGGATTACCACGTGGAACGCATCGGATGCATTTCCGCCGTGTGCGGTAGGATTGGTCAGCGGATCGACAATCTTCAGCTGCTCAATGATCGAGCCGGGCCACCCGTGCGTGACGATGAGCGGCAACGCATTTTCATGTTTCGAACGAATGTGAATGAAATGAATGTCCAGCCCATCGATCTCGGTGATGAATTGCGGCAGGGCGTTCAGTTTCGCCTCGCACTTGCGCCAATCGTAATCTGTCCCCCAATAGCGCGCGAGGTTCTTCATAGTCGCGAGCTGCACGCCTTGCGTCGCATCCGTGACTGTTTCCCGTTCCGGCCACTTGGTTGCGTTGATGCGCCTCCGCAATTCAGCAAGCTCCGTTTCCGGAAAATTCGCCTGAAACGGGCGAATCGCATCCTTGTCTGCTTGTTTGCTGGCTCGTTGTGCAGCAGTGCTTTCGGTCATGGTGTCCTCTTTCTGAGTAGTTTTGAATTTTTAGTTTGAGTCATCCTGTAAATATGCGGATTCGAGGCTGCACTGGATTTCTGCTAATGGCGACGTGATCTTGGGGCGGACGGACGAATACTTTTTCGCCATAACAGCTCCTTGCGCAGCGAAAACGCCGTCTGATTTTTGCAGGGAACCGTTGCCCAGTAGGCAGCGGAAAGGTGCTAGAGGAGACTCTCGTAGACTACGCTCTTGTGAGAGTCTTTGTCCATGTCTGGATCCTCCATTGGCTCATGTCGCCGATTGCTCCCGGATGACGGGCAGGAAGAAATCCCAAGGGAAGAGTTGCGGACCAACCGCCCAGTGAAGTAACCGATTCTGGGGTTGTGAGTGCTTCGGTGGCGAAGTCGTTCGCAATGCTGCCTCAGGCAGCTGGAGCCGGGTGCGGCCTAGAGCTCCTGGAACACATGTTAGGCGTCCACTCAGCGAGCCTTGCGGTAAACCGTGGGACCATTTTGCAGACTGGAATCAACGGCGAGATCGTACGTTCCATCCTTGGCGATCCAAGTAAATTCACCGGCGTTCCAGCTGTCGCTTTTGCGCATTGTGGCGACATAGCTGTCCTTTAGCGTGGTTGGATCTATCGATACCAAGTCCGACTCGCGGAACAGCGAGCGATCCTCGCGCATGGACGTCGAAGAGATGACGACAGCCAGTTTCTTTCCATCTGGTGACCAGCCGCGAAATTGGACGCCCGAAAAAAGGTCATCTTTCGTCGAGAACATGTCCGAAAGAAAATCGGACCTCTGTCCGGTCTGAAGATTAACCAGCGTTGCATGTCCGTAGGCGGGGACGACAACAAATTTGTCGTCCGGCGACCAGAACGAATCAAACCAATCCCCCGGCTCGTCCATCCCGAGCGGGTTCACCTGCACAGGCGCCCCGCGGGCGCCGTCGAAGTAGAACACCCCGGATTCGCTTCCGTCGTTTGCGCATGCCACGGTGTATAGGAGCCGCGCTGGATTACGTGGGCTGAAGGTGGTTTCGCGTGCAACCTTCGTCACCAGGCGATCCCTGTAGAAGATGCGATGTGCGTCCGGAGCACAGGCGCTCCGCAACGTCGGCTCCACCATGTAGTCCGCATGTTGCACGGAGCCCTTGGCGGGCCTCCAAGGCTTGTACACCCAAGGAAAGACAATGGCCCCGACCACAACCAGAAGTGCGGCGCCGGCAACGACGTATAGCGACGTTCGCACTTGCTGCTGGCTTCCGCTTTGCCGCATGGCAGAGAGAGCACGAATCGAACGTCGCAGAAGGACGCCGCCCAACGCGACAAAAAGGAGGGCAAGTAAGAAAAGAATGGCCGCGATCCCCGGGCTGGGCGGAAACGCATGAGGCGCGCCGCCCACGAATATGACTGCGACCACCGCTAAACCGAGCCCACACAGCACAAACACAATGAAGCCAACGATCCCAACCACCGGCCAGAAAGTCACTCTCACGCGGCCCATGAACTCTCCTTGTTTTTCGGATTGTTCCACCCCGAGTGCCCCAACCGCAATATCGTCCTGCGTAACTGTCGATAACAGGATATAGCACTCACGCACGAGGAGGGGGCCGGATTCCTGGTCGTGTTACGGGCAAACAGGATGTTATTCCGGGCGAGAAGTCCCGTTCGAGGACATCGCCACTGGTTTCCCCGAACCCCGTTTCCGGCCTATGACGCCACTGGATCTCTTGTAACGCGACTCGTCCAGTTGAATGCGGACTCAGGCAAGCCGAAAAAGCCCTCCATCCCAGAAGCTAACTTCGTGCGCCTGAAACCTTGGTTGGTGCTAAACTCCGACGGGGAGACCCTCTATGCGAACTGGCACGGTTTCTGCTATTTCAGTCTTACTCATTTCAATTTGCTCTCCACATCCGGCAACAGCCCAATCCAATGCTTCTAGTCCGTCAATGCCGCAGACGTCCCCTCAGAAGGCGGCCGGCCCCGCCCGACTTGTTGAACTCCCGAAAGGCGCCGAAATCAGAAGCGTCCCGCTCCGAACCGATTCCACAAACGGGCCCACGAATCCCCCGCAATCGTGGAACCTTCTCGCCCAACAAAATAGGTCAAGCGTGGATCAGCTCTGGTCGTTTAAGAAGGGGATTTTGCCGCAGCTTGAAGCCACCCGGTGTGGTCACATTGTCATATTTCAGGCGCCGAATATGGATTCAGAGATGATTCAAGACGTCCCACAAGAATTCAGCAGCAACATGCCGATGTTCGAGGGATTGCCGCCTTGTTGTCGAGATTTTCGTACCGCAATGGCGCCCCAAAACTTCCGTGGTCTGATGCCGATTCCGCCAAGGGCTCCCTTCATGGCTCCAGGGAGAACACCGCCCGCCCCAAACCTCGGGGTATGGATAAACAGCCTCCGGCCCTAGCCCTCTTGGATTACTACAAGGAGGATTTGCCATGAGTTACTGCAGGCTCCTCACGTTTGTCCTGGCCATATTTTGCTTACTTCCAATCGCGACACTGGGGCAAACGGCGGCTGCGGCTCAGAACTCGCCCGCACCTCTTGGCAAATTGATCGACGTAGGTGGCTATCGAGTTCATCTCTATTGCATAGGTGCAGGGAGCCCCGCCGTCGTGATCGTGGGCGCAGGGTACTCGTTCGATTGGGGGCTCGTTCAACCTGAAGTCGCAGAATTTACTCAGGTTTGCACTTATGACCATTCCGGAATCGGATGGAGCGATTCCGGCCCGAAAGATTCGTGCTCGCTTAGGGTCAGCGAGATACACGCCGCATTGAAAAACGCTGGAATCAAGGGGCCTTATGTACTCGTTGGGCATTCGCTCGGTGGACTGGTAGCGCGCGTCTACGCTGGGCGATACCCCGACGAAGTGACGGGCATGGTTTTTGTTGACCACGCCTTTTCGTTGATACTGCGTCCCACACGTCCGGGCGATGCGAAAATTCCGCCGCCTCCGGTAACTCCGACGGCTCCAATGCTTTTGAATTCTGGAGGCGGACGAGCAATTGGACTTGAGGACGACCCCAACTTCAATAAGTTACCCCAGCGCGACCGTGAGCTTCATCTTTGGGCTATCGCGCAGACTCGAGATCAAATGGCTCTTCAATCTAACCACGAAGTTTCGATGGAGTGCGCTCCGCAGGCCGAGGCAATCGCCAAAGAGCACACTCAAACACTGGGCGATAAGCCACTCGTGGATGTCAGCACAGACATGATGCGTAGTCCTGAATACATCAAATTCCAGACTGACCTTTTGTCTCTTTCTCGAAACAGCAAGGAGATAATTGCGGAAAAGAGTGGCCATTTCGTCATCATTGACAGGCCTGACGTTGTCATAGATGCGATTCGCCAAGTGGTGCAGTCGGTTCACAATAGCGCGAAGCTTTGAGACACCGCTCCAACGCAGGGGGAGTGCCTGGAAGGAAACGCCGACCAGCCCACAGTACGATTGCATAATATTGGTTGCCTGCTTAGCGTGAATTGAGCTAAAACGAGTCAGAAGTCCGGATCGGGGACATGACCGGTGATCTGCTCGAACCCCGTTTCTGGCGATACTCAGCCTTGCCCACAGGACAGTACAGGCACGGCCCAAAAGGACAGTAGCTAGGGGTCATTGTCCGAAGTACGCTGGGCGACTTCGGAAGTTTCTCAAGCAGAGGTTCAGATGAAGTGGAAGCCGGTAAGCGTTCCTTTCTTGTTCTTCGCCGCCTTGGTGTCCGCGGTTCCGGCGCCGGCCCAGCAAGGCAGTTCTAAACCCACCGTCATACCCCCCGTCAGCTATGACATTTCTCCGCCATTGGTGGACCTGGTCGCTTCCGCACCTCCCGAGGCCCCCACCGGCCAGCGCAACATCCCGCTTCGCCGGCCGGCGCGACCTGCCCCGGCTCCCCCCACCTCGGTCACCCAGGACCAGGCTCTTCAACAGCTTTCCCTGCCTCTGGTCAGCGCTACACCTGGACTGGACTTTGACGGCATAGGCGCGGACGGAGTGACACCACCTGACACGAACGGCTCGGTCGGAGCCACGCAGTTCGTACAGATCGTGAACGTAGAATATGCGGTCTACGACAAGATGTCCGGTGCCTTGCTTTTGGGCCCGACGCCTATCCACAACATCTGGAGCGGCTTCAACGGCGACTGCGCCAATGGCGACGGGAGCGACCCCGTCGTCCTTTATGACAAATCCGCCCAGCGCTGGGTGGTAGGCCAGATGAATGTCACTCTCACCGCCTACTGCATGGCCGTCTCCACGACCTCGGATGCAACCCAGAGCTATTATCGATATGAGTTCTCCTTTGGCAGCAACACTCCCGATTATCCCAAGCTGGCAGTCTGGCCCAATGCTTACTACTGGACGGCCAACACGTTTTCAGGCGCAAACACTTTCCTCGGCGCAAACCCTTGCGCCTTTGACCGCGCTACGATGCTGAGTGGTGGACCAGCGAACGCCATCTGCATGCAGCAGAATCCGAGCGTAGACAGCCTATTGCCTGCGGACCTCGACGGAACTACGCCGCCGCCGGCCGGGGAGCCCAACTTCTACCTTCAGATGGTGGCACCGAGCAACCTGAACCTCTTTAAGTTTCACGTGGATTTCACGACGCCTTCGAACTCCACCTTCACAGGTCCCACTGCGATCCCGGTGGCGTCCTTCAGCGAAGCCTGTGGCCGCGGCACATGCATTCCCCAGCCTGGAACGATGCAACAGCTCGATTCCCTCGGCGACCGGCTGATGTTCCGGCTGGCGTATCGGAACTTTGGCGACCATGAATCACTGGTGGTCAACCACTCGGTGACGGCGGGAAGCAGCGTAGGGGTGCGGTGGTATGAGATCCGCAGCCCAAACGCCACGCCGACCGTTTTCCAACAGGGGACTTTCTCACCCGACTCGCAGTACCGCTGGATGGGCTCGATCGCCATGGATCAATCGGGTGACATTGCTGTGGGCTACAGCGCCTCCAGCAGCAGCAATTTCCCGGCTGTTCGTTATACGGGCCGCGTGCCCTCCGATCCAGCGGGCACGATGGAGAGCGAGAACAGCATCATTGAAGGCACAGGATCGCAGACCAACGGTAACGGTGGCAGTCGCTGGGGTGACTACAGCAGTATGAGCATCGACCCCGTTGATGACTGCACCTTCTGGTACACCAACGAATACCTGACAACGAACGGTTCGTTTAACTGGAAGACCCGCATTGCGTCCCTAAAGTTCACATCGTGCGGTCCGCCTGGCTCCCCGTCGGCGACAACGTTAATCTCCTCGCTGAACCCCTCTGCCTTGGGCCAGGCTGTGACTTTCACCGCTACGGTGACGTCGTCAGCGACGGGCACACCCACCGGGACGGTCACGTTTCAGGACGGTGCTTCTGCGCTGGGCACGGGCACGCTGAGCGGCGGAACAGCGACGTTCACCACTTCGGGGCTGACGGCAGGAACGCGTTCGATCACCGCAATCTACGGCGGCGATGCGAACTTCGCCGGCAGCACTTCGCCGGTCCTGACGCAGACGGTGAACAAGGCAGCTAGCTCCACTTCCGCGGTCTCGTCGAATAGTCCATCGAATCGTGGAGCGGCGGTCACTTTCACCGCCTCGGTGACTTCGCCGGTCACGGGCACACCCACCGGGACGGTCACGTTTCAGGACGGCGCTTCTGCGCTGGGCACGGGCACGTTGAGCGGCGGAACGGCGACGTTCACCACTTCGGCGCTGACGGCGGGGACGCATTCGATCACCGCAATCTACGGCGGCGATGCGAACTTCACCGGCAGCACTTCGCCGATCCTGACGCAGACGATTAACCAGACGGCTAGCTCCTCTGCCGTCGTGACCTCATCGAATAATCCGTCCATTATTGGAACGGCTG
>QHYH01000105.1 GCA_003223215.1 Acidobacteriota bacterium
CGGCATTCTGCAGCCCTTCGCTGCGGACCAATCCATTCCCAAAGAAAAGATCACGGCTCTCGATCGTCGATATACTGCCGTGATTGAGGCGCTCGACGACCTCGTCGAGGCTGTCGGTTTGAAAGCAGCCTAAGAAGGCAAGCATTACGAGAACGAAATTCTCGTTTGGGACCCTATAATGGGACTAAAGCCGGCGACTACGGTCCTTCGCCGTGGGATGTCCCCAACCGCTTACTCTGTCCGAGGGACGCTTGGTATCCGCCTGTGGAGGCACAGTAAGACTTGGGTGCGGACTCAAGCATGTGGCTGTGAAGCAGGAACATCGTTGGAGACGAGCAGCAATGCTGCTTAGTAACTCCAAACAATCCCCCGCCTTTAGAATCGCTGTAAGGCGTGGGGAGTCTCAAACTCCGGTCGTCCCGCGGCCGGCAGCGTAAAGCAATCGTGAGCCCGAAGCGCTTTTGTTCCGAAATGTTCCGAAACTGGAGGCACCAACCTCGGTCTGGCAACGGAGGCACGGTGTTTGACGGGTTTCGAATCTGACCCAACTTTCGTGATTGAAAATGCTGGTTTATTGCTTCGCTCGCCTGGGAGCGCCAGCCATCTTCAACCCTTGTGACAGTTCACGCAGATCGTGGCGTTATACGTGTACCCGCTCACACCCCCGTGCTGACTGTTCGTATTCGTCTGGTTCGTGTGTGGCGAATTCCCTGTATGGCAAGCGCTGATGCAGGAGAAGATCGCATAATTGGTCGAATTAATATGGCAATCGGAACAGCTCGAACCGTTGTGCGGAATCCTGAAATAAGTATGGTTAAAGACCGCACCAAGCCAAGCGGTGGTCACCCAGGTCGTGTGGCAGGAAACGCAGGTGGTCGGATAATTGGCCGTGACGTGATTCGGGACGTTGGTGCCATAAGTCTGAGCGTTTATGAAATAGGTCTGATGGCAGCCGTAGCAATCTGTGGTTGGGTAGCCGGTCGTATAGTTGGCGCCGATATGGCAGTCCGTGCAGGCGTTGACCATCGACCCAACCGCGCCCGTAACCGTGGTGCGGGGCGGGAGCATATGGGGTCCCTGCAAGGGAAACCCAGTCGCGGTGTGATCAAATTTTCCATCCGACCCAGACAACCGTGTCATGGCAAGTCGAACAGAGTGAGGTAGGGAAGCCCGCCGTGATGTGGTTTGGCACATTCCCGCCGAAGGTGGGCGTACTGTTCCAGGCCGCCTGGTGGCAACCGTAGCAATCCGTGTTCGCGGACGTGAGATTATAGTTGTTGTTGACGTGGCAGTCCGTGCAGGCGTTCGCTTTGCCTGCCGGCGCCATCTGGTGCGAACCCGTCAGCGGCCAGCCGGTCGTGCTGTGATCGAAGATGGCAGTGGTCCACGTGATCGTGTTGTGGCACGTCGAGCAGTTGGCTGCCGCAAACGCTGTTCCGCCAGTCGCGTGCGTCGGGTTATTGGTCTGCTGCCAGGTCGTCAGGTGGCATCCGGAATTCCCGCAGTCGGTCGGCTGGATCGCGAGGGTCGAGTAATTCCCCAGATGGCACTGATCGCAGCCCGTGACCTTTCCCGCCGGCGCGATCTGGTGCGCATTCGTCAGCGGAAAGCCCGTGTTGGCGTGATTAAAAGTCGAATCGGTCCACACATTCGTGTCATGGCACTGGCTGCACAAGGAGGTCGGGAATCCCGCGGTAATGTGGTTCGGCACACTTCCGCCAAAGGTGGGCGTACTGTTCCAGGCCGCCTGGTGGCAACCGTAGCAATCCGTGTTCGCGGACGTGAAATTATAGTTGTTGTTGACGTGGCAGTCCGTGCAGGCGTTCGCTTTGCCTGCCGGCGCCATCTGGTGCGAACCCGTCAGCGGCCAGCCGCTCGTGCTGTGATCGAAGATGGCAGTGGTCCACGTGGTCGTGTTGTGGCACGTCGAGCAGTTGGCTGCCGCAAACGCTGTTCCGCCAGTCGAGTGCGTCGGGTTATTGGTCTGCTGCCAGGTCGTCAGGTGGCATCCGGAATTCCCGCAGTCGGTCGGCTGGATCGTCAGATTGTAATTGTTGTTGACGTGACAGTCCGTGCAGGCACTCACCTTGCCCGCCGGGGCCATCTGGTGCGAATTCGTTAGCGGAAAGCCCGTCGTGCTGTGATCGAAGATGGCAGTGGTCCACGCGGTCGTGTTGTGGCACGTCGCACAGTTGGCAATCGGAAAAACCGCGGGCGAGGTCGAATGCTTCGGGTTATTGGTCTGCTGCCAGGTGCTCAAGTGGCACAAGGAGTTGCCACAATCGGTCGGACTGCTCACTCGACCCTTGAAATTCGTGAACACTCCGCCGATGTGGCACGACGTGCACGCCACCGTGGCGTGCGCCCCGGCCAGGGCAAAATTTGCCGGCGGCCCGGCATGATTAAAAGTCGCTCCGAGCCAACTGTCAAACGTATGACACATCTCGCAGTTTTGCGGAAACTTACTGGTGACGTGATTCGGATTGCTGGTCTTCTGAAAATCTGTCTGGTGACAGGAAATACAAGCGGTCGAAAGCCCCTGGAATTGCCCCACCGCGGCACGCTTGTGACAATCTTCGCATTGCAAGGCCGCGTGGGCCCCGAGTAGCGGGAAGCGGTTCTGGTGATCCTTGACCTGCTGCACGGCGACATTCCAGCCCTGAACGGTGTGACACTGCGCACAGTTTGTGCCCATCCTTCTCTGGTGCACGTCGGCATGACAGTCCTGGCAATTCCTCCCGACATCCGTGAACACCGGCTTCACGTGGCACTGCGTGCATTCCACTTTTTCGTGCATACCGCGCAGCGGATATCTGGTCTTGTCGTGATCGAATTCCGGATTCGCCTTGATCGGGCGCCACGCGCTCACCTTGTGGCAATTGTCGCAAGGGATGGTGAGCGTCGGCCCATGAGGATTGCGCGTAGTCGCCCTGTTCTCTTGATGGACACGCTGGGCAGCCTTGGGGGTTTGCCTACCCGGTGCCGGCGCGCTCCACACCGCGGGGAGGGCCAACAAGGCACACAAAACGACCTGGAGCAATGTCGACGCAAAATTCCCCCTTCGAGGGCGGGCATTTCATTCCCCCGCTGGGAAGGGGCCGTTGAAGTTGCCAGCACTTTGTGCTGTCTCACGTGGCAAGGCAACTGTACGGACGGTCAGTTCTGGACCAGGCGGACTCTTCTACGGGGGGGCAGTGAGACAATGGCCGAAGGGCCTTCTGCGGCATCCGAGTCTCGCAACCACGCGAAAGTCCGGATAAGGAATGACTGTCGAGTATTTTTTGTTTTCGCCTTGTCTTCCATAGAGGCAGCGCGAGTCGTGGTCGAGGCGGCTATTGCGACGGTTGATCACGCTGATAGTCGTGCGTCGGAACCGCCTAATCGTAATCCGTCGGGAGCTGCCTCAGACTAACGGCGCAGGTTCGGTCCGCAGAAAATAGCAAAGCGCCATGGTTCCGGCTTGGCAACGTGGCCATGCCCATACTTCAACGACCAGGCTTGGTGAACCAATCGAGCATTCCGGTATTCCGGCGGCTCTCGGCTGGACCCTGACGTTCGCGCGAAGCCAATTGAGAGCAAGGGCTCATTTGGTCTCGCGGGTGTCCCTCTGGTCGCAGTAGATACGAGGAGAAGGAGTTCTGGTTACCCTGATCGGCAACCTTCCCCAATTGGGTTCTCTCTGGTTTGCAGCAGTTCGGCCAACTCCGAGAAAGGATGCGACATCACATAAAGAAGAAGTTAAACGCACCGCCTCCTTTCCCAGGCGAGACGAGATTGGACGTCCTACCGGAGACCGGCCATGAAACCCAGGATTCTTGCATTTTCATCTCAGCGTGATACGACACTTCTCGAATACGATCCGCCAACCGCTGGCATGGAAGAAGTGAACCGAGTGATTGCCGAATACGAAGCCAAAACTGGCGCGCAGCCTTTTGACATCGCGACGGGCGAAGCTCATCGAGAAAATCACGTGAGAGCAGAACGAGGTTTTGATGGTGCTCAAGGCTGATGGTCAGGTGTTTTCCCGTGCGCAGTAAGATGAAAATGCAGGCATGCACGCCCGCCCGGCGTGCGGCAGAATACCTGAAGCGCGTCGCTCGGCTCACCGGGGCTGAACATGTCCACAACGAAACCTACCTGCTGAGGGCCGGGCACAGGAGCTTTTTGGTGGACGATAAATTCATACGTGTGATTTCACGCCGAGGCGAAGCCACTTGCTTTTCTGTGACCGCGGACCCGGACATGCCGAGGGCCGAAGTGGTTGCTTCTGCTTTACTGCAACTCAAGAACAATCCAAGACTGTTTGAGAAGTGGAGAAAGATGCAAGGATATCCATTTAAGGCGAATGGGAAGATGTTCAAGAACGCAGACTTGGTTGGCTGGTGATAAGATCTAAGGGTTTGCCGCGCGAACAATGTTTGTCTGGTCGGTTGCGCGGTTGCACGGAAGGTCTTCATGTGGGGTAGAAAGAAACCGGATGAGCGACAAGCTGCGATGCCGGAACCGAAGAACTTGCAAGAGAATGAGCCTGCCAAACCTTCGGTTGCGAGTTCGCGGGGAAACGCTCAAGTGAACGAACGGGCGGTGGGACCTACGGGCGCGATGAAGAGCAGCGTGGCCGCCCGGCTCGGAGCAAACTTGCGCATAAAGGGCGAAATCACCGGCAGCGAGGACCTGATGATCGACGGTACGTTCGAAGGACTCGTTCTACTTGACGAGGGGAAGCTGACGATAGGGCCGACCGCGCGGGTGACCGCTGACATCGTCGCCACCGAGGTAGCGGTGTCCGGCAACTTGAAAGGAAACGTGCGCGCGAAGAACCGAATCGAGATCAAGAAGGATGGTTCGGTGACCGGGGATTTGACAACGCCGCAGATCCTGATCGAAGACGGCGCATTCTTCCAAGGTTCGATCGAGATTGACGGGAGCGTGGAAAAAGGAACCCCCAAGAGCGCCTCCTCCCAGGCAGCATCTACGTCGACTCCGCCGAAGGTGGCGTGAGCGGGACGTCCTAGAAGTGGGTTTGAGATGTCGGATGTCTCGCAGCGAAAAAGGCTATGTGCCCAAACGAGAGCGTTGGCCCAAAATTTTTCCCGCCGCGTCCCGGTATCAGTTCTTGAGAGGCTTGGCTTGTCCGTCGTTGCTGGTGATGAGGTTTAGTCCAACCGCAAATTTCTTGGGACCGATAGCTTTGCAATAGACAACTCGTGCTCTGGCCTTTAATTCACGCGCGATGGCTTTCACGTCTACATGCGAGCCCGATTCTCAAGACCGCTCCGTGGCAACTCGCACGCCGTTAGGACTCTGGTTTTCCACGGAAGCTAACTCAGTTACAAGCGGGTCATGCACTGAAGAGACTTGCACGAGAAATCGTTCGGCAGTGCGCGGATGTTTGCGACCTTCGAGTAGCATCTGGCCCCGTTGCCGACGCCGTAGTAAATAGCCACAGGGTGGGAAGCGCGAATCCTATCAAGTAGCCACGATAGAGAGTCAGTCAGGTAAAGACCTTAGAACTGCGGGAACAACAAGAGAGCTGTGAGCCGTTCAAGCACTGGTGTTGGCCCTTCTTGATGAGGAAGTTGCCGATCGACCCATGCCATGCGTGCGCTCGACGAAAACCAAAACGAACAGTAACTCCAGTTTCAGCGCGCCCCCGGCATAGCCGCGGCCCGTCAATGTGACGTATTGGTGCGCTCATCCTCTGGCGGCGACCGGCAGCCCAATCGATTGGGCTTGCGGCGAATTACGAACGTCCATCGGCACCAAGCCTCGGCTCGCGCCAAAGGCCCGATTCTCGAACCAGCGCGGATGACATTCTGGGGCAGGTACGCCGAGAGGTCTACGCCAACTGCCGTCGAAGACGCAGTGCCGAAGCGCTTCGGACAGCTTGGCCTATGAAGTGCTAGCCGGCTCGAGCCTTCGTCGCTCGTACCAACGTAGCACGCGCAGTGCCCGGAGCGTGTTCCACCGACTCGGCTCACCTACAGATTCGCCGAACGGGAAGGCCAGCGCCTCGTCGTAGGCGCGATCGAGAAGCCATCGACCGTCGGCCTGCCGCTTGCTCTCGACAAGGTGCACGGCATCGCCGATGCGCGCGTCGGGCCGGACACCGGCGTTCCTGAAGTAGTCGAGCGCACGGAGAACGTCGTAATGGTAGCGGGGAGGGAAAGCGAGCTCCAGGAACGCCGGTGTCGCGACCTCGCCGGTGGAGCGCCTCCGGAAGAGGCCACGCTCGAGCAGATACTCCTCGCCGCGCCGCCTGGCCGCCGCGATCTCCGGCGCGGACCCGCCGGCACGCTCGTACTCGAGCAGCCCCTCCAGCACGCAGATCGTGGTGTGGAAGGACGAGCGCGCACTCTTCGGCGCTTCGCAGTTCCAACCGCCGTCATCGAGCTGCTCGCCGACGAGACGGAGCGCGAGGCTCTCCGTCGGACGCCCGAAGTAGGCGCCAAGCGCGAGCGTGCCCCCGTTGATGCACGGCTCCACTTCGCCCTCGAAGAACGGCTTCTCGCCGAATTCCTCGTCCCAGCGGAAGCCCTTCTCGAGACGAGCCACCACTGACTCGACCGCCGGTTCGGCACAGTCGACGCCGGTCGCGCGCAGGAGGAGCAACGTGTAGAGGGTCGGTAACCAGGCGGGAGCGTCGGCCCGGTGCCACGAGCCGTCCGACCCCTGGCGGGTGAGAATTTCGACGCCGATACCTTCGCGCGGGACGCGGGCGCGCTCCGCGGCGATCGCCGCCGGGGAGGCGTCCGTTAAATCGCGCATCGCCTGCCAGCTTATTGCCGGGTCCGAATCGAGCAGCCAATTGATGGTGTCCACGCCGCAATATTACCTTTTTCACCGCTGAGCTATCCAGGCGATCATCAACGGACGCTTACGAAGTTTCTTCGTTTCTTCCGTGAACAGTTGAGAAACGAGCAGCCTCAAAGGAGAGCTGCCTCTCGACCAACACGAGCTACGGCAGGAGCTAGGCGGAGGCGGCGTGAGCCTGAGCTTCGGCGCTGACGGTTTCGTGCGGAGGCAAGTAGCGAAGACGATGGGGACTGGCCAAGCGTGCCCGCACCGGTCCCATCAGGATGCTCGAAAAGTCGCGCTGGATCCGGCGCGTGGCCAGAAACTTTTTCGAGGTGCGCTTGAGCCAGCCATTGCCATAACAACCTCGGAAGCCCTGCTCCAGCAGCGACTCGAGAACCCCAGGTGCGCAGTGCGGATGGTTCCAGACCAGCTGCTTGGTGTCAAACTTGGACCAGTCTTTCTCAAGAATTCCGAAACGCGATTCGAGTTCCCGCCACATTTCCGTTTGCGGATGCGGCGTGACGATGGTGATTTGCGTAGTATCGAGTTCAAGCGATGCCAGCGTGCGCAAATCTTCTGCGATGGATTCCGGCGTCTCTGGCGACAAGCCTATGATGTAGTAGCCCTGCGAGTACAAACCGGCACGATTTAGCTTTTGGGCCAGCTCAAAGGCGGCTTGGACTTTTTCGTTCTTGTGCATCTGCTTCAGGATGTCCTGATGAAAGCTTTCAATGCCGAACAGCGCGCCATCGAGCAACCAACGGTCCACTACCTCACGCGTAGTGTCCGCCGCGGGTGAATCCCTACGACGATATGCCGCCTGGATTGTGTCGTTCTTTGATACGGCGCTCCCGGGAAAGAGGCTTGAAGGCCAGGGGACTGCTGACAGTGGCCCGGAGCTGCAAAGCTGTAAAGGAGGCCCACGAGACTCAGATAAACCAGCTTCCCAAACCTGAAGACAGAACTCTTTTCCATTGAATCCACGATGGTTACCACTTTCTAGTTTCCCGCGACTCATTCGGTGCGGTTCCCTCGCCGCCCGGCTACATTTTTTGATGCGTTGGAACCGGTCTCCCAGTGATCACTCTGTTCAATGGGATTCCCACGGACGAGACGCTGAAAATCTTCGATACTCTCCCAAGTTATGTGCGTCCTAAACTTTGGAACGACCAGTAGGGCGGTCTCCTGATGCAGGCCCTCTGCTTGCTGCCTCTGATCGAGAATGTGACCGCAGGAATTGCGAAAATCCTAATGATTGTGCACAGCGGCCCCAATCGGCTCGGGTGTCGAGCCTTGTTTTCGTTTCTGCTTCGCGCTCAGGCATCGGCGTAGCGAGAACCAGTAGGTGTGTTACACCTGCCTCAACGCCGTGCTTTTTTCTTGCTTTTTTTGCACAGATTTCCACTTTTCGATCTTTCGGGCCGGGTATTCAATTGATCCTCGTCGAGGTAAGATAGCGGCGTGCGTCTCATTCTGTGGGGGGATGGTCGTGCAAAAAGATACGCTCGAAGGTATCCAGCGGTTCCTCAATTCATTGGGCTTCCAATCCCTCGACCGCGGCCGGCGTTATTTCTCCCGCGGCAGCGTGCTCGAGCTTGACTGCGTCGACCCCGATCATCTCTACTTCGCGAGCGTGCGCGGAGAGCGGGTTTATGACGTGCAACTCGAGTTTGCGAACGGCAAGTGGGAAGCGGATTGCTCTTGTCCCGTCGGCGTGCGTTGCAAGCACATTGCCGCCGCGATGATGGCATTAGAGGAGCCCGAGTCGGAGTCGGACAACGGCGGGCCGCCCGTCTGGGACAGAAAACGAATCGCCGCAGTTATGCGGAATCGCTGGCAAAAGGTCCGGGCGGCTGCGCTAAAACCGCCGCCCTCGCCGCTGCTCAACAAAGTGGTTGCCCATCTCGGACGCGACCTCCGGCCACGCGAAGTGGCCTTCCTCCGTGCCGTGCAAAGCTCGTTCGCCAAAGGTGCTCGCCCGTTCACGGAATCGGATCTGCGCGCAATGGCCGGACCTGGCACGGCGTTCAATTCTTTCAACACCTGGAACGTCGTCGATCTCTGGCCCACTTTTCCGGCCGACGATTTTTACTTCTGGCTTTTCGTGGCGTGGGAACTCCGGCGGCGCAACTGGAGCTACCCGCGATTCATGCACGGGGTCACCGATTTCAGCCTCATCGAGCCGACCATGAAGACCTGGGAGCGCCAGAAGGAGATCGAGCGGTGGAAGAATTGGTTCCAGCGATTCGAGAGCTCCCCGCCGGATCCAGAACCAGGTATTTTGCAATTGCGCTTGGCTGTCTGTGCCGAGGAGGCGAGGCTGCAATGGCGCAGTGAGCCGACCGCACCGTTCGCAGACCTTAAGCCGGCGCAGGCCGGGAAATGGGCCGATCTATTCCGCCAAGGTGCCTTGGCCGTGGAGCCCGATTCCTTCCCGCTTTGGAGCGCCGTTTGCGGAACCTGGTCTTACGACAACGCCTGGTGGTTGCTTCGCTACGCGAACGGAACGGCGCTCCTGATACTGAACCGACTGCTGCGCATGCCTCTCGCGCCGGACCGCGTCGTGACCGCCGACGGTCGGCCGCTCGCGCGGCCGGCCGAGCCTCTGCGCATCGATTTGCGCCCGCCGAAAGACCCCGACGGCGACTATGAGATCGCGCTCGTGACTGCCAGCGGAGCACCGCCGCCGAAAATCCTTTGCAGGCTGCCCGGCCGACCCACGCTTTACCTGACCGAGGAGGTTTTGTTTGCCGGTCCGCCCGCCGATATGCTCGAGGCCGACGCGCGCAGAACGATACCGGCGCCTGCGCTCGAGACCGCGGGAGGCCTGAGCGCCTTGCGCGCCGCCGCAGTTCCCCTCCCCGAACATCTCGCGCGGCGCGTCCGCACCGTGCCTGTGCGTGTTACGATTTCCTGCGAGCTGAAATCGTTTTCTCACGGCCAGAAAAAAGAGGAGATCTTCCTAAGCGTGGACGCCCACGCGCCCGGGATGAACCTGGAAACGCTGGCCGCTAGCGGCTGGAGAGAAAAGCGAATAAATGGCGCGAAAAAAACGCCCGCCTCGGGCAATGGTATCGTGGTCCTCTATGACCGCACGGCGCAAAAACATTTCCCGCGCGTGCTCGAATCTCTCGCCGATTTGAAATGGCAAGACTATCCGACCGGTTGGAGGTTGCGACTCGCCAAGAAAACGCCGGAACTTCTCGCCGCCTGGCTCCGTTCCCTTCCACCGGATATCGAAGTGCGGCTCGATCGTGAACTCTCCACACTGCGCGACGAGCCGGTGAGCGGCACCGTGTCACTCGAGGTGGACGAGGCGAGCATAGACTGGTTTGACCTGAAAGTCGCGCTCGACGTGAGCGACTCGACGCTAACGGAGGAAGAATTAAAGCTGCTGCTCAAAGCTCGCGGCGGCTACGTCCGCCTCGGCGGGAAAGGCTGGCGGCGGCTCGCATTCAATGTCACGCCCGAGGACGATGAGCAGCTGGCCCGCCTCGGACTCAGCCCGCATGATTTTTCCGCCGAGCCACAACGTTTTCATGTCTTGCAGCTGGCCGATGAAGCGACGAAGAAGTTCCTCGCGCCCGAACACCTCGAAAAAATCCATCGGCGCGTGAGCGAACTGAAGACGCGCGTCATGCCCTCGCTGCCGGCGTCGATTCGTGCCGAAATGCGGCCGTATCAGACCGAGGGCTTTCATTTTCTGGCTTATCTCACTTCGAACCGCTTCGGGGGCGTGCTGGCCGATGACATGGGGCTCGGCAAAACGCTGCAAACCCTGGCGTGGCTGGCCTGGCTGCGGGAAAATCCTCCCCGTCCTGGGCCCGAGACGGTGGGCGCGTCGCTGGTGGTCTGTCCCAAATCGGTGATGGACAACTGGCGCGTCGAAGTGGAGCGATTTTGTCCGAGCCTGCGCGTCCGCCTCTGGCGCGGCGAACCCAGCCTAGAGCTTTCCGCCGCGCGCCAGACCGCCGACCTGGTAATCATCAATTACGCGCAGTTGCGCTTGCTTTCGCCAGAGCTTGCCGACTTGCCCTGGCTTGCGGTGATTTTGGACGAGGCGCAATACATCAAGAATCCCGACTCGCAAACTGCACAGGCCGCCCGTGCCCTACAGGGGGAGCACCGCCTGACGCTGACCGGAACGCCGATTGAGAACCGGCTGCTGGACTTGTGGAGCATTCTCAGTTTCGCCATGCCCGGCGCACTCGGCACTCGCTCGCTCTTTCTGCGCCGCTTCAGCGCCAAGAATGATCCGCTTGCGCGTCGGCGGATTGCGGCGCGCGTGAGGCCCTTCCTGCTGCGACGCACCAAGGCGCAAGTGGCCAAAGACCTGCCCGACCGCGTGGAAGAGGATTTGTTCTGCGAAATGGACGGCCAGCAGGAAACGCTCTATCGCGCCGAACTCAAGCGCGCCCGCCAGCTCCTTCTGCAACTGAAAACCAACGCGGAACTTAACAAGGAACGCTTCCACATCCTGACCTCGCTGCTGCGGCTGCGCCAGATTTGTTGCCACCCGGCGCTGGTCGACGCAAAGTTGCGCCTGGCCGAGGCCGCCAAGCTTTCCGCGCTCGAAGATCTACTTGAACCGCTTATGGAGGAAGGCCACAAAGTTCTGGTGTTTTCGCAGTTCGTCACCATGCTCGATTTGCTGCGCGAGACCGTCAACAAACACGAGTGGCCGCATTTTTATCTGGCGGGCTCGACGGAAAATCGCGGCGAACTCGTGGAAAAGTTCCAGTCGGCGGAGGGCCAGGCCGTGTTTTTGATTTCACTCAAGACCGGCGGATTCGGGTTGAACCTTACGGCCGCTTCCTACGTCGTGTTGTTTGATCCGTGGTGGAATCCGGCGGTGGAGAAGCAGGCCATTGACCGCACCCACCGCATCGGTCAGGTGAGCAAAGTGATGGCCTATCGCTTGTTGATCCGCGGGAGCATTGAAGAAAAAATGCGCGCGCTGCAGCGCCAGAAGGCCCAGCTGGCGGACGACGTGCTAGGGGAGGAGCGTTTCTCCGAGAGCCTGACGCTTGAAGACTTGCAGTTTCTGTTTGCGGAGTGACGCACCGGTCTCCGAGTCTGCGCGAGCGTTGCTTGCGACACCTGAATGCCGAGTTTCAGGAGCTCTCCATGAGTATGTGGGGCTCCTCCATGTGGGTTGGCAAGGCTCATTCGACGAATCGACGAATCAGGTCCCGAACTTCCGGACCTACGGTTGGACGGCCTGCGCAGCGCCGACTCTTCCACCTCCAATAGAGCCGACACCCCTTGCGATGCCAGGCGATGACGGTCGCCGCTTGACGATGAGCAGGGCCGACCGCCAAGCGTTCCACAACTGCGAGAGCCAGACCAAGAGGACTCGGTCAGCCCAACGGAACGGAGCGTTTGACCGCGGCTCGAACGCTGCAGGACCAAGAGCTGATGGCGAAGAGCAAGAATCTCTGCTTTTAAAGCAGCGCGAGTTCGGAACCCCGCAGGCGGGAGAAGAGTCAGCATGGCCTGGAAAGGCTACACGTCGTGGCTTTGCAATGATTTCAGCATGTAGAAGTTTCTGGCAGGGACAGCTGGCGGAGCGTCTGGAAGCAAGTGGTTACGATATTCCGGCGAACGAGATCGCAGCCGGAATAGAACTCCACCTTCCCTGCCTGGTGAGAGTCGGTCAGGGCGACAAAGGATACCAGACCATCGAAGCGTTCTTGTCCGAAGCTGCCGATTAACCGGCTGCCGCACTCACACCATCTGAGTCAGGAGGTGAAAACCTATCTGACTCGGATTCTTTGCTTGAAGTCACCGTGCGGCGAAAACGGGAGAATGTACCAGTCACTTCACTCGATCGCAAGGGCCATGCAGGCCATGCGACGCACAACGCAGCGCCGCGAGGCGAAGGCGTTCCCTTCCACAGCACATCATAGGAATTTTCTCTTGTGTAGCCAGAGCGGACGAAGTACCGTCATCTCGGTTACCGAGAATACGAACATGAGCAAACCTTCCGATCTCGTGCAGGGCACATTGGATATGCTGTTGCTAAAGATTCTCGCGCTTGAGCCGATGAACGGCTTCGCTGTGAGCCAGCGGCTGAAGCAAGTCTCGGGCGACGCGTTGCAGGTGAGCGACGGATCTTTGTACCCGGCTCTGCCCAAGTTAGAGCAGGAGAGCTGGATTACAGCCGAGTGGAAGCGGCGACAGCTCGAAAAAGAAGCGGACAACTGGGGCAGGCTTTCGAGCGCCATTTCGCGCGTGGTCAAACTAAAAGAGGCCTAAGGGTGCGACATCGAAGGAAACTGCCGTGCGACCGCTGAGTTGGCCGCACAAATTATCATCTTGGTTTCGCTTGCTCCTGCGTCGTCGCGAACTTGACTCTGCGCTGGATGACGAACTGAAATTCCACGTCGACTCGAAAACCGAAGAGAACATCTCCAAAGGGATGACTCAAGAAGAGGCACAGCGCTCAGCGCGTATCGAGCTTGGCGGTGCGGAGCAGGTCAAGGAGCGCGTCCGGTCAGTACGCACAGGGGCGTGGCTGGAAACCCTTCTGCAAGATATCCGCTTCGGGTTGCGAATGCTGTGCAAGTCTCCTGTGTTTACCAGTATCGCCATCCTTACGTTAGCGCTCGGCGTCGGCGCAAACACCGCTGTGTTTAATTTACTGAGAGCGGTGGTCTTCCCTTCCCTATCGGTTCCGTTGCCGGATGAAATCTTTGTGCTGCGCGGGATGCAAACTCCCAATGACCGAGCATTTCTGTATTCCCAGCCGGCGTTTCAGCGTCTACGGGAGTCGACGGCGGCCCAGGTTGACGGTCCGAGAGTTGCGGCCCACTCGGCCCTGGGAGAGGGTGAACTCGCCGCTTACAGTGGAGCTCCCGTACATCCAGTAAGCTTGCAGTTAGTTTCGACAGATTTCTTTTCAGTACTAGGTGTCTCCGCTTTGGCAGGCAGGGTGTTGGATCGGGGCGATGATAGAGCATCGAGCCATGGGTGGCCAGTCGTGCTCCGCCATGGCTTTTGGCAGCAACATTTCAATGCTGACCCCGGCATATTGGACCGATCTCAGGTATTAAACGGCACACTCGTGTCCATCGTAGGAGTGGCTGCGCGCAACTTTGACGGCGTGATTCCAGGTGACGCCCCCGACTTGTGGCTGCCGCTCGAAGCCCAACACGATGTTCGTTACGTCGGACCTTTCGATTCCCCCGGCGACGGGAGTCACAAAGATCTCAGCAAACCGTACAACCAGCAGAGTGCCTTATTCTGGCTCACCCTCATCGCCCGTGTGCCTCCGGGACAAGCTGCTTCAGCACTCGCGCGGTGGGATGCCGCATTTGAGCCGGATCGCGAAATTTATGAAAGATTCGACTCGCCGGAGCAGAAAGCAACGGCAGGAAAGGCAGACTTTTCGATTTTGCCGGCAGCATCCAACGAGGGAGCGCTGTCGGAAACTTACGGCAAACCCTTGCTTGTGTTGATGGGGATGGTGGGCCTGCTCCTTCTAATTGCCTGCCTAAACCTGGCGAATCTACAAGGCACAAGAATGCTGCGAAGGAGCCATGAGTTTGCTATGCGCTCGGCTCTTGGAGCGAGTCGGCTGCGCCTGTTGCAACAGATTGTGGCCGAGATAATCCCGCTCGGTGCTTGCGGCGGACTTCTAAGCCTAGGCCTAGCGCATCTGCTTGGATCCGCGCTAGTCCGCGTGTCTTCCGATAGGCCAACTCATCTGAACTTGCGTTTTGGTTTAGATGTCTATGTGTTTTGCTCGGTTTCGCTGCTGATCGCGCTGATCTTGTTTCAGATACTTCCGGCCAGAAAATTCCTGTTCGCTGAAACGTTGCCTGCAGTAGGTCTTACGTCGGCTCGGGGATCAATCGGCGCTAGAGGTAGCGATGGCGGTGACGCCATGCTGGGAGCACAGATTGCGCTGTGCGTACTGCTCTTGAGCCTGGCAGCAATGTTTGTGCGCACATTGAAAAACCTGAACGGATTAAACGCCGGCCTTGATTGGCGGAACATTCTGACGGTCCGCTTTGATTTCTACAATTCGAACTTCGGCGACGCTGCATTAGCGACCCTTTACCCGCAGATGCTCGACAGCCTCCGATCTCTGCCAGGCGTACGCTTTGCCGTACAAGACATGTGCCCTCCGCCGAATTGTCTCTGGAATACGCCCGTTCATGCAGCTGGAATTTCAGGTGAAACGGAGTCCCATCAAGACGACGTTGGACCTGGGTATTTTCGCGCTATGGGCATACCGCTCTTGCGCGGCCGTGAGTTCAATAACGAAGATCGGCCGACCACCGCCGAAGTGGCAATAGTGAACCGCGCCCTGGCAAGGAGGCTTTTTGGTCCAAATCAAGATCCCGTAGGGCATCGCGTAGGTTTTGGCAAGGCGCCCAAAGATGCCGCTTATTTAGTCGTGGGCGAAATCGCCGATGTTCTGGTCGACGATCTTCGCCGAGCCCCTCCTCCGATGATCTATCTTCCTGTGGCGCAGCACTTTCCGACAAGGGGCAGTCTCGAGGTTCGCACGGTCAACCGAGCTTCGAACACAATTGCTAGCGTGCGAGCGGCTCTTCGAGCAGTCGACCGGCAGTTGCCAATATCGACGATCACCCCGTTGGATGAAGCCTACGCACACACCTTCCAAACACAATATTTGCTGGCAAGACTTACTTCGGCGTTCGGAATATTGGCGGTGGTACTGGCAGCCATTGGTGGCTATGGTGTCCAGTCGTTTCGCGTGGTCCGCAGAACGAGCGAGTTTGGCGTGCGGATGGCTCTTGGGGCTTCGAGAGGGGATGTCTTTGCCATGGTACTCGGACAAGCTCTCAGAGTGTCGGCGATTGGCAGCTCAGCAGGGGGAGTACTGGCGGTCGTCTTTTCACACAGTCTGCAAAACCTTCTTTTCGAAGTTGGCGACCACGGTATCGGTTCATGGCTTCTCTCCTCGCTAATCTTGGGCGGGGTAAGTCTCCTCGCTGCATTTGTGCCGGCGCGCCGTGCCATGCAGGTTGATTCGGCAGTGGCACTGCGCCATGAATGAAGAATGGAAAGTGCTGCGCGTACGGTAAAGAGAAATAATGGCGCTCCAACGGTCACTATATAGATTGGCCTTTTGGTGCCGGTGGTTGTTGTGTCGTGACCAGCTTGAGCGGGAATTAGACGACGAAATCAGCTACCACGTTCAAGCAAATACAGAGGAGAACATCGCCAAGGGAATGACACCGCAACAAGCGCGACGGGCTGCACGACTCGAGCTCGGCGGTGTTGAACAGATAAGAGAGCGAGTTCGCGCGGCCCGGATGGGCGCGTGGTTCGAAACTCTTGTGCGAGACGTGCGATTCGGCCTCCGCGTGTTGCGCAAGTCTCCCGGTTTCGCAGCGGCAGCCGTCGTCACCCTCGCTCTCGGGGTCGGCGGGACCACGGCGATTTTTACACTGGTGCAGCAGGTGACGTTGCGGTCGCTACCGGTCGCGCAGCCCGGCCAGCTTTGGCGCATCGGCGACGCGGTCCGCTGCTGCTACTCGGACGGGTACTCGCAGGGAGACGGCAACGGGCTGCCGCAGAACGACTGGAGTTTGTTCTCGTGGCAGGCGTACAAGCTGTTCCGCGCCAACACCCCCGCGTTCGAGCAATTGGCGGCCTTTCAGATCGGTGAGGCTAACGCGCACTTGGGGGTGCGGCGCGCCGGTTCGGCAGCAGCCCCTGTCGCGACAGCCAACGGTGAGTACGTCTCCGGCAATTTCTTCGAAACCTTCGGCATTTCCACGTGGCGCGGGCGTCTGTTCACCGAAGCCGACGACCGGGAAGGCGCGCCGCCGGTCGCCGTGATGAGCTTCCATGCTTGGCAGGGGAAGTACGGATCTGATCCGTCCGTCGTCGGAGCCACATACGATCTCAACAGCCATCCGTTTACGGTCATCGGTATCGCCCCGCCGGGCTTCTTCGGAGCGAAGATCGCCGACGAGGACATGCCCGATTTCTGGCTGCCACTGACGACGGAGCCGCTGATCGCAGACGCAACTTCGCGCCTCAAGAATCCCCGGCTGGCGTGGCTCGATCTGATCGGTCGCGTGCGCCCCGGGACGAATCCGAAAAGTCTGGAGACGCAGCTTCAGGTGGAGCTGCACCAATGGCTGGCGAGCCATGAGTCGGATATGACCTCGCAGGAGAAGACGCTACGGGAGAAGCAGATCCTGCACGTGACGCCGGGCGGCGCGGGCGTTTCCCTGATGCGCGAAGACTACAGGGAAGCTTTGTGGCTGCTGCTGATGGCCGCTGCCTGCGTCCTGCTGGTGGCCTGCGCCAACATCGCCAATTTGTTGTTGGCGCGCGGTTTGAAGGACCGGCACCAGACGGCGCTGCGCGCTGCCTTGGGCGCCTCGCGCGGGCAGCTGGTGCGCAAGGCGTTGGCTGAGAGCCTCACGCTAAGCGTGTTCGGCGCCGGTGCGGGCATCGCCGTCGCCTATGCGGGCGCAAGGCTCATCCTCCGCCTTGCTATCTCGAGGCCGGACACCTGGGTGCCCGTGAACCCCGCGCCCTCAGCTCCGGTGCTGCTCTTCGCCCTGGGAATTTCGGTGATCACCGGAGTGGTCTTCGGAATTGCCCCCGCATGGATGGCCTCGCGGACCGAGCCGATCGAAGCGCTGCGCGGGGCGAATCGCACAGTGCCCGGCAGGCGCGGCGCTTTGGGAACGGCTGCGGCGCAGAGCACGCTAGTGATCGTGCAGGCGGCTGTATCGCTCGTACTGCTGAGCGCGGCGGCGATGCTGGGCCAGAGCTTGCGCAATCGGGAGCACCAGAACTTCGGATTCGATACGAGCGGCCGGTATTTGGTCTCGATCGATCCGAGAATTTCGAGCTACAAGCAGGAACAACTGGTGCCGCTCTTTCGCGAAATCGAGGACCAACTGCGGTCCATCCCCGGCGTGCGTATGGCGGGCGGCGTACTCGAGGCGCCGCTGACCGGTTGGGTGTGGCCTCATCACATCCGGATTGAAGGTAAACCCGAAGACGATGGCTCATCCGGTTGGACCCGCGTGACGCCGGGATTCTTCGAGACTCTCGGGGCCAAAATCGTGATGGGACGGCCCATCACCGACGAGGACGGCGCTGATACGCGGCCGGTGGCCGTCGTCAGCGAGGCGTTCGCGAAGAGGTTCTTTGGCAGCGAGAGCCCCATCGGGCGGCACTTCGGCCCTGCTCCCGAGAAAAACGCGGGGATGTACGAGATTGTCGGCGTCGCCTCCGATGTAGACTTCGCGGATGGTCTCAAGCCGGTGTATTGGCTCCCGGAAGCACAGAGCACGCAATTCGATGATCCAGAATCGGAAGAGCGCGAAGTATCATCGCATTACCTGTACAACGTCGTGATCTGGGCCCCGGGGAATCCGCCGCGGCTGAAGGCGCAGGCGACGAGGGCGCTGGCGCATGTCGATCCGAACCTCGTGATTTACGGCGTTCAGTCATATTCGGAGGTCATTCACGCCGATTTTGCCCAGCAAAACATGATTGCCAGCCTGACCTCGCTGTTTGGAGCCGTCGGGCTAGTGCTGGCCGCTGTGGGCCTCTATGGCGTGACGGCGTATGGTGTGGAGCAGCGGACGAGCGAGATCGGCGTGCGCATGGCCCTGGGCGCGAACCGCGGCTCGGTGGTGGCCATGGTGCTACGCGGAGCCTTCTCGCAAATGGGCATAGGGCTGGCGGTGGGGATTCCGGGGGCATTCGGCGCAGGGCATCTGATCACCAGCCAGCTTTTCGGAGTGAGACCGTGGGACCCACTGATGCTGTCAGGTGCCGCTTTGCTGCTTGGGCTGGCCGCGCTAATCGCGACAATCATTCCCGCGCGCCGTGCCGCCAGCGTAGATCCGATGCAGGCCCTGCGCAGCGAATAAAATGTCAGACTGACGCTCCCAACGTTCCAAGCCCACAATCCCTTTGACACACAACTAGTGGCAACCGGAGCAGCGGCATTGCCAGACGATGGCAGCGACCTTGCCTGATGCAGAACACGGAAATAGGAAATCGCTCATCGGCCCAGGTTAAGCGGCGAGCCATCGATATGTTAACCTTCGCGCATCAAACTTGAGGGGCTTTACGGTTGGCATCCGCAACGTCAACAAGAATGCCGTGGTGGGGGTGGACTTGGCAGGTCTTGGCGCTTGTCATCATAAGTGTCCACACAATCCTCGGCCCCGGCTTTCTAATAACCGCCGCTGAAGGTCTCGCTCTGGTCGGCACCGTTTTTGCCGCGGTCTACCATGCGGAAGTCGTGGCCCACCGTGTTGGTGAGCCATTTGGATCGCTCGTGCTAGCCGTGGCCGTCACCGTTATCGAGGTGGCGCTCATCGTTTCCATGATGATCGCGGGCAGGGCCGACACCACAGGGCTGGCACGCGACACGGTCTTTGCCGCTGTCATGATTGTTTGTAACGGTATCGTCGGCCTATGCCTCCTCGCCGGTGGCTTGCGCCATCATGAACAGGTCTTTCACCTTCAAGGCGCGCAAGCCGCGCTGTCTGTGTTAATCCCGCTGACAACGCTGACCATGGTTTTCCCGAATGTCACTTCCACTACAATCGGGCCGACCTTCAGCTCCTCGCAACTCGCCTTTGCCGCCATAATTTCGTTGATTCTTTATGGTTCATTCCTATTTGTGCAGACTGTTCGCCATCGCGATTATTTCCTGCCCGAAGAGGGTGAAGGAGAAGCGCATGCTCTGCCGCCATCCAACCAGGCTGCCCTCATCAGTTCGGTTTTACTTTTGGTGTCACTAGTTTTAGTTGTGGGCCTGGCCAAGATGCTCACGCCGACTCTTGAGCGCGTCATCGCAACAGTTGGTGCGCCAAGAAGTGTTGTGGGCATTGTTATCGCGGGGCTGGTTCTCATGCCCGAAGGACTTGCGTCGTATCGCGCGGCAAATGCAAATCGCCTACAAACCAGTATGAATCTCGCCCTGGGTTCGGTCTTGGCCACCATTGGGCTGACCATCCCGGCTGTTGCCGGCGTGTCGATTCTTCTCAACGAACCCTTAACGCTTGGCCTGAGCGCCAAAGAAGAATTGCTGCTCGCCCTGACGCTCATTGTTAGTCTTCTGACTATTGGGACAGGGCGCACTACCGTGCTTCAGGGGATTGTCCACCTCATCATATTCGCTGTTTTTCTCTTCCTCTCAGTGGTGCCCTAAGACCTTAAATACTCTCCAGTGCAGTTCAACAACCGTATTCGGCCCTAAAACGTCAGCCGGGCTCCTAGCTCGATCAGCCGCGCATTGTTCACCTGAGCCGGAGTGACGCGGCCGAAGTTAGCGGTGTCTGGGTTGGTATTGGGGGCATCAAAGCGCGGATGATTGATACAACACTAAGACTTCCCGTTACTGATCGGTTTGAGTCGAGAGGCTCTGATCTGAATCGCTCGGCACAGTCACAAATTCGGAGAAAATGCCACTGTGGTCTACAATCCTTAAATGCCAAATGCAGTTCAATTCGTATAATTTCCGAACAAACCGATTGTTTTCGCGTATGGAGATATCGATGATTCTACGTTTCCTCGCCGTAGGCCTTTTTGCAGTGACAACAGTTTCAAGCCAAACTCCCGCTTCCTTGCCCTCTAGTTTTCAACAAAGAACCATACACAGCCCGGAAGGGGCAGACATTTTTGTGCGTTGGGGAGGAAGCGGGCCTGTGGTGCTCCTTATCCATGGGTACGCAGAAAATAGCGATTCGTGGGCTCCTCTGGCCGCAGATCTCATGAAGGACCATACGGTAGTGGTGCCGGATCTCCGGGGTATTGGGCGCTCCTCCAAGCCTGCCGACGGCTACGAGAAGAAAACTCAGGCAAAGGACATGCGCGCCGTTGTGACCTCGTTGGGATACGACAAGACATTTGTTGTTGCTCACGACATCGGCAATATGGTCGCATACGCCTACGCCGCGATGTACCCCGACAAGGTTGAGAGGTTGGTTGTTATGGACGCTCCAATCCCTGGGATTGATCCCTGGAACCAGATTCTCCTAAATCCCGGGGTTTGGCACTTCAACTTCCATGGAGCGGATGCGGAACGGCTGGTGGCAGGCCGGGAGCGTATCTACTTTGACAGGATATGGAATGACTTTACCGGCGATCCGGGTAAGCCAGATGAGGCTACCAGAAATTTCTTTGCCGCCACTTACGCGCAACCAGGCGGAATGCGGGCCGGCTTCGCTCAGTTTGCTGCGTTCTCCGAGGATGCCAAAGACAACAAAGTTTTCGAACAAACGAAGCTAACGATGCCGGTGATGGCGGTAGGGGGAGAGAAGTCCTTCGGTCCCATGCAGGCTGTGATCATGCGTCATGTAGCGACTAACGTGCAGGAGGAGGTCGTGGCGGGCTCAGGACATTGGCTGATGGAAGAACGGCCAGCTTACACGGTCGCGTTGATTCGTAAATTCCTTGATGGTCCGCTGGTTGCTCATCCAGTTGCAAGCAGTGCTGACGGCGGCGCAAACGAAGAACGACTCACTCCTACAGAATACAAGTTCCCGCAAGTGGGCAATCCGGGCACGGGAAGCTCAGGCGTAGGCGGAATCCAGACCGTTGTTCTGAAGGGCAATCCAGACCAAGCGGGCGTATATACCATCATGCTTCGCGTCCCGGCACATACGCGCATCGCTGCCCACTCCCATCGTGACGACAGGGTTGCGACCGTAATCTCCGGCACGTGGCATATCGGCTACGGTGACAAGTTTGACGAGGCGAAACTGAAGGCTCTGCCACCGGGCAGTTTCTACACCGAACCGCCATCTCGGAATCACTTCGCAGAGACCGGTGACGAACCTGTTGTTGTTCAGATTACTGGGTTCGGTCCATCTTCGACCGAGTACGTGGATGCCACACAAGACCCCCGTAAGTCACAACCAATCGCTGGAGCGAAGCCGGATAGCTTTCGGTAGCCGACCATCCCTCCGGCACCAGCCGCGCCCGCTGCGTACTGATGGCGGCAAAGAACACAACGGCTATCGCTGATTGCTGCTCAGGGCCTACAATGTCTCCGTATGGGCGACGTACCCCTTGAAATACTTTTCTTGACACCTCCTTTACGCTATGTCGAGTGGGCCAACCCAACAGCGAACTATCCCCGATGCCGCGGTTCTTGGGACACAGCCTGTGCCACGTTGGAGTCGTCCGCTGGCTGTTGCGACAGCGGCCATCTTTTGCGTATCCACGGTGTTTCCCGTGGTCGCAGGATTGTCCAAGAATACCGGGGCTTTCCCGAAATGGTGGGGTATCGCGGACGTTGTTTTGGCCTTTGTACTCGCGGCGATGGTTTTTCTGGTGATGGTGGCGGCTCACGGCAAAATAAGCAGACAAGCTGACGACGCCACCTACCGCGCCTATCGGATCTTGACTCATGGAATATTCGTGATGCTGGTAGTGTTCTTCCTGGCCGGGGAACGGATCACTTGGATCAATTGTCTAACCGGGTTCGGCTGGCGCGCTTGGTTGCTCTTGTATGCGTTGCCTTCGTTGTTCACCGCGGTGAAGGCTCCTAAGTAGCCGATGATGTGGTCATACCCGGCACAAACGCCAGTACTGCCATTGACCTCCTCCCCTCCCTGAAGGTCCCTGAAGGGAGAGGATTCCTACGGGTCTCATGCACACGCACGACACCTCTCCTTCACCCGGAGTCGGCTCTGGAAATTCCTCGAAGCGCGGCGCTTTGCCCAGCGCGTGCAGCACGGCGGCACGCATCAATTTTCTCCTTTCAAAGATTCACATCGACTAGCTATGCGATTGACGAAACCGAGTTGATCGTGACAAATGCTCCTCACAGAGTGCATGAACCGAACCCAACGGACCCGAGGATTGCCCGAGACTAGGCGAGTGACCGCGCAATCACCATGGTGATGTCATCCTGTTGTTCTCCGGCGCTGAATTGGCGGACTGCCCCAACGACTGCTTGGAGCAGTGGACCCACCGGAAGATGACAATAACAGCGAAGGGTGTCGACTAAGCGGGACTCGCCGAACTCTTCGCCATCGGCGCTCCGGGCCTCCGTTATTCCGTCGGTGTACAGTACCAGCGTGTCTCCCGGCGCTAGCCTCACTTCCGCAACTTCACATTGCCAGTCGCTAAACAGCCCCACGACCATGCTGGTGGCATCCAAGCGCTGCACTTCCCCTTTTCGCGAAGCCTGATCTTTCGCGCCTCCGCCGCCACACAGTAGTAGTGGCGGAAGATGTCCACAATTCGCGTAGCGGAGTCTGCGGCTGGTGTCATCGTAGTCCGCAAAAAAGAGAGTCGCGTAACCTGCGTCCCCAGTGTTTTTGCAGAACGAGTGGTTTACGGAGGAGAGGGCGCGCCCCAGGTCGTCGACCGCCATGGCGCACTGACTACGTAAGTTGGCTTGAAGATTGGCCATCAGCAGGGCGCCCGACACTCCTTTGCCCGCGATATCAGCCAATACCAGTGCCAGGTGGCCTTCGCGGAGCTCCACAAAATCGTAGTAGTCCCCACCCACTGCCCGAGCTGGGATGCAGCCGCCGGTATACTCAAGCGTCTTCATCGCCGGTAACTTTTGCGGAAAGAGCCGCGCTTGCACCTCCCGGGCAATCTCCATTTCACGGGCCACGCGGCGATCCGCTTCCATCCGATCCGCCATCTTTTCGGCAAGGCGTATGTTCTCTAGAGTGATTCCCGCCTGGGCCGCCACGGAATCAAGCAAATGCTTGTCCTCGCCGGAGTAAGGTTCCTCCGAAAGCCGCTGGCCAAGCACCAGCAAGCCCATCAATCCGCTGTTGCGCCCAAGGATAGGCACCAGGCATTCCGGCGCAAGCGACCCCAGATCGCCGGCCGCCTCGTGACTTTGCGGGACGTCCCAGGCCTTTCCGCGCTGTGCGACCTCCCTGAGCAGCGGCAGCGTTGCTGGAATTGTGTCCGACTCCCGGGGAACGAAGACTGCGCCGAAGCGGAAAGGGAACTTTGGCCGAGGTAGCGCGGCCGGAATTGCTTCTAACTCCCGGGGCACTGGTTCGGATTCCGCGGCAAGGTTTCCATCTTCGGCTTGCAGGTAACAAACAAACGATTTCGGATGCAGAGCACCCTTGATGTGTTTTTCGAGCAGCATCGCGAGCTCGCGGCGGTCGCTAACCGTACGTGTTTTCTCCGCCAGATCTTGCAGGATGACACGCGCGTCATACGCGCTACGGAAAAAGGCGCGATCGATGCGCGCTGTTCCTCGCTTAACCAGTGGCGCGGAAATCCACACCAATCCGACCCCAAATACAAGGCCGAGGCCAAGCACCGTATTCGAGAATGTCCCTACCAAGCCCGAAACAGCGTAAGTGAAGAGTCTAATAGCGGCGAGCCAAAGGGTCAGGAGCAGAATCGTGAAGCCGCGCTGCACCAGCACGTACCTTGCGCTGCGTCGCAGCAGCACGGGAATGTCCATGACCCGGTGTTTCACTACGGCATAAGCGAACGACAGGGGATACAAGGACAACACCAGAATCAGCGCTGTGTCGAACCAAAAAGAAGGACGATATCCTGCGAAGTCCATCGCTACGCGCTCGAGAACGATCGGCAAGACGCCGGCAATTGTTCCCCACAGAATCACTCGCGATTTGCGCCGCGCTTCCGAAGCGACTGCAGCTATGAACGAATTTTGTGCCAAGGAGAGGACGCCCAAAGCAAATAAGCCATACAGAACGGATGAGAGGATCAAGTCAGCGTTGCGTGTGCCCACCGCATCAACCGCCAATCGCGGGAGGCTTGGATGCCCGGCCCGCAACCCTGGAAGGGCAATAGATACTCCAAAGGCCAGAGCCAGCCATTTCAACCATGGGAAACGCCGATCCAACGGAGACTGCGTAGGAAACACCGCGAAAAACAGATAGAAGAGCGGACCCAGCATCCCCAAAAAAATCGCACAGAATGCCAGCACGAATGCCACGAGGGCAGGAGAAACTCCCGAGGGAATCACAAGATCTGGAGCGGCGATGAAGGCACAGAACAACAATGCCAGGAGCCACGCCGTTGGCTCTTCCAACCTCAAGAACAGGACGGCGAATCCGACCAGAAGAAACGGAACCGGAAACAATCCGATGACTTGCAACGCGGAAGACCTGGCGAGGCCTTCGCTTGCTCTGTTTGGCCATCTCTTTGCCCGAAAGACTGCATGCAGAACTAGCGGATCGGGCTCACCTGGTCGTTCTATTGTTAAGGCCACAGCGTCGCCCGGATGGCCGCGGACGTAGGAGTCGTCGAATCCAATCTCGGTGCCCAAGGCACGCCCATTGACCGCAGTTATGCGGTCGCCAGCGCGCAGTCCAGCTTGCTTCGCTGGGCTTCCCTCTATCACATCGTCAACCAACAGCGAGTGCGTTCTCGCGTCATAGTTTGGGTTGTGGAGCTGATTGAAGCCGAGCTCTACAAGCGGACCCGGATAACGGACAGCGTACATCCAGAGAGACCCGTAAAGGATCGCGCCTAAGGCAAACACGCCAGCAAGCGTGGCGAGGAATGGTCGGGGCAGCGCTGACCAGCGACGCATAAGCCAAATGGGCTCCACCAGTGAGGATTTGCTACATGGCAGGCTACGACGGCCACCAGCGCGAGTCAATCAAGTCGCCCAGTGTTCGCGAGTCGTTCAGACAGAGCGATTATGCCCGAGTGACGGTTAAGCCTTCCGTAACGCCTATTAGGGAAGCGTTGCCGACCATCCGCTAAGAACTCCTATTAGCTTCCAGCATTGAGCGTGACGCAATTACTGCAAGGCGTTCAGGATGTTTGTGCCAGCCGTGAGCGAAGAATCTCTATGGTTTGCTCCAACTTCTTCGGACCAATCGTTCGCATGGGGAAGTAAGTCTCTGCGTTCTTGCCCTGCTGAAGGAGAGCTTCGTCGAGCGCGGTGCGGCCCTCAGCATTGCGAATGCTCGCATCAGCGCCCGCGGTGAGCAGGACTTTCACAAACTCCGTTGGATCAAGAACGATGCGGCTTTTGAGGACGCGATGGAGCGGTGTGTCACCGTTCGCGTCGTGCCAGTCCGGGTTGGCCCTGTGCTGGAGCAGGATGTGGGCCATGGCCGCGCCTGCGACCATAGCCGCCGGTCGCCACGCGCGTTCGTCATAAGCTGGCCGGTCGGCGAGGGCGCCGTATTGAAACAGGATCAGCGCGGACTCGGTCTGCTGGCCATAGATGGACCAGCCGAGCGGCGACTCACCCGTAGAGAGGTCGTTGGCCTGACGCGAATCGTTCTGCAGAATTTCCCGCAGACGATCGTGCATTCCATAAGCGGCGGCAGCGCAGACGTCGGACCGGGCTCCGGCGTCGAGCACGATCTGAACGAGGTGATCGCGTCCCAGCTCGAAACAATCGTGTAGCGGTAGACGGCCATCCGTATTACGGGCGTTTACGTCGGCTCCGCGCTCGATAAGAAGGCGCAGAACGTCGCTCTGGTTTTCAGCAACCGCCAGGTGAGTCAGGTGCATCGCGAAAGTGTCGCTGGGGCGTTCGCGCTGCTGAAGATCGGTGCTCGCGTTGGCCAGCTCGGGATAGCGGTCGAGAATCCGGCGAATTGTGGGCAAATCTCCCTGGCGCACCGCCTGGATGATCTGAGCGTCAAAGCTGTGCAACGCGTCGACGTAGGTTTTGAGCGCGCGCCAACTGGAGAATCCATATCTGCGTGCGACGTCAAGTTGAGCTTCAGCGAGACCGGCGGCCGTTTTCTTCTTGCGCAGGGTCCGGAGATGCGCCTTCGCTTCATTCCTGAGATGTTCGAGACTAGCGCGGGCGGGGAGATCGCGCCCCGGAGAGACTGGACGAGCAGGTGTGTCGCTCATGGAACCTTCCTTCCCTGATTGCCCAGAGGTCCGCGTCATTTGGGCGGGAAGTCAGGTTGATGTTGACTGGACTGCAAGGTGGGCTGAGCCCTTTACGCGGACCGTCGGCCTCCCGCAAGGCCGGGCGCATCATCATCCATTCAGGACGCATCTTTCGGCCACTCTGGACAACATGGCCACACCGAGGCTCCGGTAGCGACCAATGTTCGCTCCATCAATTTCCAGAAGTTGCGGTTTCGCGAAGGATGCGGGCAATCTGTTTATTGTCCATGGCCCCAATTATAAGCCCGATCAGTTTCCGAGCGCCCAACGACTCGCCCTGAGCCTCGTCTCTCGCTTCCTGCAACATCTTTCGGGATAGTTTCCAAGTTGCCATTTATTAGCGGCAAGTTGCTACGGTACGCAAGCGGACCCCTGAGTGATCGCTGCCGCGCTTCCGGGCGAGTAATGCCGGAGGGTACAATCGCTTCCATGCGCGCTCCTAGTGCATTGCTGGAAGCACTTGGTGGCGAGGAGGGTTGCAGGGGGTTGTGCGCAGCATTTTACGCGCACGCTGGCAAGGACCCGGTTCTTCGCCCGTTCTTCCCAGGCAAGAGCCTAAAGTGTGCTACCGAAGAATTCGCTGGTTTCCTCATTCAGTTCCTGGGCGGAAATGAAAAGCAAACTCAGCATCGATGGTGGCTGAGTTTGCGCGAATCACATGGACGCTTCCAGATTGACCCGACTGCACGACGCGCCTGGTTGAGGCATATGGAGGCAACGCTCGATGCCGCCCCGCTGGATGATGCAACGAGAAATGCGCTTCGTGCCTTTTTCTCGCGCAGTTCCGCCTATGTCATTGGAAGGGACACTGCCGGGTCGGATCATGAAGAGTTGGCCGCGCGTTGGAGCGAGCAGCGGGTTTTGGATAGCGTTATCGCAGCCATTGTGGAAGGCCGAGGCCATGAAACGCTCGCTTTCGCACCAGGCTTCGCCTCCCGCCCATCGGTGTTCGTGGGATTACTCGCACGGATGGTTCAATCCGGCCGTGCGAGGTTGATTCACTTCGTCATAGATGCCGCGGAGAGCGTTCCCTCACTCGCGACGCGGCGTTTTGCCGGGACCACTCTCTTGCATTTCGCGGCCGGCGCAGGTTGCTTGGAAGTGGTGGCATTACTACTGCGGCTTGGTGCGGACCCGAACGTCCAGGGTCGCGGCGACCATACGCCGCTCTATTGCGTCGCGAACGAATGCGCGTCGGAAACGGGCCCCGAGGTAGTCCGTGCGCTCGTACGAGCCGGCGCTGACGTCAACGCGTGTGGCGGCGTAACGCGGGCGACGGCGCTTCATATGGCGGCCCGGCGGGGACACGTGGAGATCGCGCGAGCGTTGCTCGATTCCGGTGCGGCAGTGAATGCGCGGGACCGCAAAGGTGACACGCCTCTACAACGCGCAATCAATTGCCGCATGAAGGGAGTCTCGCAGTTGCTACTAGAGCGTGGACCCGTTGGCACTGTCCGGCCGACGAGCCACTCCAGACCTCGCGGTTAGTGCGTCGGTTTATCGCCATCGGACCAATGACGGCTTCACCGACGTTGTGATATCCGCCTCATGGGCGAAGGCTTGGTTTCGCCTGTCGTTGGAGTGATTTCAGGCGCGCCACGGGCATAAACCAGTGGTCCGAGAGCTCTCCACGCGCAGCACCTCCTCGCTCGTTTCATGGATGTACTCCGCGATGTCGTAGCCGCGCATCTCCCCGCGGCGCAGAGCCTTCAAGGCCTTGCCATCGAGTCCCGCGCCCACCGATGCGATCAGGCCACCAAGCTTAAAGTCCGCGTGAAGCTCAGCGCCCGAGAAGATGATGCGGTTCGACTCCCGCGACACAAAGCCTTCCCACAGCTTCTTCGGGCTTGCGGCAATGTAGAACACATATTTAAGTGGTGCTTCAATGGGCGACGATTGGCCCCGTAGATGCTGCCGACCAGCTATGGCTTGAAATGGAAGAGCAAGATGCCATAGCCGACGCCTGCGGAGTCGCCGGTCTTGGCAACTTGGAATGCCATGAAGCGGCCATCCGTGGAGATCACCGGATTTGAAGCTTTGCCGCCTTCGTAGTCGTTGAAATACGTAAGCCGAGTGAAATCCTTGCCGGTTCCGTCGAGCTTCAGCTTCCAGATGTCGATATTTCCGGAGCCGCGGTCACCGCCAAGCTGCTCGCATTGACGGTCCGCTTCGACGGCAGCGTACGGGCCGTCTGGGAAGATACCCTCCACTTCATTATACGAGCCGGGCGCTTTCGAAAAATTCGTCACCACGCCGGTGCGCAAGTCGATGCCCATGACCGAGGCTTGCGCACGCGGCTCGTAACAGGTGAACGTCATTTTGTCATCCTGATCGTAGAAATCCTGTGCTTCGAGAGTGCAGCCACGGTCCTTGCTTTCAAAAACTATCTTTTTGTTGATCAGCGCGGGGACTCCATGGGACAGATCGAGTTCCGCGACCACCAAGCGCGAGGATTCGGATGCCAAATCTGGGTTTTGCTGGGACGTCTCCGAGTAGGAAATTTTGAGAGACTTCTTCGAGATGGCGGCTCCTTCGCTCATTTTTTGCCCAAGCTTAACGGGTCGCGATCCGCGCTCTTTGCTGAGAAACCACAGTTCATTGTCGCGTGTGCGGCTTACGCGGACGTCTTCGAAATGATCGGGCCCAATCAAGATATAGTCGCCGGTCACCAAGTGCATCACCCGCAAGAAGACGGCGGAAGGAACATTGCAGGTAAGGCAGCGAATTTCGCGGGTCTTTAGATCGATTATCATGGCATCGCCGAAGCTTTTCGCCATGAACGCGACGCGCAGATTATCGGGTGAAATGTCAGCACGTTCCCCGAAATGAGTCAGGATTTCGAAGTTGGGAGGCAGATGATCGAGTGGATTTCCCTGCTTCCGTTCGGCAGGCAGGGCTAAGAGCAGTGCAGTGATAAGGCTCAGTACGCGCATGCCGACATCCTATCAAATCGACCAGCCGGTCTACGAAGCCGCACGAGCACGGACCAGTATTTCTTCGGACGGTTGTGCTAGGCTTGCACGCCGATTTGCCGCAAAAGTGTGGCGAAATCGAAGTAAATCCGGCCAGCCGGAATCTTTCTGGTTCGGAGATCGTATTCGTAAAAGGAGCACCCAGTGGAACTTTCCGAATTGGATCACTAGATCGCTTCAGACGTCGAGGATCTGGTGCGCGATCGAGCGATTCTCTTGGTGAGGATAATCGCGCATCGTCCGAATTGGGGATAACACAAGCCACAGACTCGACAAGAGTAAGCCTGCTGCCCCTACAGTCAGTGTCGGACGCAGGCCTATCATTTCAGCTAATATGCCGGCACCGAGGGACCCAATCGGCAGGAAGCCGGAATCTCCCAGCGCTTCCCGCAGCTTGTTGATCGAAGTATTTAGGCCATTGTCAAAATCAACAAAAGTATCGGTCGGCCAGATCGCCAAACGTAATTCCTCTCGCGTCACCACATCGCCAGGTCGTTGCACCAGAATCGTGAGGATCTGGAAGGGCTGTTCTTGCAACTTGACCCGCACGCCCTGCTTGCGTACCTCCCCCGCGCGCACATCCACCTCAAACACTCCGAAGCGCAGGATTGCGGAAGATCGGGATTCAAGGGTCATGTCTATCTACCCCAGCTGTTATCGCGAGTCCCTCCACCTAGATGACAAGGTTCAGATAAGCCGGCGCGCGAAATAGGTGAAACGACTGGCTTTAGTGGCTTAGGAGCAATCAAGCTCCAATCAAGGCGCCATCCATTGTCCTACCCCATGACTAGTTCCCGGGTCGCCTCCAGAACACACCTTGAGGCGGCAAATGAACCGTCGGATTTGGGTCACTCTTGTCTCACTAGCAGTGGCGCAGTTCAGTTGGGGGCAAACGAACGCCGTTTCAACGCCGGTGATCGCAGAAAACGCGGCCTTGGATCCTGGCACTCTTGCCGTTATCGGGGCGACAGCGGAGCAGGAGACTGCTTTACGGTCTCAGATTCAGCTCATGCACCTGGACGTTTTCCCCTGCGAGTTCTTTTCGTGGCGCATTGGAAGTACCTGGAAGCCGCCAGGGCATTTCAGCTTCATGTGCCCAAGGGTTTCGGCAGGTTGATGTTTACCCACCTGGCCAGCCGGACCGTGTACATTGACAATGATCGCTATATATGGGCACGGACTGGCTGGGCCACTGGATCGCTCACGAACTCGGGCACCTGGCAAGCAACAGCACGAGGGAAGAGGACGCAGAGAAAGCCGCCCGCAAATACCGAAGGTGCCTTAAGGATGCACGCAAACAGACGCACACTGCGATTGCGGGCGTATCACGGGCAACCCTTCCGTAATCGGATAAGGCAAGAGTTGCCGAAACCCACCCAGAATCTCACCTTTCGCTTCCCAACGCCTTTTGAAGGGACGGGAGCCAGTGCACTTGATCCCTTGACAGCGGCTGCTAACCATCCGACACTCGCATAGTCTAACTATGTCATGGGGTGATCATTTGCACCGAGACGAGATTCCTCCAGGAACACTTTATCTGCTGATCTTGAAAACTTTGGCGCGCTCCGGCGAGATGCATGGATATGAGATCGCCAATTCTATTCAGCGGATATCGGACGACGTTCTCCAAGTCGAAGAAGGCTCGTTGTACCCCGCGTTGCAGCGGATGCTCATCAAGGGATGGGTGACCGCGAAGTGGAGCACGACGGCTGGCAACCGCCGCGCTCGTTACTACCAGCTGACTACAGCAGGCCGCAAACAATTGGCCGTCGAGATGTCGCCGTTCGAACGCGTCATTGGCGCGATCACGCGTGTGATTGAAGCGGTCTGAAAGGAGTTCTGTCATGAACTGGCTGCGCGAAGTCGCAAGACGACTCCGGATGCTCGTGCATCGGCGCCAATTCGATGCGGACCTCGAAGAAGAGATGCAGCTGCATTTGGAGTTGCGACAGCAGGAACATCTCGAGTCGGGCATGACCGTAGACTCTGCTCGGGCCGCCGCTCGGCGTCGGTTTGGCAACGTAACTGCGCTCAGGGAGAAGAGTCACATGGCGTGGGGCTGGGACTGGTTCGAGAACCTCGTGCAGGATGTGGGCTACGGCCTGCGCATGCTGCGCAAGAATCCCGGCTTCACCTCCGTCGCCGTCCTTACTCTTGCCGTTTGTGGACGCGTCGCCATCTCGTATGCGTAGTACAAGAAAGACTGTTCCAGACAAGGGATTTTGCTGGAGGGAAGATAAGAGTGTTACGTAACCACAGATCTCAAAGCAGAAAGTGGAGCGACGATGAGAACGGATTTGCTGCGATTCAACGGCGCTGTCGAGCGGGATACCGCCATCGATGCGTGGATGAAAGAGCATGCAGGTGAATTGGGAGCCATCGCGCATCAGTGGTTTGAGGTGATGCGAAAATGCGGGGACGAAGTTCGGGAGCTTTTGCATGACGGCTGCCCGGTTGCATGTTTGGGAGATGCGCCCTTCGGCTACGTCAATGTATTCGCTTCGCACGTAAACGTGGGGTTCTTTCACGGCGCAGCGCTGCCGGATCCGGCCCGCTTGTTGCAAGGCACCGGCAAGTTCATGCGCCATGTGAAGCTGAGACCGGGAACGGCCACAAGCGCCACAGCGCTAAGCCGGCTCATCGATGCGGCGTACTCGGATATAAAGGCGCGCGTCGAAAACGGCTAGTTCAGAGAAACGCCTTGAGAGGCCGGCACGGATATGAACCTCCAGATTACTAACGATATGTCGCATGGTGTTTGCTGGTCGTGGGTCGGATAATCGGCAAACAGGAAGTGACTGCCTGTTTGTTGGATTGTCGACCAGTCGTGCAGAATCGTCGTGGCTTGAGCCGAAATGACGAAAAGAGCATTCGGCCGCAGAGAAGGCGAAGAGCAGATTCCTTGGCTGATGCACACTTGCCCGCGGCTTTTGCCGCGGTGGTCCTCCAAAAGGCTGCTGCGCAATAAAGGCTTGCGGCTATTCCTTGCCGGGCTTGATTGGTCCGCGGATTTCGCCGCCGGGACTGTCCATGGTATGGAGGTTGGCATAGGTTTGCCTTGCACGAATTGCAGCGAGCAACGCTGCGAAATCGTGTGCGGCGAGTTGCTGCGAAGTGAGTCCTATTACGTCAGCGGTCGTGAAATCACCCTCGACCGTCCCAGCCTGCTCGGGGCACGTCCGGGAAGTATGGGGTGGTGTGGTGTTGTCACAAAAGAAGACGGTTACACCGCCATTGACGTTCGGCTGTCCCACGTGGATGTGGGAGAACATGATGTGCGTCCGCAAGCCTTCGTAGGTCAGTACAAAGTGCGCGGAACTTTCATCTTGGCTGACGGTCAACTCGAGGCTCCCATGCGCGCCTGACAATGTTAAGGGAACTTCGTTTCGTCCCCGCAACTCTGCGCGGAACAAATGGGCTTGTCCACGTTCGTCGTCCTTTTGTGCGCGTGCGCCGAGGCCCGCGATCGTAGTGACTGCGAGCACTAACAGTACAGCTAATAGGCTTCTTGATCCAAGAGTCCTCATAGTCCTCCTCCTCATCGAGCAAAGAAATGTGCAGGAACTTGGGTTCCCCGGAGGTTGCCATTGCCGGCGCTAAGTCCTCTGACAGGTCGCGAGTCGTCCCTGAATCGTCTCTCTCTTCTAGGCGCACTGCGACGCCTACCAAGAACCTGCCCTCGATCTTGAGTGCCTTCAGGACTACTGCAGGCTCGTTGATCGGGGACCCCGGCCCGACGAATGGCGCAGACCTTACCGCCATGACCGCATAATTGCAAGCCAAGATTATATCCGTTAGGGGGTCACTGTGTTCATCGTGCGATCTATGTTGATCGCATGACGTCTGTCTCCTGCCGTTGATCGCGGCCGAGTGCCATCCGGAACTTACATGGGAACCGATCTCACTCGGTGCGCCGGCACCCTCCGAGATCTGCCACTTGCCTCAGGCTGGCCGCCGAAAAACTAATTCGTCTTCTTCGCTGGCCCCGGATCGTCCGGCCCAACGAAATTAACTACAAAGGGTGCAATCCCATTCACCTGCACAACGCAATCACCCTTGCACTGCGCGTAGTGCCTCATTTGCGGAGGCGCGGAAACGAAGCCTCCCACGGGGATTTCTTTCATTGCGGAGTCATCCCACTTTGCGCCCATTCCCAGCAGAAATGCGCCATTGATCACGGTTACATTTTCCGTCGTCGGATGCCAGTGCGGAGCAATCTTTGTCCCGTCCGTGCCGGAAAGCCTAACTGTGAACGAACGGCCGGCTGTCATCGGGTCGCCCTGCAGAATGGCTATCTTCAGCGTTCCGCCCATCTCCACCGACGGAGTCCCCACCAGAGCGGCCGCAGGAACATCCATCCATTGCTCGGATCCCGGCATCACCGGTCCGCCGCTCACCGCGCCCCCGCTCTTTTTCGCGGCAGGCTTCTGTTTCGCGGGCGGCGCCTGAGCCAAGCTCGCCACCGCGAGTAACGCGCTCACAACCAGCACACCAATTCGCTGTTTCGTCATGGATTCATTTCCTCCGGGGTTCAAGTTGCCAAACAAAAAATGGAAGTACCCAGCCGACGTTGTATTTTGTGACCCGACTTCGGGCATCCTCCTCGTGGGTGCAGGTTACCACCGACGACATTCAGTTCGACCGTGCGGCGGCGCGTGCAACCGTCCAGAATCATAGCACCCAAGATGGTTGCTACATGAAAAGCGTGGAGAAACCAGTGGCCACGAGTGCGGCTCCCCAGGCCAAGCGTCGATTCGATGGGAACCTCTGCACAGAACGGCCACCTCATCTTTGCCGACCGCGCCGACGAGGCGAGCACATCGACTCCTAACCGCATTTATCGCGGCTTTGCGGGCTAAGGGCGAGGGTGGGAAGCGATTGGAGAGTTCGCGAAGAGCGGCTGCCTCCGCGGCAGTGACATCCAGGCTGCGAATGGGCATAAACGGAGATTCTCTTTCCGAGGATCTCCGCATTATCTCTCACCACGCCGAATCGAGGCAATGTTCGGCTGAACGTCGGTCCGTCAGAGTTTCGGTCGCTTCCGTGTCGCCGAAGCGGACAACGGCTGTAGATCAGGCTGGAAGAACGGTAGCAATTCCGGCCACATTCGAGATTACCGGGCTGTGAGCCTTTTCCGTTCTGGTCTCGAACACGTGTCTTGGATTATTCATATCGAGAAGATACGCCCGCAATGAACCCTGCCTAAGCTCTACGGCTCACTGACGGGAGCATGTCAAGCGAGAGTCGATCGAATGAAGCAAGATCGGAGGGGGACAACATTATTGCACGGCAAGGTAAATCGTGTGTTTTCTATCGTCCGCACCTCGGTGCTTTTCTTCTTTGCCATCTTGCCGGTTGCCCTGCACGGGCAGAACGCGATGCCCTTCGCCGCCGCCGCGGATTCTTTCCTCTATATCAAGGTGCAACTCGAACCCAGCATTATGCGTGCGTCTCTGAAGCCGGGAGACCTTGTGGAAGGCAGGCTGATTCGTAGCGTCTATTGGCGTGACAAGGAACTGCTTCAAGCGCGCAGCCCTGTCCGCTTGGTAGTCGACAGGTTAGAGCAACGACGGCGTGCGCCCAATGACCATTGGCCCTGGGCGATGAAGCTTTTCGCTCCCCGGCACGACAAATATCCGACGTTCCGTTTGGCGCAGGTGCTGTTGCCCGACGGCAGAACGATGGATTTGCAGGTTTCGCTGTTGTCAATCACGCAGGAGGTCGAGGTCCGGGCAGAGTCGCGGAAAAGGAGCACGAAGGCGAGCGCAGGATCAGCGAAAACGCCAGACGCCACCGTCAGGGCGGCCTCTAGCGCGGATTAGAGCGCGTCGACGGCCAGGCTTACCGCCAACCTTCAAGCGTTTGTGGATACCGCGGCTTTTGCTTCTGAGTCTGGCAGCCAAGCTTCTCTGGCATCCGGGGAGACAATGACGGTTCCTGCAGGCACGCAGGCCAAGGTCATCCTCATGGACGCTGTCAGCGCGTCCGGGAGTCACGAAGGGGATACTTTTCGAGCCCGACTGATCGAGCCGATCTCGGTTAGTTCCACCTTTGTGTTACCTGCGGGAAGTGTGCTGGAAGGGAGAGTCGCGAAAGCGCAGAAACCGCGGATGATGAGCCGTTCAGGTTCTCTGCTGCTTTCGTTTACCTCGGTAACCAACCCGGACGGAACCGACAAACGCATCGACGCTTCTGTGGCGGGAGTCAGCTTGGACCGGCGCTCGCACACAAGAGTGCGTCCGGAGGGGGAAATGCAAGGCGACCGGCCCGGCGCCGCGTGGACGCTTTTAAACCTGGGAGTGACGGGCGGGTTGGCCAAAGTGGCTGATGACGGAACGCAACTGATCTTGGAGGCGATTCTCTCGACGGCGACCGACGTGTCCACCGCGGGAACTTCGAGGATTGTTTCCGAGTGCGTTTCCGGCGTGTTTATGCTGACGCGGCACGGACGCGACGTGGTGTTGCCGAAATTCACGGAGATGGAGATTACGTTTAGCCGGCCGGTGGTGCTGTCCGCTGGAGCGCCCAGCGCCGTTGTCGGCGATGCACAGTCGAAAATCGAGCAGTGACCTGCAGGCGATGAAAAACCCACACGCGATGCCGCCACAGTAGACGAAGACCACCGAGCACCAGCCTGTACAGCGAGGCTAAACCGGAGATCAACAACAAGAGTTGGGCACGCTGTTGCTTATTGTCGGAGCCGCAGCTTCAGATCCTAAGCAAAACAATCGGTGGGACCCGAGGGTCCCACCGATTTGTGTGAGTGGTTTGTGTTTGGTCTATTTCCCGTCGTCGTCGGCATCGACTGTGACTTTCGGGAAGCGGGTTTTGACGGCTGGAGCCGGTGTTCCTTTGAGCCCTTCCCAAAGGATCTTGTTGTAGAGCTCGGCAGGAACGCGGTCTTCTCCCGAGAAATCAAAATTGCGGGTTTTCTCCGCCCAGTACTGCGCGTTATGAGTGGGTTTCAAGTCGGGACCAGCAGCGAACTCGACCTTGGTTGGATCCAGCCCGAGTGTGGTCAGCTTCAGAAGCGTGGATGCGACGGCGTTGAAGGTCCACGATCCGGAAGACTTGATGTCGAAGAGATCTGCCATCGGTCGCGCGTAATATAGGTGTTCAGGTTGAGGTGCTCTGTGCCCAGGACGTCCTCGATGGTGCGGAGCACGTTGGGTTGGCTGTAGCGGGTGCTCACGACGGCATGCTGCTTCACGTACGGACCGACGAAGTAGGTCGTGGCACGATGTGAATCGACGTGGTCCGCTCCGTCCTGAGAATCGTCCTCAATGATGATGATCAAGGTGTCTTTGGCGTACGGGCTGTGAGCCACCGTTTGAACCAACAGGCCGACCGCGCAGTCGTTATCCGCCTGCTGGAGTTCAGGGGTGTTCACTCCACCCAGCGCCGAGCCGAAACTACCTGTGTGATCGTGGCTGAGCCCGCGGATCATCTGCAGTGAAGGCAGATTGCCATTGGCAACGAATTGCTGGAACTCACGGTTCCATTCGTTGAAGCGCCAGAAATCCGGGTAGGCCTGATCGTAAGCGCGGAAGTACGGATCATAGAACCCGTTTTCGTAGATAAGCTGATTGGCCGCGGTGGTCTGGATGACGCCGGCGGCGAAAGGATCGAAAATGGGGTTTGCAATCGTTCCAATACTCCCCGGCGTGTTGGCCATCCACCCATAGTTACGAACCGTTCCGCCCGCGTTCAACACCGCATTGAAGATGTACCCCTGCTGATAACCCGTCGGGCCGTCGGTTGCGGCATGGTCGCCGTCGCCGGCCAGAATGTTGGGCGTGCCGCCCTTGAACGACGAGGTGCGGGTGCTATAGGGCGTAGTTGCGCCGGTTGGGTCAAAGAAAAAGTCGCGCGCGGCAGTGGTATTCAGGTTGGCCGGAATGTTGCGGTTCTGGCCTTCGCCTTCATAAGAAAGGCCGCGGTTGACACGTGCATAGTTGATCTGTTGCGTGAGGGTCTCCGTATTGGTCACGCGGCCGCGCATGGACCAGGACCAGCCGTCCATGGAGCCGTCGCCGGGGTCCATGAAGTTGTCTATGGTTACGAAGTTCCGCGCCACGCGATGGAAACTGGGTGTGACCTGTTCTCCGAAAAGAGTCAGCGAAGGATCGCCGTTGGAACCATTGCCCAAATCGCCAAGAATCTGATCGAACGTACGGTTTTCCTTCACGATGTAGATGATGTGTTTGATTTTTGAGTGAAGGAAGTTCATAACTTCTTTGTCCGATTCGGCAGCGTTCGGACGATAGCTATTGTTGGCTGCTACCTGTGAGGTCAAGTCCAAGAGAGCACTGCTGTCCGGAATCTGAGCGCTGACCAGTGATGCGTGTTCCAATTGGAATTGGTACTGATTGTTGGTGGTAAGTATGACGGACTCAACCGCGTTGCCACCCGGGAAGGGGCCCCCCGGCGGGGTGATGTACTGGATTCTGGCAAAGTTGCCGTAGCCATAGTCGGGGTTCGGGCCGGTGTCGCTCTTGCCATTGATGATGTACATCCAGCCGCCATCAGCGCTGAAGGCCACATCGGTCGGGTCATATGCGGTTGGAATCAAGCCAATGGTGTGGAACGCGTGCGGGCCGCCCAGCGGTATTACCGCGATGGAGTTGGAACCCGCGTTAACGGCGTACAGTGTTGTGTTGGCTGGATTAATGGTGACCGCGGTGGGTGCCGCGCCCGTGGTGTTCGCGGGGAAATTGAGGTACTCGGGGCCACGCGTATCAATCTTGCGGGTGATCTTGTTGGTTGCGGTGTCAATGACTGCGACCTGGTCCTGGTTATCCTGTGCAACGAAGAGGGTTGAACCGTCGCGGCTGAGGGTCATGCCGTTGGGATTGCCGTCCGTTGGAATGCGGGCGACTAACGTCTTGGTAGCAATGTTGGCGGCAACGACTTCACGATCGCGGTCACAGCCGATATAGGCCGTCATGCCGTTCAATACGACGGAGTAAGGAAACGTGCCGCCCTTGGTGCCGTTCGGCGCGCCCGAAGTGGCAAAGGGCCGCAGATCGTATTCATAGCGCACGGTCCCAGTGGCTGTATCAATCACGCTGATCGAATCGTTGTAGTTGTTTGCCGCGACGAGCGTCTTACCGTCGGCGGAAACGGCAAGCCCAGCGACGTTGGGCTCGACGCTGAGCCCCAGGCCAGTCTGATTCGCCTGGTTGGAGATGCAGCCATTTGGGGCGTGCCCAAGAGCAATCTTGGCGCTCAGCACGAAGCTGGTGCCGTTGTTGGTGTAGGCGTACACCGCGTCGTCACAGCCGCCGGCGGCATACAGCGTGTGGCTGTCTGGCGCCCAGACCAGACCAGCGTGCGCATTGAGCTGCTGGATCACTTGCTTCAAGGCGGGCTTGCTCTGCTTGGCGCTGGAAATGTCGTACAGGAACAGGAACTGCGTGGAAGCCCCCGTGTCGATTGTAGCGACAGGATTAGAGGGGTCAGGGTTAGGGTTAGGGACGTACAGCGAGTTCATTCCCGCGGTCAGGATCGCCAGGGTCTTGCCATCCGGGCTGACGACGGCCTTCACCGCCTCACCCGCGACGAAATTCGGATAGTTTTTAAGGCCGGGATTTAGTTCCTGCTGAGCCGCGTTCGGCAAAGCCGTTGGTGTTATATAGAGTCCTGGCGGCGTCGGTGAATTCTTGTCACCATTGTCGGACCTCGCGTTCGCTTGCGCGTTCGCAAGACCCGCACACGCCAGAATCATCCAGGTGAGAACAATCGTCTTGGGCAATTCGTCGAACCTGAACATTCTCATGCTGCAGTTCCTCTCGTTGTGAAGTCTCCTCACGATTCCTACCGTGAGGCCGTGTCGGACCGTACCATGCAGCTCTGGCGACCACGCTACAGTTCAGAGAAAGATGCGTGAAATCTTCGGGAGTGTATTGCCGTTTACATGGAGTGGTGGGGCGATAAAGCCGCTTAACCGGATAGGTGCTCTACTCTCAAGCGGTTCCAATTGTGACGGGCCTTCTGTGAGTTTCTACCTGCGCTCTGAGCCAGCGTTCCAGTTTCGCCACGACCTCATCCTGCATGACCAGACTCCAAGCGCCTAAACCAAGCATTTCACGGACTCTTCATACTTCTGAAATCTCGCCATCATTAAGGAGCCGTATGAAAACAGGGCACGCGCGACAAGAAAGGGTGCTTCGATGAAAACTTATCTGTTCGGATTGGCAGTCAGTCTGGCGCTCGCAGTAGGCATGCCTGCTGCGCGGGCCCAAAATAACCAGGATAACCAAGACGGCATCCCGAGGCTCGATCACGTGTTCGTGATCGTCCTTGAGAATCACAACAGTTTTACGAGTTTCGGCAGCATCGGCATTCTTGATAACCCGCAGGCGCCGCAGATCCGAGCGCTCGCGCAGAAATATAACGTGGCCCCGAACTACCATGGAGTCTGGCACCCGAGCCTGCCGAATTATCTTGCGATGATCACAGGCGATTGGATTGGGACTGACGTCCTCGGGACCGGGCACACATATCCAAAGGGCAGCAGGGTGGGCATCAGCGATGATGACTCGCCGTCGGTCGCCACGGACTACGGGCCGCCAGCCAACCCTTCATTCCATCGGTGGACTGTTCAGCTTCCGTCGGTTGCGGGCCAGTTGGTCAAAGCCGGCAAGGACTGGCGGGCGTACCTGCAGAACATTCCTGTATCGGGCACGAGTCTCGCCAATTGGCCTGGAGACAACAACACGGCCAAGCTCTATGCGGTGAAACACAACCCATTTCCTTACGTGGCTGAGATTCAGGCCGACCCAAACCAATTCGCCAAGCAGGTCCCGATCGAGCAGTTGTTCAGCGATCTCGGCAGCGGAAAGGTCCCCGCGTTCTCCTACATCGTGCCGGACCAATGCCGCGACATGCATGGCATCGGCAACCCGCTGGCGCCCTGCGGCGGCGCGTTTGATACCGACGACAATGACGTCAAGCGCGGCGATGACGAGACCGGATGGCTGGTCAACGCGATCACCGGCAGCCCGGTATGGCAGCGCGGCCGCAATGCTCTGTTCATCGTATTCGACGAGGGGAACGGTCCCCTGACCTGCGCCTACGATCCGGATCATGGCGTGGACACTGCTCCCGGATCACTGCTGCCGGGTGCCGATTGCTACGCTCCGGCAAATTACAATGACCGAGTGGTGTTCATTGCCATCACGAACTACGGAGCGCATGGCCTCCAGGACCCCCGCTCTTACAACCACTTTTCGTTGCTGAAAACGATTGAAGCTGCTTTTGGCCTGCCATTTCTTGGGCATGCGGCAGACGCCACCACGAACACCTTGGCGCCGCTCCTGGTACCGTAGGATCGCTAAAAGGTAGGAAGCCGTTTTCGGAGCACCAAATCATGTCTGGTCAGGCTGTCTGTTGCTTGGGGCGGTCAGTCAGCGCGCTGCAAGGCCCACCCAGAGCATTCTTCCTGCCGGGGCCACTACAACCGTGCACAGAATCCATTTCAGGCCGACTGTCGAAAGCGGCCGCTGAGGTAGACGTCTAGGATGCTTCCTGGCACGGATCCCGCGAGAACGGACCCCACAAATACTAGATTCACGTTTCCGAGCCCCGTGCCTGTCACGCGGGAGGCCACGGGTTCGAGTTCCGTCGTCCCCGCCCCTTCAAGAACATTGGCGAGAATTGGTCTATTCGGTGCGAGAGCATTTTTTGAAATGGCAGGCTGGAACGTCGGGGAAACTGTTGCTTTCGGGTGGGCTACTCTGCAGCCTTAACTGCTAATGTTTCGATAATGGAGACATTCTGAAGCAACTCCTCTGGCAAGCCGTGCCTCTGCTTTAAATATTCGGGACTGTTGTAGGAAACCCAGACCTTGCCCTGGTTATCTTCCCAAACCAAGATTTTTAGAGGAAGGTCTATGGCGATGCTTGGTGCAGCCAGCATCAGCGGTGTGCCGGCTTTGGGGGTGCCAAAGATCAGCAACTTCGTGGGAGGCATTTTCATTCCTATCTTCGCCGCTTCGCCGCTGTGGTCCACGAATGCAAACAGTGTGACTTCCTTTGACTGAAGGACAGTCTTTAGCTTTTCCACTGTCTTCTCGACGGAGTGGTTGCTGGGCTTGCTGATGATTCCTTTGCTTGTTTCAGGAGTGGTCGTTGTTGCCGGTGCCATGGTTTTCTCCTTGATATTTTGTGATTCAATATTCGCTGAACCGCGCACAGAAACCAGATAGATCGCCATTGCGAGTCCGACCAGCGTCAGAAATAACGCTGTGGCAAGAGCCGGGATCAACGAACGAGAACCCTCGGTTTCGGCTTTGTCCAGTTCGCGAACCAATTGAACATGGCGTCGAGCAGAAGAAAGATTTACGAGGACGCCCGCCGCAATGAGCGCAGTTCCGAACCATAGCGATAGTCCGGTCGAAGATGCGGACCCAGGCTGCCGAAAAAACTGAAGCTGCCGCAGGAAAAGCCCGAACCGCGCCACGACAAAACCGAATCCCATCAGCGCCAGGCCTGTGCGTATCCACGCAAGAAACGTTCGTTCGGCGGCAAGATAATCACGGAGGTCCGCTTTCTGCTTTGTTTCCGTGGATCTTTCCAATGCAGCCTCCGCAGTCACGGATTCGGATCTACTCGGATAAGATCTTAGCCATCGCTCCCTTGTCTTGTGATGAAGAGGTCATAGTAAGACAAACGGAGGTTCGCGCATCACCCCCTCCGTGAAATCTACTATCACTTCTGCGCAAGCGCGGCACGTTCTCAGGCTTGGAACTCTCGTGGATCCGGAGCCGATGCAGCCCGGCATGAGCGCTACGGCTGTCCACGGAGGGAGAATCATTGATACTCACGGCCTGCTCTCAGACAGGCTGGAGGCAGGTGGATGCTGTGCGACAAGCGCGGCGGGAGTCACGCCATTGACGCGGTCGATGTGGTGCTCGATACTGAGAATTTTCTTGCCGTAGAGTCTTACCTCCACGAAGGTCTGATCCCTCGCGGGAAGCCAAAAGTCGCCGATTTTTTCGTACTGACGCACGAAATCGGCTCGCTTGATCCAAAAGGACGGATTCTTCGCCGGATGTCCGGAAATTCGGACAACCGCGAACTCCTGGCTCTCAATCCATATCTTTCCTTCGAAGAGATACTTGTCTCTGCGCTGGGGAAGAGCTTCAACGACGAAACAGCGGTGGTGGCCGAGATCTTCTTCGCCGAGCAAACGAAAAGTGTAGTTCGCGGGACTGATCGAGCTATCACGACGGTCCTGTCCCGCGGAAGCGGAGGCTTCGCTTTCCATTAAGCGGTTGAGCACGAGATGGCGAACCACGCTGGAGCCTTCCGCCGCAATCGTCGCGAATGTCTTTTTGTCTGGGGCGACATAGTCCATCCGCACCGTTTCCTTCGCGCGAACTTTGCCGTTGAGATCGCTTACAGCATAGGTTCGTACCGCGGAATATTCCCGCAATCCGGCATTGCGAATCTCATTGTGCTTCACGAGATCAGCGAAAATCTGGTCTCCACTGGAAGACGGTCTCGCGGGCTGGAGCGGCTCTGGAAGTACGATCTGTTCCCCGCTTTGGTTGGATTGTCCCGCTGCGGGAATTCCGCCGGCTATGATCCCAGCCACCAGGAGAGCTCCCAGGAAGCATACTCTTGCCGCGCCAAGGATTTGCATTGTTGTGATCTCTCCGTGCGCCACGCAGGCGCGCGGCCGCCCTAGTCTTCGAAGCTCCTAGCTCCACCCTTCAAGCGATTCGTTACCAAGTTCGTCCAGACGAACTCGATTACGCGCGCGTCGTTGTAGCAATAAGCGAGCGTTCGAGCGGATCGAGACCGGCAATTTTGCGCAGTCGTATGCGCTCTGCCTCCAAACGCTCCCTGATTTCTGGATCGTTCGCAATCTGGACGAGACGCGTCGCCATCGAGTCCTCCTGCGCCCGGAATTTTGCTCTGGTTAAAGGGATTCGAGGTGGTACGGGAATGGGTGAACTGAAAGTACGCTGGGAACACGGCTAGTTGCTGCGGCCGCAATGTGCACGGAAATACCGCAGTCAGTATTGGCCCCACGTATTTCGCTCTGGAGGTGAACATCTGAACTCCGGAGACCCAGCTAGGCCGTCGAATTTTTTTCTCGAACTTTAGATGCACCTCGCGGACAGAAGATGGAAAAAAAATCGTCGTACTGGTACCGCAGCACTTGCCGATATCCTGAGTGCCAACTCCCAGACCCGCGCATTTGTACGCTATGTGTCCGGCCTTGGCGCAGCGATTTGCCAGCCCTATCGGTACGTCGGGGCTGCCATGGGGGCGCTCTAGGGCTGACTCTGACCGCGTGCTGAACGCTTGGGTGAGAACCTTGGGAAAACGAGCTCTTGAAGGATGGCGGCGAGAGATGTTTCACCCAGCCTGATCAGCGCTGTTGAGACCACTGAAGCGGCTCCCCGGCGATCGGCCGCTGGATAGTAAAGATTTGCGATTCCTGCGGCGCCGAAACTTCCAAGGACGTTTGAGTAATTCGGCTGCCATCGTCCATTATCTCCTTTGCAGATGACGGAGTTAGATATCGCATAGAGAATCCTCGATAGCTTGCTGCCAGTTCCCTTGTAGAAATAACGCGGATCTTGTTTCAGAAGCGAAGGCAGTACCGCACCTCCTAGAAACGTAGCTCCGAAAACATCGGCGTACGTCGCGCCGTAGCGCTTTGCATATCCTTGCACACCTTGTCCATACGCACCCCAGCGATCTGCCGCCTGGTCAATCCCAGCTAGAAACCCAACGCCGGCAAGTGTGACCGGGTCGCTAGCCGATTTCCAGGCAAGCCTGAACTTTAGTCTCGGCGAGAGTGGAGCGGCATCGCCCACGTAGCTAACATAGAAATTCGGAACGAAGCCGAACGCACGCTGCTTCTCTTGGTCCTCGATCTGCAGCTCGGCCAGTTCGGCCGGCGGGAGTCCGACCCGCACTTCCGTCACTTGAGTGGCAACAACCAACGTGACTTGCGGAACAACGCAGGTCTCCCCTGCTTTCACACTTCCAGAGACGGTTTGGCTTGCCAGACCTTCCGATGTGATTGTGAGCTGGAAGGCCCCAGGATCGATGTTGAAAAAGAAAAATTGTCCCTCTTCGTCGGACTCTACCTCTTGGCTTGAGGATTGGCCTTCACGCGTAAGTGTGACGATCGCACCGGTGATATTGGCTCCGGATTGATCGACAACTCTTCCGCGGATGTTTCCCGGTGTTTGCCCGTCGGCTTTCTGCCCAACGGTTGGACTTGCGGTCTCTTGTAACATAACTGGATTCGTCCCAAGTTCCGCAACGACCGGGGTTTGCTGACACAGTAGCGGAACGGAACAGGCGAAGACCGGGACAGACAGACTTAAACCTAGGAGAACCCATTTCCGGACCTTAAAGGCCCAATTCCTTTTCGTTGAACGCATGCTTCCTGCCTTGCCCTAAAGCTTAAACCTCCACTTTGATGCTGCTCCCTCGCTCTCGGACACACTGAAGTTCAGGATTTGATTTGAGGAAGAACGGATGGCAGGCTCCCGGGTGACGAGGAAGATGTGAACGGTTGGACCAGCTAACCGTGGACGTCCATGCCGGAGTGCGATGACCCCGCGCAATTTCCTCAAGATTGCCGGTCCGCCGTCCCAATGCGGCGGCTGCCGCCCGCCCGGGCAGCATCTGGTCGCACATGCGGGTTCAAAACATCGCATCCGGTTGGACAAACCGCTCGTTATGCGTGTACCTTAGGACGGCAGAGTCCATCTCAGGGTAGCTTGTCAAAAAAGAGATAAACGACGGCAATCCGGCCATCTGGGCAAGGATGAAATCAGTCCCGGCGTAAGCTGGCGCCTCACCAGGGCGGCCCGATACCCATTAGATCCGCCCGCGATTGCCCAATTCTTCGGGCCCGGCAATTGGCTGAGCTCGACGTGAGCCATCCGAGCGAACGGAACTTCACGCACCCGCCTTTTTCCTGGTATCGACTGACGCCTGCGAATAATACTGCCTAAGACCGAAGAGCAACGCGCTGAACGGCATGCCGAGTGCTGCGTAAACTGCCTCCGCTTCCGGTGCCGCATTGTCGGCCAAGAGTTCAACAGCAACACTGGAATATCCCACTGGAACGACACCGGCTTGCTGCATGCGCAAGACTCCCATGTCGACCTGAGTCTGACTGAAACCACCGGACGCGTCGATGACTGCATAACTCTGGAACCCGTCGGCAAGCGCAGCTATTGCCGGGAAAGCGAGACAAACGTCCGTGGAAATGCCCGTCACGATGAGTTTCTTGCGCCCCGTCGCCTTGACCGCATCGACAACGCGCTTATCGTCCCAAGCGTTGACGGTGGCGCGTTCGATGCTCGGCACGCCGTGCAGAACGTCAGCCAACTCGGGGATAAGTGGCCCCCACATTTTCTCCGAGGTAGTGGTCACGATAACGGGCACTTTGAGTGCGAGCATCGATCGTGTCAGAGCAACGATGTTGTGCTTGAGTTGCAGGATGTCGATGTCACGAACGCCAGTGTACAAACCGACCTGGTGATCCACCAGGAGTAGTAGACCGTTGTTGCGCGTCAGGCGTTCGGTGTGTTGCGTGGAACCAGCCATCATAAGAATATCCTCCCTATGTCATCTGCGCCTTGTCTGCGGCGCGTTCTCATACAAACACGAGTATAGATGTCGTTGGGTTTACTGCGATGCGCTCAATGAAGCAAACTGGCCTTGCATAAATGCAAAGCCGATTTTCGGGGGCAAATCTATTGACTAGCGGGACTGCCTCGCTTAGCAGCTGTAAAGCAATCTCTCGCCTTGGTACCTCGCAGCCGCGGATCTAGATCGGTTCCGAGGTATTTTCGGATGAAGTCCAGAAAGACCTTGACCTTAGGGGTCAACCGGGAGCTATCGGAGTACAGAGCGCAGGGCACCACAGGTTTTGGCTGCCATCCAGGCAAAATGGGTGCAAGCCGCTTGGCGATCGCGGGGTCGAGAGCAATATACAGCGGCAAAATTGCAATCCCGGCTCCGTCCAGCACCAGCTGTCGATGTACAAGAGGGTCGTCTGTCACAACTCGGGGGGCGAGATCGGGTGTAACCGTCTTTCCCCCGTTTGAAAGCGTCCATCTACCGGAACCAATGCAACGATGCGAAGTAAGCTCTGCGGGTCCGGCAGGCTTCCCGGCAGTTAGTACGTATCTACGGCTTGCGAAGAGGCCACGAGCAACGCCGGGGTAGGAGCGGACGCGGCGCGACGAGTCATTAGGCGCACGAACCTTGAAGAAAACGTCGATATCTTCCTTCGGTTCCTGGTCGAAGCGGGATGAATACGTTTCGAGTTCTACTCTAAGATCAGGGAAAGCCTCCATGAATTTGCTCAACAAAGGCGCGATCAAGTCCCGCGCCATTGTAATGGGGCAAGCGATGCGCAAAAGACCTGAAGGGCTGGTACGATGTTTATCGAGAAGCTCGCGTCCTTCGCGCAAGAGCCGCAGCGCGCGTTTACAGGACACGAGATATTCCTTCCCGGCGTCGGTAAGCGTAAGCCCTCGCTGACTCCTGCGCATAAGCAACAAATCCAAATGCTTTTCGAGTCGGGTCAGGGACCTGCTTATCGTGGAAGCCGGGAGCTGGAGATGGGCCGCCGCAGCGCTGAACGTTCCCGCCTCCGCTGCGGCGACGAATATTCTGATGCCATCGAGATCGGTCGTTTTGCGCATGTGCAAGCTGGCTGTGCGGTAGTGATCATACTCTGTTCGGCCAGTCTGGAGGATGTGGCCGTTCCCAGCTGGGGCTAGGTGAAGTGCGAGTTAGAAGACTGGTTGACTGCGGCCGCACTCGAGCGAGGCAAACTGTTCCGATGCGTCAACAAAGTCGGCAGGACATGGGGAGACGGCATGACCAAACATTGAGCAACACAAGCGCTGGCGTTTCTCGTTACCAAACCCGACGGCCGCGACTCCGGCTTCACCGAAGACCTAGGCCTGCATCCCGAACAGCTATGAGCAGAAATGAACGGGAATGACGGTTGGACGCTCCCAGTCAAGATATCGACACGCTGTCCCAAACGTTAGACTTGCGCACTGCCAGACACTGAGGGGCGGGGTCCAACCCCCTCCTTGTATATACCTCGTGCTCAGTGCCTTGCATCACCTCCTGGCCCTCCCAATCGAAGAGCACGGTGTGTGCATTGTAAAGGCAGGCTAAATGCAGATCTCAATTCCTCTGTCCCGTTCTTTCGTTCCCGGCTACAATCTTCCTTCCCTTAGGAGCTTTCTTTGTCCTCCACCGCGCCCCCATCTCCTCAGCCCCAAGCCAGCCGCGCCGCCTTCATCTTCATTCTGGTCACCGTCCTCTTCGATTTTCTGGCATTCGGCATCATCGCTCCCGTTCTCCCCAACCTCATCATCCATTTCGAAGGCGGCAACATCGCCCGCGCCGCCGCCATCACCGGCTATTTCGGTTTCGCCTGGGCGCTCATGCAGTTCATTTTTTCGCCCATCCTCGGCGCGTGGTCCGACCGTTTCGGCCGCCGCCCGGTCATCCTCATCTCCTGCTTCGGACTCGGCCTCGACTACATCTTCATGGCCCTCGCGCCTTCCCTCAAATGGCTCCTGGTCGGACGCATCATCTCCGGAATCACCGCCTCCAACATCTCCAGCGCCTTCGCCTACGTCACCGACGTCACGCCTCCCGAAAACCGCGCAAAGCAGTTCGGCTACCTCGCTGCCTCCTTTGGCATGGGCTTCATCATCGGCCCGGCCGTCGGCGGATTCCTCGGCAACATTAATCTCCGCTTCCCCTTCTGGGCCGCCGCTTGCCTCAGCTTAGCCAACGCCCTGTACGGCTTCTTCGTTCTTCCCGAATCACTCCCCAAGGAGCGCCGCTCCAAATCCGCCTGGCACATGGCCAATCCACTCGGCTCGCTCACGCTCCTGCGCTCGCATCCCCAACTCTTCGGCCTCGCCAGCGTGATGACCCTCTTCTACCTCGCCCAACAGTCCCTCCCCGCCGTGTTCGTCCTCTACACGCAATATCGCTACGCATGGACCGAACGCGACGTCGGCCTGGCACTCGCCGTAGTCGGCGTCAGCACCAGCATCGTCTCCGGGATCCTCGTCGGTCCCTTCGTGCGCCGTTTCCGTGAACGCCGCAGCGTCCTTTCCGGCCTCACCTTCGGCACGATCGGATTCCTAAGTTTCGCGTTCGCACGGCGCGGCTGGATCTTTCTCTGCGCCATTCCCTTCCTCGGCCTCTGGGGCATCGCCGGGCCTTCCGTGCAGTCCCTAATGTCCCGCCGCGTCGATCCCACCTCCCAGGGCAAGCTCCAAGGCGCTATCAACAGCATCCGCGCCATCACCGGCATGATCGGCCCGCTCCTCTTCACCCAAGTCCTCGCCATCGCCATCTCCCCCATCACGCCGATCCACTTCCCCGGCGCCCCCTATTTCCTCGCCGGCCTCCTCCTCCTCTCCAGCCTAACCCTCGCCGCTTACGTCACGCGTCCAGCTTCACAAGCCGACTCCGCCTCGATAACATCGCCCGATCTCGCGTCTTGATTCACGCATGCGTCGCTCTCCCGTAATCGCCTATACTCAGGATTGTGGCCATTGATCCATTGATTCCATTGATTCCGAGTAGCCGAATCCGGTGGACCATAGCATTATTACTAATGTCTGCGGATTGGTCGGACTGCCCGGCGCACCAGCCTGGTGGTTCGCGGAAGCGAATGCGGTTGTGCTTTTGCGAGGCTGGCATCCACCCACTGGCGCGTTAGTGTCTGGTCGCGTAGGCGCCTGAGGCCTCCAGCAAAAACACGTGGTAATCAGTGGCTAGGGGCTCGGCGTGGAGCAGCCGCATCATCAACGCGACTTGGCCGCGATGATACGTGGAGTGGTTGGCCAGATGTTGCATCAAGTGCGTCAAACTGAGTTGTCCTGAGCGAATTGGAAACATTTTCCTCAAGGTTTCCTCCGTCAGCGAACTCACGAACTCCGTCTGTTCTTTCTCTACTTCGTCCCACTTCAAGCGTACCGTCGACAGGTTGGGAAATCCGTCCGGATGGAAGAGAGCGTCGTGTCGATCCCACAAATCCGCTAGGAATGCTGCGCTATGGGACGACGCTTTCCAGTAGGCAAGCCAACCCCATTCGCCGCCGATGATGTGCATGAGAGTGTCTCGTAGGGAACGAAAGCTGCCACCCAGATCACGGGTGAATTGCTCAGGGCTGAGAACGGAAACGGCTTGCAAAACCCTGTTGTTCGCCAGCGGTCGTATTCGTAGAGTAGCTGAATGTCATCTTTAGTCATGGTGACGGCCGACCTCTTCGTTTGGGTAAGCTTACATTTTCGTTTGGATAAGCTTACATTGCCACAGGTCTTGGGCAAGGCCTGACATGAGGTCGTTCCTGGCACCTTGGTGATTGTGCCGAAGTGACGGGCGATTCGGAAGTTATCCGAAAAGCGCGCCGATTTTCCGGATTGCCATCTGGAATTGATTTGTTCCGTCGACACTATGGCGTAACCGAGTGGCGGCTTGCGAGTGTCTCGTTGCTCTTCACCGCCTGCGCTGTTACCCAATCGGTCCAGAGAGCTGTACCACCGCTCGAGAGGAGCGGGGCGCCATCGAGTACGGCATCGACAAAATTCTTCACGCAAGGATAGTGCACATTCGCGTGCGTCGGCAGGTTTTCCTGCGCGCCAGGATATTCGAGTCCGGGGCCATTGAGCGGCGTCAAGTCCAGTTCGCCCTCGGTCCCGATAATGCGGAACCCGTCGCGCTCGATCTGCGAATGCCAGCGCACGTCCACAATCGCGCGCAACTTGTTCTTGTACTCAATCATTACCGTCGCCGAATCTTCCACAGCGAGCGCGTGGACAGCGTTCGAGAGTTGACCGGCGACCCGCGCCGGCTCTCCGAAAAGGAAATTCAGGATGTCAATGCGGTGGCAGGCGATGTCGTACAGCGGTCCGCCCCCCGCCTGAGCGGGGTCCAATAGCCACGAGCGATGCAACTTTGTGGCAGGTACCTCCGTGTGGCACGTCGCCCAAGCGAGCACTGGCTGGCCAATCACCCCGCGGCGGATCAGCTCCCTGGCGCGATGGATCTTGGGATATGCACGGCGATAGTAGGCTACGCCCAAGGTGCGGCGGCTCTCGCACGCCTGCGCGACCATCCTTTCCGCCTCGGCCAGGTTCATGGCCAGAGGCTTTTCGCAGAGGACGTGCCTATGCGCTGCGAGTGCGGCGATGGACTGCGGAGCGTGTAGAAATACCGGTGATGCGACGTAAATCGCAGCGGCTTCCGATTCCTTGAGAGCGGCGTCAAGGGTTGTAAACGCCGGAACGCCGTACGGCGCGGCCTTCGCCGGATCGCGAGTAACGATGCCCGTCAGCTGGCTGCGCTCCTCGGCGAGAATCGCCGGCAGAACGCGCCTAGTAGTGATGTCTCCGACTCCGATTACGAGCCAAGTCAGCACCTGTGTATTCTAAGCCGGTCGATAAGAATCGTCGAAACTGTGCGGTACGCCTCGGGATGGGGCAGGACGGCGTCGTCCCAGGTCACATCCGGAGTTACGGGCAAACAGGAAGGAATCAGATTACTTCTTGTTTGCCGAACTAATCGGGCGTAGGAATTATTTCGCACTTGGAGCTAGAATTCAGGGATGATTCGCCAGAAGCGCATTCACAATTGGCTCCATTCGCTCTTCTCGGATTGCTGCTTCGCCCTCCGCCAACTTCGCAAGTCCCCTGGCTTCACCGCCGTCGCCGTTCTCACCCTCGCCCTCGGCATCGGCGCCAACACTGCCATCTTTTCGCTGACCGACCAAATTCTGCTGCGCGAATTGGCTGTGCCGCATCCGGAACAGCTCGTCATTTTGCGCTCGCCCGGGCCGGCTCATGGGCATACCTGGAGCGATGTGGACAATGGCGCGCAGTCGTTTTCCTATCCGATGTACAAAGGTCTGCGCGAACGAACGACTGTGTTTTCCGGCCTGCTGGCGTGCCGCGAGGCTACGGTCAACGTTTCCGGCCACGGTGACACTCAGGCTGCGCACGCGGACCTGGTCAGCGGCAATTTTTTTGAGACCCTGGGGGTGCAACCAGCACTCGGCCGCCTGTTCACGCTGAACGATGAGACCGCTCCCGGCGCAAATACTGTCGCGGTACTGAGCTACGGCTACTGGTCGCGGAAATTCGGCGCCGACCCATCCGTCTTAAACAAGCCGCTAACTGTGAATGGTGTTCCGTTGACCGTTGTCGGCGTGGCTCGCAAAGGATTCTACGGCGTGCAAGTCGGTTCGGCGCCGGACATTTTCATACCTGTCACCATGAAGACGCAAATGGCGCCTAACATGCTCCAAACGCTCGAAGATCGCACCGATCACTGGTTGCCGGTCATGGGCCGACTCAAGCCGGGAATAACGCCCGTCCGCGCCCAGGCAACGCTGCAGCCGATTTATCAGCCAATTCTGGAATCCGATGCAAAGCTGCTCAAGCTCTCGGGCAACGATTTGAAGCGGTTCGTCTCGAAGCCGCTGCTGCTCGTAGGTGGCACGCATGGCCGGTTGGTCTTGCAGGAAGATGCACAAGAGCCGCTGCTCGTCTTGATGAGCATGGTTGGGCTGGTCTTGCTGATTGCCTGCGCGAACCTCGCGGGCTTGCTGGTGGCGCGTGGCGAAGCGCGGCAACGGGAAATCGCCGTGCGCCTGGCTATGGGCGCGAAACGTGCGCGGCTGATTCGCCACCTCCTTACGGAAAGTCTGCTCATCGCCACTGCGGGAGGTGCGGCAGGTATCGCGCTGGCTTGGTGGTGCTTGAACGCCATCGCGGCCGCCATTCCTGAGGGTTACGGGATGCGTGCTTTGGCGAATAGTCTCGATTTTCGTGTGCTCTGGTTTGCGATTGCCCTGACGCTGGCAACCACCATCCTTTTCGGCTTCGCTCCGGCGATGCGCGCCACTCGCCTCGACTTGCAAAGCACCCTGAAAGATCAGGGTTCGAACGTTTCCGAGGGCCGCTCAAACGTTGGTCTCCGCAAGGTGCTGATCGTCTCGCAAGTGGCGCTTACTGGCGTGTTGCTCGCGGGCGCGGGGCTTTTCGCGCGAACGCTGATGAATTTGGAACACGCGAATCTAGGCGTGAACACCAGCCACGTGCTGCAATTTTCGGTGGCGCCGGATTTGAACGGCAGCACGCCCGCGCAGACGCTTGCGTTCGCCGACCGTGCTCGGGGTGAAATTGCCGCGCTCCCCGGCGTGCGCTCCGTGAGCATTTCCACGACTGAAATTTTTGCGGGCGACGATTCGAGTTCCAACTTCACACCCGAAGGCTATCGTCCCGGAGACGATACCGACGCCATGTATGACTACATTGGCCCAAATTACTTTTCGACGATGGGCGTTCCGCTCATCGCCGGTCGGGAATTCAACGAGTCTGATACAGCCGAGAGCCCCAAGGTCTGCATCATCAACGAAAAACTGGCGCAGCGATCCTTCGCGGGACGCAATCCCATTGGCCTGCACATCACGCGCGGAGGGGGCAAACTTTATACGAACCCGCCGATGGAAATCATCGCCGTGGTTGCCAACAGCAAATGGGATGACGCGCGCAGCGATATTGTCCCGTTCCTGTATATGCCTTATTCGCAAGACAAGAACCTCGGCCATCTGGCGTTTTACGTGCGAACCGAGCGCGATCCGTCGCCCATGGCCGCAGTGCTTCGCTCGCTGGTTCAGCGGCTCGATCCAAACTTGCCCGTCAACAATCTGCGCACGCTCGGGGAGCAGGTCAGCAATTCGATGTTAAACGACCGGCTGGTCGCTGTGCTCTCTGTTTCGCTGGCGCTTCTGGCGGCGCTGCTCGCGGCTCTGGGGCTTTATGGCGTGCTCGCTTACGTGGTCGCGCGGCGCACGCGTGAAATTGGCATTCGCATCGCGCTCGGCGGCGAGCGCGCGGACATCTTGCGGCTCGTTGTGGGGCAAGGCGGGCGGCTCACGGTGGTGGGCAGCGCGATCGGAATCGTTGCAGCGTTGGTAGCGATGCGATGGGTGGCGAGTTTGCTCTATGGTGTGACGGCACACGATCCGCTGACATTTGTCGGTGTCGTCGTGCTGCTCGCAATTGTCTCGGGCGTAGCCTGCTACATCCCCGCGCGCCGCGCCATGCGCGTCGATCCGATGGTCGCCTTGCGATACGAATAAGATTGCTGGGGTTGAGTATCGCTGAGAGTTAATTGGCAGGTAAATACCCGATTAACCCCCATCTCGGAAAGAAACTGGATTACTTCTTGTTTGCCGACCATCCACTCTGGGTGCCGGTAAAGGCGACTTTCAACGGTGTGCCTTATACGGGATCACTTATCAAGTACGGCCATCCCCTTCACAGTCTAGGGATACCTAAGGCCATACGCGAACAAACTGGGAAAGACCCGGGCGATACTATTGAAGTCGTTGTTTGGAAAGATGAAGAGGTAAGAACCGTCGAAGTGCCTGTTCAATTTGAAAAGTTGATGAACAAAGAGGGCCTGCTTCCAGTCTTCAAGCAACTGAGTTACACCCATCGCAAGGAGTACTGCCGCTGGATTACCGACGCCAAGAAGGAAGAAACGCGACTAAGGAGATTGGGGAAAGCCATTGAAATGCTCAAGAAAGGAGTAAGCACCCCTGGGTAGGACAAAACCGCGCGAATTCTCGGGATTTGGCCCGGGTCACGGGCAACTCTTCCGTAATCGGATAAAGGAAGGGTTGCCGACCACTCGCCCAGAACCTCATTCTTTACGCTTCCCAGAACCCTGTTGCGCAGGTATCGTAGCTCGGGCCGCGCTCTTCTCGGAAGGAGGATGGGATGCTTTTTCTAAGACGCCAACTGCTGCGAACTCTGTCCTTTGCTTTCGGGTCGAGCTTCATCTTCGGGCGGAACCAACTCGCCATAGCGGCGCAGACAGCCGTACAGCCAAAGACCTCTCCTCTCCCTGCGGGGGCCGCTGTTCGCGATGGGATCGCTGGAGGAACGGAAATGGAAAAAGTGAACGGAATCGGAGGATTCTTCTTTCGAGCCAAAGATCCGAAAGCGCTGGGGCTTTGGTACGAGCAACACTTGGGGATTTTGCCGATACCAACGAGCTACGGGGAAACCGGGTGGCAGCAAGAGGCAGGACCAACCGCTTTCGCTCCCTTCCCTGAGACGAGCAAGTATTTCGGGGATGCCCAGAAGGTTTGGATGCTGAACTTTCGAGTGCGGGATCTCGACAAAATGGCGGCCCAGCTACAAGCTGCGGGAATCGCGGTCAAGATTGACGCGCAGTCTTATCCCAACGGCCGGTTCGCTCGCCTGCATGACCCTGAGGGAAATCCGATCGAATTGTGGCAGCCAAAGGGTCCAGATACCAAAGGCTAGGTTGCAAAGCAGTTCAGGACTGTTTCTGGATTTCTCCTGGGTTATAGGCAACTCTTCCATAACCCGGGTCAGGGAAGAGTTGCCGACGATCCGCCCGCAATCCGTAACGCTACGGCGCTTTAGCGGAACTATTCTCCTACCGTCTGCTCGCGGGCCGGGAATCTGACCGCTGCTGTGTTCGTCACGCCGACTGCAGACAAAAAGAAGGTTCTGAAGCCGACATGCCTCGGCGCACGGTGAAAAGTCGCACATGCCGGGGCGGCCTTCTGATTGATCCGCCTGGCCGCTCTCAGCGCGATGCCTGCTCCCGCCGTTGTTGCGCCTCGCCGAGCCACTGCGCCATCTTCTCGTCCTTCGCAGCGTGATATGCCCAACCCTGGGCGGTACCGCCCCAGCGATAATCGACGATCGTCATGTCGATGCCGCGATCGATGAGGAATTGCATCGCTTCGTAATTTTTGTGGAAATACACCAGCTCATGCAGAATGCTGGCGGGCTCATGGGAGCTCCAGTTCGTGTTGATATCAGCCCCGTGACCGAGAAGAAAGTCGGCGACCTCGAAGTGGTTATTGAGGACCGCCCAGGCGAACGCGGTGTCGAGAACCTGCTGCACAGTAGGCTCGCCCCATTGCAGGTCCCTCCGGGCGAAGGCACTGTTAGCGGGAAAATGATTCGCGGGGTCGCCCAGTGCGGGCTTGCCCGCCGCGTCGAACCAGCTTTTCACGCGTGTGAGGTCCCCATTCCCGGCTGCATGTGGCAGATCGTCGGGGAGGCGCCAGATGCGCAGCAGCATCGGAAGCAGATGGGACTTCGCATACACGAACGCGAATTCAATGGCCTGCGATCGCGGCGGCACAGGACTGCGCAGCAGAGCGGGATCGAGATCGAGAAGAGCGGTAATGAAAGCGGCGCGATCGCGCAACACTGCCCGTTCGATCATTCCGACCTGAAATTTCACGTATGCGTCTCCCAACATCCATGCTTCGCGCCGCAATCCGCCGACAAAGGATGCCAGGTCGACGTCGTTCACCGCGCGCACGACCTGTCGCATGACAAAAGCCTGCCAGGGCCCGGCCGGGTCGGCGTTGGTGAAGGCGAGCGTCTCACTTTCCGCCATGATGCATTGGACAAATGCGGAACGTCCCGGCCCGCCATCGATCTGCCTTCCCAGCTCGGCATCGAGCGTGATTGACCGATCCAGCAGCAGCGCCGCTGCGGTCGCGTGCTGGAGATGGCAGGCACACATGAACGCCCGGTTCACCACTGCAAGATCGTCGCCATTCGCATCAAGACAGGCGCGAACGCCATTGACGTCGCCAAGCGCGGCAAAGAACCGGAGCGATTGGGGAAGAAGGCCTCTGCGGTGGAAGAGATCGAGCAGTCCCTTTGTGCGGGAAGCGATGAGGCCATCGCATACCGACGGCGCGACGACTGCGCCTGCATCGATCAGGAGCTCTGCACATGCCGCGCGCGTGAATATCTGCTCCCGGGACGGGTCGAAGCTGTCGCCGTAGGACTTGGTAGCCATCCCGAGCAGCCCGCCCTCGTTTTCATCCGCCCTCCACGACAATAACGCCGGGTATTCAGCCAAAAGCTGCCGTAGACCTTCGATGTCATTGTTATGAATGCAGCGGCGGGCTTCGGATAAGGCCCACTCGAGTCCCCTGCCGAGGCGTTGCTTTACTTCTTTAACCAGGTCCTGCCAGCCTGGAAACCCATATTCGCGCGCCAGCACCAGCTGGGCATCACGCTGCGACAACGGCAGTTTGGCTTTGGGCAGATGGGCACGTGCCTGGTCGATGGCGCCTGGATCGCCGGCAGCGATGCCACGGGCCAGTTTCTTGGCTTGTTTGCGCAGGGATTCCAGCGAGGGACGAGCAGGAAGTTTCGATGTGGTCATTACGCCTCCTTTCAAGAGCGCCTGTGACCCGCTGATACAGGCTGAAAGAAGGTGCAAAGCACGCTGTCTGGATCAAAGCAGGTGGGATTTGTTCCCTTGCCGCGGGTCGGTGGTGCCCTGTCGCACGCTGCCGCTAGTATCCGCAACTTGCCGCGGCACTGTCAAACCGCGTTTTCACGGCCCATTTCTCGCTGTCTACTCACGCACCTTGGAGATTGCGGCCGGATCACGGGCAACCCTTCCATAATCCGGTAAAGTAAGGGTTGCCGACCACGCACGAAGTGACCTGGCCCAGCATAGTGAGCGCAATGGCGATTTGTCGCCAAGCGTTGCCCGCCCAGCTAGAATATTCCCCGTGACTAGAGAACGCTGGGCTCAGATAGGAATCACGGCTCAATTTCCTCATCGTGGTAAGGACCCTAGGTGAGTTCTTCCGGCTCAGGCACGTCCTTGGCACGAGCTTCTCGGCCGCAGTCGCTGCGCCGTATGTCGGTGGCGCCTTAATAGCTGCTTGCTTCTGCTGGGCAGGCGTGACCTTGTACTTCTTCCGACGCTACACGCTGTCCGTCCGGATCGCGCTGGCCGCCGTAGTCATTCTGCTCGTGTACAAAATTGCTGTAATTGGTTGGTGATGGCGGCTCGCTCAGACGCTTGAGTCGAACGGCGGGCAAACTATGCCTCCTCAAGAGTTGTTATTGCTAAAGGGCTTGTTGACGTAATCAGGCGATAGCGCTCACCACGTGGAGTGGCTGGGTTCGGAGTCCGGTTGACGGGCTATGCGGAAGCAATTCCAGGAGACCTGATAAGTGCTGCAGCATCCCACCACCAGGACCTTAGCCACGCGTCGCAGAGTGATGTCAAAACCTTCCGATACGTTCTGCAGGTTGTTTACCCCTGCGTTTGCAACCGGGAGCTCTCCGCCCGGACGGCGAGCGGAAGCCATCCTAGATTGGCATCGACTGTTTGGTGTGCCGGCATGCAAAATTTAGACCCTTAGCGAGCCGCGGAACGCCCGCGCGGCATAGTAAGATTCCGCACCGTTGTGATACACGAAAACAGTGTCGTAGCGGCGATCACAAAACAGGGCGCCGCCGAGTTTTCTGATATCAGAAGGTGTTTTCACCCAGCTCGACGTTTTCGTATCGAAATTCCCCAGTTTCTGCAACTCTCGATATTGTTCTTCCGTTAAAAGCTCAATGCCCATGGCAGCTGCCATATCAAGAGCGTTATTTTCTGGTTTATGTTCTTTCCTTGACTCCAGCGCTTCGCAGTCGTAGCAAAAACTTCTGCGGCCTTTAGGACTTTCCGCCGAACAATCATAAAAAATGTATTCGCCCGTCTTTTTATCATGTCCAACAACGTCCGGTTCACCACCAGTTCTTTCCATTTCATTGAGTGACCACAGTTTTTCGGTATTAGCTTCCAGCTTTGCTTGTATTTTGGCCCATTCAAGACCTTTATGGCGGTTCATGTTTTTCTCAAAACGGGCTTTCCATGCTCTAAGTAGTTGTTCACATTGTTCTGGTGACAAGCCCTTTTTGTTGTTATTAATGTTTCTTGCTGTTGTTGCTCTCATAGTCGTCGCTTCCTGCGTTTCTTATCTGTTACTCCGTTGCGCTCCGCCACACGGGAGTTCTTTCGGCTTGTCTTTGCGTTCTTATCAATTCGCAGTTTCCACGCCGTTCGGAGTGCACCCGTCAGTACATCCTCGCTCGCCGCCGCCAGGCGAATATGCGTGTGTCCCATCTTTCCCCAGCCGCCAGGAATCGGCAGGAAAATCTCGGGCGCCTCCTCCACAAACGCCGCCTGCTGCTCCAGCGTAAGCATTAGATTTCCGTACCCCCCTGCTTGCGAGGCCAGCGAAGCAAATTTCCGGCCTCCTACACGAAAAGCCGGCAATCCTGCGTGGGAGTACTCTTCCACTCCCTCCAGGCTCAGTGCAATCCTGCGAAAGTCTGCTGCGGTCATCGGGTCACTCTGTAGATTACGGAGTATCTGACCATCATCGGACGGCATATGTCTACTGCTTCGGGCGGAATCATGGGCAAACCTTCCGTTAAGGTTTGAGGAAGAGGCTTTCGGGAACAGTTGCCGACCAACCGCCCACAATTCTCGACAGCAGCGCGTAACCGCAAGGGTCGGGCGTTATGCGGCCAAGTGGCCCATCTATTGAACGGCCGACTTTTCGGGCATCGATAGCACCGGGCATCTTGATGCCACAATCGCTGGGTGAACACGTATTATGAAGAGCACCACTAGCCACGAGGAGGTCTAGATGACCATCGCTTCCGACCTCTTGCAACGACATATCCAGACGCTCGTCGACGACAACACGCAGTGGCAGACGCTGATCGCCGATGATGTTTTGTGGGAACTCGCCTACGCACCGTCCATCGGGCATCCAGCACAGCTGTCCGGACGGGAGGAAGCGGTCCGTCATGCAATTTGGTTCGTCGGGGCTGTGGAGAATTTCCGCTTCTTCGACCTCAAGGTGTATGCGTTCGCCGATCCGGAACGTGCAGTCGGCGAAGTCAAGGGCGAGGGGCTCATCAAGTCTACGGGACGTATGTATCGCCAGGATTATGTGGTATTTCTGCGTGCTGCAGGCGGCAAGATCGCGTTCCTACGAGAATATTTCGATCCTGTGCGTGCGGCTAGGGCACTTGACACGCCGATCCATGGTTTCGAATCCTGAGGACAACCGACATGCCAAAGCTTTCGTCGGTTAAGGGCCTCATCCCACACTGATTGCCACCCGATGAAAGCGATAATCGGCTCAAGCCACGGCGACTCTGCACGACCGCTGACTCCCCAATTATGACCCTGTTTTCGCAGCCTTGCGTAGCCAAGGCAACGGATTTGCCGAAGGTGGCGTTGTCTCTTGGGATTCCACCTGAGATTCCCAAGTGGCGGGCGGATCGCCTGACAAGGGTTCGGCGGGTGATGGCAGTTCCGCTGATTTGGTCCGTGAGGTAGCCCGTAAGCGTGAAAAGCGCAAAGCAACTTGGGTGATACCACCCCGAACTTCGATGACGTAAAAACCAAGCCACAAAATGGCGCACACAAACGCGCTGGCGATTGTCAAGTACCAATGCCGTAGGTCAACAGCAAAATTAGCAAAGTAGGAGAAAAGGGCAATCGCGCCAATGAACGCGCATAAATTTCGGAGAGCACGCAGGGCAAGTTTCCAATTCATTTTTCCCCATGGTGGGCAAGTAATCTTATCACGCGTTTATGAGAAGGACATCATTTTGAGCAAAAATTCCATACAGGCACTGTGATTGCAGCGGTGGTGTGCCTCATCCAAAACCTCACGCACCCGTGGAATGAACGACTTCGGACGCCCAGACGACAACGGGCTGAATTTCTACGGGCACTTTTGGGGGGGAACGATCTTTTGCTGCGGACAATGGCGCGGGATCGGTTCCTTGCCGCCGCATGGAAAAACATCTCCGGCGTCGGAGCGACCGGTGCGTGCACGCTTCAAGACTTCACGGTAGGGTGACTCTTTCATATACACGTAACTATACATCTTGTCGCGAAGCCAGTCCAGATGTCCTTCCCGACCTCCCGACCTGCCTGATTCACGGGATTGGCCTTAAAGTTGGGACTAGTCCCTAAGTTACCGGTAAGGCGACATTACTTAACCAGGCACAACATTTATTTGTGGTAGATTTTCGTACGCTGGGGATCTTCTTTTGTGGAGTCCTTGACTGTCGGATGTCCATCAATGAGCAATTTAAACAAATTGATTAAAGCCATAAAGCTGCGTGATGTGAACCAAGTCAGGACGATTCTGGACGACGACGGCAAACTGGTGCATGCGTACGACGAAACGGGCGCAACCGCTCTTCACTACGCGACGTTTGGTGGGCTCGCGAAATCGTCGAACTGTTGCTCGACAGAGGCGCAGAAATCAACAGCCGAGACAGGCAGTTCGGTGCTACGCCAACCGGTTGGGCAATCGAGTATTTGCGGGAGAAGGGCGGTTACTTTGCTATTGAGATAGCAGACCTTGTTTATGCCATTGAGCTTGGAGATGCTAGGTGGGTAGCCCGATTTCTGGAACGCTTTCCTAAACTTCGCCAAGGCAGAGATCCAAGCGGAAAGCCGTTTCGAGAACTGGTGGAAGAGTCTGGAAACCGAGAAGTTATGGCCCTCTTTCGAGTGCCTGGTGAGGCTGGAAGTTGACCAACGTACTCGTCCATGCGGTTTCAAGTTTTCAAGTTTTCAAGTTTCCGATTACGCTAATCGGGACTTAGCGTCGATTCCCCGCATCACGCGGGCTCCGCTTAGGACTCAAACCTGTGCTTTAATCATCATGCGGGCTTTATGAAGCTAACGCTATTGACTGTACTCTTCGGGCTCGTCATGTGTTCGGTCATTCGTGCCCAAGTGTCGGCGGCCACTCCAAAAATCATCATTGAGCGCGTCGATTTGCAGGGAGCGGTCCACCTGCCTCAAAGCGTCAAAAAGCAGTTGGTAGCCGCTTTAATGCACAGCGAGTACGCAGAAAACTCAGATTTGATAGCCGAGGTAGAAGACAAAGTGGTTCGCGCAGAAATCGCGGGTTGGCCGGACCGGGAAAACCAAGGATATATTGGATTTTCTCTGACAGCGACCTCTAAGACGCTTCGGCAAGAGCCAAGATTGCTCCATGTTCTGGTCACGATTCAAGTGGACGAAGGCCAGCAAAGAAGGCTGAAGGAAATAGGGTTTCGATACGTTGGGACTGAACCAGCCACGGCTCGTCTTGACTCGGTCAATCTTCGGAAGCTGATTCCACTGAACGATGGTGAAGTCTATAACCGCGACAGATTCCAAGCCGGTCTGCACGCTGTGTCACGCGCCTATCACGAACAGGGATTTATCGACCTTGCGTACAATGTTGAAAGGCAGTCTGACGACACGGACCGGAGTGTTGCGATTTTCGTCGAGCTAAACGAAGGCAAGCAATATCGATGGGGGAACATACAAGTGATTGGCCTCGACCCGAAGGTGGAAAGGCTCCTGAAGTCGCAACTGAAAATGGGAACGCCGGTGAATCCGAAACTCATAGAAGATTTTTACCGAGACAATGAATCTCTTCTGCCAGTTGGCGTGTCCCCCCAAAGCGTCAAATGGCAACGTGACGCCGAGCGGGCAACCGTCGATTTGACGTTTAACTTCAGCACGCCTATTTCACCATGAGTCCACGGGCGGGACCGTTCAGTCCCTGGTAAACGCGGTAATCGGAAAAGTGCGCACTAGGAAGGCACATCGAGCAGTCGTATGAGTTCGGCGGCGGCATTCATCGCACTGTCTCGGTAAAACTGCTCAGCTTCTGCAATCTCGTGGTCTTTGCGCTTTAGCGCTTCTGGATTCCAAGCCTCCCGCACTTTACCGACTGGAAGCGCATCGGTTTCAGAGTCGATTCCAGCGAACGTTAAAAGCACCTCCGCAACCTGCGGCTCTGCCTCATGACGTAATGGACTCAATTGCCGCGCTGCTGCTATTACGCCAAGTTGCCCCGCAACCAGTTGCTTTGCAGCATCCAGAATCTGAAATCTGACATTTGCTTCGCGTCCCGAAAGCTGCTTGTTGTCGCGTTCGCTCACACATTTACAATACTGCTTGTTGGAACCCTCATGGAACAGACCTGAATATCGGCGGTCAAGTCTGGTAAACGCGGAAACCGGACAAGTGGATTTGTACGAGATATCCGACGAGCGGACCAAGCGAACAAAACTATTCAGCAGGTCCCGGAGGGCGGTGGTTCGGAAGGTGCAGCTTGAGCTTCCGCTGCCAGTCGTCGGACATTCTTCAACAGATACCACAGGATGAGCAGGGTCAAAATGAGAGTGACCAATCCAAAGGTTGACGGTCCGCCCAAAAGGCTCAGTAGGAAAAAGAACACGGTCCAACCCGCACTCGCATACAGGAGGGTCACGATGCGGCTCGCAGAACCTCTCAACAGCTTTGGCAGAGTGAATCCGACGTACACGAAAGCTAAGCTGAAACCAATACTGATAAGTCCAAGGATTACGCCAATTACACCTGCATCCAGCAGACTGACCCGAAGAGCCGAGGCCGCGAAAAACACGCCCGCTAGTCCGCTGAAAATGAAGTAGGCGCGCAGGCTCCGAACAGTTTCTCGCATTCCCATGTTGTCAACTCCTCTCGTAGGCCTGTGCCCAACTTATGGATTTCAAGTCTCGGGTCGCAGTGAAGTACACTGAAACTCTACGGGGGCATGGACAAAGTCGCGCCACCCTCAGGTGATTCGGCCCTGGACAACCAGGCAAACACAAAAGAATAAATGGAGCTCGCCGCCCACCATCGGGCCACGGCGAGAGCGTAATAGAAGGTCTTCCACCAAGAAGCACGGCTGACCGCCAACGCGGCTTTTGTTGGGGGGCAAAGGAAACCCCACATGGGGACTTCAATGTTGGCAGCTTTCTGGGATCCCTGCCGAGAGTTTCCCTTCGCGGTCTAGCCGGTGTTCCTTGCGGTGGGCTGCCCAGGCTTTTTCCAGCGCTCGGGTTTGCTCCTTCGACGCGATTTCGAATCGGGCAAGCGCCAGGATCAAGGCGCGCACGCTGACGTGGGGCTCCGCGGCAGGTCCCGTGAACCCGCACCTGCGGCAAGTGATGATTGGCGTCTTGATGTCGTGTCCAGCTCGAATCCGGCGAAGCATTCCCTCCAGGTCGTCCCGCAGACTGATGAGCGCCGGCATCGACATTTCCGCTTGCCAGTCCGCTCGCAACCGCACGATCATTTCCGGAAACCAAGTTCTCTGCGGGTCGCCCGATGACATGTCGGTGGTCTCCACTTCAGCCGTCCGTTTTTGGTTTCGGCCGTTGTCATTGTAGTCGTAGACGCGTTTCAGCGAAATGGTCTCTATCGACACGTGGCGTATGACGTCCGAGCTCCGATTGTGGCCAGGAACGGGCACTTTTCCGATTACGCGTGCGGGCACTTCCTCCTCCCTTCGAGAAACGTGGAACTGCACGGCGGGGGGTACGAAATTTTAGAGCTATCGGAGAGAGTTAGATTAGACTATACTGGTATTCACTTCATCGTTACTTCATTCGATGGGGACGGTCTTCCTCGGGAAGGAACGGTCCCATGCGCACTGCCAGCCGATTCGTTCTCTTACTTTGCACTGCGACAATGCTGTACCCGCAAACTCCAGTGCGCCAGCCCAGATTTGCTTTAGAGATTAGTGAGGCTGAGGATGGATTTCCGCCTCATTTTGTGATCGTCCCGGAAGGGGGAGTCGACTCGACGTTCCGAGGCCACCCTTTTCTTCATCCGCTCCGTGGGCACGACATTAGAGACTCCGAAAAGCCTTCCGCCATCAAACTCGTCTGCAAAGTGGATGGCGATGCGGTGGAAATCACCGCCTCTGTCTTTTTCGGACCCTTGGGCAAAACCGACGATACACCTCTATCGCTGCAAGGCCATCCACAGCAGAAGATCGGTACGTACTCGCCACACCTCAACGAGTCGATCGTCTTACACGAAATGGAACAACTCGGCTTGCAACCGTGGACCATCAAGATTGTCAACGCACAATTGCCAAATCCCGGCACCCTGCCAACCGTGAACGAGGTTCCATCCATACAACCCGAAATCTTAGGCGTGGACCGCAATGGCTACAGGATCGCTCTCCGCAACCTTTCCTCACAGCCAGTGAGCGCCTTTCTCGTCGAAGAGTCGTTCGACCATAACAGCAATTTTCAGGAGGGCAATGATCGCGGCGTTCTGATTGCCCCGCACGCAAGTCATGAGTTTCGTCTTTTCTGTGACACTTCAACCTCCGCGAGCCTGAGCGGCATTGCGCCCAAGCCAGCTCCGTGTGCCTTCATCCTCAAAGCTGCTTTGTTCGCCGATGGTTCTTATGAGGGCGATCCGAGTGCCGCTGCGACCTTGGCAGCTCGTTCCATCGCCGCGCAATTCTCGAGCAGGCGCGTGCACGAATTGATCGACAACATCCTCTCGGACGCTGCCCTGGACGATGCTTCAAAACTCACCCGCCTTCGCTCGGAGTTGCCAAGACTGTCCGAAGAACCAGACCCAGCGATTCTTGAGCAGATTCAGCGCCGGTTTCCCGGTCTTCCAGCCGCCGGATTGGGTTCTGTCAAAGCATCCATAAATAGCGCCTTAGCCCCCGAGAAACAAAGAGCGTTGCTTGCACTGGAAGAATTTGAGAAGTTGCCCAAACAAGGTTCGTCCAACATATCGCTGGCCCAGTGGTGGCGTGCCTGGGAAAGGAACGAATGAAGACGGCGCCGTCCGGGCATCCGGCGAAAAAAGCATGTTAACTGCCCCTAGAGGACACTTTTCCGCTCGAACCAAGACGAATACAGACAGAAACCTCAAACCGATAGGTCCTGGTAAACCGATAGGTCCTGGTAAATGCGGTTACCGGAAAAGTCGCTACTGGGACGCGCCAGATGGTATCCGACCGTTACTTCACTTTGCGGAAAGGAAGCGGAGAATCTCGCGCATAACGCGCTCGCCCTGATCCGTTTGGAGGAGGTACTGCGCATGGGCAGAGCCGTCAAGGATGATCAGCTGTTTCGGTTCGGGGGCTTTTTCATAATCCGCACGAATCTTTGGGAGCCGTGGTCCGTCGCCGCTGGCGTCATCGCGCGTTACAATGAATAGCGAAGGACACTTGAGCTTCTCGGCCGGACCGTTCGGGTGGCCGCCCAGCAGTACGACGCGCTCGACCTCACCGGGCTGCGAAGAGATGCATGCGTCAGCGGCGGCTCCTCCTCCCATGCTGCCGCCTACTACAGAAACGCTCTTCGCGCCATTCTTTCGGAGATAGCGCACTGCCGCCAGCACATCCAAGTGGAGCGGCGCATCCATCGGCTCAGAATCGCCTGGACCACGCGACTTGCCGTAGCCTCGGAAGTCCAGCGCCAGCACTTGAAATCCTGCCGCCACTAGTCTTTCAGCCTGCCTCGTCCAACCCTCTTTGTTGAAACGGCCTCCGTGCGCAAGCACGACCGCTCTGTCACTCGTTCCGTAGATATCGGCGAAAACGACGCCGCCATCCTTGGTAGGAAAGGAAATCGTATTTTGCGCTGTCGCGACCTGCGCAAGGAACAAGGCTGGAAGGACAGCAATGAGGGCACGCACCGCATAAACTGTACCATTGCTCTGGCCAATTGTGAGCAAGGTCCTGGTAAACGCGGAAACCGGAGTGTGGGTCCCGGTGCCCAAGTGGCCGGTAACGCGACTAATCGGGCACAGGACAATCTGTTCAAGCAAATTCACAGTCAACTACTGCAACTTGGCGTACTCTATCTTCGCTTCCTCCTACCTGTTTCTTGCTTTAGCCTTTCTCTTTTCCATTCCCACCATCATCCCCGATGGTGGGTCCTTCCTATTCAGCTTCGCCGCCTCTGCAATCAATTTCTTCACTCCCGGCCTCTTCACTTCGGCAACGCTCTGCAGTTTTACGTGTCGCACGCCCTTCCCTGTTCCCTCCAGCAGCTTCTCCGGGTCCGGCAGTGCCGCCCCGCGCATGAACGCAAACGTCACATGCTCTTTACCCACCATGAAGCAGCACAGCGGTCCGTTCGAATCAAACGACGGAATCTTCCACGGATTCACGTACTCCTCGCCCCCCTTTACTGTCTTTTTCACCAGTGCCCGTACCGCCTTCGTCACACCCTCAAGCGTCCCCGCCTTCTTCACATAAGCATCAATCCAAACCCGTGCTTGTTTCCCCTCAATCGTCGGCATTGATTCCTCCTACTCCTTCTGCGCCATTCTACCTCCCAAGTCCGTACTAGACCGAACCTTGCCGATAACGCGACTAATCGGGACTTGGTTCGACTCCTGAAAAAATTTGACTCCTGCGACCGCCATTGCCATCAACTAGCTGGGCTTGACGGCGAGAATCCCTTGTGCGGTAGCTGCCTTGTGAGCAGTCTGGATGATGCGGTTGAGGTCCGCCTGAGTAATTGCGGGTGAGGGTCCAGTCTTGTTTTGTTCGAGATTGATTTCAAATTCCACGTCGTCAGCATACAACTGCAAACACATTTTCACCGGACGGCGTCGCGGGTTTGTATCGCCTTGCTCAGCGACTATTCCGCCGCCCGTGGAGTGAGCTATGTTCTGGTCTTTCCTAGGCGGATTCCTCGGATGCTTGGTCTCGAACGAGCATCATGTAACGCATAACGAGAGTCTCCAGTCGGTTATCTCCAACAACCGGCGGACTTCGACCATTTCGTTATCCGAGTCAAACGGCTCAGTGGCACCCATTGTCGTCGCAAGGTAAAGTGTCAAGTCTTTCGTCGCCGGATTCTCACTTGCAATAGCATGCTTCACGGCATCATCTAGCCTCCCAGCATCCATGCCGACCTCCTCCGGCTTCTTGTGCTGCCAGTCGAATCGATCGGGGAAATATGATGGGGCCAGCTGTCTTGCTGCGGATGGATTCTGGACGGTCGATCCGGCACGCTGTGCCGCCAGGACGGCATACGGAGTAACGAGCAGGCACGCGCCCGCTAAAGCGACGGCAACACGGGGCATAGTGTTCCTCCTTCGTTTGTGACGATGCTCAGTAACCAGGAGCCTAGACACCCGTCCTAACCGGAATTTACGATTTGGGTCTCTGGCTTGCGTAGCATACACACATGTGGCTACCAGTACGCTTGGATACTGACTCAAGCGAATTGAACTGCCCTCTGCATGGCTTCTTTCGATTCTTTAGCGAAGCGTTTTTGGAGTGAACGTACGAACGGATAAACCAAACGAGCGGCCGGACCGGGCCGGGAAAAAGCGTAAAGGTCATACCACACGCTTCCATCTGGAGGGTTGAATTCAACGGTAAAACGTTCTTCACCGATTTCGCCATGGTCGTGCAGCGTCCCGTATGCGAAACCGTACTTTTCCAAAATTCGGCGCTCCTGAAGCACGTATGCAATTCGGCAGGCGTTCAAAGACCAAAAACCGGCGTGCGAAACGAGAACTGCAACCGTTGCGCCAGTCTCGATGGGTACATCTGGCCAGCATAAAACAATCCACGGCATATCGAACATCTTCCATCCTCTTACTGCATTCTTTGCCCTTTCGTAGATGTCAGCACCTTGTCCCAAACTGACTCGATTGTGGTCGACGGTATATCCTTTCGGCGCTCCATGCCGTGAGCATCCGACCTCTCCGTATGAAAATCGCTCTATTTTTTGACTGGAGATAAACGCACAAATTGAGTCTCGACTGGGCTTCGATAGGCAGAACATCGACTATGCCTCCACCGCATTAGTATGGCTGAAAGCAAGGAAGAGTGGCTCGGCTCCCGATAAACGCAGTAAACGTAGACCAGGCCGATAGAAACGCCGGAGGTTAATGGTCAGACCTGGCCTTGACAGAAGAATCCTGTTTCTTCAATCATGGCCCATGATGCCGGAAACACTCAGCAAGCGCCTCGCAGACGTCGTTCTTCCAGACGCCTTTGGCCAAGAAATTCGCTTGGGGTCGTTGTGGGAGAGCAAGCCTGCGGTCATCGTTTTTCTTCGCCACTATGGATGAATTTTTTGCCGTGAGCACGTCGCGCAGTTGCGCGAACACCAGCAAGCCTTCCTCAACAAAGGTGCTTCCCTCGCAGCCATCAGTCTTGGCGACCGCAACTATGCGCGCATTTTCCAGGAAGAAACCGGAATCGACTTCCCCTTGCTCATCGACGAACAGCGACAGGCCTACAAGCTCGCCAACCTAGGCGTCGCCAATGTACTACACTTACTTCGGAGCGACAATTTCAAGAGCCGTAATCGCGCTCGCGCCGCAGGCCATCGTCAGCACAAATTTGGGCTGAACCCCTTTCAGCTTGGCGGCAGCTTCATTTTTGGCCCTGGGAATATCGACCACTTCGCCCACCTGAGCAAAACCTTTGGAGACAACGCAACTCCCGTGACACTTCTTGCCGCTCTTGAACGTAAATGAGGAAATCAGTGTCAATTGTCACTGTGAATTAGCCCCCGGTCCATTCCACCGGATTTTGGTTCGAGACAGCCACTGATTTCGCCAGTGATTAACGCGGAGAAGTCAAGTACTGGGAGCAAAGTTACCGGTAAGGCGTGCTAATCGGGCACTACCGAGATTGGCGGCAAATAAACTAAGGATAACTACTGCAATTTTGCGTACTCGGCTTGGGTTCGTTGTAGTACGGGATGTCGAAGTCGGCTGTTTCCCCAGAGTGCGAGCCTACGCAACGGCTGCGGATACCCGCTCTCCTGACTGCTTTATCGGAGCCAGCACGATCAGGGCTACACCGATGATACCAAGCGCGGCCACGGCGAACAGTAATTCTCCGCGTTCGCTCGCCATGTAGAATGACTGCACCGCCATAACAGCGGCGTGAGCAATGCTCGACCATGCCGTGAAGGCGATTAGGCTGCGATTTGCCGAAGGGTTACGCGCTGCCAGCAGCAAAAATATCCCGAGTGTGACATAGACGCTAAGCATCATCGGCTCGGTATCCTGTTGCTTCTGTTGCCACAGAGACATCATTAAGGGATAAACGCCAGCCAAAAAGAGCAATCCCACCAACACCAAAACAACCCTCAGCGCCCGTTCTCGAATCATTGCGCCCTCCTGCCAAAACTAAAATAGGGGAAAGTGCATGTACACGCTGATCCACCGACGTGAATCTTACGTTGATGGCACGCGACAGGTCAACGAAACCTGAGGCATCGATGAGGCATCGACGGCCCTGAGACGGATTGTTGACGAAATATCGCCATTTCACCAACAACGAAAAGCAGCGTGCAATCGTCAACTCCTGCTAAACGCGGTAACCGAACATGTCCGGTAACTTACCAGAGTTAGCCTTACGCACCCAGTCAGTTATTCGGCCAGTTGACCGTCAGTTGATGCTGTTGAGCTTCTTCGCAATTTGGTCCGCAAATAGAGAATATGGATTGAACACGCGGCGCCCCTGTCTGACGAACACCGTTAGAGGGGGAGCGGCCGCCCGGGCGAGCATTTTTTTGGCCCCCGCTTTCCTCAGCTCGTAGCCGACCATCGTGCGGTCACCCATTGGCGGAGGTGCCGCCCCTTCCATGGGACTCGGGAGGAGGGTGAACGTGTTGTTGTTGAGCACGGCACGCGGTTCAGGACTGGCCGTCAACAACAAGACCAAGCAAGAAACCTTCATGAAGATGGCTTCAGCCGGTGCCGGCCTGGGCATGGGAGTGAAAGACTATGTCGTGGTGTTCGTCTTCGAGAACGACAAGGCGCTGGCACAATTTCCGGATTCCGGCTGGTCCGGTTCAGCGCAAGCGGACGCTGCGGCCAAAGCAGGCGAGAAGGGCGGAGCTTACTCGGGAGCGGCTGAAGTTGCCCCGGGGGTATGGGTCTACCAGATCACGAAGAGCGGCCTCGCACTTCAGTTGACCTTGCAGGGTACGAAGTACTGCAAGGATGACAAACTGAATAAAAACGGATAAATCGTAGCAGTGGGTCACCAACGGGATCAGGGCAACGCAATTCGCTGCGATGACCGCTGCAATGCCAATTTGTCGGCTTTCTCTATCCCGCTCATCGTGCCTTCGTACTGCGGTCTTGCAGTGCTTTCCCCTTGATTCCAGCCATGCACGCCCGGAACGCTGACCCGTGCGGATCATCCTCCCGTCTCCAAGTCGCAACGTGACACATTTCGTGAACCACGGTGTCTTGGAGAACTTCATCCCGGAGATTTGTGCTCCAGTCAACGAGCACAACAAACGTGCCATCGCTTTCCCGGTAAGTCTCGCCCAGGTAGTTGTATGCGGTCAAATCCGCCCACTCGATTCGAACTGGTGGCAACCTGTTGTCGAAGGCCATTTGATTTAGCTCTTGATACTTGCCCCGCAAAAACTCTGGCGAGCGCCTTTGTTCCTCGGGAACCGCGCGCACACCCCCAACGATTGTAAGCAACCCGAGCGTGAAGATGGCGATGTTAACGCGCAAACCCATGGATGGTGTGTTTGGATCGATAAACAATTGCTGTGTTGACGACACGCGCAAATCAGGCTTCGACGGAGCAGTGAAGTCACGCTAGCGCGGTCGATATGCAGTCGACAGGCACCTGTACTTTACAAGTTAATATTCTTGACTTACTGCGGTCGTTGCTCTGAGGCAATGAGAAGATCGACAGGCGGATGTGGGGACGCTGAACGTCTAAGTCCCGGTAAACGTTAGTGTTTTATCGGAGGCGCGCATTCGAGCAGGAAGTGCGCGTGGACGCGATGCTCTGGCGCGCGTTCGATAAAACCGCTTGAAGGTGGCCGCTGGCGGTTGCGGCGGATGCGGGCTAATGGCTGGACTCGATCTAACGGCTATGGGAATTGAATCCTTTTTCGTTCGCAGCCTATTGATTTTGCATGACTTAGGAAAATCAGAGAAAAGCGAAAATCGCAGTTAAAAGCCTTACCTTGTGGCATGACGTGCGGAGCATAGCACGCGAAGCGTCTGCCGCGCCAGCGGCTGCGTTCGATTTCAAATCTTGAGGAACAGTTACGCTAGCGCGGTGCGCGTTGCAAACGTTTCGTGGTCTTCTGCAATTGCTTCTTGAGAGCCGCAACCTGCTTCGAAATGGCCGCAAGTTCTTTTTTCGCAACCACCCCTGCCTTTGCAACCTTGTGAGCCGCTCGGTCAGCTTTCCCCATTGCTGCGCCAATTTTTACTGCAGCCTGCGTGAGCTTGCTGTTCTTCGCCATTCTGTCCTCCAAGCATGACGCGGTCAGAAGTTCGATGACCTTCGTGATAGCTACGATTCTCCCCCGAATTCGCCTGAGTCGTCGGAAATCTCTGGCGCAATCTCCGATTGGCTGGCGGTCTGAGGACCAACGGCTTGATGCATTTGTGCAGATGAGCTTCCGCTGGGCACCTTAGAGCGCGTCGACTTCTCACGCTGAATTGGCTTCTTCCTGCGTTCTGCCTTTTTTCGCCTAACGGACTTCTTCTTATCTGTCTTCTTCTTGTCGGGCTTCTTTTTGGGCTTCT
>QHYH01000027.1 GCA_003223215.1 Acidobacteriota bacterium
GAAGCGCAAGCGCACCAACGTAGAGAAACTCTGGCCACAAGCGGAAAATTCCCCCGTCACTCGCTTTACCACCAACCACATCCCCTCGCAAACCGCTCGTCGAATGACCGCAGAGGTCCGACCCTGGCAGGCACGTTCCTACCGAAAGGTAAGAATGATGACGCCCATATATGCCAATCCACAGGTCCGGTCAAGATAATTTATCTTGACGATCCCCAAGAGCTTGGCATATACCGTCGCTATCTTTGCCTCCGGGCAGGAACGCGCCTGCCGGGAGGCTTCTCCGCAAGTGGTGTAACAGGTCGTTGGCGGGGGATGTGGTGAGTGGTGGAGCAAATGAGGGGGGAATTTTCCGGCCTTGCACGCCGGCGCGCCCGCTCTCCTCCTTCTTAGTTTCGCAATCCTTCAAAATCGAAAGGAGTGGATCCGTGAAAAAGCTAAGGGGAATTGTCTTTTTTGCTGGGGCCTTTTTGATACTTTCTAACCTCTCACAACCTGCAAGAGCGCAAACGGCGACATCAGGGACTGTAATTGGAACCGTCACCGACCCGAGCGGCGCCGCGGTTCTCGATGCGGCGGTCGTCCTGCGTAACAAAAGCACCAATAGTCAGGCAGCCCAAAATACAAACGCTGCTGGCCAATATACGTTTGTAAACGTGGTTCCCGGGGAGTACCAGGTTACGGTAAAAAAGGACGGGTTCCGGACGGCGGATGTCGTCGCGCTAGCCGTGGATGTAGCGAAGAACTATACCTTGGACTTCAGGCTGGAACTCGGCCCCATGGGTCAGCAAGTTCAGGTGGAGGCGACCGCACAGGCGGAATTGCAAACCAACGACGCCCAGGTCGGTAGCGAGGTTACAAGTGATGTGATGACTCAACTGCCGACGCTGCGCCGAAATGCCGCAGCGCTGCTCACACTGCAGCCAGGCGTAACACCCGGGACGGGCACTTTTCCACGAGTCGGAATGCGCGTCGCCGGGGCGATCGATGACCAGAACACTTTCACGTTGGATGGAATCGACGTTACCGACAATATAGTTGGCGGGCTTGGCGCTGACATTGCGGTGATCCCGCTGGGAGTGGACTCCGTGGAGGAATTCCGCGTGGGTGTGAACAATCCGAATGCATCATTTGGACGAGCTTCGGGTGGCCAGATCGCTGTTGTCGGCAAGAGTGGGACGAACAGGTTTCATGGTTCCTCTTATTGGTACCACCAGAACGACTACTTTAATGCTAACGAGTGGGAACTCAACCGAATCCACCGGGCCAGACCGGTCATTAGGGACAATCGGTTCGGCGGAGCAGTGGGCGGCCCGCTTTGGAAGGACAAAACATTCTTCTTTTTCAACTACGAGGGCAGGCGGTTTCCCCAACAATCGTCATTTACGCGGCTGATGCCGAGCAACTTGCTCAAGCAGGGGATTCTACAGTTCAAAGATGCTTCCGGGAACACGATTCAGTACAACCTCGCAACTTCGACGTTATGCGGAAGCGGCACCACGGGATGTGATCCGCGCGGACTGGGAATCAGTCCATCAGTTGCAGCGCTTTGGGCGTTGGATCCCGCAGGTACGGATCCGAGCGTGGCTGGCGCCGATGGTCTGAACACTCTGGGTTTCCATGGCACGGCAGCGACTCCGCTTTCCACGAACTTTTACACACTGCGTTTTGACCATCAAATGAGTCAGAAATGGCGGTTCAACGGCAGTTATACCTACTACCAAACCACGCAGGTATCCGGCGGGCAAGGTGCGCAGTATGACATTCGTGGTGGTACGACAAAGGCGGTCTCTACGTCTCCAACGGACCGCGATGCGATTATTGCTGGGCTAACGGGACAGATCACACCGCATTTGTATAATTCCTTCCATTTCGGATGGGTCAGGGCACGCCAGTCGTTTAATCGGCTGGCGCCTTCGGCCGCCGCGGCACTGGAGAATATTGTTGGAACAGGTTCGTCTGCGGGACAGATTGCGCTGGAGCCCGGCCAGGCACAAACAAATCTAGTAGACGCGCCGATCGAAGTAGACACACAAAGGGCGCGCTTTCAAAACAGCACTGGTCGGAATATCCAATACGTGGACGACGTAAGCTGGATTAAGTCAAAGCACACCCTGCAATTCGGCGCAAACTTCCGGCACATCCCGACCATACACATCCGGAATGACAAAGTCGTGGGTTCATTGGCATCGCTCGAAGCCCTGTCAGACGCAGACGTGAGTACCTTCTTATCGGCAATTCCTACGTCGGAACGCCCCCCAACGTGCTCGGCGACATTAACGACACTCTGTTTGCAAAGCGGCGACGCTCAAAGGTGGGACCGGCTCTACGCGTCGACGCTAGGCCTTGTGGATAACATTGGCATCCTAACCACTCGCGATGGCAGCCTAAACCCGCTGCCGTTCGGAACTCCCCTGGCGAACGACACCACGCTAAATGCCGTAGAATTCTACGGCCAAGATGTGTTGCGCATTACTCCTAACCTGACGCTCACCTGCGGCCTATCCTATGGTTGGCAGACCGCACCTAAGGAAAAGCTAAACCGGCAGACGTTGGTAGTAGACACGACCAACAACCAGTCATTAACCGGCCCCGAATACATCGCTGCGAAGGAGGCGGCTGCGCTGCAAGGCAAGACGTATAACCCAACGCTAGGATTCGAGCCGGTGAAGTCGGCCGGACGCAATGTGTTCAATATTGATTGGGGCGATGTGGCTCCCCGTGCGTCACTGGCTTGGACGCCGAGTTTCGATTCTGGATTCTTGCACCGCATGACCGGAAATCGGAAAACGGTCATCCGCGGGGGATTTGGTATTGTCTACGACCGCATCAATACAGTTCAGAGCGTAATAATCCCGATGTTGGGAGTAGGCTTTGCGCAAACGATCAGCGTTGGCGCTCCCTTATGCAACGCCTCCGGCACACCAGGAAGTGGCTGCAATGCGGCTGCAGGTACAGGCAGCCCGGGAGCCGCATCATTCCGTGTCGGCGTGGATGGAAACCTACCGGTACCGACTGTCCCCGCAGTGAGCATACCTGTTGTGCCGAGCACACCATTCGGCGAGCTGTTCAGTTTCCAAGATGACCCAAATACCAAGATCGGACGAAGCCGGGCGGGTGATTTAACGATTCAGCGCGAAATCCCGGGAAACATGATTGTGGAGATTGGCTGGACGGGACGGTGGTCAGACAGACTGCCACAAGGCGTGAATTTCAACTCCGCTCCGTACTTCTTTGTTGACACAGCATCGAAACAGACGTTTGCACAAGCCTATGACGCGGTGGCGGCGGCGCTCGCGGCCGGACAGACGCCGGCAGCCCAGCCTTTCTTTGAGAATCAACTCGCAGGCTTGATTGGTTCGGCTTGCGCGGGTAGTTCGACCGCACTTCACCGGTGGGCTGGTGAGCTCACTCTTTTCAGTGATGGATGGCCGGCGGACCTGCCTTGGACTGACGACATTCCAAAACCGGCAGCTATTTGACCTCCATATGCGGACGTACATCGGCAAGTCGAACTACAACGGGTTAATCGCGACCCTGCGGAAGCGGACATCTCACGGGTTAACGTTCGATGCAACCTACACTTTCTCTAAGACGCTGGATCAGAACATCTCAAACCAGAACCAGGCAGGAATCTATTCAAACAGTTACTTCCCGAATGTCGATTACGGGCCGTCTCTGTTCGACCGTACGCATATCTTCAATTTCTCTTATGTGTACGATCTGCCGCTGGGCAAGGGACACCGATTCGGCGGGGGTTCTTGGACCAGCCGTCTGCTTGGCGGATGGTATACGTCGGGGATCTTCTCGGCGTTTAGCGGACTTCCACTTTTCGTGACCGAGAGTAGCCAGGTCTGGGGTGGGGGCAGTATCTTCGGATTTGCCGTAGGCATGATCCCAACGGTGAACCCGAGCTCATTCGGCAATTCCGTGCACGGTGGCGTAACCGGCTCGAACGGAATCGGCACATCTGGCAACCCCACCAATAAGGGCACAGGGCTCAACCTATTCGCTGATCCGGCCACTGTGTTCGGCGACTTCCGAAACGTGCAGATCAGCAAAGACGGACGCACGGGCCGCGCAAACCCAATTCATGGGCTGCCGTTCTGGAACTTGGACTCATCATTAGGTAAGAAGACCGCACTGACCGAGCGGGTGTCGTTCAGGATCACGGCGGACTTCTTCAACATCTTTAATCACGTGAACTTCGTTGATCCGACACTCAGCCTTACACAAAAGGCTAGCTTCGGCGTGATCTCAACGCAGTTAGTACCAACCAATCGGGACAACACGCTCGCCGACGGGAGCCGCTGGATACAGCTCGGCTTACGCTTCGAATTCTAGGCCGGGCAATTCAAATCTTTTTTCCGACGGCGGAAAGGTCCAGCATTTGCCTTCCGCCGTCATCTGCTTTCACCTACCCTTTTGCGAAAGTTAGTATCGTTTCCGCATCCTCATTCGGCCACGATGCCTCGCGCTGTCGTCGCAAGACGAATTGGTTTCGGCTTCGAACTTCCGATCGAAAACGGCATCGTTGGACCGCATCGACCGAAAATCACAGTTGGAGCAAATGGAGAAGTCGCCGTACGCTGTTGAAAGGATAATGGTTGCGCCGTATGCGCGATTAGCTCAGTTTGCGAGAGCACCTGCTAAGAGAGCAGAGGGTCAAGGCGAAGAGCAATTCTTCTTACTCTTTTTAATTCAATGAGATGGCGCGCCCGGGGAGACTCGAACTCCCGACCCTCTGCTCAGAAGTCAGTTGACCACTTTAACCGGCCAAAGTTCGAAGAACGGTTTGTTCTCAGAGATGGCTCGTTCTTCAGCCTGTCTTGATTTTCTTCTTCTCTTGTTTAGTTCAGACTCAATAGCCTTTCCCTTTTACTTTTTCTCTTTTCTTCCCCGCCTCCGCGGTTTTGTTTCTCCTCCAGATGTTCACTGGAGGAGAAACGTATGCTCCCGAGGCGGAGATGTCCTTTCTGCCGTCGTTGGTTTCATCCCCATCCGCGGCTCAAACAACGACAAAAGACCTGTGGTCGGCCAGACTGTCGCCACAAGCAGAAGCAGAAATCTAATCAGGAATGGCGGACTGAGAACCCGGATTACTTTCGCGGGGTTTATGCGCTGCAAAAGGAAAAGTACGGGACGCGCTTCGACTACAGGCGGTGCTACCGTCAGCAACATCCCCGACTACGTGCGGCGCAACGCGGTTTCCGTCCGAAAATGGCGCGAGCGGCTGAGATCGTCGCCTGTAAGTTCCACAAGCCCTGATCTGCACGTAACTATCGAGTCCGAAAAGACTTCTATCCGCATTGCCCATGTAAGTTCCACAAGCCGCGATATCTTCGTAACTCTCAACACTTCTTAGGGTTGCAGGAAAGTATCGCGGTGAATCCCAAGTAAGTTCCACAAGGTTCGATGGCTTTTCCCAACCCTCTGCCCCTACTTTGAGCCCGCGGAGGAATGAAAATGCCGAAGTCCCGACCCCAACCGCCCCGACCCGATCGCCGACGTTCCATCCGCGGTTCCTTCAGCTGGATCGATCACCGCTTCCTGCGCGAAGGATTCGATCAAGGCCTCACTCGCTTGGAGAAGTTGCTCT
>QHYH01000028.1 GCA_003223215.1 Acidobacteriota bacterium
TGGCGGAGTTGTTGGACATCCGTTTTCCCCACGAACTGGAAGCGGCTCGCAACGAACTGGTGGCCCGGGACCTGATTGCCTATGAAGACGGAATTTACCAAGTGCTGGACCTGCCTGTCGGCTCTCCCAGGAAAGGGCGTGACTCTTCTCCCGACCGCGCTTTGCGTTCGAGTTCCTCTCTCCCGCCCGTTCGCAGAACCGTATTGCGCGAGGCGGCCTCGGATCTGGAGAGCGTCAAGCAGTTATTGGAACGCTGGGGCTGGAGCCGTCGATGAACCTCTCCGTGGTCTATCAACCTGCCGTGTCCGCCAGCACCTCCGCGTATCGTGTGCGTGACAACCAAGGAGGAGAACTCGACTGGGCGAATGCCTTCCTGGACGGTCAGCGCCTCCGCCAACTTTCTCCCCGTTCGCTGCGCATCTACGCCTACGACCTCCTCGATTTCGCCCGCTGGTTCGAACCGCAACATCGGCCGCTTGCCGAGATCACGGAGTCCACGATCGTCGACTATGTCCGTCATCAACTCGAGCAGGATCCCAAACCCACCTCGCAGACCGTGAATCATCGGCTGGGCACAGTGCGCTGCTGCTATCGCTTTCACACCGGGCAAGAAATTCCCGCCGGCCAAGTGCATTTCCAGCGCCGCTATACCCGACGATCCCCACTCGGCTACGGTCGGCTTCGCACCACCGTCGCCCGGGGCCTCCGCCTCAAACAGGATCGGCCGGTGATCGTGCCGCTCTCGGCCGAAGAAGTCGCCAAGTTTTGGCAAAGCTTCCGCACCTATCGCGATCTCGCACTGGTCGGGCTGATGCTCCTCGACGGCTTGCGCTCCTGCGAGGTCTTGGCCCTGGAACTGGAAGACGTGCAACTCGCTGACGGCCAGATGCGCGTCCGCGGCAAAGGAAACAAAAAGCGCCTCGTGCCGCTGCCGCCGGATATTCTCGAAGTCCTGGGACATTATCTGCGCCACGAAAGGCCACTGACCAACTCCCCTGCTTTGTTCATTTCCCTGAAAGGTCGACAACGCGGTCGGCCCGTGACCGCGGCCGGCCTCCGCTCGCTTTTTCGTCATCATCGAGTGCGCAGTCGAATCCCTCATGCCAACCCGCACCGTCTGAGGCACACCTTTGGGGCGGATATGGTGCGGGCCGGGATGTCCCTGCCTGCCTTGCAACAGCTGATGGGTCACTCGCAAATCGCGACCACCATGCTCTACGTCGAACTCGCCCCGCAGGACGTCTGGCGCGAATACGCCCGCGCCATCGAGAAGCGGAAGGCGTTGGATTTTTCCCACCTGTCATGACTCGGGACCAAACCAATCTGGGACAGATCTTCGAAACGCAAATCCAGGCGTTCGCCCTCACCCTTCGGCCCAGCACGGTAGACAACTATCGATCCACCGCCCGCTGCTTCCTCGCCTATCTCCGCGCCGCATTCCCACAGCTTCGTCGGCTCTCCCAACTACGCCGCGATCCTCATCTGCTCGGCTGGTTCCGTTGGCTGAGTGAACAAGAACCACCCCTGAGCAATGCAACCCGCATCGGTCACCTCATTCGCCTCCGCCGTTTGCTGGACGATCTAGCCGCCAACGGCCACCACCTGCAGCCCGATCTCATTCGTGGAGAAGACTTCCCTCCAAAGCCCCATTATCTTCCCAGACCTCTTTCCCTCCAGGAAGATCAACTCGTGCAGCAGGAGCTGCGCCGGACCGACGATCTCTACGCCAATGCCCTCCTGCTCCTCCGTGCTACGGGGATCCGCCTTGGCGAATGCATCCATTTGCCACTGGATTGCCTGCGGCAGGTGGGAACCGAACAGTGGGCGCTCCATGTCCCCCTCGGCAAACTACACACGGAACGTTTGGTTCCGGCCGATCCCGAGGTGCGGCGGATCGCGGGCCGGATCCTTACCCTGCGCACTTCGTCCCCACTCGCACGATGCGCGAATTCGCAAGGCTTCCTGCTCCCACGTCGCGGTGCTACTCGGCGCGCTCTGGTGCTGAGTCTCCAATCGGCGTTGGCCCAGGCCGCGAAGCGCGCTGGTTGCTCAACGCATGTGACACCGCACCGTCTTCGGCACAGCTTCGCGACAGAAATGCTCCGGCTCGGAGTTAGCCTTCCGGCTCTCATGAAGCTACTCGGGCACAAAGATATCCGCATGACCTTGCGCTACGTGGAAGTCACTCAACAGGACTTGCAGCGCGAATTCCACCAGGCCCGTCAGAATGCAGCTCATCCGCATCGTCTGCCCACGCTCGCACTCCCCAAAGACATGCCAAGCGCCGGTCTCCCCGGCATCCGTCAGGCACTGGAGGCCACACGTCATCTTCTGGAAATGTATCGCCGTCAGTTGGGCGATGAGAAAATCCGCCGTCGATTGCGGCGCCTCGACAAGCGCCTCCTCACCGTTGCTTCACAACTGCAGAGGATCCAAAAAGAGCAAAAATGAGGAAAGATTGGCCAGTTAATAATCAGAACTTGCCGGAGCGAGCGTAAAGCGAGGGGAAATCAGCAACTTGTGATTAACGGTGACAAGCTACTTACTCCTTTTTCTTCACCTTTCACCAGCCGTTTTGGCGCCATTTACCGATCTACCGCTTTGGCGCTTTCGAGAAGTAACCACACCTTGCTCGCCATAAAGATCCACCAACTAAATTCGCCATGACATGAGGTCCGACCGCGGCAGCGAAAAGTCAGTTTTCATTTCTCTTGCGTCTTCGCTGTGGTGTTGATTCTCCTCAGAGGTTTCACCTTCAAATCCTGAGGAGTCGACTTGAGCGAGACCCGCCGTTGTCCGCACTGCCAAAGTTCGTTTCTGCCTTCCGCTTACCGTCCCCAGCAACGGGTTTGCGGTCAGCCGGATTGTCAACGTCGGCGTCGCGCGGATTATCACCGCAAGAAGCTGGCGACGGACCCCGAGTATCGCCAAGGGGTGGGGGAAAGCCAGAAGCAGTGGCGGGAGGAGCATCCCGGCTATCAGAAGCAGTACTGGAAGGATCACCCCCAAGCAGTAGCGCGGAACCGCCAGCAACAGCACCTTCGTGACCAACGCCGCCGCCTCCGGCATCTTGTAAAGAACAACTTAGCTTTGGATCTAAAGCATTCGGCCTCAGAGGTTTGGCTCTTGG
>QHYH01000171.1 GCA_003223215.1 Acidobacteriota bacterium
GGCATTCTGCAGCCCTTCGCTGCGGACCAATCCATTCCCAAAGAAAAGATCACGGCTCTCGATCGTCGATATACTGCCGTGATTGAGGCGCTCGACGACCTCGTCGAGGCTGTCGGTTTGAAAGCAGCCTAAGAAGGCAAGCATTACGAGAACGAAATTCTCGTTTGGGACCCTATAATGGGACTCCGAAAGCGAACGCTGAGCTGGGTCGGCAAACCAGTTCAAGCGCTGGCTTCGGACGCCTTCATGGCCGGTGGAAAGTAAGCTTCTTCGAGAATGGCATCTTTCTTCCAGCCGGCCCGTTCTAGAGTCCCCCGACTGTTTTCGATCATTTTGGGATGACCGCAGAGATAGGCGGTCGTCGTTTCCGCCCGCAGCTCCCACCTATCTGTGTACATCCTCAGTAGATCATCCACGCGCCCCCGCTCGCCTGGCCACCCGGGGTCCTCCCAGGGGCGGCTCACCGTGGCCACATATTTGAACCAGGGTACTTCCTGAGAGTAGCGCTCGAGTTCCTCCCGGTAGCCAAACTCAAATGCGCGGCTGGCGCCTTGCAAACAAAAGAGCCGGTGATTCCCGGGCAGGGGCGTCCCGCCGTTCTTCCCGTCGCGATAAAGGGTTCGCACGTAACTGACAAAGGGAGCGATGCCGGTAACCGTAGAAATGAGCAGGTGGTTGGAGCGGCCGCTGCGAACATCAAACGTGAAGCGGCCTTTAGCAGCCTTGCGGCACAGCAGCGTGTCGCCCGGCCTCAACTGGAAAAGATTAGGCGTAAGATGGCCGTTGGGAACCAGCTCGACAAAAATCTCCAGTGCGTCTTCGGAAGGCGAGGAAGCAATCGAGTAGGCGCGCTCGGTCCGCACCCCTTCGCGGTCAACGCCCAGCGTGGCATATTGTCCCGCGCGGTACGCCAGGGGACCGCCCGGGTTGATGCGCAGGATGCAAAGATCCTGCGAAACATCGCGGCGATCGAGAATTCGCGCGCAAAAATGATTTTCTGCGGAAGGCGTCATGGGTTTTGCTCCGGTGGATACACTGATTCTCACCTGAAACTTCTCGCCACAAAAAACGCGGGTCGGAGCCGGGCCCCTGGATCGTCACAAATCCCGAAATCGGGGATGATAAGTATACTAGCAGATACCGGATGGCGGCAGGGTGGACGCCAACAAGATCAACAAGAATGCGCGATAAGAGTTACTCCCGGCAGGGACTACCGTTGTCCCGTTGCCCCGCGCCACTCCAGGGTCGAGCCTCTTCGTGATCCTCCGCTGAAGTAGGGCGGGTGTGGAGGAACCCACCGAAGCCATCTCGCGAAAACCAACCGAGAGGCCGTAGGAATCCTCGCCGCTTGCGGCGGGGAGCGTGTCAATTTGCGAATAAATTCAAGTCGACGGAATCAGCCATAATCTTGTAGCCGGCATCGGCGGGATGAAGATGGTCCCCGCTATCCGCTTGGGCCGACAGGTTCGCGGGATGCTGCGGATCGCGTGTGGCGGCGTCGAAGTCAATCACTCTGTCGAACCAGCCGCTCGTCCTTATCCAATGGTTCACCGCTTGGCGAGCCCGTTCGGTTTCCTCGCTCCCGTAGAAGGATCCGCCGAACGGCGTGATGGTCGCCCCGTACACGCGCATGTTTTGGGAATGAGCCCGGATGATGATTTGTCGGTAGGCATTGATAATGTCCCTTGCCGTCGAATCGAGGTCGCACGCGCTCTTGCACGTGCCAATGTCATTTACCCCCTCGAGGACCACGAGCCAACGAACGCCGGTTTGCGTCAGCACGTCGCGGTCCAACCGTGATAAGGCATTGGGCCCAAGGCCGTCATGGAGAAGTCGGTTGCCGCCGATCCCTTCATTGAGGACGCCAATGCTTGGCCGATGCTTGCTCGCCTCGAGACGCCGAGCCAGCTCATCGGGCCAGCGGCCATTGGCGTTGGTGGTCGAGTTCTTGCCGTCGGTAATGGAGTCCCCGAGTATCACCACCGCCGCGGAGGAATGCGGGCCGGCCACCTCTACTCCGTTCAGGAAATACCAATGATCGGCGGTTTCTGCGGAAGGCACGTCGAGAGCTGAGACGGCGTCTCCTGACGTGAAATACGACGTGGCCCGCGCGCCGGAGTGTGTGGTGACACCCTCCGGAGCGTTTTCGAGGTGAATCGTTACGGCTAGATCGGAAAGAGGAGCCAAGCTGAAGTCCAGCGGATCAGAGTAGACAAGCGCGCCTTCTGGAATGGCGACCGACGATTCCTCGTCAAAGGTGAGCGGTTTATCCGTTCTTGCCTTGATTTGGCTGCCTCCTGCCGCGATCGCCACATGCGCGGAGGATATCCTCAAAGCGCTTTTTCCGAAGGCATTCGAGAACCGCAAGCGAATTTTGCGTCCGCCGATGGAAACGTGAACGATCTGCCGTAAAGTGACATCCGCAAATCCCGGCGCGGGGGGCCGAGAGCCGGCGTCTGCGAGTTGCGGCGAACACGCCCACGTGCCGACCCAGTGTTCGGTCTCGCGATCGCTGGCGGAGACCCACCCATCCCGTTCGAAAATAAACCCTAGGAGCAAAAGCCACAACCATCCGACCGTGGCCGACCGTCTTCTCAAAGAACACAACCTCCGGTTTCCTCGCTCGCAAGTCGGCTGGTGGCTTGCCGCAAGCGCGTGTTTGGGTGTAAGCGGCAGGCCGCGCCCGGCTTGGCCAAGCGATCCCTGGAATCCTTTGGCAATTCGAGATGCCTCTCGGGTGCGGCTCGAACCGATGGCCCTTTGATGTAACGGCTTGCGAACGTGAGGAAAGTTGGCCAGTTCGGCCCCGTCGTGTGCCCACCACGGTGCTGACGAAACGCGATATCGCCTGAGATCAGGGCGGTTTCTATGCCTGGAAACTTGGTCGTGCCGAGATCCTTTTTGCCAAGGAGCCGATAGACCGGCCCGGCGCCGACCGCCCCCAAAAACATTCCCTTGGCATCGACCCAACCACCTTCCACTTGTTCGGAGCCGCTGCTGATGAAGACCGGGCGCGGAGCACACAAGGCGATGAGTTCGTGCGCGTCCACGGGCAGGTCGTTCGCTGTCAGGGGGCCGGCATACTTAAGGAAGTTGCCTGCCATCCAGTGGTACTCGGCAGTGGAGGCGATGTTCTCGACTTGCTCACCAAAATTGCGACGCAGAATCTTGGCGCCGCCCGCGCCGGAAGAGCCGATGAAGGCGATCGCGAAACGCGAGTCATAAGCCGTCGCGACCAGCGCCGCTTTTCCGTAGCGGGACAGCCCTTCGATGCCAACCTGTTTGGCGTCGACAGCCTTGTCGCTCACGAAATAGTCCAGCGCGCGGCTCGCTCCCCAGGCCCACGCACGCAACGCTCCCCAGTCGTCCGGCTTCCGCGGCTGGCCTTTGTTGACCAAACCAATGATGCCCTCGGTCAGGCCGGCGCCGTTGTCGGCCTGGACCGAAGTGGGGATGAGCGTCGCATACCCCCACCCCATCGCCAGAACCTGTTGCTGCCAACTCGGTCCGTTATCCGCAAGCGCGGCGCGCTGCGCTTCCGACAGGCGCTTTTTCAGAGCCTCCCAAACTTCCGGGCGCAACCCGAATTCCATCATGACTGGCACCGGGCCGCTCGATTTTGCCGGCGTCGCGAGCGTCAACTGAATATCCACGTTCGTCGGCGGATAGGACGAATTGTCGACGTGGCCGGCCAACTTCTTCGTGATGACCGGCCGACCGTTGTTCTCCTCGGTTTTCGTGCTGACAACCTCCCACTTTACTTTCGGGGTGTTTTGGGGCACTCGGCCATAGATCTCGCGGTCAAAATCTTCAACGATTTCCGGACGTCGCCGGTTCCACCAGACTTCCGCGGTCCTCACCTTCTCTCCGCTTTTGAGGACCAGCGGATCGGGCAAAAGCAGATTGGCAGAAACTTTCGATTCATCAAAATTCGCAGCGTTAGGAGATTTGGGGTCGCCATCCGGGCCTCGGCGCAGAGAAGCGATGTCGAGCAGCCCGAGCGTTCGCTCGAGATCCTGCTCGGAGGTCAGATGCGCGGGCGGCGGATGGTCGCCGCGCGAGGAACCCAGGACCAGGACAAACAAGAGCAGGCAGGATAACCGCTCGGTCGACCGCCAGATGACCATGCACATTCTCCGCGAGCCGCGACGATTGTATCGCCAGAGAGCCCGGGATTGTAAGCGCTTACACAACTTTCAGCCGAGATGGGGCCGGTCCAATCGAGGAACCCCGGGCGTTCCGGGCGACGGCGGCCACCGTTTGCCCCCTGGAAGAGGCCTGCTTTTGCAAGCCCTTGCAAAGCGTGAAAGTTCACCCTACCGGTTGCCAGCAGAAAATTCCTTGCCCATTTTGCCTTGGTGAGCCTAGAGTAGTGACCGGAATCGTTTACGGAGCCCCTGCAGGATGCCTGCGGGCACGTGCTCACCTTTGGCTCCGTGCGTTGATTCCTTGACGAAACCATGAGCACCACCCGTCGCGTTACCCTTTTTGATATCGCCGACGCCCTCGGGATATCTACTGGCACGGTGCACCGGGCCTTGCACGACCATCCCGGCGTAAACGCCATGACCCGGATGCGCGTCCTGCAAGTGTCGAAGAACATGGGTTATCGCCCCAACGTGGCGGCCCGGCTGCTTTCCCAAAAGAAGCAGTTCCGCATTTCCGTCAACACGCTCAAAGGCACCACGTCGTTCTGGGATGAAGTTCGCGGGGGGATTCAGGAGGAAGCCGAGGCCCTCGGCACGCACGGTGCGGACATTGAATTCCGCACGTTTCCAAGTTTGGGCGAGGGCGAGGAGGAGGCTTTCGAGGCCGCCATAGCTGCGGAATCGGATGGCATGATCCTGTTTCCCAGTCGTCCGTCGAGCATGCGCACCTGGATGCGGCGGGCGTCGCGATCAAGGATTCCCATTGTTTGCGTCTCGACTGACGCGCCGCACTCGAACCGCCTCGCCGTTGTTTCCGTGGACACCATGGCGAGCGGCGCTCTGGCCGCCGACCTGATGGGACGATTCCTGAATCACCGGGGCAAAGTCGCGGTCACTCTCAGCGCCCTCGGGATTACCGAACATTTTGAAAAGTTGACGGCGTTCAAAAAGACTCTCGAGACCCTGCATCCGGAGATAGCTCTTCTTGATCCCATCGAGGATCATGACGTCGAATCGGAAGCCTACGACAAGTGCCGGAAACTGTTTGCCTCACATCCTGATTTAGCGGGAATCTATGTGACCACTGAAGCCTCCATGCCCGTCATTCGGACTGCCCGGGACGCTCACTTACTGGACCGTCTGACCATCATCGCTACCGACCTGTTTCCCGCGCTCATCGAACAAATTCGCGCCGGCACAGTAAGCGCCACGATTCACCAGCGGCCTTACATGCAGGGCCGGCTGGCGTTTCGTGTTCTGCAAGGATATTTGGTCCATGGCCGCTACCCCGCCTTTCCGGTGACACTGGCTCCGCATCTGGTCATGGCCGGCAATCTGGATTTCTTTCTCGAGAAGCAGGCTTCCGATGGCGCAAATGCCAGAGCCGCCGCAAGCGACTTGCCTTCCGACTTTACCTACAACAACTACGATTAACGAAGCGGTTTCGCTGCTGGCTCTGGTGAAAAGGAAATGGGCCGGATCGGCGTGCCTGGCGGCAGCCTTATGGCTCCACAATGCGATGGATCTGATCGGCCGGCAGATCTTTCAGCACTTGGCGCACGCCGCTAGGCCAGCGCACTAGGAGCTGTTTCACCGTCTTCGATGGGCCGAGCCCGAAGTGCGCTCGCGGATCTCGTGAAGCTCCGTAGCCCGCGCTTGTCGAGACCATATCATACTGGCTGTCGCCGTCCTCGGTGGTCACCTTGAGCTGAGCCCCAATTCCCATGCGGTTGCTCTTGGTGCCCACCAGTTGAAAAGTCACCCAGTGATTGCCGTTCGACGTCACATCGCGAAGAACCCTTGCTCTGCCATTGAGCACGGTAACAACAAGGTCCATATGCCCGTCATTGAACAAGTCGCCGATCACCGCGCCGCGGTACGGCTCGGCAACCTGCATGTCGGGACCTGCCAGCGCGGTCACATCTTCAAACCGCATCTTGCCCAGGTTGCGGAAGATGGAGTTGGGCTCGGCGTAGGTCCGGTTGGTGAACTCCGCGACGTTGTCAAGAACGTTCCCACGGGCTACGAACAGGTCCTTCCAGCCATCGTTATCAAAGTCCGCGACCCCGTTGGACCACCCGGACATTTCCAGGGTAGGACGCGCCAGGCCACTGCGGCCCGTGACATCAATAAAGATGCCGCTGCCGCGATTGTGGAACAGGGGAAAAGTCTCGAGTTCGGTGGCCGTGTGCCAGATGTCGGGCAGGCCGTCGTTATCGAGATCGCGAAACTCCGCTCCCATCCCTGAAACGGCTTTGCCGTTTTCCGAATAAGCCACGCCGGCATCCATGGCAACCTCTTCAAAAGCTTTGCCCTTGAGGTTGTGGAAGAGCGAATTGGGCATGTTGTCGTTGGCAACGAAAATATCGAGGAAGCCGTCCCCATCATAGTCGTTGAAACCAACTCCCATGCCCTTCCCGAATTTCTTCGTGATGCCCGTTTCCTCAGAAACGTCAGTGAAGGTGCCATCGCCGTTATTGCGGTACAACGTGGACGGGAGGGGCTCGTAAAACTTGGGGTGGCAGTAGGCCCGCAAACGCCCTCCGCTTAGACACACGGGGTCCTTGTTGACTTCCCACTGGCAGTAGTTCGAGAGAAACAGATCCAACTTGCCATCGTTGTTGTAGTCCAGCCAGCCGGCAGCCGCGCTCCACATTTTCCGGCCTTTATAAGTCGGTGTGCCAACCCCCGCCTTGTCGGTGACATCGCTAAAGGTGCCGTCGCCATTATTTCGATACAGATGATTCTTGGTCACGCTGGCGACATAAATATCCTGCCAGCCATCGTTGTCGAAATCGCCGATGGCGACACCCATATCGTAGCCATCTCCCGCCAGCCCGACCTTCTCCGTGACGTCCGTGAAGGTTCCATCATGGTTGTTATGGAACAAGCGGTTGTAGTATTTGGGAGAATCTTTCTTGAGGGATGGAATCGCCGCCCCGTTAATGAGGAAGATGTCCGGGTACCCGTCGTTGTCGTAATCGATCAGACCCACCCCGGAGATCATCGTCTCCGGCTGGTTCTTGTTGGGAGTCGGACTGCTGTCGGTCACGAAATCTATGCCCGACCGGGGGGTGATGTCTTCAAACCGGATGCCGGTGCTGCGGTTTGCCTCAACCGCAACCTCGATCGTAACGGCGAGGGCAACGATCGCCCCGATGGCAAGCATCAACCGAAACATTGCAGAAATTCAGTCTAGCACAGCAAGACTAGCGATCCGCCGCTTCGGCCAACGCTTTTAAGCGCTCGAACTCCGCTCGCTCGTGCCGAGCCTCGCGGTTCCGTCCCGACGCAGACAAAGCTTGGGAAAGCGCAAAGTGAGCGTCGGGGCTGCCCGGAGCCAGCTTAACTGCCGTTCGCAACTCTTCAAGCGCTCGATCCGTTTTTCCAAGCTCCAGCCAGAGCCTGCCGCATGCCACGTGTGCGACGAAGTTCCCTGGCGCCAGCCCGACCGCCTCTCTCGCATACTTCAGGCCCTGTTCGTATTCGCCGGTGCGTAGGAATTCAAGAGCGAGTTGGATCCGCGCCGCGTCGTGGGACGGAGAGACCTCGATTTCACGGCGGAATTCGTTGATGGCCAGAGGCGGATGCTCCTTGAGCAGGTACACGCCGTACATATAGTGCACACCAGGTTCGGACGGGTATAGGGCCAACAGCCGTTGCAACTCCGTTTCCGCCACCACACGGTCCTGCAAGGCGATCAACGCCTGAGCGCGGCCGGCTTGACGAACAAGGGGGATTTGTGCGGCCGTGAGACCGGAAGGGAGCTTCGCGATGCCGAGCGCAGCGATTCCGAAAGCGTCCAGCAGTTCGAGATTCGCGAATACTGCATCTTTGGGGGCTTCGGGGTGCGCCGAGGCGATCTGGTTCGCCGCCAAGGTCAAGCGCTCGAGCGCGATTTCCGGCTTGCCAAGCAGAGTGTTTAGGATGCCATCGTGAAACAGCACGGTATCCATGAAAGCCTGGTCGGTACCTAAGCCTAGCTTTCTGCCAAGTTCTAGCGCCGAGAGTGCTTTGCGGTAATGCTTTAATTGAAATTCGCTCAGGCCGAGCATAGCAAACCCGGGACCCGGCTCCCTCCGCTCGATCAAAACGAAGTGCGCGAAGGCATCGCGCGCTTCGGTGAAGCGCCCGGCATCGAATAAGAGCGTTCCGAGATGCCACCAGCCCTCCGACCAGCCAGGCTTGAGCGTGGTGGCACGCGTGTACAGCCGGATCGCCTCCGGGACGTGGTCGGCCTCCATGGCTGTCCGGGCGCGCTCCGCCAAGTACTCAAACGAGCTGGAATTCGCGTTTCCCTGTGCCTGCCGGTCGTCCGCCGTTTCCTTTTGGCTGGCCGGAGACGTGCGGCTTCGACCGCGCGGCGTCGTGTGGCACGGAGATGCGGCATCTAAGAACCGGGGCGCCACCGACGGCGCGATCCCCAAAGGCGCAAAAAGGAGAACAAGGACTATGCTGTGATTCCCGAGCGTCATTTCGCAAGCTCCTGCGGCCCCCGTTCGCAACAGCTAGGCGCACGAGCACGTCTCTAACATCCAACAATCGGCGAGCTAGTTCAAGGCTGCTCACAGCAGACGATCAGGCACGAGTACGATGGGAATCCCGGGAAACGCTGGAAAAAATCGTTCGCGCTATATTACATTGTTTCTGGATTGGCCCGGCAGGAGGTCTCGACCATGAACCGGCTGTTCGTCCTTCTCACGGCATTTCTGCTGAATGCATCTAGCCTGGCGGCCCAGGGGCCATCCCAGCAAACCCCACAGGCCCCCTCTCCTTCCGTTCGTTCGACTGCGCAAGAGGTAGTGCTCGACATGGTCTTCCGCGACAAGAAGGGCAGACCGATCCGCGATATTCGACCAGAAGAAGTCCATGTCTTTGAGGATGGCGTCGAGCAGAAGCTGACATCCATCCGGCTAGTCGAAGGAAAGACGGCCGCGTTTTCGAGCGCGCCCAAATCCTCCGTTGAAAGCGGGTCATTCGCATTGGACCCGATGCGCGAGGTGCGGCTGGTTACGCTTGTCTTTGAGGCGCTGGACCAGGAGGGAAAGAGGTTCTTCCGCCAGGCGCTCAAGGACATTCTTGACATGACCCCGGAGCAGAACCTGTATTTCTCCGTCCTGACCATCGATCAGAAGCTGCACCTCATCCAGCCTTTTACTGCCGATCACTCCGCGTTACTGAAAAGCGTCGATCGCTCGTCGATGTGGTCCTTCATCCAATACCAGAACCAATCCACTGAAATAAAAGCCGAGTTGCAGCAGATCCTCTCCCAGGGCGAACCGCAGTTGCCGGGTGCCGCCGGAAACAGTTCGCCAGGGGGCCCAAGTCCGTCCCAGATCCAAAGCGTCGTCAATTGGAGAATGGCGAAAATCCAATACGACATGCTTCAAGCGGCTGACGCTGCCGACCGCGCGTACAACGCCCGCGCAACGATCGATGCATTGCTGGCGTTAGTGCGGGCGCAAGCGGAGCTCCCGGGACGCAAAGTCATTTTGTATTTCAACCCGTGGATGTTCATACCGGAGGTAGTCAAGGAGCAATACGCTAACCTGATCAGCACGGCGAATCGTGCCAACGTTAGCTTTTACACCGTCGATCCAAAGGGCTTGGTAACTTGGGACCAGGAGGGTGCGGGGCGCGACTACCTCAGCGGGGCTGCCGGGGAAACCCGCTCGCAGCAGATGAGAGGCGGGACCGGCGAGGTATCGACCATGCAGGCCCGTGCTGCGGAAACGGCGGAAGGCGCACTGCGTGCCAATCCGCTGCTCTGGCTGAGGGACCTGGCCCAGCAGACGGGCGGCGCAACCATTGCCGAAACCAACGACTGGCGGGCCCCTCTTAGGGCGGTCATGGACGAGGTGCGAACCTACTACGAGGCCTCTTACGCTCCGCATATTGCTGTATATGACGGCAAGTTCCGCAAAATTTCCGTCCGCGTGGACCGCACCGATGTCTTTGTCCACGCTCGCAGCGGCTATTTTGCCTTGCCACAACTTAAGCGTGGACAGCAGTTGATGGCCTACGAGATGCCCCTGCTCGATGCTTTGAATGCCCCGTCGGCTCCTCTGGATGTGAACTTTCAGGTGGCGGCAGAGCGGTTCAATGATCATGGGCCTAAAATCGAGTACATGCTGACGCTCGAAGCCCCGCTCAAGGGAATGACCTTCGAGCCACAGCAGGATCAAAAAACCAGCGCGATCGACGCAGCGCTGCTAGCTGTCTTGAAAGATTCCAATGGGGAAATCTTCGAGAAATTCAGCAAAGATTTTGCCGTGCAGGTCGCTCTCGACAAGGTGAATGCTTACAAGGAAGGAAACCTGGTTCAAACCTTTCGAACCGAACTACCTCCCGGGGCCTATGCCTTGGAAACGGCCGTCATGGACCGGAACGGCAAGAAGATGGGAATAAAGAAAAGCACGGTTACCGTCCCGGAGCCCTCCACTAAGCTGTCCGTGAGCGATGTGGTCGTGGTGCGGCGCACCGACGCTCTGAAAGACAACCAGATCTTGGATGCTTTCTATTTTCCGGGCGGCAAGGTCGTGCCCACCCTCACGCGCACGCTGAAGGGCGGTCCCGGGAATGTTCTGTCTTTCTACTTCACTGTTTATCCGGATCGCGCCGTCAAGAATGCCCTCAAGCTCACCATGTCTTTCTACAAAGAAGGGCAGTATCTCGGTGCGGCTGAGGCGCCGCTGCCGGAGATGCAACCGGACGGGCGAATTCCCTACATCGCAAACTTGCCTGCGGATAAATTCACTCCGGGCTCCTATGAGATCCGTATCGGCGTTACCCAAGGTAGCTTGACGGCCGAAGAAAAGGTGGCGTTTCAAGTCGACTAACGGAGCTAAATGAGGCGCTGCCTTGCGGGCTAGTTATACAAAGATAAGCGTGTTGTGGGCGGGTCCGGCAAATGGCACCGATGAAGCCGAATGACCATCACACGCCGCAGATTCGCACAGTTGGGGATGGGGGCTGCCTACTGCCTCAGCGGCGAGCCGCTCCTCGAGCAAGGGCTGTCCACACACAGCGCTAAGCCATTACCGAGATCGGCCCACTCCGGCCGCCCCTTCCATGCCCGCTTGGTGGATGTTGCGCGGGAGGCGGGGCTGCGCGCCCCGGTCATCTACGGCGGTGTTGAGCAAACGAAGTATATTGTCGAGACGACAGGTTGCGGCTGCGCCTTTATTGACTACGACAACGACGGGTGGATGGACATTTTCATTTTGTCGGGTACGCGCATTGAGGGCGCTCCCGAGGGCACAACCAATCGTCTTTACAAGAACAATCGTGATGGCACTTTTACCGATGTTACCGAAAGAGCAGGACTTCAGTCGGTTGGTTGGGCTTCGGGCGTTTGCGTCGGTGACTATAACAACGACGGCTTTGACGACATTTTCTGCGCCCGCTTTGGGCAGAACATTCTCTATCGCAATAATGGTGATGGCACCTTCACCGATGTGACCAAAGAGGCCGGGCTCTGGGACCATGAGCAGCGCTGGGGCGCCGGTTGCAGCTTCCTGGACTATGATCGCGACGGTCACCTCGACCTCTTTGTCTCGAACTACGTGCGGTTTTCCTTTGAGCAAGCCCCGGTCCCCGGACAAAACAGCAGCTGCCTCTGGCTGGGGATTCCTGTCGCGTGCGGGCCGCGCGGGTTGCCCACCGGCAGGCACTGGCTTTATCGAAACAACAGCGACGGGACGTTCACGGATGTAAGTGAATCCGCGGGCATCGCGCAAGTGACTTCGAGTTACGGTTTGACGGTGGTAGCAGCCGATTTTGATGAAGATGGCTGGCCTGACATTTACGTCGCTTGCGATGCCACTCCGAGCCTTCTTTTCATGAACAACCACGATGGAACGTTTCGCGAAGAGGGCCTTCTGCGGGGCGTGGCCCTGAACGACGACGGCCTGGCGCAAGCGGGCATGGGCGTCGCAGTGGGCGATTATGATCTGGATGGGCACCTCGATATCTTCAAGACGCACTTCGCCGATGATCGGAACATTCTTTATCGCAACAATGGAAAGGCGTACTTTCAGGACGCCACCGCGTCCTCGCGCCTGGGGGTCGAGACGCGTTACGTGTGTTGGGGCGCGGGGATTGTTGATCTGGATAACGACGGCTATCCGGACTTGTTCATGACGACCGGCCATGTTGACCCGAAGGTCGAGAAGAAGCTCCCCCAATACCCGAACAAGACTCCGCGGGCGGTTTTCCGAAACTTGGGGCAAGGCGTATTTGAAGAGCTGATCGGCGAAGCCGGCCCTGGCGTTGCCGCCTTGCATTGCAGCCGCGGTTGCGCCTTCGGAGATTTCGATAATGACGGTGACGTCGACGTGGTCATCGTCAACCTCAACGAACCGCCGTCGCTCGTGCGAAACGACCTCACGGGGAAGGAGAACTGGATTAAGATTAAGCTCGAAGGCACAAAATCGAATCGCAGTGCCATCGGATCTCGCGTTTTGGCGCATTACCGAGGGAAGACACAAGCCCAGGCCCTGCTCAGCCAGTCTAGTTTTTTTTCTTGTAACGATCCCCGGTTACATTTCGGGCTGGGGACATCGGTTTCCGTTGATGTTGAGATATTTTGGCCGAGCGGCACGCATGAGAGTTACAAGGGAATGCCGGCCAATTGCCTAGTCACGATTCGGGAAGGGGTGGGCGTGGTACCGAATCGCGGCTGGTCCAAATCATGAGGGAGAATGCCCGTAGCTTGCTAGGAATCTAGTCTTACAAAGTGCGACGAGGCGAAGGCCAAGCGGTGGAACGAAATGAAGTGCAGTGGATTATACCGCCCTCATTCTGCGTTGGTGGCGAAACCAATGTGGTGGATGTTGGTGTGCTTACTCTGCTTGGGTTTGGCGCGGGCACAGGATGAATCCGAGCAGCAGGCACTCAGGCGGGCAGTCGAGTTGCACCAGTCGGGTCACTACGCCGAGGCGATCACCGAGTATCAGACTTATCTGAAGGCCCATCCGGAAGCGGCGGCGGTTCGCTCGAACCTCGGTGCCGCCCTGGCTCACGAAGGCCGTTACACCGAAGCCATCGATGAATACCGGCTGGCCCTGGCGGCCGAGCCAAGCAATCGCGGAATCCGCTTTAACCTAGCGCTCGCTTACTACAAGATGAGCGAAATCGAACAGGCCATCAAGGAGTTCGAAGCGGTTTACGCGATCCAGCCGGCAAGCGACCCCGAGCGGCGGCGGCTCTTATTGCTGCTGTCGGAATGCTACCTTCGCCGTGGCGACGATAGGAAAGTGATCGCCCTGCTCGATCCACTGGCCGACGCCGATCCGAACGACCTCACTCTCGCTTACCTGCTCGGTACCGCGCTGCTCGACCAGGGTCAGGACGAACGCGGGGCCCTTATGATCCAACGCATCCTGCGCAATGGCGACACCGCCGAGGCCCACATGCTGATGGCTTTCACCCGTATGAAAGCGAACGACAAGAAGGGTGCTACCCAGGAAGTGGACCGCGCTCTCGCGCTCGATCCGAAGCTGCCCGAGGGATATAGCCTGCGCGGAAGACTAGTTTATCTCGCGGCCGACTTGGATGGCGCTGAAGCGGCGTTCCGCAAGGCTCTCGCTCTCGATCCGAACGCCTTTGACCCGCTTCTTTGGCTCGGAACGCTGCTCCGGCAGGAGGGTAAGCTAAAGGAAGCGCGCTCACGCTTGGAGCAGGCCAATCGGTTGCGGCCGAAAGAAATCCGCGTCCGCTATCAGCTCGCTCTCTTGTCGTCGGACGAGGGAGATGACCAGCGCGCTGCGGCGCTCTTGAAGGCCCTCATCCAGGATGCTCCGGAGTACACCGAGGCGCATCGCAGCATCTCGACGATTTACTTTCGACTGGGGCGCGCGGCAGAGGGCCGACAAGAAAGAAAAATCGCGGAAGAGATGGACGCCGCGATTCAGGCACGGGACCAGGAGCGTGGAAGGAAGATGCGGAAGTGCAACCAATAAGCCTTCTTCTCTTGCTTGCCATGGCAGCGGGGCAGACCACGCCTCAGACATTTGACGAACTTTCCACCAGGGCGCGACAAGCCTACGAGGCCAATCATCCCGAGGAAGCCGCCGAGCTTTACGGCCGGGCGGTCAAGCTGCGTCCCGACTGGGCCCAGGGCTGGTGGGCGCTCGGAATGATCGAATACGAGCGCGACCGATACCTCGAGTGCCGGGACGACTTGACTCGCATGGTGGAACTGGACGCCTCGGCCGCACCGGCGTGGGCTCTGCTCGGGCTCTGCGAGTTTCGTACCAAGCAGTACGACGCCGCATTCCAGCATTTGAAGAAGGCCCACATGTTAGTACCGGTCACCGAGCCCGGCGGGCCGTTGCTGGATATGACCGACTACCATCTGGCACTGCTGCTGACCGAGCAAGGCGCCTTTGAACTCGCGCAGGAAATTCTGATGCGGGTTGCGCGCAAGGTTCACACGAACCCCGAGATGATGTTTGCTTCCGGCCTGCCAGCCCTTCGCATGCCCATCCTCCCTTCGGAGGTTCCGGCGAACCAGCACGACGTGGTGACCATGGCGGGCAAGGCTTTCTGGGATCTGGCCACCCAGCGGCCTGAGGAAGCGGAAGCTGACCTCAACGCGCTTGTCACCAAATACCCGAAGGTCCCTAACGTCCACTATTTTTATGGCACGTACTTGGCGGCCCGCCATCCCGAACAATGCGCGTCACAGTTCCTCGAAGAGCTAAGCATCACTCCCGATAGCGTGCCCGCAAGAGTTCAGTTGGCTCTACAGTACATTCTTGACGACAAGCTCGAGCAAGCCCTGAAATTAGCCCGTGAGGCGGTGGCGCTAAGTCCTGATTCGGTAGGAGCACAGTTGGCACTGGCGAAGACGCTGCGAACCCAAGGCAACAACCAGGGCGCCTTGGCCGCTTTCCTGGCGGCGGAGCGGCTGGATCCCGTCAGCCCGGTAATCCGCCTGTACCTCATGAATGTTTACCGGGACCTTGACCGCATCGAAGATATGCAGCGCGAAAAGGCCGAGTACGATCGCCTCAAGCGAGAGCAGTCCAATTGGCCCTAAACTCCCTCGTAAGTGTCAGTCTGGACGGCCTTTAGCACGCTTTGGAAAACTCCCAGGTCGGAATCCCGAGGTTCCGCAAGGCCGCTTGGGTCTTTAGAAGCGGCTTCCGCGAACTCCGTAACCGCGGACTTGCCTCACGGCCGGCTCCCAGACCTGCCATGGGGGCAGAACCATCCACAAAATCGATATGGCACATAAAAAAGAAAAAAAAGGACTTGACAGAGCCAAGGGCTCGGAAGTAAAAACGCGACAACGTAAACGATTACGGTGGCGCTTTTTCTGTCCCGAGAAGGGCGTTACCCAGGGCTAGCTAGCTTAGCTAGGCACTGTGGTGGATCTGAGATTCAGTTAAGGCGGGGTGCATCGATGGCTCGCATCGTACGATTTTCCATTTCCCATATCGATTTTCTGCGCAAAAGCTCAGTGGTGGCTGTGGGACTTTTGACCGTGGTCTTCCTTCCGCTTGTTTTGCCCGTTCAGCCGTCGGCGCTCGGGCAGACCACCAGCGCGACCCTGACCGGAACTGTGTTTGACGCCTCCGGTGCCGTCGTTCCCAATGCGACGGTGACTCTGAAGAACGAAGCGAGCGGCGGCCTGCGCAGTACGGTCAGTAACGCCGAAGGGTACTTTACCTTCGCTGCCGTCCCGCCCGCCACTTACACGATTACTGTGGAGAAAGAGAATTTTAAGACGTGGGCAGCGAAGTCGATTGTCCTCAACTCCGACGACAAACGGAATGTGACGGGAATCAAGCTGGAACCCGGCGCGCCGAAGGAGACCGTGGTCGTCGAAGCGAGCAGCGTCCAGATCACGCCGACTGAATCGGGTGAGAAATCAACCCTGATCAATGAACACATCCTACAGAATGTCGCTATTGTGGGACAGAACGCCGCCGAGTTCGTCAAGATCATGCCGGGCATGGCGTTTACGGGCGGCACGATGAACGTGTCTTCCTACGCGGCCCAGGATGAGCGCACGGGCAGCGGGCCGGTTGGGAGTTTCTCGGCGAACGGAACCCGCACCGCCGCTCTGGACATCACCTCGGATGGCGCGCACATCATTGACCCCGGCTGCAATTGCGGACAGGCCATGAACACCAATGCCGACATGACCGCGGAACTAAAGGTCATGACCTCGAACTTCGGCGCGGACGAGGCCAAAGGGCCGGTGGTGATCAGCGCGATTGGGAAGTCGGGCGGCCAGCAGTTCCACGGGGAGGCTTACGCCTATGCCCGCAGTTGGCATCTCAACGCCAACGACCCGCAAAATATTGACGCGGGCTTTTCGCGCCCCGAATCCAAGTACTTCTACCCTGGCTTCAACATCGGCGGCCCGCTCATCATCCCGGGCACGAACTTCAACCACAACCGCGATAAGCTGTTCTTTTTCTTCGGAACCGAGTACTACAAGCAGGACGTGGACAACGGCGTGTACCACGCCGTAGTTCCGACTCCTGCCATGCGGCAGGGCGACTTCAGTGATGCAGCTTACCTCAGCAAGCTTAATGGCTACTCCGTTACCGGAGTGCCGGGCGGCAGCATGTTCACCAATGGCAAGCTTAATAGCGCTGCGGACCCGAACGGCCAGGCGCTCATCAATCTGTACCCACTGCCCAACGAGGATCCAAGTAAACTTGGCGGTTTTAATTACGCGAATGGCGAAACGCGGTACTCGAACATGTTGCAGTTCCGCGGGCGCGTGGACTACAACCTAAGCGAATCGTTGAAGCTGTATGTGTCCTACAATCATCAGCACGATAACGCCTTAAACAGTCTTGATGTTCTCTGGGGCCCGGGTGGCACGAACACCTGGGCTGCGCCGACGACGCCCTACCCGACGCCTCTGGTCGCGTCGTCGCAATCGGATGTGGTCACTGCGAATCTGACCAAGGTGATCAACCCGACCCTCACCAACGAAGTAGTTTTCAGCTATACCTACCTGAACCTCCCGAACAGCTTTAAGGATCCGACCAAAGTGGAGCGCGGATCGCTCGGCCTCAACTACGGCTTGCTCTTCAGCCATCCGAATCAGCAAAACCTGATCTTCCCCCAGATGACCGGCTGGGGTGACGGCATCTCCAACATGCTCAACACCGGATTTGAGCTGAACGGCACCGTTTATGCCAAGAAGACTCTGCCGTCGGTCGCCGACAATCTGGTCAAGGTCTGGAGAACACACACCACCAAGTTCGGCTTCTACTGGGAACGTACTTGGAATGAGCAGCCCGGCAACGGAGCCGTCAACGGTTCGATGGTCTTCAGCAACTGGGGATCGAACGGGACCGGAAACGCCTACGCAGATATGCTCATCGGCCAGACTACGCAGTACTCAGAATTGAATTTCGACGTGGTGCCCGCTTTCCGCTTCATCTCGGCGGAGTTTTACGGAACGGATTCCTGGAAGATATCCCGCCGCCTCACCCTGGATTACGGCATGCGCGTGTCGCACTTGGGACCTTGGGTCGATACGACGGGCTATGGTTTTGCGGCTTGGTATCCGAACCTGTACAGCAATGGGACTGGCGGTTCAGTGAACGGCGCGACTTTCCCCGGCATACAGTGGAACAAGGTTAACGCTTCGACGCCGCTCTCGGGTTCGGGCAGCAGGGCGTTTTTCTACAACCCGCGCGTAGGCTTTGCCTGGGATGTTTTTGGCAGCGGCCGGACCGTGCTGCGCGGCGGCTACGGTATGTATCATTTCCATGATGAACAGAATGTGCAGAACGGGGCGTACAGCATCGTGCGGGGATCTTTTAACTCCCCGACGCTGTGGAGCCCGACGATCGCTTCACTTGGACCCAGCCTGGCTACTTTAAGTGCGCCGAGTGGAGTGACGGCCTTGGATCCGACAGATGACCAGGAGCCGCGAACCCAGAGTTATAGCTTCACTGTGGCAGAGCGGCTGCCGTGGAAGAGCGTGTTAGAGGTCGCTTACGTCGGCAGCAAATCCGATTACCTGAGCAACTATAACAACAACTTCGACCAGCTCAACGATCTCGGCGTGGGGACCTTGTTCTCGGCATATGGCTGGCTGCCCAATTGTGACTCGTCGATACCCGCGGGGCAAACCAACGCACAGGGCACGAAGAGTTGCTATAGCACTGGCGCTGACACCGGTTATTCGACCAGCGCCGTGCAAAACGTGCGCCCACTTCAGTCTGGTCCTTGCGTCGCCGCGAAAAATTGCCTCGGCACCGTGAAGCTCATTGACCATAAGATGTATTCCAACTACAACAGCCTGCAGGTGACGTGGAATAAGCAAGCAGGGCACTTCACGTTTCTAACTAATTACACCTTTGCCAAGGCGCTCGGCATCCGCTCGGAGAATGGCGACGGCAATCAAGGAGCCGATCCGACCAACCTGAGAAGCAACTACGGAACCCTCCCGAACAATCGCACGCACATTTTCAACTTTGCTTATGTCTATGAGTTTCCTACAGTACACAATGCCAACCGGTTCGTGAAAGGCGCGGCGAACGGCTGGCAAATCTCGGGCATTACCCAATACCAGAGCGGCGCCGACCTGCAAGCGGCGGTTGCCGGGAATGGCAATTTTAACTTCTCCGGCTTTATCAAACAGGGTGCCACGTTCATGGGCCAGACCCTTCTTGCGCCTATTCAGGCGAGCAGTCAGAACGTCATTGGCACTCCGGATATCACCGTTATGCCCGCACTGACCTGCGATCCCAGAAGTGGGCTCAAGCAGAACCAGTATATGAACGGCGCGTGCTTCTCTCCCTTCGTTACACCAGGCCAGCAGGGCAATTATATCTTTCCGACCTTGACCGGTCCGGGATTCTTCAACACCGACATGTCGGTGTTCAAGAATTTCACGTTTGCTGAGAGCAGGAAACTACAGTTCCGCTTCTCGGGCTATAACTTCGTTAATCACCCTAATCGTACTTTCATTTCAAACGATTCCGGCTTGAATCTTACCTTCGACCCAAGCGGCGTTCTGAACCCTAACTTCGGATACGCCACCAACACGGTTGGCCACCGCATTGTCCAGGGTGAGGTGAAATTTATGTGGTAGTCGTTCCGTCTCCCGGAATCAGCGAAAGGGCGGCGACGGAAGCCGCCCTTCTTTTTGGTGCTCGCCTTCAATACTGCAGCAAGGGATCTTCAGCAGCGAGGGTGGATCAGCGGGCGTACCAGCAACCAAGGATACTGCCGGACGCTCGCCCTTGGACAAACCGTCTCGGGAAGCCGCGCCGCGTACGCTCATTTTCTCCGACGTGCGCGAAGCTTTTCGAGCGCGGCCGCGGTCTCCGTGTCGGCCGGATTGAGGCGGTGGGCGCGCTCGAGCACCGGCAGCGCCGCGTCGTCTTCACCCAGCATATAGAGTGTCGCACCCAAAAGCACTACCGAGCCGTAGAAGTTCGGACGGAGTGCTACGGCCTTCTCGAGCGGCGCACGCGCTTCTTCGTATCGCTCCAGGCGGAAGTAGCTGACTCCCAGGTTGTGCCACGCCTCGAACGAGTTCGCATCCAGTTGCGCCGCCCGCTTCAGCGGATCGAGTGCTTCCGCGAACGCGCCCGCATCGCCGAACAACTGCCCCAGCAAGGTGAGCTTCTCCGGGTCGTTGGGGTCGTAAATGCGATGGCAGGCCTCACGGGCGGTGGCCAGCGGGCCGGTCCCGAGCGCGCTCGTGCACTCACGCACGTCCTTTTCCGTATTCTTGTGTTCGTCGCGCAACTGGCTGTAGAGGCCGTACTCGTGAGCTGCTTCCTGCTCGCGCCCGCCGCTCGAGTAGGCCCGCGCCAGCCGGTAATGAACGCGGTAGTCGTGCGGCAAGAGCTTGGCCGCGCGCTCGAGCCACTTGGTTCCTCCCGCGACGTCGCCCGAGGAAATGTACGCCACTCCCAGATAGAAGGCCGTGTCTGGAAACGGCGGCTCCTCGGTCAACGAGCCGAGGCGCCGGATGGCGGATGCGTAATCGTTGGACAGCAGGTCGAGCCGCCCGAGGTAGTAAGTGACGTAGCGGGATTCGCCCGTTAATTGGCGAACCTGCTCGAACTGGCGGCGCGCTTCGTCGTTGCGGCCCAGTGACACCAAGCAGACCGCGAACTCGAAGCGTGCCCGCGGATCCGCCGCATTGAGCTCCAGAGCTTGTTCGAATTCGTTCGCCGCTGCCTCGAACAACTGGTCCTGCATGAGCTGTGCGCCCCGGCTGAGATGGGCCTCGACGCCGGGACGCTGATCCTGCGCCTGGGACATTCCCGCCGCGATCGCCAACAAGGCTGCCACGGTCCGTGTCACGAGCCAAATCGCTCCCGCGCGACGACTCCAACACCCTCCTTCACCGTTACGAGCTGGTCGGCGCGGAGGCCTGCGACCGACTCGCGGACGCCGCTCGGCCAGGCAATCTCGAGGTCCGCCATGGCAGCAGGTCCCAGCCCGAAGTGCAAACGCCGGTCTCCGCAGGAGAGGTATCCAGACGACCCGAGCACCGGCTGAGCCTGCCGGCGGCCGCCGTATACCGCGGTCGCCACCGCACCGATGGCGCTCGGGTTCGAGCGCGTGCCCACTAGCTTCACCTTCAGCCAGTGGCCGCCGCCGCGGACATCGTTGCGCAGCAGCGACGGAGGTTCATTGATGTTCATGATCAGGATGTCGAGGTCGCCGTCGTTGTCAAAGTCGCCGAAGGCCGCGCCACGGCTGGAATGCGCTTCGGCGATCGCCGGACCGGCGCCGTCCAGAAGCTCCTCGAATCGGCCGCCGCCCAGGTTGCGGAACAGCACCCGCGGCGTCTTGTGCGGAAACTCCGGATGCTTGCGCTCCACCTCGGGGAAAACGCTTCCAGTTACCCAAAAGAGATCTGGCAGGCCGTCGTTATCCAGGTCGGCGATGCCGTCCCCCCAACCGACGTGCCGGGTCTCGACACCCAAGCCGGAGCGCAGCGTGACGTCCTCGAACACGAGGTGGCCCGCATTCCGGTACAGAGCCGCCGTGTCTTCGGCAAAATGGGTCTTCAGCGCGTCCAGCCGGCCGTCGGTATCGAAATCGCCGATGGCGATACCCATGCCGGCCTGTTCGTTGCCGTCCTCGTTCACGGCCAGGCCCGATAGTAGCCCCTGCTCTGAAAAAGTGCCGTCTCCACGGTTGTGGAACACCAGGCTGGGAGTTGAGTCGCAGGCCACGTAGATATCCTGCCAGCCGTCGCCGTCCAAATCCGCGGCCACCGCGGTCAGGCCGAACCCCGGCGCCGCGGCACCTATGCCCGAGCGCGCGGTGACGTCTGTGAAGGTCCCGTCTCCGTTATTGTGGTAGAGCATCGGGCGTTCGGGAACAAGTCCGCGCGGGCCGCAATTCACCGGGACGCCTTTGAAATTGCAGTTAGGGTCCTTCCCCGTGGGTGGGATTTTATCGAAGTCGAAAACCAGGTAGTTGGAAACGAATAGATCCAAGCGGCCGTCGCGGTCGTAGTCCACCCACGTGCAACCACTGCCCCAGCGCTTGCCGGGATGCAACAGGCCCGCCGCCTCGGTCACATCCGTGAAGGTGCCGTCGCCGTTGTTGCGGTACAGGATGTTCTGGGGCCAGGCGGTGATAAAGAGATCGTCGAAACCGTCGTTATTACAGTCGCCGACAGTCACGCCGCATGCCCAGCCCTGACGTACCAGGCCCGCTTTCGCGGTCGCGTCCGTGAAGGTCCCGTCACGGTTGTTCTTGTAAAGCCGATTGCTCGCTCCCTCGACCGGCCCTTCTCGGCGCGTCCCTGACAGCAGGAAAATGTCCAGCCAGCCATCGTTGTCGTAGTCGAGAAAGGCGACTCCGCAGCCCATTGATTCGAGGATGTAATCCATGCGGTCCGGGGGACCGTAGATAACCGGAGCGCGCAGGCCGGCATGGGCGGCGACGTCGGTGAAGCGCGCATGAAAGGGCAAACCCGAGGGCTTTCCGCGCGGTTGCGGCCTGACTCCGCGCGAGGCCATGCCCCCCGACTCCTGGGCCCAGCACATGCCGGCCCCTGCGGTTCCTGCCGCGAGCAGGGCAAGGAATTCACGGCGAGTCATACCGCCTGGCGCCGATCCTCGAGACCGCTGTGCTGGGAAAACGTGAATGACCCGCGCCGCCGGGGAAACAGACTGCTGATTGCTTTGCGTCTTGGACACTTCGCCAGGCAAATATCTTAAATTAGTTGTTCAACCCGGTGCAACGCGGCCTTCACTTTTCGGCAGGGTGAATTCGTCCAGCCAGCTAACGGCCATAAAACTTAAACGGTTATAGATTTTCCTGGACAGCTCTGTCCTGCCCCTGTATCCTCACTCTTGAATGCGTCCCGAGAGCAGTGACTCTGCTGCGCGTACGGAACTGCGCGAGATGGTGGTGCGGCTCGTGCATTCCAGCGAACAGCCTCGCTACCAGGAGCTCATGCGAGAGCATCACTACCTGGGCCATTTGCCCAAGATTGGAGAAACGCTTTGGTACGTGGCGAGCTGGCGGGAGCAATGGGTCGCGCTGTTGAGCTTTTCGGCCTCGGCACTGAAGTGCGCGGCACGCGATCGCTGGATCGGTTGGAGCTTCCG
>QHYH01000081.1 GCA_003223215.1 Acidobacteriota bacterium
TACGCATGAGCGAGAACTCTTGCGCCTGTCACGTGAAATAGACGCCATCAGAGAACGACACAATTCTTCCTGGAGGGGTGGCTCGCCGCAGAGGGAACACTCTGTGGCACACAGCGACGTTCTGCGCCGTGGAAGGCTGTTGATCGGCTCAGGAATCAAAAATCATCGCGCAGAATGGTGAAGTAATGACTGGAACTCACCAAGGTTATAAATTTCTGTCGCGATCCGCCAGAACAAATTTACCGTGGCCGCAACGGTTTGTGGAGGTTCATGGCTTCGCCTTAAGTCCCGTGACGTGGTCCTTAGGAGATGAAAGAACCACGGTTCTACCGCAATATTTGCTATGAGGTGATGGTTCTGTTCGCATTCATGCAGAGAGCCCTTCCGGTGAACCCGACGGTTCTCCTTCTCTGCTGTCCTCGGGAGGTCTCATGCCGATTGAGGCGCCTGGTCCGGCGTTGACCGAAGTGTTTCTGAAGGAGGCGCGGAAGGCCGGCGCAGCGGTTATGTTATTTTCTCAGTAGTTTCCGGCGATTTTCCCGGATTCTTCTTCCACTTTGATCGTGCGAGTTCTTAGCGCTGACCGTTGCGCCGCGATAGGATACTCACGTGTGTAGACAAATGGAGTATCCCACTGTGATGGAGGCCCTCCACCCTACGAGCAGCCGCCTATCGTCAATCAGGTATAAACCCGAATCCCTCGATTGAAGGCCTCGTTGGGCAACATCAAAGACTCAGTATCACAACAGGAGGGATCATGAAAAAGCTGCACAGACACGGAGTGCTGTTCGAAGCCATGGAGACTATTCCGGAGGGCGTTCACAAAAGTGAAGCCGAGGACGCAAAGAGGCACTGGTGATGTTTTTCTGAGGGAGAAAAGAAGGGAGGAGTGAGAAACGTACTTAAAATCTGCAACTGGATTATCTTCCTCCTGGGTGTTTTGATGTTCCTGGCCTCGGCGGTCGTGGGCAAAATAATAATGAGCAGCTTGGTCCCCAGGTCTTCCTCTTGTACAGCCGCAAGGAAGCAAATGGCAGGTACGTCGTAAAGGTCAAAGCGCAGCCCAATCCTGGCGTTGCGTCCAGCAGACTCCGAAACCCCGGCTTAGTTAGCGCCAATGGAAGGCAACACCTTAATGCTTTGTCGACCCTACTCGGAAGGGACCCATTTGATGTTCCGATGCGGTGGAGCCAAATTTGTCGTGGCCTCCATGCACTTTCAGCCGGAAGAGTAAGGCTGCTGCGGAACACGTATTCAGGGCTACGAGAATCAAACTGGGTGATGGCGGTCGGCTCTTTTTGCGCATCGCCGGCAGTCTTCCAACCGGACAATGCACCTGCCAATCGACACGACGGCTCGGAAGTCGGAATTCGCAGGGTAGGAGAAGCTGGAATTCAGTTTACTTTAAAGTGCTATCGAAAGGCGTCTGAGGCTGGCAACGCCGGCAACGCCGATGCCCAAGCCGGACTTGGACAAAAATACGAAGACGGCGAAGGCGTAGAACAAAACTATGAGCTGGCCGCAGAATGCTACCGCAAGGCAGCAGAGCACGTTCCGGACCTGAACCGATGCATGAAGCAAAACAAATGACGACGGGGCAACCCGTTGGTGCAGCTTCACACACGACCGATGGATTTTCGACCGCCGTGCGAATCGGCAGCAAGTCAGTATCGAGTAGGTCTGCTTTTGTTTTGCATCAGACCGCGTCCTCGTTTTTCATGGGGTCCGAGCGCTTTCTGACCAGTCGTCCATGACGAGCACCCTACGAGCCATGGCCGGAAGCAAATGACGGCGGCGTAACTAGCATCACGGCGGCAAAGCTGCGCTGTTTGCAGTCTCAAAATCACTCGGATCACGGGATGGCGCCTTCACCACTGCGTTCCTCTCGTGAAGGGTGGCTCGAAAAGCGTCGAAAACCGCGTCCTACTTCATCCGGAGTGCCACGACAGGGTTCACCGTCAGCACCTTTCCGTCTCGAAGCCGCGTCTCCCTGAAAGAGGCGTTCGCAGTGCTTGAGCCGCGTGCCGGGAAACTTGCATGCACCGTTCTTAGAGGGCTGGGCCTCAGCAATGGGGTCCGGCTACTCGGTAAACCTTCAAGTCCGGTTCTTAGAGGGCTGGGCGCCAGCGATGGCGCCCGGCTACTCGACGAAGGTGAAAAACCACGCTTTTTACTCATTGACCGGCAGAGCAGACTTGACCGCTGTAGCGGAAGACCGTGGTGCCGCCGGTTACGTTCGGAAAGTTTGGCAAATTCACCTCGCCGGTGCTGGTGAGATCGCCGGTCGCTCCCGCGAATTTTCCGGTCCCCCCGGTAAGGTGCACTGGGTAAGTAAGAATTGCAAATAGGCCGGACGCGATTGGCACCGTAGTCGCTGTTGCTGGGTCAAAGAACAAAGCATCTCCGGTTTCGGTGACCCAGTGATGTTGGACACGGAAGATGACGGTGTTTCCCGAGCCGGGTTGGGGCACACCGAGAAGCGTTCCACTGACGGCACCGCGAAGGTCCCCAGTGGCCGTTCCCAGCGTAGTGTTAAGATCAGCACCGAATGCCCCGAAGTTCGTCATCAGCATTCCCCCAACGGGAACGCATTGACGGTCAGAATTGGACGGGCGGCTCGGGGCCGGAGCAGCTTTGGGATTTCCGCCGGTAGAAGCCAATGAAAGAAGCAGAAGTGTCAAGGATAGGAGTGTTGCTGTATAAGCTATCTTTCGCAAAGTCATAGTAGTCTCCCTTTATCGAGTTGGGCCGGACGGGTCGCCCCCCATGAGGAAGAGGAAGCGTGGTGCTTCCCTCACTTTTTAATTGAAGAAATGAAAAGGGTCATCGTGCGCCGAACCGACCCGGTTCGGCGCACGATTGTAGCGCAGATGGTTGCATTGGGATAGCTTTGGCGAACGACGAAAATCCGTTTGGCATTTCCCTCGAGCCTGGAACTGCCTCGTGCCGCAAATTGGATTGCGCATTCCTATTCCTCAGCAAGTCTTTATTTGTTCCAGGCCGACGGGATGGAGCCCGCTTTCACGGCTGCCGGGCAGGCGGATTCTCCTACCGAAGCCCTGGCAGTCGCCGTAGCTGGCGCCATGCGGTAGCGCAATATCCTTGCGCAATTGTGCGAGGAACCGGCGCGGTCTTTTGCAAGCCACACAGTCTTTCGAATCCGCGCTTGATTAATCTGCGGCAAGGGAATTACTGCGGATTACTCGAGGGAACTACAGTTTCGACAATGAAACTTGCCAAAGTAAAGGCGGCGGGAAAGCGCCGGTCGAAAAAGTCACTTTGGGCTGGCGGCCCATGCCCAAAGACGGCTTTCCGATCCTTGGCCCAGCCGGGAATTGTCCCAATCTCTCAATGGCCGCAACGCACCGCGGTGTGACGCTGGCTTCGATCCTCGGAGAGTTGGTCACCGAGGGGATTCTTGATCGGGTAACCGTAAGGATGCTCGAACCCTACCGCCCGTCTCGCTTTCACGAGTAGTTCTAGCGGCGCTCCTTTGCTCTCTTGAGAAGAGTCAAAGGCGCTTTGCCCGCCGCGCCATTTATTTTCTATCCGCCTGGGCAAGAATGTCGTACACATAGTGGACGTCGAGCGAACGATGCTTTCCTCCGCTGCTTTCGATGCGCAGGTTTTCGCAAAGCTGCCGACCGTCTGGAGAAAGCTCGAAGGTGCGGCTCATTTTCCCGCCGCGCGGGCTCTTTTCCTCCGTGACCAACCGGTTGCCGTCCCATTTCGCGGCGATCTCCTGGTAACGATCGTCTTTGGATTTTTGCAGCTTGCGCCCGTCGGTCATGAACGCGCGCTTGCGGTCGCGATCGTCCATCAAGTCCACTTCCGCGCCGGTCATCGAGAACGTCATGGTCGTCGGCGGGCTCAGAAGTTCGTGCATTTTCTGCCGTTTCCTGATCGCTCTCCTCTCCGCCCATGCCGCCGCGATGTCCTCCGTATCCTCCACCCCCTGGCCAGCCTCCTCCCCCGCGTCTGCCGCCGCCGGAACCTCGCGAGTCTTCGGCGCGCTTGCGCATGTCATCGCTCTCGTCGCGGTTGAGCTTCCATGCGCCGACGATGCTCTGGCGCGGAGCAGGCAGCGGGACCGCTTCTCGCGGCTTGGCCGCAGGCATCGTTCCCGGTGGCGGCGGGCTGAGCGGTCCCACCGGCGCCTGTGCCCGGGCGACGTCGCAAAGCCCCAGCAAGCCTGCAAAACCCGTCATTGCCGTCAGCAAAATCGTTCGTCCGACTTTCATTGGTTCCCCCGAATGGCGACTCACTCGCAATTCTGATTCCCTCCCGAGCGACAAATAGTTCCCCTTGGATTGGCCGCTTCAAGACTTTCCGAGTACCTCCGCAAGCTCCGTTACTCGCGGAAGAAGCGCGAGCGCGCCCAATTCGCGGAACTGCCGAGCGCGTGCGCCGTCACGCTGCCCGTCTCGCCCGAGAATCGCCAGGAACGGCACGCCTGCCGCTCGCGCGGCCAGCGCATCGTCAATGTTGTCGCCGACATACAACGCCGTCCTCGGATCGCGAGCCCCGAGAATGATCTGCAGGCCGTCCGGATGCGGTTTTTTTCGAGCGTCATCCATGGTGATGATGGTCCGGAAGTACTTCGTGGCCGGCCAGCGATCAAACGTGAAGGAAAATTCCTGCCGAGTGCGTCCGGTGAACAGGTTTAGCTCGAAACGGTCGGCCCATTTTTCGATCTGCCGCGGGCTCACCAGTATTTTTTCGTTGCGAACGTTTCCCGGCTTCCCGTCGCTCCCCCAATAAAATATTTCAAACGCAGAGCGCGCCTGTTCGTACGAGAGCGGTTTGCCGAGCGCCGTCACCCACGCCGCCACCATGCTCCAGTCGTCGTTGAATCCCGGCTGGCTCTTCCATTGCTGCAGTTCGGCGTAGGTTGCGCGCTTGCCGGTGATGTAGCGCACGGTATCGAGCGCCGAGCGCCAGTACGTGCCGCGCACGTCGACCAGCACGCCGTCCACGTCAAAAATGAGGATTTTCGGCGGCCTGGGAAGCGCCTTGCTCCTTCGCATTGCCCCCTTCCAACTCGGGGAAGATTTTCTCGGCACCTTTGCTTATTCCTTTGCACGGCACTAGACTAAACAAAAAGTTTCGCTGCTCCTGCGGCATCGCGTCAAGCTGGGCCGCTTCTGCAAGCAACGTTGCTGGCAAATCCGGCCGGTTGCTACACTGGACCGACGTCTGACGGCTCGAAGGGCGGTCATCCCGAGCGCTCCTAGCCCGGGCCTTTAGGCCTGCGGGATCTGCTTTTTAACTTTGCACAAAGCCAAGCCATGACCAGGAGCAACGTATGGTGAAATTCGGCGGAGTGGATTTCATAGATTTCGATTCGCAATTGAACGACGAGGAAAAACTTGTCCGCCAGACGGCCCGCGAATTCGTCGAAAACGAAGTCATTCCTGTCATCGAAAAACACAGCCGCGAAGCCACCTTCCCCATGCATCTGATTCCGCAGCTCGGCGAACTCGGATTTTTTGGCGCCAATCTTCACGACTACGGTTGCGCGGGCATGTCCAACGTCGCATACGGTTTGCTGACCCAGGAACTCGAGCGCGGCGACTCGGGCCTGCGCAGTTTTGTTTCCGTGCAGGGCGCCCTGGTGATGTATCCGATCTATTCCTACGGCAGCGACGCACAAAAAAACAAATGGCTGCCGCTGCTCCAGCAGGGCAAAGCCATCGGCTGCTTCGGGCTGACCGAGCCGCAATTCGGCTCGAATCCCGGCGGGATGCTCACGCGCGCGGTGAAAAAAGGCTCGAGGTACGTCTTGAACGGCGAAAAAATGTGGATCACCAATGGCTCCCTCGCGGACATCGCCGTCGTGTGGGCCAAGGCCGAGGACGACAGAGTCCGCGGCTTCCTGGTCGAGAAAGGCACGCCGGGTTTGAAAGCCTGGGACGTCCACGGCAAATGGTCCCTGCGTGCCTCGGTCACCTCGGGGTTGTCGTTCACCGACTGCGAAATTCCGGAAGCAAATTTGCTCCCCGGCATCGTGGGATTGAAAGGCCCGTTGAGCTGCTTGAACCAGGCGCGCTACGGCATCGGCTGGGGCGCGCTCGGCGCGGCCATGGCCTGCTACGACACCGCCTTGCAATATGCGAAAACGCGCAAGCAATTTGCCAACAAGCCCATCGCATCGCATCAGCTCGTCCAGGAAAAACTCGCCTGGATGATCACGGAAATCGTGAAGGGCCAATTGCTGGCGCTGCACGTCGGCCGCCTCAAAGACAAAAACAAAGTCGATCCCTCGCACATTTCCATGCTGAAAATGAACAACGTGGCCATCGCGCTCGAAACCGCGCGCAAAGCGCGCGACATTCTGGGCGCCAACGGCATCGTCGACGATTACTGCATCATGCGCCACATGAACAATCTCGAAAGCGTCTACACCTACGAAGGCACGAACGACATTCACAAGCTGGTGATCGGCGAGCGCGTCACCGGGATCTCCGCTTTCGTGTAACCTCGCAAAAATCGCACAAGCAGCAAAGCCTTTGTCCGCGGCGTCCTATTCAATGAGTCCGGCAGCAAGAAGGTCTGCCCGGTCGACGGGCAAGAAGCAGGCGTCGACTGGACGAAGAAATGGAACTTCCCCCCGCCTATTTCCCCTTAAAGCGAAATAGGACGATAGGAGCCTCCCGTCCACCGCCGAACAGCCGGCATGGGCCTAACCAGAATTCGCAGCGGGAATCTTGTAAGGAGATTCCGCAGGATGTATCGTGCCTTCCGGGAGAATTGGCATGCGACCTCGAGCGTCATCCCGGTTTCTTGCTTCTTTCGCACTTGGCGTTTTCGCGGTGGCGGTTTTCGCGCGCGCTCCGCAGGCAGCGCCAAAACGTCCGCCGGCGCAACTAAGAAACACGTCCGGCAATTCGTCAAACCCCAAGATCCGTGCGGTTACCGCGTTCGTTAATCTGGATTGGCGCAACTACCAGCGGCAGATCGCGGACACGCTGAACATGCTACATCGGGCGCAAACCATCTTTGAATCGCGCGGCTATCAAGTCCAGACCATCCGCATCGCCACGCAACCGTTCCCCGAATACATCCAGGGCCTGAACACGGAACAGTCGGTGGCTTTCTTCAAACTGTTGGACGCTCTCGCGGAGCAGCAGAAGTTCGCGATGTCCATCGGCCCGGCCATGCTGAACCCCACCGACCCGCCTTCCCAGGCCGACCTGCTCGCAGAAATCCTGGCCAATACGAAAAACCTGAACGGCAGCCTGGTGGTGGCCGGCGAAGACGGCGTGCGCTGGGGCGCCGTGGGCGCGGCCGCGCGGGTCATGAAAAAACTCGAAGCCTCCACCGAGCATAGCCAGGGCAATTTCCGTTTTGCCGCCATCGCCAATGTGCCGCCCCTGGTGCCGTTTTTTCCCGCCGCATATCACACCGGGTTTGGGCACCAGTTTGCCATTGCCATCGAGTCCGCTCCCGTCGTTGCCGCCGCGCTTAAAGACGCGCCGGACCTGGCCTCCGCCCGCCAGCGCATTACCGACGCGCTCGCCGCGGTGGCCTTCGACATCGAGCATCACGCCGGCCGCGTGGACTCCGAGACCGGCTGGAGCTATATGGGCATTGATCTTTCGCCGGCGCCCTCACCCGCGAAAGATGCTTCGATGGGCGCGGCCATCGAGGAATTGACCAAGCAGCCCTTCGGCCTGAGCGGCACGCTGACCGCCGCAGCCACGCTTACCGCGGCCATCAGGGACGTGAAGGTCAAGCAAACCGGCTACAACGGGCTGATGCTCCCGGTCCTCGAAGATGCGCGCCTGGCCGAGCGCTGGAGCGAGGGCCGCGTTTCCGTGGACGCGCTGCTGGCCTACTCCGCGGTGTGTGGCACCGGTCTGGACACCATTCCCCTGCCGGGAGACACCACCGCCGAGCAACTTTCCCTGACCATCAGTGACATGGCCAGCCTGTCGGTGAAGTGGCACAAGGCACTCTCGGCGCGGCTGATGCCCATCACCGGCAAGGGCTGGGGCGAAACCACGGACTTTGCCAACCCCTTCCTCGTCAACGTCACCCTTCAGCAGTTCGGCCAGAAATAGTTGTTGGTAGCAGGTTTCAGGCGGTACCCAAAAAGATCGAACTAGAGCGCCTAGCGCATGGGAGAGTTGGGGGATGGGCAATATTTTTCGAACAGGGCATGCCCCGGGGAGGGTCGAGTGAACACGCCGAAGCTGGTGCTGGCACTGCTGGACGAAGCGTATGAGAGAAAGACCTGGCATGGGCCGAATCTGAAGCAGTCGCTCAAGGGCGTGTCGATGGTCGAGGCGGCCTGGCGGCCCGGACCGGGCCGCCACAACATCTGGGAAGTAGCGCTGCACGCCGCGTACTGGAAATACACCGTGCGGCGCAGGATCGAGGGCAACAAGCGCGGGTCGTTCGCTCTGAAAGGCAGCAACTTCTTCCCGCGGCCGGAAAAAGGCAATGCGACACAAGCCGCGTGGAACGCTGACAAGAAGCTACTCGAGCGCGAGCATCGCGCCATGTGCGTCGCGATTGCCAAGGCTTTGCGCAAGCCGCGCGACGCCAAGTTTTTGAAACAGCTTTATGGCGTGGCCTTTCATGACGTCTACCATGCGGGGCAGATCCGTCTGTTACGGCGGCTGCAGGAACGCTAGGAGCCAGGGAGCGGAGACGGGCGCCGGAAACCGCGTGACCCGGTTCGCGGCGACCATTTTGGGGGAGACGCGGCACGGCACGGCTGAAAAAGGCCGTGGAAAGAGCCGGAGATAGAGGCTCGCGCGTAGGAGGAGCGCAGGTTAGCGCGAGATTTCTTTTAGCGCTTTGACCACGGCGGGGAGGTCTCGAGCGTCTTGGAAGAGGCGGATGGCGGCGATGCCGGATGCTCCGGCGGAAAGGCAAGCGCTGGCATTGTCCGGCGTGATGCCGCCAATGGCCACGACCGGCAGCGTGACGGCTTGGCAGACTTCGCGGAGCCGGTCGAGTCCTTGCGGCGCGCCATAAGCGGCCTTCGAGGGCGTGGCAAACACGGGACCAAAGAAGAGATAGTCCGCGCCGCCGCGTTCGGCCTGCTTGGCTGCTTTCGGCGAATGGCAAGAGACGCCGATCAAGAAATCTTCCTGCTCGAGCCCTTGGCGCAGGCGGAGCGCTGCTTCTGGCGGCAGGCTCTGCTCGCCGAGATGGACGCCGCCGGCGTGCGCGGCGAGCGCGACATCCAAGCGGTCGTTTACCAAGATTCGCGCGTGGGCCGCTTTGCCTGGCGAACAGGCTAAGGCGCGCGGCGATCCGGTGGACTCGCCGGCACCCGCGGCGTCGTCCGCATTTCGAGCAAGCTTCAGAGCTTCACGCGTCAGCGTGCTCGATTCCTTTCCCGAGAGATCCTTTTCGCGGATCTGGATCCAATCGACGCCTGCCGCCGCAGCCGCTGCGATTTTCTTCAGAAGAATTTTGCGCGCGGGCGCGGCCGCAAACAGGCTGCGGTCGCCCACGTAGCAGAGCAACAGCGCGCTTCCCGATTTAGGCTGGGGGAACACGGCCGGGATCCGGGCGCGAGCCGATCCATCGGATGGCCAGAAGGATATCCAGAATGCCGATGCCGCTGACGGCCCCCCGAAAGGAAGGGTGAAGCAGGATGGAGCGAAGCAAAGGATAGTGATTCAAGAAAAAGTTCTGTTCCCAGTAGATGGACCATGGCAAATACAGCAGCAGCACGCCCATCTCGAACGCGAGGACAACCAGAAGTGCGTGATAAATCCGGTTCATCGATGTAGGGAAATCCGTCCGCGTGGCTGCATTCTGGATTAGCGGATGGGCTTCTGAAGAGCTGCGATGCGCTCGGCTACGTCGCGGTAGTCGATGTTCATCGCGTAGACCTGAGAAAAACTCTTTAGCGCCGCTTCCGGCTCGCCCGCGGATTCCTGGGCGACCCCCAAATCATACCGCAAGGCGAGGGTACTTTCCGGGTCGATTCCGGGAGTGTGTAAAGCGCGCTCATACCAGATCGCGGCGATGGCGGGCTGGCCTTTTTCCATAAAGGCCAGGCCCAGCAGCGTACAGCACTGCATGGTATAGCGGAAGGCGCGGCCGTTATCGCTGGCTTTGGCGACTTTCTGGAATTCGCTGATGGCTTCTTCAAGAAGGCCCATCTCGCGGAAAGCAGTTCCGAGATTGTAATGGGTCTCGAGATCTTCCTCTTCCGCGCCCATTTCGCCAAGTTCTGCGCGAAACTCTTCGAAGACTTCCATGAGCGGGCCGGGCTCGGCAGCTTGCGAAGGCGCGCGCGGCACCTTTGGCTTTGCCGGCGGAGAGGCCGGAGCGCCGGGTTTCGAATCGGAGAAGGACGGAGCGAGAGAGTCCATGCCCAGTTGATCGATTTCCCGAGCAAGCTCAGCCAGGAATTGATCGGATTCGAAAGCGCTGCCGGCCGGGGGTGCCGCCGCCTTGTTTTGTGCGGGCGCGGGCGGCTCGGGAGGCTTCTGATCGTAGGCGGGAACCAGCTGTTCCTGCTCGAGCACGAGTTCGTACTCCTGTTCCCGTTCGAGTTCGGGCTCGGCCGGCTTGGCCGGCTTCGGCGGAGCTTTTTGGGCGGGCTTTTCCTTGGATTTGCCAGCAGTAGTTTTCGCCGCGGGTTTGTCTAATGGAATGGGCGGAGCCGCAGCAGGGGTATTCTCCGCGGCGGCAGGCGCTGGCTCTCCGCTGATCTGAAACTCCTCGACATGCGGAGGCTTTTCCGGACGCGGGGGAACAGGGGGAGCTTTCTCCGGCGTCGCGGCCGGGGTTTTCGCCTCTGGCGGCGTGGCCGGTGGGGCCTTGCTTGGCTCCGGCGCCTGAGTTTCTTCGAGCAGCGTGGCCCACTCGTCGGACAAATCCACTTCCTGAACTTCTGCTTCCTCCGGCGCGGCGTCAACATCGGCCGGCTCAGGTTCTGGCTCGGCAGCCCGGGGGGCGGATGACGAATTCGAGGCCGGAGCAGGCTCTGGTTCCGCGGGCACGGCGGTGATTTCCGGAATGGCCGTCTCGGCCGGTTCATCGGCGGCAGCCGGCTCGGCGGCTGAGCCCGGCTTCGCCGGGGCTGCGGCACTAGCCAGTTCCTCGTCCGAAAGTCCGGCGGCGCGCTGGAAGCGGCGGCGCAATTCCGCAAAGCGCTCGGCGCTGCGCTTGTCGCCGGTCTCGGTATGAATCTGTTCGAGCTGCGCAGCCAGTTCGGCGGTGCGGCGGTCGTCGCCGGCGCCGAGAACAAAATCGAGAAGTTTTTCGAGGGTGGGGGTATGACGCGGGGCGCGGCGCAGAATGGCCTCGAGCAATCCGATGGCCTTCTGCGTGAGACCGTAGCTGGCAAACAGGTCTACGTCGGTGAGCGACTGTGCGATGAATCTCTGCGTCTCCTCGTCCAGCTGAGGATCGAGTGGCGCGGCCGAAGCCGGCGCCCGGTCTGCGATTTCCGCACCGAACCCGCTTACATCGGAGCGCAGCTTGGGCGTGGGAGCCTTGGGTATTTCGGCTCGCAGATGATCCTCGGGAATCGCGGGGACTTCGTCCGGGACATCGGCTGCCGCAGGCAAGCCCAATTGGCGCAAAACGTTATTGAGTTTGCGTTTCACCGAATCGCTGTCGGGCTGGCGTTCGACTAGCTGCGCAAAGATGGTCTTGGCGCGGTCGTATTGCTGGTCCGCGACGAGGGCATCGCCCAACTTCGCCAGGGCATCGGGCATGTGGAAGGAATCACTGGTGCGGCCGTAATGCTCCACGAGCCATTCCAACGGCTCCAGCCGGCCGGGCATCCTTTCCGCCAGCGCCTGGAGCATTTTTCCGACCGCCTCGTGCTCGCCGGCATCGGTCAAAGGGATGCGAGACTGCTCCAGAATCCCCATGGCCTTTTGCGTCTGTCCGGCCTCCAGCAGAGCCTCGACGACCTTTTGCAGCGGGCCATAGTTCTTCGCGTCCGCTTCGAAGACCTGCACCGCCAGCGTGACGGCCTGATCCCAACTGGAATTCTTGAGATGGAAATCGAGCAACAGTTCGGTTTGCTCGCCGCCTTTTTCGAGGTCGGGCACCTGCTCGAGGAGGTGGGCGGCCTTGGCGGTGTCGCCCTGCAAAGAATAGGAACGTGCGCGGACGATGAGCGCGGCGGCGTTGCTCGGCTCAAGCTTTAAGGCTTTGTCGGCAAGCTTTTCGCTTTCCGTCTGGTCGCCACGGGCGAGGGCTCGCTGCGCAGCCGAAACGTAGGCTTCAATGGCGTCGCGAGTCTGACCCATGGCCTGGTACAGATCAGCAAGGCGGATTTGGATGCGAAGATTGTCCGGCTCAGCCTGTAAAAGCTTCTTCAGCAGGCCGACCGCTTCGGCCTGGCGATTCTGCTTGAGATGAATTTCAGCCAGCTGCAGGAAAAGCGGCCGGGCCTCGCTCATTACGCCCTGCTGAACGTAGAGGTCGGCGAGTTTTTCGAGCGGCCGAATCTCTTCCGGAGCCAGTTTGGCGATGCGCTTGTAAACGGCGATCGCTTTGGTAAGGAAACCATCCCCGACGAAAATCTGGGCCAAGCGCTCAAAGTAATCGATGGCCTGGAAAGTCTCGCCCTGGCGGATATAGAGCTCGCCGACGGTCATCAGGGTGACCTGGTCGCGGGGCTCGTGTTTGAGAATATTCTGGTATTCGGCGATGGCTTGGGCGACCTTGCCCTGGTTCAGCAGCTTTTGTGCGGCTTCGACGTATTTGCTTTTGTTGTAAGCCATGCGCGAAAGAGACCAATTCTCCTAGGAAGTAGTCCCAAAGACACTACCCCGTTGGCCGGCGGGCAGAAAACGCCCTCGGCAACTGCTGTGGTTACGCTAGCAGGCGGGAAAAAGGCAAGTCAACGAACCCAAAGTTTGTTGTGAGCAGGCAGTTATCCCCGTCCTATTCAGGAAACTCTGGGGCATGGCGAAGGCTCCAGGCGGGCGGACCGTCCCCGGGGGGCCTCGCGCCGTAGCGGACTGCTTGCGGCCGGTGACCCGCTTTACTTAAGCTCCGCGCGGGAGAACCCTTCGAGCATGGCCCGCTCTGAGGGAGGGTTGAGGACGCTGTTTCGAGCAAAATCCTCGGCTTGCGGGTCATTGGTGGCGCGAATGCGCTTGGCCGCTTCCCTCAGGTCGTACGGTGTGCTCTGAAGCGCAACGTCCGGCCCCAACAAAAGCCATTGGGCACGCGAACGGCCGAACGGCATTCCCACACTCCCAGCGTTCACGACTCGCATCCTGCCCACCTGCCGGTCGAACTGCATGTGGGTATGGCCGCAGACGACCAGGGTTACGCCCAGTCCCGCGAAAACCGGCAAAGCCGGCTCTCCGGCGTCAAACGAGTGAAACACTCATTCTCGTTTCGAGGTGTCGCGTGGCAGTAGAGCACTTCTCCCAGTCCAGGCAAGTTGCGACAGCGCGTTTTGGGCCACGCCGCGAGAAATCGCTGTTGTTCCGGACCGAGCTGCTCGGCCGTCCAGCGGATCGTGAGGCGATAGGGTTCGGGCACCGCGGCCGGGTCCCTGCCCGCCAATTGCTCGAGCACCGCGACCTCGCCATTGCCATAGATAAACTGGACGGGGACGTCGAGATCCTGCAAGCGTTCCAGTGTTTCAAGCGGCATCGGGCCGGGCAGCACATCGCCGCCAACCACAATGCCGTCGACTTGTTCATGACGAATTTTCCCGATTACGGCTTCGAGCGCCGGCAGGTTCGCGTGAATGTCATAGATTGCCGCGATGCGCATAGGAGAACTTTGCCGCGATCAAAAGAGAAACCGCCAAAAAAGGCGTTGCCTTGGTAGGCCGGAGAACTCTTCTCCGCGCACCACGCTAAAAAATCGGCAGGGCAGTTTGCGTGGCGCCCACGGCCCAGCAACTAGAATCGCGCACGGGCGCGAACGAGTGGCGATGCAGCGGCGTGGGCCCGTAGAGACGCAAGGCTTCGAGATGATCAGGCGTCGCGTAGCCCTTGTGGCGGGCGAGGCCATACTGCGGATAGACCGCGTCCCACTCTTCCATGCGGGCGTCGCGATGTGTTTTCGCTAGAATGGATGCGGCGGCAACGGAAACGCTGCGCGCGTCGCCTTTGATCAAGGACTTTTGCTCGACGAGCACGTCGAGCTGCATGGCGTCAATGAGGAGATAGTCGGGCGAAATGGCCAGGCGTTCGAGGGCGGCGGTCATCGCTTGGCGGGACGCCTGGTAGATATTCCAAGCGTCGATGCGCTGCGCATCGACTTCCGCGACGGCCCAGGCCACAGCGTGCTCGCAGATGCGTTCACGGAGTTCCGCGCGCCGTTCCGAGGTCAGCTTCTTCGAATCGTCCAGGCCGACAATGCGGCGCTTGGGATTGAGAATCACTGCGGCGGCAACCACCGGGCCAAACAGCGCGCCCCTTCCGGCTTCATCGATGCCGGCGATGCGCGTCCAACCCAATTTGCGCGCCGCTCGCTCGAAACGGGAAGAGCAGAGCCGGCTCATCGCGTGGGAATCTTAGCATGATGGCAATGGGTGATGCGGCGTTTTCTTGACGGAGCTACTTTTTGCATGACAGGATACGCGGCTCGGGTCGTCAAAAATGCCCGTTCGAGAAATCGAAGGAGAGCCCCATGCTATGTCGCACGAAAATCCTTTCTCTGGCTTTAAGACTCCTTTATCTTTCCGCCTGGTGTCTGGTCGCGACGCTCCCGTCTGCGAGGACGCAAGGAGTAGTCAGCAGTGATCTTTCGAAGTTGCGTTCCGTCGGAGGTGTGGCGCTCTCTCCGGATGGGCGCCACCTCGCCTACTCCGTAGTCATGCGTGATGAGCCGGGACGACCTTACGGCCAGCTCTGGATGATGGAGCTAACCACGCAAAAATCGATTCGTTTCGGCGGCGACAAGGACCGCGGCGGCGGGGCGGTGTGGTCGCCGGACGGGGGGTGGATCGCCTTTTTCGGCCGGCTGGGAGACCAGCGCGGCCTTCTGATTGCGAAGCCCGACGGCTCGGGCGTTACCGTCATCGCGTCGCCCGAAGGCACGAACAGCCCGCTGCCGGGAATCGGCAATGAACTCGCCTGGTCACCCGACGGGAAGCAGGTTGCGTACATTTCCTCCACACCAGACCGTCGGGCCGCGGAGGCGAGCGGCGACCCGATGGTGATTACCCGCTATCTTTACAAGCCCGACGCAGGCGAAGGGATGATGCGGTTCAACGACAACCAGCGGCTCCACATTTTCGTCGTCGACCTACAGACCAAGCAAATTCGCCAACTCACGAGCGGCGACACGGATGAGCATTCGATCGACTGGTCGCCGGACGGCAAAGAGATTTTGTATTTGACGAATCCCGAGCCGAACCAGGACGAATTCTTCAATTACGACGTGTTCGCGCTGAAAGTCGCGGACAAGAGCGTGCGCCGGATCACCGCCACCGAATTCAACGAGTACGATCCGCTGTGGTCGCCTGACGGCAGGCGCATTCTCTTTCGCGGGACGCGCCGCGGCCTGACCGACCGTGAGACCACCATGGAAGATACGCACGTGTGGATCATGAATGCGGACGGGAGCGACCGTCGCGAGATCGGCGGCGTGCTTGACGGCCGGCAGGGATCGCCGCGCTCGGCACCGGACGGCAATTCCGTGTACTTCACGGTGCAAGAGCGAGGAAGCAATTATTTGGTGCGCCTGCCCGTTGCGGGCGGAAAACCGGAGTACGTTGTGAAGGAGCCGGGCTCGGTTGGCTCTTTCTCGGTTGGAAAAGACGGCGTCGTGGCCTACAGCTACGCGTCGCCGCGCGATCTCAACGAGTTGTATCTGAAGAGCGGAACCGCCGCGCCGCGCAAGCTGACCGATCTGAACGCGCAAGTCCTCGCGGGGAAGCCGATCGCCGAGGTGGAATCGTTCACGTTCCTAAGCAACGACAATAAATACGAAGTCGAAGCGTTTCTGACCAAGCCGCTGGGGATGACCGCCAAATCCAAGCATCCGCTGATTGTGAACATTCACGGCGGCCCGCATGGGCAGAACGGCCCGGCGTTCAATTTCAAGAACCAGGTGTATGCGGCGCGCGGCTGGGCCACGCTGAACGTGAACTATCGCGGCTCGACCGGTTACGGGCAGAAGTTTGCGGACGCGGTCTTTGGCGATCAGAACGGCAATGAGGGTCAGGACGTTTTGTACGGCGTCAGCGCGGCAGTGCGGCGCAATCCGTGGATTGACCGCGAGCGCATGGGCATCGAGGGTGTCAGCTACGGCGGGCAATTGACGGACTGGCTGATCACGCAAACCAACGAATTCAAGGCCGCCGTGCCGACAGCGGGAATCGCCAACCTGGTGAGCTACAACTACATGACCTATTACAACCAGTACGAGGAGATGGAGTTCGGGCAGTTCCTGCACCAGGGCAATTTGATGGACGTAGCGTGGGAGCGCTCCGCGCTGAAGCAGGTCGCCCGGGCGCACACGCCGACCATGCTCATGCATGGCGAAAACGACAACGACGTGCCCATCGCCGAGGCGGAACAGTTTTTCATCGCGCTGAAGGACGTGGGAACAGAAGCGATCTTTGTGCGCTATCCGCGCGAAGGGCACGGCCTTGCGGAAACCGGCCACAATATCGATGCGATCGACCGCTCGATCGCGTGGTACGAAAGGCACTTTCCGAAACCGGGCGAGGAAGGGGTCACGAACGTCCAGCCGTAGCCCGCGACCCGGTGACGCGCGAATCGCGCGCGCTAGCTAGGGGCTAGGTTTCAGAGCAAAGTGTTCTACAAAGCGGCGGTTAGACCTTGGCTTCCGTGCCGGCGGCGGCCGTGGCCGCAACCGGTGTAGCCTGTTCTTCTTGTCGGCCGGCGCGCTTGATGCGGGCGGCCTTGCCTCTCAGATCGCGGAGGAAGTAGAGACGAGCGCGGCGGACCTTGCCTTTGCCAACCACTTCGATGGAGCTGATCGTTGGGGAATGCAGGGGGAAGATGCGTTCGATGCCTACGCCGAAGCTGACGCGACGCACGGTGAAAGTGGCGCTGGAAGCGCGGCCCTTCTTCGAGATGACCACACCTTCAAAAGCCTGGAGACGTTCTTTTTCCTTCTCGCCTTCACCTTCCTTGAGGCGGACGTTCACGCGGACGGTGTCGCCCGGGCGGAATTCGGGGAGGTCTTTGCGCAGTTGCGCTTCATGCAATTTACGAATTGCCGGGTTCATGTTCGTGCTTCCTTTTAGACCCACTGGAGGCGGGGCCAGCTTTTCTAAGGCGAACCAAAATTATAGCCAAGTTTTCGCGATTTACCTAGCGCATTTCCGGGAGCGCTAACTGCGTTTCTTTTGAGGCAGATACTCCCGGACAGGCAGGCTTTTGTCGTCCTTGCCCGTAGCACCCTGCTGCCAGGGGTGGCTTGGTCCGCCTGAGAAGGATCCAAGTCAGGTACTAGGCGGAAGTGGTCACCGACGAATTTCTGCGAATGATCGTTTCCGCGAAGCGCTCCATTTCTTCGAGCTGCGGACTGAATTGCAATAGCACCAGGTCCACGCCGGCGGCCTGGAACTCGGCAAGCCGCTCGGCTACGTGTTCGGGGCTGCCCACCAGGCCTGAGCGCAAGCCACGATTCGAGACGGAATAATCTTCCAGGGAAACGCGCTGCTCGAGTTCGGTGCCCGCGAGCCATTGCTGGTAATTCGCGTATCCCGCAGCGGACTGCCGCACGTCGGTGATGCGCCGGAGTTCGTCCTGGGCCTCGCGCTCCGTTTCACGAACGATGGCGTACCCGGCAATGCCGAATTTCAGCGGCGGCAGGTTAACTCGCGCGCGTCGTTCCCGCAGGTCCGCGATTTTTTCACGCACGCGTTCCGGCGGGTCTCCGTGCATCAAGTAGGCATCGCACTTTCGGGCGATCAGGTCTTTGGCAGCGGGGGACTCGCCCCCGGCGTAGAGCGTGGGGCGCGGCTTGGCCACGGGCTTGGGCGCAAGAACGTTGTCCTCGACGCGATAATACTTTCCGGAAAACGAGAAGTGCTCCTGCCTCCACACGCCATCGAGAACGTCGAGCCATTCGCTGGTGCGGGCGTAGCGATCGTCGTGCTGTTCGAACGCCACGCCGTATTTGCGCGCTTCGTCGGACCACCACGAGGAGACCACGTTTAGCGTGAGCCGACCGTTGCTGATGTGATCGATGTTGGCTGCTTGCTTCGCCAAAAGAGCCGGCAAATGAAAAGTAGGCCGCACCGCCACCATGAGTTCGATGCGTTCGGTGACCGCCGCCAACGCCGCTGCGGTGGACCACGCGTCGAGTGAGTCCGCGGCCGCGCCCTTGATGTCGTTGAGATTGAGCTCGGCGATGAGCGTTATGTCGAAGCCGATTTGCTCGCTGCGCTTGGCGAGGCGCTTCACGTAAGCCCAAGTCGCTTTCATGTTTTCGTTTTCCACGTTGCGCAACCACCCGCCAAAAACGGGCAGCCAGTATCCGTATCTCATCGCGGGCCTCCCGTGACGACGACGCGCCCCGCTTGCTTTGACTCGTGGTGTTGCGCTTCCGCAATCAAAAAATCGGCCAGCCGCGCGTAGGGATTGAAGCCGATCACGCGCACCGGATCAGCGACGAAATTCGAAAGCGCGTTCACATCATAATAAAGCTGCCTGTCGGTGCGCTCGTCGACAACGTATTCGATGCCGCCCACCTCGACTCCAGCGAGCTCGACGATGCGTTCGACGTCTTCGATAACCTCGCGGGGCGGCTCGTAGCCTTCGACTTTCATGCCGTTTTTCGGCGCGTCCACCGGGCAGGCAATGCGTGTCAGCTCCTCGCCCCGCGTGTTCTGGCAAATGTCCGCGGGACAGAGGTTAAAGCTCTCACCGGTCGTGTGAATCTGGATGGCGTAGAGATATTTACCACCCAGGACTTCGACGCGCGTGATCATTCCGCCGCGTGCGGCAAAGGCTTCCTGCACCAGGGCGGTGGAATCGATGCCAAAGTAGAGGCGATTGGCTTCGACGGCGGCGCGCAGTTGATCGGGAGAACTGAAACGCTCGATTCCCGCGCCGCTCCCGCCGATATTCGGCTTGAGCACCACCGGATAGCCGATGGCTTCGGCGGCCGCAAGCGCCTGCGAAGGATGATTGATGATGCGGGCCTTCGGATACGGCAAACCGAGTTTTTCGAGGTTGCTGAGCTGGAGCGCTTTGGAAGTCTCGTGAGCGAAGCAACGGTAGCCGTTCACTACCCGCACACCTTGGGCTTCAAGGTGCGCAAGATAATTCAGGGTGTAGAAGATTCCGTGAGCCAAGCCGCGCTGCCATGCCGACGGGCTCATGCGATTGAACAGCAGCGAATACTCGCGCTCCGGAGAGGCGGCGTCGTAGTAATGATGGCGCGCCTCGATCTTTAGCCAATTTGCGCCGCGCTCGTCGAGTTGCTGAAATAGCGGCCGGAACCAGTCCGGATGCTCGTAATAAATGGCGATGGGTTTGGCGAGCCCACCGCCATGGTTATAGTCTCCCATGGAGCCTCACACTTCTTAGCCGATGCTATCGGCCAAGAAAAAAGCCGCCCTGCCGAGCGGCCTCGAAGATTCTTGCGGTTTCTTTATTGGCGCTAGACCGAAGAACCTCCGCCGCCGCTAGAAGCGGCCGACCTACACCTCGCACGGCGGCGACAGGCCGACGCCTGCTGCGGCTTCGGGAAGCCCAGGTTGGCGTGACCGCTTTCTCTGATTCTTATTCGCATGCAAGCGATGAGCGCGAGACCATGCTAAATGGCGACCGTCGTTCCTAAACACTTTCTCATGAGATGTTTAGGACCGCAACAGGTTCTATTTTATTCCTCCATTACTCTCCGAGCAGGTCGGGGCGGTTGCGGCGCGTCTTTTCCTGGGCCTTCTGCTGGCGCCATTTGATGACTTCCCGGTGGTTCCCGCTAAGGAGAGTCTCCGGAACTCTCCATCCGCGGTAGTCCGCCGGGCGGGTGTAATGAGGGAAATCCAGCAGCGCGCGGACCTGCCCGCGCGCTGCGCTATTCGTCGTGTTCCCGGCCTTGCCCGTATCGGTTTGTGAAGGCGCCCGCACAAAAGGACCCTTTGGGGTGCCCGCCTCGAACTCGCTGAACGACTCGTTCTGCGAGGACGCTTCATTGCCAAGAGCTCCCGGAAGAAGCCTGGTTACGGCATCCACGACCAGCATGGCCGGCAACTCGCCGCCGCTCAAGACAAAGTCGCCTATCGAAACCTCCTCGGTCGCGAGGTGCTCGGCCACGCGTTCGTCCACTCCTTCATAGCGCCCGCAAATCAGGATGATCCGTTCGAGCCGCGAGTACCTTCGCGCCATCTCCTGATCGAAGAGTTTGCCTGCCGCGGACATGAGCACAATCGCCGTGCCGGGATCCGGCCTATGCTGCTTTGCCGCATCGCCAGCGCTGCGGCCCAAAACCGACTCGACGGCTTCAAACAGCGGCTCCGGCTTCAGCACCATGCCCTCGCCGCCGCCGAAGGGCCGGTCGTCGACGCTGCGGTGGCGGTCTTTCGTGAACTCTCGCAGATCCTGAACCTGCACATCGACGAGTCCAGCCTCCCTCGCTCTGCGGATGATTCCGTGATCGAGAGGCCCGCCGAAAAACTCCGGAAAGATGGTGATGAGATCGAATCGCATGACGACCGTTCAGCGCTAGGATTATGCACGGTGACGCCCTGCAACGGAATTGCTGATTCTGGAATTCAGGTCGCGGAGCCCTTCCAGCAACACCACGTCGATGCGCCGAGCGTGTGGATCGATTTTCGTGCAGATATCCTCGGCGAAGGGAATCAGCAGTTCGCCTTGTGATGTGTCCACTTCGAGAAGCGGCGTCCCGGCCAACCCTTCGCCGGGAAACTGGACATCGCGCACCGTGCCGAGCAGGGCGGGAGCTTCTCCGAGCGAGCACGGGGAGGACGCGAGGACGGGAGGCGTTGTCGGAGTTTCAAATACGCTGCAGCCGATAAGGTCCGAAACGAAGTACTGCCCTGCTGGCAGAACCACGCGTTGTTCGAGCGGAAGGAGCACTTCCCGTCCGCGAAGCCTCTCCGCTGCCGAAATCGAATCCACTCCTTCCAAATGAAAAACCGCCTGGCCGCGATGATTCTGGCTGATCCAGCATGACTTTAACTTTACGCACTGCGGCTCGCCCTGGCCCTCGGGAAGGTCCAGAAAAATCTCCTGCAATTTCGTAAGCCGTTCCGGAAAATCGGTAAGGATTTCAGCCGCGACTTCGCCCTTATTGCCTCGCGCACGAAGGATGCGCGCCACCAGGACCCATCGTGGAGTTCCTATGCTCAAGGGAAACGGGGAGCCAAAAGCGGCCGTGAAAGCCGCCGCGAAAACATCAATCTTCGAGAATCTCCAGCGTGAAGCGCTTCTTCAGCTTCATCCCCGCCGCGCCCAGCAGGGTGCGAACCGCCTTGGCCGTTCGGCCCTGGCGGCCAATGACTTTTCCCAAGTCCTCGGGGTGCACGCGCAACTCCAATACCGTCACCTGCGATCCCTCGACGGTCTGCACTTGAACGTCCTCGGGATGGTCCACGAGGGCCCTGGCGATTGCTTCGACCAGCTCCTTCATTTGGGCAGCTCCGCTTGCGGTTATTTCCAGCGGCAACTTACCACGCCCTCCAGAAACGGTCCACGCCTCCACTTGCACCACGGGTAAGTCGAATCACGAACGCCGTGAAACGCCCTCCCGGTCGCACCGGCACGAGCAATTTTCAGGGAGCTGGGATGTTGCGTTTACGCGATTTTCTGCTGACGTAGAAAACTGCGTACTGTATCGCTGGGCTGGGCGCCCAGGCCAATCCAATGCATGATGCGGTCTCGGTTGAGCTTGATTTCCGCGGGCTTCTTTAGCGGATCATAAGTTCCTACCGCCTCTTTGATGCGGCCATCGCGTGGCCGAGTTCTCTCGATAACCACGACGCGGTAATAGGGCTTCTTCTTTTTGCCAATCCGTGACAGGCGAATCGTGAGCACTAACCGAGTCCTCCTAGACTTCTCTCACTGCTATTGTAGCCTGTCTCGGCACATTGCAGCAATGCGGTCCCGCAATAAATTTCTGTTCGCAGGGAAGAGCGGAGCATCGGCAGAAAAAATCCTCAGCTGGGGTCATCACCCTATTGCCAAGAACCGGCAGAGAGGCGCGAACAACCCCGCCGCCGGACGCGTAGCCGTCAGGCCGCGAGTCAAAAATGCGACGTTGTCTCGCGGGCGGGGAATCCATGCTTTCTCATGTTCCTGAAGGAAAGTATGTGCTTCGCGCCAGGACCGACACCGGCTGGGGCATGAACGAGGAGATTCTGAGCCGCATCTTCGAGCGGTTTTACACAACGAAGGAGCTGCCCCCAGACCGACGCACGCGTCGGGCGGCGGCGTGATGCTTCTCCTAAGGCCAGGCTTCCCCGGACGCTCCGCTCACCTTTGCCGGTCATGCTCTTTTTTGAGCTCATGAAATTTTTGGAAACCTATGGAGCCGTGGCCGTTCAGCTCCAACACCGGAAAAAAGGCGGGGCGAGGGTCGGCTAAAGCGAGCATCCGCACCTGGGTGTGAACTCCTCCCGGCAATTCCTTTGCAAAGCCTTTCACGCGAGAGATCCTGGCGAAGTGCGGCCCTTGCCGTTGGCTTCGAGGACTATTATCGTTCCGCGGTATAGAAACTCTATGGACTCTCGCCACGTATTCGAGGAAAATTCCACGCATGCTTGCAAATAATGCGGATAAAGTGTTCCGTATCCTTACCGCCTCGTTTTTGACTCTTCTTGGCGCGTCGCAGCTGGCGGCACAATCTGCTGCGAAGGTGTCCTCATCGCCCGACTTGCCGCGCCCGCCCTATTTGGACCCCAGTCTTCCCGTCGACCAGCGCGTCGACGACCTGGTTTCCCGCATGACGCTCGACGAAAAAGCTTCTCAAATGCAGGACATTGCCCGCGCCATCCCTCGCCTCGGAATTCCTGCTTATAACTGGTGGAACGAAGGCTTGCACGGTGTCGCGCGCGCGGGACACGCTACGGTTTTCCCGCAAGCCATCGGCCTCGCTGCCACCTGGGACACCGACCTTGTTCATCGCATCGCCGATGTCGTTTCGACCGAAGCTCGCGCCAAGTACAACGACGCTATCCAGCACGGAAATACCGGCCGCTATTTCGGCCTGACCTTCTGGTCGCCGAACATCAACATCTTTCGCGATCCGCGCTGGGGACGCGGACAGGAGACTTACGGAGAAGATCCTTTTCTCACCAGTCGCATTGGCGTAGCTTTCGTCACCGGGCTGCAGGGCGACGATCCCAAGTATCTGAAAACGGTTTCCACCCCCAAGCATTTTGCCGTTCACAGCGGCCCGGAAACCCTGCGTCATCGCTTCGACGTGCCCGTTTCTTCGCACGATTTTGCCGACACGTATGCCCCCGCATTTCGCGCCACGGTCATGGAGGGCCACGCGGATTCCGTCATGTGCGCGTACAACGCCGTGCATGGTGAGCCGGCATGCGCGAATCATTTTCTGCTGGACACGTTGCGCAGCAAGTGGGGCTTCAAGGGCTACGTCGTTTCCGATTGCTGGGCCATCAGCGATATTCATCAGGGCCACGGATACGTTCTTACCTTGGAACAGGCGGATGCCCTCGCGGTTAAAGCGGGAACCGACTTGAGCTGCGGCCCGGAATACGCGGCGCTGCCCTTCGCCGTGGAGAATCGCCTGCTTTCCCCGGGCGATGTCGATCGCGCGGTAAAGCATCTGTTTGAAGCGCGATTCCGCTTGGGCATGTTCGACCCACCGGAATCGGTGCCCTGGTCGAAGCTTACTCTCGCCGACAATGACACGCCCGCTCATCGCCAGCTCGCTCTCGAAGCTGCGCGCCAATCCATCGTGCTGCTGAAAAACGAGGGCAACCTCCTGCCACTGAGATCTTCGGTCAAGTCCATCGCCGTCGTCGGCCCCAACGCCGATTCCCTGCCCGTCCTGCTTGGCAACTACAATGGCACGCCCTCGGCCTACACCACCATTCTCGACGGCATTCGCAAGCGCTTCCGCGGCGCGAGAATCACGACCGCCATCGGCTCGCCCCTCACCGAAACCAGCGCCATCCCGATACCGGCGTCAGCTTTTCTGCCCAATCTTCAGGGCAGCCTACAATATGGCAATATCGTCCCCTGTAAGGGGGCAGCCATCCCCGGCCTCTCCGCTGAATTCTTCTCGAATACCACTCTTTCTGGCCCACCCGCCGCCACCCGCATCGATACCTCCGTGAACTTCGAGTGGAATAATGTCTCCCCCGCCCCCGGTGTGCCCAGGGAAAGCTATTCCGTCCGGTGGTGCGGCAATCTTGTCCCTCCCGTCGACGGCGACTATCGGCTGGGTGTCCACACGGACGGCGGCTCGCGCCTCTTTCTCGACGGCAAGAAAATCGTTGACGACTGGAATCCTCACGGCGCCCGCACCATGACCACGCTCGTTCATCTCGAGGCCGGTCATCCTTATCCCATTCGCCTGGAGTATTTTCATCATTCTTGGGAGTCCACCGCGCGTCTTCTCTGGCTGCCGCCTAACCTCACGCAGGAAGCCGTGGACGCCGCCCGCAAGGCGGACGTCGTCATTGCCGTTGTGGGGCTAACCGCCCAGCTCGAAGGCGAAGAATCCGACAGCAGCGATCCTGGGTTCTTCGGCGGCGATCGCCTCAGCCTCGGCCTGCCTCGTCTTCAAGAAGAGCTTCTCGGGTCTCTCTCCGCCACCAAAAAGCCGCTCATCGTGGTTCTCACGAGCGGCAGCGCGATCGCTGTCAACTGGTCGCAGGAGCACGCCGCCGCCATCCTCGAAGCCTGGTATCCCGGCGAAGAAGGCGGCACGGCCGTCGCCGACGTTCTTTCCGGCGAGTACAATCCCGCCGGCCGCTTGCCGGTCACTTTCTACAAATCCGTTGCGCAACTGCCGCCCTTCACGAGCTACAGCATGAATGGCCGCACTTATCGCTACCTCACCGAGCAGCCGCTCTACCCTTTCGGCTACGGCTTGAGCTTCTCTTCCTTCCATTACTCCGACGGAAAAATCACTCCGGACCAGGTCGCGTCCGGCACAGCCGTTACGGCTTCCGCGCTGGTTAGAAATGCCGGCTCGCTTGGCGGGGACGAAGTTGTCGAGCTCTATCTCTCGCATCCTGGTGTGGACGGCGCGCCGATTCGCGCGCTCGCTGGCTTCCGGCGAATCCATCTCGCCGCATCCGCTTCGCAGACCGTTTCTTTCACTTTGCGCGACCGCGACTTGAGCCTGGTTGACGACAACGGCGTTCGCCGTGTCGTCCCTGGCCCGGTGGAGGTGTGGATCGGCGGCGGCCAGCCGGTCTCCGGCCCCGGCCAGCCTCCCACCGAGGGCGTTTCCGCAAAATTCACCATCTCCTCCGCCGCCACCCTCGACGAATAATTCGCTTTGATGGTTTTGCCTTAGGCGGCACCGACGCTTGTTTTGCATACCTGCGCGTTCCGCGCTATTTTTTCCTTTGGCCCCGGTCCGCAGGAGCAAACAACTTGTTGCCGCAACCCGATCCGCCGTCCAAATCCCTCTTCAAGACTTCTTCTTTTTACTCCTGGAGCCTTGTCGCCGTTGTTGCGCTCGTCGTCGGCTGGATTTTCTTTTCCCGCTGGTGGCAAAACCGCGCCTTCGAACATCGTTTCAGGCAAGAGCGCACCGAAAAGCAGCGCGAGGACGACCTCTCGACGCTTGAACAAATGGGCGGCAAGCAGCTCGCCATCCAAACCTTCTACGCCACTCCCGGCGAGATGCGCCGCGGTCAGTCGGTCCAGGTTTGCTACGGCGTCGCCAACGCCAAGACGGTCAAGCTCGAACCGCAATCCAATCCCGTCTGGCCCTCCTATGCCCGCTGTGTCGAGGTCACTCCCGCCAAGACCACCACCTACACGCTCACCATCACCGGCGCCGCTGGCGACACCAAATCGCAGTCCTTGGTCGTCACCGTTCGCTGACGGTCCCATCCGAGGAAGCGCCGGCGAGGGGCGTCCTCTTCTCGCCGACTTGGCACGAGCCATCTTCCTCTCCCGGTTGCTCGCCGCTTCTTTTCCTGCCCTGACTTCGTCGCATCTTCGCCCCCGCGAACTTATATCGTATTGCGATATATTTGCCCGGCGCGGATAACCCTAGCGCACGATTCGGCGTCTATTCCTATTGGATAGCCCACCGCATTGGATAACCGACGGCGAGAGACGGCGCAGGTGTGCAAAGGGAACTCACGTTTGGAGGGTAGCGCATGAACATACGCCCATGGGTCTTCTCCATCGTGCTGGGCGCAGGTTGCACCGCTTTACGGGCCGCGCCGCAAAAGATTGCCTCAGGCCATGCGGAGAATCTCGAGAACTGCCTGGAAGGTTTTGCGTCCTGCGATTATGCCCAGCTCAATCCGCAGGAAAAGCAGGCGGTCCGGGGCGCCGCGCGGGCAAACAATTTTTTGGACTGTTTCCACGGATTTGCCGATTGCGACAAAAAACAGCTGACTGCCGAGCAGCGACAGGAGGTCGCCCGCGCCCGTCGCATTCAGAACCTCGAGAGTTGCGTGGACGGCATCGGAGGGTGCGATACCACCCTCTTGACCGAGAAGCAGCGCAAGTGGCGCAAATCGCCCGCGTCCGCAACTTCCAGTCCTGCCTGGACGGAACCGGGATTTGCGACCAGTCACAACTCACCGAAGACCAGAAACAACAAGCAGAAGAAGCCAATCACTACAACAACCTCGAGAATTGCCTGGAAGGTATGGGCGACTGCAACCGCGCTCTGCTCGGCAGCGAAGGACAGCAAGAGGTTGCCCAGGAAACGCACAACCGGGAGCTTCGCCAGTGCCTCGATGGTTCCGATGCCTGCGATCCCTCTCAGCTTAGCGGCGCCGAACAGCGCGACGTCGCCGTGATTTCCCACGGCAAGAAGCCCACGAACTGAACCCGCTCGCTCGAGTGGATCTGGTCGCGCAACTCTGAACCAAGAAAGGTCATGCCGCTAAATCGCAGAAGCCTCCCTCACCACCGCCATTTCCCGGTAACGGCACAGCGCATTGGCGAGCTGCATCTGCCGCGGGCTCCGGCACTGTGGTTCAAACAGCCGCGGATTCCCCACTACAATCACCGCCGTCTTTGCTCGCGACGTGGCCACATTCAGCCGGTTCAGGCTATACAAAAACTCCATTCCGCGGGGCGCGTCTTCCGGCGACGACGTGGTCAGCGAATAAATCACCACCGCTTCTTCCTGGCCCTGAAATTTGTCCACCGTCCCGATCTTCATATCCGGCAGCCGCGCCGACAAATCAGCTACCTGCGCGTTGTACGGCGCAACAATCAGAATGTCTTCCTCTTTCAGCCGCCGTTGCCTGCCCGCACTCGAAAACCACTTCACTTCCGGTCGCAACAATCCCTTCACAATGCGCGCCACCAGTTCGACTTCATCGGCCGAGGAGTTCCTGTTCCCCTCATGCTCCGCCGGCACAAACCACAACCCCGCACCCTCGAGCCACGGATGGCCTTCGAGCACGCGGCTGTGCGTCAATGCCTCGGATTGCAATCGCCCCTCATAAAAAAGCTCCGATGTGAAATCGCAGATCTTCGGATGCAGCCTCCAAGTTCTCGGCAATAGAAATCCCATGTCCGGCGGAATGGTTTTGTGGTCTCCCAGCAGGTGCTCGAGCGCGGACTTTTCCGCTCCATCGGGATGGCTGCCCTTGAGCGGCCGCTCCAGCTGCTGTGGATCACCGATCAGCACCAGACTGTTCGCCGCCTGCGATACGGCGAGCACGTCCGCCAGTCCCATTTGTCCCGCTTCGTCGATGAACAGCACATCGACGGCCTCGAACGCCGCCTCCGGCGACCACAGCCACGACGTCCCGCCCACAACTTTAGCCTTCCCGTAGGCTAGCGCGTCCCATGCCTCTTCGTTTTTCCTGGCGATCGCAATGTCCTCGGTCCCTTCTTGGTCGTCGGACCGCTGCATGGGGTTCACCCCTAGCTGGTCGACTTCTTCGGCCGCATCCACGACTTCCTCGAGCAGCTTCCGAATCACTTTGTGGCTGAGCGCCGTCACGCCAATCTTCTTGCCCTGTTTCACGAGTTCGCAGATCATCCGCGCGCCGGTGAACGTCTTGCCCGCACCGGGTGGCCCTTGTATGGCAAACACCGAATCATGCAGGGCGGATACGATCCGGCAAGCCGTGCCTTTCGGGCTCTCCCCCGCACGCGGTTCAAGCGTTTCGCCTTCGCCCAGCCGCGGCCGCTTCCGCAACAGCAAGTCCCGCCCTGCGCGGTATCTCCCGGCCGCCTCGATGCCATTCGCCGCCACCCACTCGCCGATCCGGAAAAGAGCTTCAGCATGCTCTTTCACGCTAAGCGGTCGCTCCCACACGTACACCGCGGTGGGATGCATCTCCGCCGTTTTCTTGGTTTTCTTGATGTCGACCGTGCGTCGGACCGGATCGATTTCGACCACCGCCCCGAACTTCTCGCCCTTCGAATACAATTCCTTCTCGACGCGCGCTTCGGTCTCCTGCTTTGCGAAGCTGTAGCGATCCACGGGAATTTTTCGCGCCACCCGCAAGCGCTTCAAAAACTTCAGTCCCGCCAATCCCGCTCTGTCTTCCAAGAGATCGCCATCGTCCAGGTCGGCCAGCCGGTAGCCTTCCCAATACGTGGCCTTGTCCTCTCGCCGGTGCCAGTCCTCGAGTTGCGCCAGCAGCCAGCGTGCCTGCTGCTCATTCGTGCGCGCCTCGAGGTCCGCGGGAATCCCGTCTGTCAGTCTTTCCACTAGCGCCGCAACGCGCCTCTGCCTTTCGTCCAGTTCTTCCGACGGCGCTTCTTCGCGGTCCACAAATCGCGGCACTTCCGTTCCGCTCTGTACCAGCGCCTTCCGCTCGACCTCCAGCCACTCGCGCAGCCTCGAGGTCGAAACGCAATCCTCACGGTTGTATCCCTCCATCACTGCGCGAAGCTCCTCCGGCATCTCGTCGTCGCCCCGGCCCAACTCCAGGCGGTGCTCGATGTAGCGCATCGCGCTCCGCGACTTCTCCAGTGGCGTCTCGCGTTGGAATCCGTAAAACGCTTCAATTTTCTTGAGCGAGTACTCTTCCACGCTGGCCCGGACGCCTTGCTTGAATGCTTGATGCAAATCCACCAGCATGCCGGCGCGCAGCATGCGGTCGATTTCGTCTTCGCGCGTCGCATGCATGCCCATCAAGCGCTTCATCGTGCCTGGCTCGTACGCGCCGAAGTGATACACGTGCATCTTCGGATCGGCCGCACGCAATCGCATGATTTCATCCACAAGCCACTCGAATGCTTTCTTTTCCTCGTCGCGACCGAGCGCCCAGCGGCAGTGGTAAAGCCATTCGCCGCCCGAATCCCGCGCCGCGAACCCAAACAAATATTGCAATCCCTGATCGCCCACGAAGGGATCGCCCTCGAAGTCCATAAACACATCGCCCCGCGACGGCTCGGGCAACCGGCAAAATCCCATCCCCTCCGTAACCGGCCGAAGCAACTCGTGCACCAGCGTGTTCTTTGTGCGCCCCGCGACCTGCACGCGCGCCTGCTCGCGCATGCGCACGTAGGCGTCCTTTGATCCGTGCCTCGGCTTCTCCTCGAGTGGAATCGGGAGTGCCGCCAGCTTCGCCACGGTTCCTGCGTTCCAGGCCTCAAATTGATCGCGCTGCTGGCGGCGCATGTCCGCCACCAGCGACAAATGATCGTCCGCGCGCCTTTGCGCATCGCATTCGCGAAACCACCTGCAGATGTTGCAGTGCTCCACCGGCTCCGGATAGCTCGCCGCGACCGTATCCCTTCCCCTCGCAAACTCGAGCCAATACTGGCCCGCCCTGGTAGGGACCGCCTGCGGAAGTGAACCAACCGCCTCGCTCAGTCTCGCCTTCACGTAGCGGTAATACGCCGCATACTCGGACACGCGATATTTTTCGCCCGCAAACCCTTCCCCCGGCGGTATCACCCACAGAAACTCCGGCGTCGTCCCCTGTATTTTCCCGAGCAGCTCCGAATACAGCGAGAGTTGCAGAATCGTGGTTGCCTTCGTTTCCTTTGCCAGCTTGGTGTCCGCCACCTCATAGGACCACGCCCAGCGCTTGCTCCGCGCCGCCACGCGCCGCAAGATGTCGGGCCGCCCAAACCATTCGCCGTCGCCGAGCGCGCCTTGCGCAATGACCTCCGCGCCGCGCTCCATCAGCGCCAGGGTTTCCCGAAGCAGTCGTTTCTCTTCCTGGTGCGGGATGTGGCTCAGGGTATCGACCGTTAGTCCCTTCGCCCCCAGATGCGCCAGATATTCCCGCTCGTGCCGCTCGCCGCGTTCCCGAATCACCGCCAGATCCGGCGCGGCCCAATCGGGTTCCGCCCGCTTCCCTTGAGCGACTTCGAGATCGAGCGTCGTCAAGTGGCGGCATGCCAGGTGATTGCCCAGGTCGGTCGCCGCCAACCGAATTTGCCCTGCCGCCAGCTTCATCTTCTTCATCTTCCTCTTCCTCTTCCTCTTCCAGACGGCGCTCGCCGCGTCGCGCCGCTCCCTTTCACTTCACGAAAAGGCTACCGCGGCAATACCGTCTCTACCAAGCCTCAGCTTTGCTTTGATCGACAGAAGGTGCAGCCCTTCGTTATCATCGGCCTGTTCCTCTTCCGCGGTTACCCGTGGATGTTGCCGATCTTTGTGGTCATGGTGCGCACGCGGGGGGCACCTGGCTCGAAGCATTTTCGGCGAACCATATCGCCAACACAAAGCCGGCACTTGGTTTTGATTTGATCAGACGCCTTTGTGAGAGGACCCTGCCGTTCTGATTGCGGTGGATTCCGGGTACCGACCAAGGCGTTCCCTCCTTGGGCATCGACGAAAGGAACGTCAAACCTTGAGATCGGCATCGAAGCAAGAACTTGCCGCCCGTTCTCCTACGTATCTTCTGCTGAGGGGTTGCCATCCTGCGCCCGCACATGCGTAGACGAATCCTTCGCGTGATGCTGATTCTGCTGCTCCTGCCGCCGGTGCTGGCAGCGGTGGCGGGGTGGCTGGTGGCGCCCGCGTATCTGCATCCCATCCGGCGCGAACTTACGCCCGACCTGATTCGCGGAGCCGATGCGTCTTTCGCGCTCACCCACGCGGACCGCGAGCCGTTCGAGGTGCGGGCGCCGGACGGTGTGCTGCTCTCCGGCTGGAAGGTCACGCCCCGGAATCCCAACGGCTCCTGGGTGCTGCTGTTTCACGGCGTGGCGGACAACCGCGTCGGCGTCACCGGCCAAGCGGAAGTCCTGCTGCGCGCCGGGTACGGAGTGGTGATGATGGACGCGCGGGCCCACGGCGCGAGCGAAGGCTCTACGGCCACCTACGGCTGGCTCGAACGCAAAGACACGCGCGCGGTCATTGACAGACTGTTTCAGGACGCCCGGCAGGGTTGTCTCGCAAGCCAGTACCACGGCACCGGCAGTCCCTGCCCGCTGCCTCGGCATGTTTTCGCTCTGGGTGAATCGATGGGCGCGGCCATTGCGCTCGAATCCGCCGGGAGCGATCCGCGCATCGCAGCGGTGGTGGCGGAAGCTTCCTTTGCCAATCTTCGCGAGGCAGCTTACGACTATGCGGGGTTGCGCAAATATCCGTGGCTCGGGAAGACGCTGCTGTCGCCGTTCGCGTGGACACTGTTGTATCGCGGAGCGAGGCTCACCGGCATTCCGCTAGAGGAAGTTTCGCCGGTGAAAGCGGTGGCCGCGCGGGCGTTTCCGGTGCTTCTCGTTTGCGATGAAAAGGACGTGGCGCTGCCTTGCCGGCACACGCAGATGATTTACGATGCCGCGCGCGGGCCCAAACAGCTATGGGTGGTGCCCCATGCCTACCATACCGCCGCGCTGGGGTTTTACCCGGAAGAATTTAAGCGACGCGTGCTCGAGTTTTTCGGGACTTACAGGAGCGGTTCCTTCGCGCGCCCAAGCAAACAAGAAAACAGATAAGGCAGACACGAGGAACCCGAGCGGAGCGGCTCGTTTGCGCACCGTCTCGCGCAGGCGGGAGCGCCAGCATCGAGATGGTCTCGACTCCTAACTATCCCTCCCTACGCCGCGGGAAGCAGGAAGAAAGACGGGCAACAGGAACCTTCTGAAGGAGCCCGTTTCTAACCTTTTGCGTAGGCAAAGAAGCGGCAGATGCCTGTCGACTCTTTAGGGTTTGGCTGGCTTGTTGGGCGCTGCGGTCTTTGCTTTTGGAGCCGGCTTCCTGGCCGCAGGTGCCTTCGCTTTTGCTCGACCACCGCCGCCTCTGCTGAGCAGTGTCAAAGCGTCCTGGGCGTTGAAGGGGAAGCGGCGGACCGACTGCTCGCCGGTCGTGCCGAGGGTCACGTCTACCCGGCGATTGTTGGCCATGCGGACGGTCTCCATATTCTTGATGAGCTTCTGCTTTTCCGCCACAGACAGGTCGGGGTTCTCATCGAGCAGCTTCTTGACTTCGTCCGAGGTCATATTTTTCTCAAAGCCGAAGGCTTTGACCTCGAGATGGTCTGCAGGCACGCCTTTCTCGACAAGGTAACTCCTGGCGCGTTCGACGCGGCGTTCGGAGAGTTTCATGTTGTACTCTTTTGCCCCGCGAGAGTCGGCGTGACCTTCGAGAATCAGATGGGCCGCCGGGCGGAATTTCAAATACTCGAGGTAATCGCTCGCGAGAGCGTCGAGGGTGGCGGCCTGGCTGGCCAGCAATCCGCCGGTGGGCTTGGCCTCGGTGGGCTGCGCCGTCGGGAAGTAGATACTGTGCAAGGCCAGCTTGGTCTCGAGTTCATGCACTTGCGGGGGTTCCTTGACCTCGACGTTGCCGGAAGCATCGGCGGTGCCGCCGCGGCCGTCATTGGCCGTGCACTTGACGGTGTAAGTGCCGGGTTGCAGGCCGGTCGCATCAAATTGCACGTTCGAGCCGCTGCCAGTGATTTGCCCGCCGGAGGCCGTGTAGCTATAAGTCAGCGGATCGTTGTCCGGGTCGCTGCCATTGCAGGTGATTCCAGTGTGTTCACCAGGGAGAATCGGGCTGCGCTCGACCGAGAGGCTGGCCGATGGCGGATGGTTGGGCTTCTCTTCCACCTTGATGTCGGCGCTGCAGGAAGCCGTGCCGCCCCTTCCGTCATCCACTCTTACGTTCACGGTGTAGGAGCCAACGCTCACGCCCGTAGAGTTCCAGCGCGCATCCGCGCCGTTACCTTCGACTCTGCCGCCGGTAGCCGAGTAACTGTAAGTTAGGGGATCGTTGTCAGGATCGCTGGCGTTGACCTGCACGGCAACGGAATCGCCCGAGCCCGCGTAAAGGGAAGTTGGATTCACGGAGCAGGCGGCCACGGGCGGATGATTCGGCGGAGGCGGCGGATTGGGAATTCCGAAACGAAATACCACGCCGGTGCCCGCCCGGAAATTGTCTTGGCGCGCGTTGCCCCCGACGGCGGGACCCGAGAAATTGGTCATGAAGTAATCCAACTGGGCAACTCGCCAAGCTAGATATTTCGTCAGCACCATGTCCACGCCGCCGCCGGCGGCAATGGCGAAGGAACTCTGACGGCCCGCCCCGGTCATCTCAGTGCCGCTGTGTGCGCCGCCCAGCAGGAAGTGGGCGAACGGTACGAAGTAGTCAAATTTGCGCAAGTTGAGGCGCGGGCCAAAAAGGTAGCTGACCATGGTTCCGTTCACCGAAGCGTTGCTTCCCGTGAGAGGAAAGAGGTTGCGGTTGAAGTTGTATCCGCCCAGTTCGGCGGTCAAACCGAGCCATCGCGAGGCGTTGTAAGCGAAAGAGGCGCCGCCGCCGTGATTGCCGAAATTGGCGAAAGGACTGCCGGGCGCCGCGTTCACGTAAAAATACATGCCGCTGATCTCATAGCGAGGCGCGAGCTGGCCCGGCGCTCGCGTGTCCTTCGCAGTCGCCGCTTGGGGTTTGGGAAAAGCCTTCGGATGGGGGATGGCGGGAAGGGCGAAGACCTCTTTGGAGAAGGATGGCTGACCGGTCGCGACCGCGTCGTTTGTTCCGGAGGAAGGTTTCGCTGCGGCAGCTTCGCCGCGGGTAGCGGTGTCATCGGGGAAGCCGGCAGCTTTCTGTTGCGCGCAGAGAGGCGACGCCAGTAGAACACTCAAGGCTGATCGAAGGCACCAGTTGCGCATCTGTTCCTCCTAAGACCATTCTGGGATCCCGATTGATTCGCATATCCGCCGTGAACCGGTGCTGCACGAGGCGGAAGTTCGGATGTATCGCAGCTCATCCCGCCCGGTCAACTCGCGCCCCATCGCACACGAATCCCCCTCGTTGTCGGGGAAAAACAGGAATTAACAGGACGCACCGGGCAACAGGGTATTCCACAAGAACCATTTTGTGCAAACGATTTTGTATGAGCCCTATGAGCGGAAAGCCGGCCACCCAGGAACTCCCCATGAGCTGGCCCGAGGAGAGTGTCTGGCCTCAGAGCGGTTTGCTTGGCGGGGCGGTTCGCCGTTTCGCTTTGATCAGGACATCCGCGGAATCCGGGCGGCCATTCCAAAAGTCCAGGCGAATGCGACCATCGGGCAGTTGCGAGACAGTGGCAGGGATCGCGCTGGCCGTCAGATACCATCCGGCGGGGAGCACGACCGCGTTGCGAGAGCGGCCCAGGCTGCGATCGAAGACCAATTCATCCCCGTCGAGCCGGTAGCTGGCCGGCGCGGTGTAGGTCTCGGAAATCCGCAGGCGCAGGGACTGGCCCTTCTTCACCGGTGGAAAGGGAATCAGGACGATTTGCGTTTCCGGCTTGACCGGCTCACCCGCGTCGATTTTCGCGGCCGAAAGTTGCGCGCCGGTCATCAGCCGCGTGGGCAATTTTTCCCCGGTATCGAGGACGTAGGCCGAAGGATCGGAAACCGTGCTGCCTTCGCGAACCACGTTCAGGTATTGATCCACGCCCGGGCGCGACTCGGTGTAGTCATGATAGAGGCTAAAGGCGTGCGTTTCGGGCTGATCGAGGAAGTACACGATGTCACGATTTTGATGGGCGCGTTCGGCGAGGCGCTGCCGCTCGGTCTCTCCGGGGAACGGCGCTTCCCAGCTGCGCGATTCGGTCAGGGGACGCGGCGCCGCTGCGGGGCCGGTCTCGGCCCCGGGCTTTGCGCGGATCATCAAAGGCGCTTCCCCGGCGCCAGGATTCATGAAGCTGATGGCGATGCGGCCATCAGGTTCGGGCAAAACCTGCGATGGAACGTTCAAGCTCACGAGTTCGTATCCCGCAGGCAGGATGACGCGGTTGCGCTTGATGCCGAGGCCGCGATTGAAAACGATGCCGCCGCCTTCACGGTAATAGCTCTGCGGGTCCTTGTAGGTTTTCACGATCAGCAGGCGGCCGCGTCCCTCGGGCGGGACGGCGCGGGCAAGATGAATTTTGATGAAGCTTTCCGAGACATCGGCCTCCGGCATGAGCGGATCCTTGCGGGCTTCTGAACCGGAGACCACTTCGAAGGGGAGCGCTTCGCCGGTCATGGCGTCGTAAACCGCTTCGTCGCTCGCGAGGCTGCCCTTGCGGATCGCATTGAAAAAAACCTTTGCGCCGGAGGTGGCGGCGGAAACCTCGTAGGAGATCTTGAAACTTGCCGTATCCGGAGCGAGCAATTCGTAGCGCGTGTACTCGTCGGCTTCCGCTTGGCGCGCAACGGCTGCGCCCTGCCCTTCCCAGCACGGAGCCCCGGCACAGAAAGCCGTAAGGAGAACCGTGATCGCAAACGTAGCGTGCTTAGACATGTGATTCTCCTGCTTGAGTCCTGCTCTTTGGCCGGGCCCGGGAAGCATGATCCACGATTCGAACGCGACAGTAAATCCGCCCTGCCCGCGCACCGACGATCGATTGGGGGCGTCCTGCGTTACACTACTTCCGCGGGCGGCGATGCACAAGATCACCACACTCGATGACCATTGGATGGCCAGGCCGCGCTCGATCGGCACGGCCTTGCTGGAATCGGACGGCCATCACGCGATCGTGGATCCGGGCCCGGGATCCACGCTAAACACGCTGCGCCACGAGCTGCGCGCGCACGGCGTTTCGGTGAGCGACCTGGACGCGATTTTGCTGACCCACATTCACCTGGACCACGCCGGCGCTAGCGGCGCGCTCGTAAGGGAAAATCCGCGAGTGATTGTGTACGTCCACAAACTCGGCGCGCCGCACATGGTGGATCCGTCGAAGCTGCTGGCAAGCGCGGCGCGGCTTTGGCCGGACAATCTCGGCGAGTTGTTCGGAGAAGCGGTGCCCGTGCCCGAATCGAATCTGCAAATCCTCGAAGGTCGAGAGACCATTACGCTCGGCTCGCGCAAAATCGAGGTGGCCTACACGCCAGGCCACGCCGCGCACCACGTCAGCTATTTCGAGGACGTCGAGGGCGTCGCCTTCGTGGGTGACACGACAGGGATAGGCATCGAAGGGCAATCTTACGTGATGCCGGCCACGCCTCCGCCGGACATCGACTTGCCGCTCTGGGATTCCTCCTTCGCAAGGATTCTGGAGCGCAAACCAAACCGTCTGTTTTTGACGCATTTTGGATTTTCCGAAAACCCCGCCGCACACATCGCGCAATTCCGCGAGCGGCTGCACGGCTGGATGGAAACGACCGAGAAAATCCTGCAGACCGCCAAAAACGATGAGCAGGCAATGGATTGCTTCCTGGCCACGATGCGCGCGGAAATCGGCGAACACCTGCCGGCGGAGGAAGTGGAACAGTATGTGGCGACCGCGGGTCTGAACCTGTCGTTTCTCGGGCTGGCGCGTCATGCGCGCAAGCGCGCGCAGGCGGCTTCCTCCAGTTCTAAGGCCACTTCCTAGCGCCACCTTGAAGTGCGCATTCGCAATGGCCGCATTTCTCTTTGCAAGAAAATCTAAGCGGATGATCCGGAAGAGGAGACCTCGGTGGCGCCGGAAGGTTCTGTCGCCGGCGTTTCCGCGGCTTGCAAGCGCGCCGCGAGAATCTCGGCCAAGAGGTCGACGAGCTTTTTTGCGCCGCCGCCGTCGGGATCTTTGTCGGGATTGTACTGGGCGATGTCAAGCCCCACCAGGTTTTTGTGCTTCGTGAATTCAAGGAGCGCCAGCTGCACCTCTTCGAAACGCAATCCGCCCCGGCCGGGAACATTGACCGGCGGAAAATCTTCCTGCGCGATGACGTCCACGTCCACATGAAGCACAAAGTCGTGCGCCTCGGCGTGCATGTGGGCTAAGGCTTCCTGCGCGGCGCGCGTGCCGCCTTGGAATTGAATGTCTCCCGCATAGCTGTGGCGCATGGGAGATTTGGCCAAATATTCCTGTTCCAGAGGATCAAGTCTTTCGAGTCCGAAAAGGGTCACGTCCGGTTCGCGCACGAGCGGCTGCTCTCCCCAAAAGCGAACCAGTTCAGGCGCGCCTTTCCCGAGAATGTGCGCGACCACCATGCCGTCAATGCGTCCGGAGGGCGTCGAAGCGGGAGTGTTCAGGTCGGCATCGCGGTCGACCCACAGAAGATTCAGGTGGTGGTAGTAGCGGCGAGCGGCGGCCAGCAGGCCGATGGCCTGCGCGCAATCGCCGCCGAGGACCAGCACCAAGGCGCCGCTTTTCACCGCCAATTCCGCGCGCAGCTTCAGGTCGTTGAGGCCGGCGACGATTTGGGAGAGATTGCGGGCCCGGCGATGCTCTTCGTCGTCGGCAAAAAGGCGCGGCGCACAATCGCCGTGATCGATGACCTCGTAACCCGCGGTCTGGAGCCGATCAACAATCCCGGCGGCACGCAAAGCCGCGGGGGCTTTCTCGCTGCCGAGCGAAAAGGCTGCGGCGCTCGAAGGCGCGCCGATCAAGGCAATCTTCTTCGGTTGACGGACGATCTTAACCGACAAGTTAGGCTCCCTGTCCTGAGCTATCCAGCCGCCGCGCCGGTACTGCCAAGACCGGAACGGAAGCATGCGGTTCTTCCGGTCCTGCGCGGCGTTTCCCCCGGGAACGGTCGACAACCAAACTCTCAGCGGCGCGGCGCCGGCGCGATGGTCGCCAATTCCGGAGGCAAGATGAACCGCACGTCTTCGCGTATGAGATCCAAGTCGCGCTGATCGGTAAAGCCGAGCTCCGCCAAACGCTGACTGACCTGCTCGACAAGGACTTCCGGCGCGGAAGCGCCCGCCGTCAGGCCCACGCGTGAAACGCCTTGGAGCCAACCTACATCGATGTCACACGCCGAGTCGATCAGTTTTGCCTGGACGCCGCGGCGTTGCGCCACTTCCACGAGGCGGTTGGAGTTCGAGCTGTTCGGAGAACCGACGACCAGGATGAGATCCACGTCCTTGGCCACCTGTTCGACAGCCTCCTGGCGGTTTTGCGTGGCATAACAGATGTCATCGCTGGCCGGCCCCTGGATGGCGGGAAATCTATGGCGAAGACGCGCTACGATTTCCTGAGTGTCGTAAAGGCTCAAGGTCGTCTGCGTGAGGAAGGAGAGCTTCTGCGGGTCCTCGACTTCCAGCGCGTCCACGGCCGCGACCGAGTCCACCACGAGAGTGCTGTCGGGAGCTTCACCGGAGGTCCCGATGATTTCCTGATGGTCTTTGTGGCCGATCAGGATGATGGTGCGCTTCTCGCGCGCAAATTTCAGCGCTTCCAAGTGAACCTTGGTTACTAGCGGGCAGGTGGCATCGATGACTTTCAGCGCCCGCGCTTTGGCTTCGTCGCGCACGGTCGGGGGCACGCCGTGGGCGCTGAAAACCAGCACCGCGCCGTGCGGGACTTCCTCGATCGCTTCGACAAAAATGGCGCCGCGGCGGCGTAACTGCTCGACGACGTACGTGTTATGAACAATTTCGTGGTGGACGTAGACCGGAGAGCCGTAGGCTTCTAGCGCCAATTCCACAATGTCCACGGCGCGCACGACACCGGCGCAAAAGCCGCGCGGCCTCACCCGGAGCAGGATTTTCCCATTTTTTGTGGTCTGCATGGTCACCGTAGTTTATCGCACCGCTAAGGACTCTATCATACCTCAGCAGTTCGCCCGAGCGCACCCGACTCGCGGTACGTCGATGGGCCCGAACCGCAAGGACTAACGATTACCACTATTTCGCTGAGCATTCCGGCAGCGCGGCGAATACTTGTCGAAAAAGCGCGAAAGCCTTCCTGGTTGCGGGTAAACTTTACAGGTTCCGCGCAATTTACTCCGCCTTTCCCCCGCACGCATTTCTGCGGTTTCGTGCGCAAGGTGCGAATTCTAGGGCACTTAGGAGGCCCGCTCTTTTGGCCTCTCAGAAGCACAACCTAAACCAAGCCGAGCACCTCAAATCTCCACGTCCCCAATCATTCGGAGGTTAAAAGCCCGTCGATACAGGGCCTGGGATTTCCCTGCGAATCGGACCTCCGGCAAGACTGAAGAAAGGGTAGAGGTACGGGCTCATGAACCCGACGATCTTGCTTGTGGACCTGGCCTCGGCGGAACGAGAAAATTGGAAAGCGTTCCTGGAAGACCAAAAGTACGACGTTTTGACGGCCGATAACGCGGAATCAGCGCGGCGACTTTGCCTCGAGCTGCAACCTGACCTGGTCTTGCTGCACGATCATCTTCCGCAGGTCCGCGGTTTCGAGCTCTGCCGACGTCTGAAAGAGGATCCAGTGAATCACCTAACCCCGGTTGTTCTGGTTTCCGCGGCACCGACTCCGAGAGAACTCGAGCAAGGACGTGAAGCGGGTGCGGCCGACTTCTGGGGCACGCCTTCATCGTTGGGCGACTGGCTCGGCCGCATCGAATCACTCATGAAACTCAAGAATCTTATCGACGAAAAGGCTAAGGGCGTGATTCTTTCTCTTGCGCGGAGCATCGAAGCGAAACATTCCTTAACGGACGGGCATTCCGACCGCCTTGCGGACTGCGCCGTGCAGCTGGGAAAGAGCCTGAGTATGACCGAGGAAGATTTGGAGCAATTGCGGCTGGGCTGCCTGCTCCATGACATTGGGAAGATGGCTGTTCCGCACCGCATTCTACGCAAGCCGGGACGCCTGAATCCGCAGGAAATGCAAATCATGCGGCAACACCCCGTCATGGGAGAGCAAATCTGCGCACCGCTTAAATTGTTCCGGCCCATCCTTCCGATCATCCGGCACCATCACGAGCGGATGGACGGCACAGGATATCCGGACGGCCTCTTGGCCGAGGAAATCCCGCTGAAGGCGCGCATTGTGCAGGTTGCCGACGTTTACGATGCGCTGATCAACGACCGCCCCTACCGGGAAGCCTTCACCCCGGAGGAAGCGCTCGAAATCCTCCGCCAGGAAGCAGCGCACGGGCGGATGGATGTTTCGCTCGTCTGGAAGTTTGCGCGAATCTCGAGATCGGGCGATTCCTTCCCCATACGAGGCCGCTCCATGCTGGCTTCTTACTACGCGTAACGAAGCATCTCGGAAAGGTTCCGCACATCCCAAGCGGAAAACGAAGATTCAACCAAATTGGCGCTCGCTACTGTTCGCGAGAATTTCGTGCTCATGTTCACGGAAAGGTGGTTGCGCCCGTCGTCCTCGAAGGCCGGCGCGTGCGGCTGGAGCCGCTCGAGGAATGTCAGCTTCGCGGATTGCTGAAGGGTTGCGCGATGCCGCCGGGCGCTAACGTTAGCCGCGGGACAAGCAGGCTTGCACCTTTCCTTCTTAGGCAACTGGCTTTTTAGGCTGCCGGTCGAAGGCAACCTCTCAAGGTAGAATCGGCGCGAACCCCAGATCGCTCCTTTTCCGGTGATGGCAAGCTCCTGCAATCCGAGAGATCGCCGCCGCAGCGAACGCGTCGTGCTGCGCATGCGCATTACGGTCATCGCGGAAGACCATGCGCGCGAACGCCGGCAGTTTGACGCCATGACGCAGGTCGTCAACGCTCACGGCGGGCTCATGAGAATCGAGACGGAGCTGCACGTGGGGCAGCCGATGTTGCTCAAGAACCCTCAAAACAACGCCGACGAGGCCTGCCGAGTAGTGCGCGTGGAGGACACGGCGGATGGCGATTTCGCCGTGGCTTTCGAGTTCGCCAACCCGCATCCCAAGTTTTGGCCGATCGTTTTCCCGCCCAAAGATTGGATTCGACTGCCGGACTGAGCCAGCGCGTAAAACCCGGCTTAATGCGCAACTCCTTTCCATCGGCGGTGTTTGATAGAGTGACAGTGATAATGGTGTCTGTTCGGAGGACGCTCTCATGACGCATTGGACGATGGGCCTCAGGAAATCCTCCCTGATCGCGGTTTCGGCCCTGCTCAGCGGGCTCTTGCTCGCAGGCTGCGACGAATACGTTCAAATCACCCGCGATCCAGACGTCCCCATTCATAAACTGGCCACCTGGGCGTGGCGCCCGGTTGCGGAGCAATCCAAAGCTCATGACTCGCGCGCCGTCGTCTCACGCGACGTGATTTCTCGCGACGAAACCGTGGTGCGCGACAGCAATGCCGATAACGAAATGGTCCGCCAGCGCGTGAAGACCGCCATCGAGCAAACGCTGGCCTCCAAGGGGCTCACTCAGATCAGCGATCCCAAGGCCGCCGAGTTTGTAGTGGACTATCATTTCGCGGTGGAACGCCGTGACGCCGCCGTCCCCGCCGTTTATGGAGGCTATCCGGGTGTGGTTTGCGGACCCTTCGGCTGCTGGCAATCGTGGGGCTGGGGGCCGACGGCGGCTGGCTACGAACACATTCGCTTCCGGCAAGGAACCATTGTCTTTGATCTCGTCCAACAGTCGACAAAGCACCTGGTCTACCGCGCCGTCGGCGAGAAGCCCGTGCACTCCAACACCTTCACGCTGACGCAGGGCGATATCAATGGTCTGGTTCATCAGCTCCTGAAAGATCTGAGGACCCACAAATAGGTTTGCGCGGGCTTGTTGACGCGAGCCCCCCGTTGACGTTCCGATCGCTTCTCGGTTTCCTCTTACGCCATGCCCTTCGCACGGAATTCGCTCGCAGGAAGTGGCGATGCGGGAAAATTCCGTGCCGACAATCGTCTGCGGCGGGATGCCGGCGCGATCGCTAGCGCTGATGGCGGGCTGGCTCGGGAAGACGCGGGGATAACTGCTCTCGATTCGACCGGCACAGCGATGTCACAGCAAGCCAAACACGGCGACGCTGGTCCTGGTGCCGACATAGACCCTGCCGTTTGCGACCATCGGCGTAATGAAATGCCCGCCGACCGCTGAGAAATGATCTCGGTTGGAAGCCGCCTGGTTCGAATCGTAAAGTTCCTTGGTAAGGTCGCGGGCGTCGTAGGCGAATAAGATTCCCGCTTCCCAGTCCAGGGCCCAAACGATTCCCTGCGAGGCGCCATTTGCCGAAATGCTGGCAACGGCTCCATTACTACCGAATAGATGGGCGCTCTGCGAGGATGGCGAGGTCCCGAGCAATGCTTGTGAAACGGGGAAAGCCTTCAATGCATTGTTTGTCGGGCAGAGGTAAACGGTGTTCTGGAAGAACACCGGTGAGGAATGATTCTCGCCGGTGGCCAGCTGGATTGCCGGCTGGTAAATGTTGTTTTTCGTGGAGTTGAACTGGCCCAGGTTGTCCCGGTTCAAAACGTAAAGGTTGCCATCCTTTCCGGCGCCCACGGCCAGATGCCGCACCGTGCCGCTGGCGTCGGTCAGATCTGGCAGCAGCAACGGGCCTGCAGAACCGAAATCCTGGTCCGCGGCATCCTCGGAACTGGTGTTGTTCGGCGTGAAGTAGTCGCCGACGGTCAGGCCAGCGGAAGTGGAAAGGCGCACGAACGAATTCCCATAACTGCTGTTCGCCCCGGGGGTGTCAGCAAACCCGTTTCCGCTGATAACATATACGTTCCCGGCTGCGTCTGCGGCGGGTCCGCCTCCGCCCATCCACATGCCACCCCCGGAATTGTTGGGCACGAGATCGATCGCGCTGGTTTGTTTGAGCGTACCGGCATCATAAGCAATCACCCAGGCCGAGTATGCGCCGCAATCGCCAAACAGGCCTGCCCATGCGGTATAGATGGTGTTTCCGGCTTCGAGCAGCGCGGCGCGCTCATGGTGAAACTGGGGAAGGAAACTGACTACGCCGCCGCTGCTGTTGCCTCCCGTGCCGGGATAGGTCGCCGTTATCGTCGTCGGGCCGCCGAATAGTTCCCCGCCGTTTGTCAGGTCGAGTGCATGCAGGCGATGGAAGATGTTTCCCGCGGAATTCTGGGACATGGCCTCGACATAGATGGCGTTGCGGGCGCGGTCGATAACCGGCGTAGCGGTGATTCCGTTTGGACGGATATTCCCGCACGGCAGGCTCGTGGCGGGAGATTCTCCATTCGGGAGGACGCTGGTTTTCCAGAGGATCGTGGCGGAACTACCGCTAATGCTTTGCGCGTCCACTGCGTAGACGGTGTCATTTTCCGTGGCTACGTACAAAACGTCCTTGTTTCCCTGTCCCGGAATCGCCAGCTGGCTGAGAAAGAGCGTCTGGCCGTCGATCTGGCCGTCGACCGCAAACTCGCCCACTTTTCCAAACATTGCCGAATTCACATTGCTCGTATCGAGCGCGGTCTCTTTCAGGTTCTCGCCGGTGCGCTGGTTGTCGTAGTGATAGGTCGCGACGTCGGTACTGGACGGCGGCCCAGAAGGCGTCCCGTTAAGAATCGGGCCCGAGGAACTCGAGGAACAACCGGTGAGGAGAATTGCCACAAATGGAAACCATGGAACTACGCGAAATCGCGACATGGTGCCTCACGCTTTGCGTCGATTTTAGCGGCTGGGGATAAACACGCGGCAGCAAACACGAATAGATTGTTGCGTTACAGCCATGGTTGCTGGAAGCTGGTTTTACGATTGTTGTGCGAGGTAGGTAGGGGACACAATCGGGGGAACACCCGAGTACTCCTGCCTACCGCATTGGATGGCAGCCGTAGAGCCCCTGCCTTCAGCCAGCGGGATATAAAGATCATAGAAGACTATTTACAAACAAAAAGCGAAGGTACATACTTTCCCAATGATGCTGGGATACAAGTCGAATAAGAATGTCGTTTACAGCAGCAAATATCACATCGTTTGGTGCCCCAAGTACCGCCGCAAAGTTCTCGCTGGCGGCGTGGAGAAACGATTGCTCGGGTTGATACATAAGGCTGCTGCTAGGTATCGGGCCGAGGTCATCGCCTTGGAGATTCTGCCCGACCAGGTCCATCTGTTGGTCGAGGTGGACCCGCAATTTGGCATACACCGTTTGGTCAAGTACATCAAAGGTGTCACGTCACACGAACTTAGAAAAGAGTTCGCCTCTTTGCGAAGTAGGTTGCCTAGCCTCTGGACCAATAGTTACTTCTGTTCGACTGTCGGTGGTCCGCCGCTAGAAGTCATCAAACAATATGTGGAGAGCCAGAAGAATGTCTGACCCGCAGACGATTTTTGAATGCCTGCCGCAGCTGTCCGAGCTGTCCGAGGCTGCTCCTTGCTTCGACGGAATTTCCCTTCTATCCTCGTTGTCCCGATGCTGCTCAAAAATCAAATTGCCTTGATCACCGGCTCGGGCCGCGGAATAGGCCGGGCCATCGCGCAGTTGTTCGCCAAGCAGGGCGCGGCGGTGTTTCTCGCGGCGCGCACAGAAAAAGAACTTGCCGCGGTTGCCAAAGAAATATCGGGGAGTGGCGGCACGGCCGAGTATGCCGACGCGGATTTGGCGCAAGAGGCTGCGTGTGTGCATGTGGTGGCCGCCGCACGCGAAAAGTTCGGCCGGATCGACATCCTGGTGAACAATGCGGGACAGTACGGCCCGCTGGTCCCAATCGAAGAATATCCTCTGGCAGAATTCGACAAAGTCATTGCCGTGCACTTGCGCGCGGCATTCTTGCTGTCGAAGCTGGTGCTGGAGGAAATGTACACACGCGGCTCCGGGGTGATCCTGAATATTTCCAGCATCTCCGCGAAAGCGGCCTACTCTTGGGGCTCCGGGTACGCCGCGGCCAAAGCGGGAATGCTCGGTTTGACGCGGGTTACGGCGGCGGAGGCGGCTCGCAAAGGTGTGCGGGTGAATGCGATTTGCCCTGGACCCGTCTCGGAAACGCGGATGTCGAAAGAGTTGGGTGCGGATTTGGCGAAGCGGCTTGGCATCAGCCCCGAAGAGCAACTGGCAGGCTTTCTGAACGGCTTGCTGCAAGGCCGCGCGCAAACGGCGGACGAAATTGCCCGCGCCGCGCTTTTCCTTTGTTCAGACCAGGCGAGCGCCATCGTCGGGCAATCCATCAACGTCGACGGCGGCGTGGCCTTCTACTGAGCCGATCGAGTTCGCGGCATGGGCAATTGGCTAGTGCAGTTCGTTCTTGTAGACGGCTCCGCCTTTCATCACAAACTTCACTTTCTGCAATTCCGTGATGTCCTTCAGCGGGTCGCCGGAGACGGCGACGAGGTCCGCCCATTTTCCCGCCTCGATGGTTCCCGTTTTGTCGCTCCAGCCGAGCAACTCCGCGGCGGTAGACGTGCCGGTATGAATCGCTTCGATCGGCGTCATCCCGTATTGCACGTAATATTCAAACTCTTTTGCTTGATTCACTTTTTTCCAGTCAAAGCCGCCGGCATCGGTCCCCAGCGCTATTTTCACGCCTTTCTTCAGGGCCTTGCCAAAGTTCTCGCGCTGCAGATCCGCCATCTTCTGCCAGTTCCCGCCGCGGCCCGGTGCCACGTACAAGCCCACCGTCAGCGTCGGCACCCAATAAACGCCCTTGCGCACCATCTCGTCCATCAGCGCGTCCGTCAGGCCGTCGGCATGCTCAATCGTGTCCACGCCCGCGCGCAACGCCGCGGCGATTCCGTCGCTGCCAATGGCGTGGGCCGCCACTTTCTTGCCCAGGCGGTGCGCCTCATCCACAATCGCCTTGGCCTCTTCGTCGGTGAAGTTCACCATGCTGTGTAAAACGCCATCTCCCGCAAAGTGGTAACGCCGGTCGGAGTAATACTTGATCCAATCCGCGCCGTACATCACCTGCTCGCGGACCGCCTTGCGCGCGCCGTCCACGCCGTCGACATATTGCACGCCCGCGGGCAACTTCAGTTCCCACGAATAGCCGAGCAGCGGATACATCCCCGTCGGCGTCATCGCCCGCGTGGCCACCTGCATGCGCGGGCCCGGCACTTCTTCTTTGGCGATGGCCGTCTTCACATCTACGTCGGCGTACATCGCACCTTCGGTTTCCAGGTCGCGCATCGCCGTGAATCCGTGCGACAACGCAATTTGCGCATTGCGCGCCGCGAGAATCGCGCGGTAGGGGATGGACTCCTTCAATAATTGGTCGTCGTATTCCGCCGCGGTCACGTCGCCCTGCAGAAGAACGTGCGTGTGCACGTCGATGAAACCGGGGAGCACGGTTGTTTTGGAAAGGTCGATCACTTCCGCGCCCGCGGGAGCGCCCCCGCCCGGCGTCGCCGACGCGATTTTGTCGCCCTCGATCAAGATGAGCGCGTTCTCGATGGGCTTGTCGCTTTTTCCATCGATCAACCTGCCGGCGCGGATGGCGGTGCGGTGCGGCGCTTGTCCCCCGGCAAAGACGGGAACCAGCGGGCTTGCCAAAACAAAAGCAAGAAAACGGCGCATGGAGAGGTCCTCCTTCCGGACCGCAAGCCTATCAGAGACTCCTCCTTTCGTCGCCTCTCAAAGCGCCACGGTTCGCGGTGCCATCCGGCAGCTTCCCGCAAACGCGGGAATAATTCGACAATAAAGCACGGTTCGGCTAGCATTAGCGGCGTAGGATCCGGGAGCGGCGGAACTTCCCCGGTGAAATGAGCCGCTCCGAACACCATGGGAAATTCAGAATGCATTTCCAGGGAGAAGACGTGAGCCAATCCTCTCTTGCGAGAACCCCTGATAATCTTGTTAAGGAAGAATCGCGCCGCAGCACGCGCCTCGACCGCTGCGTCCCGCTGATCGTCTTCGGCGAAGGTCGCGTGGGCGAGCCGTTTGTCGAGAGAACCGTTTCCACCAGCGTGAATCTGCACGGCTGCCGCTATCCTTCCCGCCACGACTATGTCGTCGGAACCTGGGTCACGCTGCAAGTCGTGGGCTTGAACGTAGAGCCCAAGCCTCCGGCGGTTCGGGCTAAGGTATGCTCGATTCATGCGTCGCCAAACAGCCGCGAACTGCAGCAAATCGGCGTCGAACTCGAGCATCCTGCGAACGTCTGGGGCATCGTTGCAGCGCCGCCGGACTGGTTAAGTTCTGGGGAAACCCCGGCGACATACACGGCAGCAGCCGCCGTGCCGGCAACCCAGAAAATCGACAAAGAGACCGGCGAAGCGGAAGAGCCACCCTCCATGCCCGGGCCCAAGTTGGCCGAGGTCGCCACCTTTCCTTCGCCTTCGCCGGTTGCGCCGAAGCCGCAGGCTCCCGTGCTCGCCGAAGCTGCCAAACCACAGCGCATGGTGGTCACACCGGATGGCCTCGTCAGCGCGCTTCAGGGCAGGCTGCAACAGGCGGTCGAGAAAGCCGTGCGAACCGCGGTGGCAAACCAATTGGACGAGGCCGTGCGCAATGCCGTCGCGGCGATCGACGAAGTCCGCCAGTCCAGCATTCGTGAAGTTCAGCAGCTCGCTCCCGCGCGCACGGAGCCAACCGCCGGCGAGTTTGCCGCCAAAGACGAAATCGCCGCGGCGATCTCCGCTCGCTGGCAGGAAGAAATGGAGAAACACCGCGTCCACGCCGAAGAGTTGACGCAACGCCTTGCCAGCCAGGCCGCCGAACTCAAGCGCGAGCTCGATCGCTGTGAGGAGTTCCTCGAAGCGATGAACAGCGAACTCGAGCCCCGGGCTGAGGCGCGCCTCAATGAAGCGGTGGCGCGTGCAGCTTCGGAGTTTGACGGCGCCGCCGCCCGAGCCATCGAGCGGCGTTACGAGCGGTTTCTGGAAAACACGCAATCCGCCCTTCAGGAGGCGCTGCTCAAACTCGATGCGCGCTCGGCGGAAGCGCAAGCTCTCGTGCAGGGCTCGCTGAACTCCACGCTTGCTGCCCTCCAGCGGCAGGCGGACTCGCAGATGAACGTGATTCTGTCGGAAACCAAAGACCGCGCCGCCTCCGCCCTTGCCTCACTCGACGCAGAGAACCGCGCGGCTTGCGAGGTCCGCCGCCAGGCTCTCGAAGCGGACGTCTCCCGGGCTGCCGAACGCTCGACCGACCAGTTTCGCAAAAGCATGAAGGCGTTTCTCTACTCCTGTCTTGTCGCGGCGGTTAGCGCGGTCGACGAACACTCCAAGGCGACCCTGGCTAACCTCACCAAGGACAACGGAAAATCCTTGCGCGAAGGTCATGAGCCGGGCAGCGCCTCCGCGATTCCCGAAGGTCCGGAGATTCTCCAGCCGCCGGATAATGATCCCGTTACGCATTAGCGAGAATTGGGCTCTTCGAAGGGAAAGGGCCAGCCGCTTGCTCAGTGCGGCTGGCCCTTTTCTTTCCCTGATTGCACCTGCGTCACTCCTGAAGGAGGCAGGAGTGATGGTTCTGCGTGTGCTCTGGCTGAGACTGCAAACCCGGGTTCTCTCAGTTGGCGGGCTGCTCCGAACCAGGACGCCGGAACGGACGGCGCGCCAGGTCTTCGACGCTCGAGATCCCGTGCCGAACCGCAAGCACGGCAGGATGCTGGCTGTCCGCAACCCGGTCCACGGTCAGTGCCCAGCCCCGCTGCAGCATATACAAACTGACCATGGCTCCGGCAATGGCCAAAAACGCCATGACAAACAGCGCAAACGCCGCCAGCAGTTCCTGCACAAAATAAAGCTGCAGCGCAGCGATCGTGCCAAGCAGCCGCCACATCCACTTGCGGTCCTTGTCTTGGTCTTTCTTGGTCTTGCTGTGGCTCCCACCCATGCTCATGGACTGTTCCTACCCCCGGCTTGCAAAAACGACTTGAATCGACACCCCTTTGATGCCCGGGCCTGCCCTATTGGGCATGTTCGCTTTACCTGTACGATTAGACACCTCGTAAAGACCGAAAATCGATGGTACGAAAGTTACATTTTGGGCTCTAAACGGTTCTGCTAGTACCGCTTCTACTAACCTTAATATACCGTATGCCGCTGATAACAAATCAGTTGGCTCACCATCACTTTCGCCATAGTTTTCGCCCGGTTTTCCCTGTACCTCCTGTGGAAAACCTGACCGATCGTACAGGGGGCCTGGCCGCCTTTGTGGTGATTCCGGCACGTCCTCCGTATCGGACCGTGGCAGGAGACGCTCGGATCGCGACGCCGGGCGCAAGCGTTCGGGTCAGAATGCTTTCTCATCATCGGGGCGGGAAGCGGCGGGTTTTGTGGCGCTAGCGACAGATTGCTATAGCAACCTGGTCATCGAGTCAGTCTCCTGCGATTCGCGAAGGTCGCTGCGGGCCTTCCCTCTGGTCGAACGCCGTCAAAGCGCTTCGCGAGCTCGGCTTGGAAGCCAGCGTGATGGCTCGAGCGCCGGTTGTTCGAGCGGAATCTGACCCGAACGCCCGCACGGTCGCTCATTGCTCAGCAGGAATTCAGTGCGATCAGCGGCATTGCCACTGTATCTCGATGCATCGAGCAGCCCTGCAAAAGATCCCGCTCGAAGCGCCTGGCAAATCGGAAAAGTCCGCGAACGCGATTCGCCCGCCTTGGAATGGTTCGGTAACCGGTTCATGGGAACTTGGCTCCCTGCGCGTCCGGGAATGCACAGATTCGAAGGCCTTCTGGCACACCAGCTTCCCGGGCTTCGGTCGCCTTCATTGAGGAATTCGACAGCTGGTTCGCTTCGCGCTGGCCACGGTCTGCCACAGCGTGGCGCTTCCGAGTAAGGGTAGGGAGCGCGCCGCTGGCTTTGGCAACGCGCAGGCAATCCGCCTCATTTCAGGCGTTTCGTTCGCAAACGCCCGGTGCGACATGCGGCCGATGAGATGCGATGAGATGCGCCGCCACGCGAGCTCGCAACGTTCCCTCCTTCCCGTGGGTGGTTGCGAGGCGCTCCCGGAAAGAGGCTGGCCTAATTCGCTTTCAAGGGGTAACCGAGGTCGAAGGGCAACTTACCGTCGACGCGGAGAACTTTCACCGAACTATTGATGGAGTAGACGTCGACAATGCCCACTGCGCCGGGTATCGCTTCGACGGTACGCAGCAAATCCTCATCATTCTCCACAATCTTCACGGTAAGCCGGGCTTCGTTCAGCCTGCCGATGAGAGCCTTGACGTCGCCGGGCGCGGCGCCAAACAGTTTTTGCGCGGCCAGGCGCATCTCCGGAGATTCCGGATCCCTCATCACCAAAGTGAAATTCTTTCCGTCGGGCCACGTTTTCTGAACGCCCTTGCACAGTTTCGCCAGGTCTGCAAGCGAAACGTCGCTCAGCCGGCTTCCCGCAGAGACCACTACCGCCATGTTCTTGATTCCGGCAAACGTCCCCGCGGTCACGAGCAAAGCGGCCAGAATCGCACTCGCCCGCAACCGCTTTGCCCATCCCTGTAGATTCATTGCAACACGCTCGCGAGCGAGTATGTTCACTTCTGTCGTTTGTTGGCAAGTGTCGGTTTCAACGCATGTGTCCAAACTTACGATTCGCCGGCGTCGAGCGATCCTCCCTACCGTCCGCCCTTTATCCTTCCGTACCACCTGCCCCATCGGTCAGTACCAAGCTCATTCCGTGCTGCGCTACGTTCAGGGACTAGGGCTTAATCCTGAGTTCAATTTCCGAACAGGGAGTGATTGGCCATGGTTCGTTTCGCCGCGCGTTGGTTCCTACTGATTTTTCCCGGCGTCTTTGCCGCCAGCGCGTTCGCGCAGACGGCCGCGCCGCATGTGGAACCGGCATCCCACCGTGCCGCTCACGCCTCGCCCTTCGCTCCGCTCCCGCAACAGCTTTTTGGCGCCATTCCTCTTTCCACCAGGTCCGAGGAAGCGCGCAAAACCCTCGAGCTGGCCTGGGATAAGTACGAGAACGCCATGTATCAGCCTTCCGCCCAGCTGGCTCGCCAGGCCGCCAAGAAAGACCCGCACTCGGCGCTCAGCTACGCCTTGGTCTCTTTTGCTGCTCGGCGCGGCATGCCGGATGCTGCCGCGCTCGCCAAGGCCAAGGCCCTGCTCTCCCGCGCGACTCCCGACGAACGGCTCTTGGTTCGTTGGATGACCGACATCCAGGACGACAACCTGCTTCCCGCCATCGCCAGCATGAACGATCTGTTGAAGCGCTATCCCCGCGACAAGCACGTCCTGTACATAACCGGCGAGTGGCTTTTCCTCCAGCAGGACGATGATCGCGCGAAAACCTTGCTGGAAACCGCTTTGCAGGTCGATCCCGATTTCCCCGCTGCCCTCAACCGTCTCGGTTACCTGTATCTCGATTCCAGCCATCCCGATCCTGCCAAAGCGGTCGCTTCTTTGAAGCGCTATGCCGAAGTGGAACCGGCCTCGCCCAATCCGCAGGATTCGCTTGGCGAAGTCCTCCGGGAAGCGGCCGACGACCAGGACTCCCTTGAGCGCTATCGTGCCGCTTTGCAAATTGATCCCGCCTACATCAGTTCGCAGTATGGCTTGGGCAATACCCGCACGCTGATGGGCGATTTCGCGGGGGCGCGTCGCGAGTACGATCGCGCCATCCCCATGGCGCAGAATCTGCTGGACGAACTTTATGTCAAGTATCTGAAAACTCTGGTCTACTTTTGGGAGGGCCAGGCGGAGGAAGGCCGCAAAGCGCTTGCCGCCCTTGCCGAGGAAGCCGCGGGAAAGAAAGAGCCGAACTCGCAATTTCAGGTCGGGATGGCCCAGGCCATGCTCGCCGCCGATCCGCAATCCGAACTCGACGGGCTCAAGTCCCTTTCCTCGTTCTTGGATAAGCCCCTCGCGGGCATGAACGACTCCGACCGCGGGATCGCACGTGCCGCGGTCCTGCGCGAGCGCGTCCGAGTCGAGGCGCAGCGCGGAGCCTCGCGCGAGGCCGATCAGGCCATTGCCGAGCTAAGGGCGCTGGCCGCCGCTTCGCGCAATCAAGCGATCCGAGGCTACTTCGAATCCGCTTGCGGCTACGTGCTTTTCTCGCGGCGCGATTTTGCCAATGCCGCCGACGAGCTGGCCGCCGATCCGCATTCGCCGCTGGCCCTCCGGCAATTGGCGGTCGTTCAGGAAAAGCTCGGAAATGCTGCGGCGGCTGAAGCTGCCCGCACGGCCCTGAAATACCATCGCAGCTCGGAAGCCGAATGGTTTCTTGCGACACACACGAACGCCGGCGGCACAAACTAACTTTGCGTCCCTGCCACCAGTTAAAGCGGTGCTAGCCCGGTGCTAGCCCTGGTGAACGGGCCTGGCCTGCCGCTCGGCAGGCATGAAAGCGATGGCTGCGACTTCCCTTGGGCGGAAGCGCACCTCGCTCAACCGCTCTGTCGCATTTCTCGGTTATTTCTTCTTCAGCAGCCGCGTGATCCACACCAAAATCACCGCTCCAACAAAGGAAACGATAATCGATCCGATCAATCCGCCGGCGTGGAGCCCCAGCATGCCGAACACCCAGCCACCTACGACGCCCCCGAGGATCCCGAGAATGATGTCCGCGACAATTCCATAGCCGCCGCCCTTCATCACTTGGCCGGCAAGCCACCCGGCAACGAGCCCCACAACAATCCACGTAAGGAATCCCATTTTGGATCCTCCTGTTCGATCGTCTGGGAAGCCCCCAACGCGAGTCCCATTTAGAACGCCAACTTGCCCAATGTCAACTGGACGGAATACACTGGCTCAAGAAAAAGATTCATCGCCCGTCCCCGGAGAGAGAGGATGATTCCCAGGGTTGCTTTGTCTTTGCTCGCATTCGTTTTTCTGGCGGGCGCCTGCTCGAAGTTTCTAACCGACAAAAGCGCCGAGCCCGTTCCGGGGCAAGCCATCCCGCATCCGACCATCGTCTTCATAAGCGACTTCGGAGTCGCCAACGACGCGGTGGCCATCTGCAAAGCGGTGATTGTCGGCATCGCCCCCGATGCCCGCATCATGGACATCACGCATCAAGTCACTCCCTATTCGATCGAGGAAGGCGCGCGTTTTCTGCTGGGCGTGACGCCTTACTACCCTTCGGGCACGGTTTTTCTCGCGGTGGTTGACCCCGGGGTGGGCACGACGCGCAAAGCCGTCGTCGTCAAAACCAAGAAAGGCCAGTACTTCGTTCTTCCTGACAATGGCCTCATTACCCCGGTCGTCGACCGCGACGGCCTCGATTCGGCCCGCGAAATCACCAACACCGACTGGATGATCCAGTCCCCCATTTCCTCTACTTTTCATGGCCGCGACATCTTCTCTCCGGTCGCCGCGCATCTGGCCGCCAGTGGAGATTTTTCTCTGGTTGGCCCGGAGATTTCACAGCTCGTCCGCCTGAATCCAAAAACCGCCGTCATTGCCGACAATGGCATCTCCGGCGACCTGATCGGCGTCGATGATCCGTTTGGCTCGCTCATCACCGATATTCCCGGAGACGAATTCAAGAAACTGGCGTACCGTCTCGGCGACAAGGTCCCCTTGCTCATCGACAAGAAGCCTGTCACTTTACCTTACGTCAAGACCTTCATGGACGTCGCGGTCGGCGATCCTCTGCTTTACGTGGACTCTCGCGGGCGCGTCGGCATCGCCGTCAACCAAGGCAGCTATTCCAAGCAGTTCGAGGTCGCCCCGCCCGGCACCATCTTTATACCCCGCAAAGGCGTCGCCCTCAAAAGCAAGTGAAGATCGGCCCAAAGGTGGCATTCTCCGAACGCATCGGAAGTGGCGGTTGCATTTTTTCTGCGCGCGCCCAACAATGAAGTCGTATCGGGAGGGCCGCGGTTGTTCGCAGCGCATCTAGGAAATACCAAAGTCACGGATGACCGGTCGCCGATGGCGGTCAGAGGTTGCCATGCCTGAAGCCGTAATTGTTTCTTCCGTCCGCACTCCCGTAGGCCGCGCCTACAAAGGCGCGCTGCGAGCCACGCGTCCCGACGACCTTGCCGCGCTGGCCATCAAGGAAGCGCTTGCGCGCGTGCCCGGGCTTGAGCCGAAAGAAATCGACGACGTGATTCTCGGCTGCGCCATGCCCGAAGGCGAGCAAGGCATGAACGTGGCGCGCATCGCCTCGCTTCGCGCCGGTTTGCCGGTCGACACTTCGGCGATGACCATCAACCGCTTCTGCTCTTCCGGTTTGCAGGCGATTGCGCTTGCCGCGGAGCGCATTCGAGGCGGGTCCGCGCAAGTCATCCTGGCAGGCGGCACTGAATCCATGTCCCTGGTGCCGATGGGCGGCAACAAGATTTCCCCCAATCCCTGGCTCGTCGATCATTACCCCGACGCGTACATCAGCATGGGGCTGGGCACGGAAAACATTGCGCGCAAGTTCGGCATCGCGCGCGAGCAAGCCGATGAGTTTTCGCTCGCTTCGCACAAGAAAGCGCTCGCGGCCATTGCCGCGGGAAGTTTCAAGGACGAAACCTTTCCTGTGGACGTGAAAATCACTTCCCTGCCCAGCGGCAACGGCGCATCGTCCAAGCCGAAATCCGCTCCGCAACCGGTTACGCAAACGCTCACGTTTTCGGTGGATGAAGGCCCTCGCGCCGATACTTCCATCGAAGCTTTGGCCAAGCTGAAGCCCGCTTTTCAAGTGAAGGGCACGGTGACGGCGGGAAACAGTTCGCAGATGAGCGACGGGGCCGCCGCCGCCGTGGTGATGAGCGACGCGCGCGCCAAATCGCTGGGCGTGAAGCCGCTGGCGCGCTTTGTCGCTTATGCGACGGCCGGCGTTTTGCCGGAGGAGTTCGGAATTGGCCCCGTCGCGGCCATCCCCAAAGCGTTGAAACTCGCGGGACTCCCGCTCAACGACATCGCGGTCATCGAGCTCAACGAAGCGTTCGCGGCACAGTCGCTCGCGGTCATCCGGCAAGCCGGGCTCGATCCCGCGCGCGTCAATCCCAACGGCGGCGCGATCGCCCTCGGGCATCCGCTGGGCTGCACTGGCGCGAAGCTCACGGCGTCCATCATTCGTGAGTTGCAGCGGCGCAATGCGCGCTATGGCATGGTGACCATGTGCATTGGCGGCGGTATGGGCGCGGCGGGCATCCTCGAGCGGATGTAAAGGTGGGCTGGCTTGTTCAGACAAGCGTTTCCTGCCGGCTGGGAGCCGGCGCTACGAATAAATTTTTAGCGTGCACGAACCGGAGTCTGTGCAGCGGCGGGATGTTGATGCGGATTGTTTTGTCCCTCCTGGGTTTAACTTTCTGTTGCGAGCAGGCTTTGGCGCAAGAAAGCTCGGTGGCCGAACGCATTGACGCGTATCTCCAGCCGTACGTGCAGAGTGGAAATTTTAGCGGCGCGGTTCTTGCCAAAGAGAACGGGAAAATTGTTTTTGAAAAGGCGTATGGCTTCGCGGACCGGGAGCGCAAAGTTCCCAATACCCTAGAAACGCGTTTCCACGTCGCGTCCGTTTCCATGCAGTTCACCGCGGCTGCGGTCTTACGGCTCGTCGATGAAGGCAAACTCAGCCTGGACGCTCATGTGGGAGAATTCGTGCCGGGAATCCCAGGCGCTGAGAAAATCACCCTGCGCGACCTGCTCACGGAACGCTCCGGGCTGCCGGATATCAATAGCCTGCCCGAATACAACGACATTCTTCAGCGGCATCAAACTCCCGGCAGCCTGGTGACCAAGATTGAGGGGCAGGCACTTCTGTTTGAGCCGGGAACAAAATTCCTGCACGAGGAACATTCCGCTTACAATCTCCTCGCGCTCATCGCGGAGAAAAAGACAGGTTTACCTTTTGCAGCGGCTGTGAAACATCTCGTTTTCGGTCCCGCGCGCCTCGAAGCCTCAGGCATCGATGATGATTCAAACGCGAGAGGGGCGAAGATGGCGATCGGTTACCAGCCGGAGGCGATCTACGGGCTAAATCGCGCCACGGCAATTCACTGGTCGGGAAAGACGGGCAACGCGTCGATGTTTACGACCGTCGGTGACGAAACAAAATGGGTGGAAACGCTTTTTGACGGACAACTATTGCGTTCGTCTTCGCGCGACGTGATGCTCGACACTTCGCTGGCGGTTGGCTACGGCTGGTTTAAGCGAGAGAACAAACGATTTGCGGAAACCGCTTATTCCATGAACGGCAGGGCGCCGGGATTCGCGTCCTTTGTTCTTTATCTGCCGCGCGAAAAGACCAGCGTCGCGGTGTTCAGCAACATCTATTCGTCTGCGACCACGACCATCGGCTACGACATCGCGGCGATCGTTCGCGGGCTGCCGTACGAAACGTTTGATCCCAGCGAGCCTCCGCCGAGCGCCGCGGAACTCAAGACCTGCACAGGCACGTTTCAATTCGGTCCCGATTTCTATCAACCCAACGCGCAGTTGGCGGTCGTCGCGGAAGGACAGGGGCTCTCGCTCCGCTGGCCCGGGGGCAGCGTCTCACCGCTGATTCCGGTCGGCCGGGACAAATTTGTGGATCGCTCCTACTGGGAGCAAGTCAAGGTTGCACGAGACGCAGATGGCCAGCCGACGGGTTTGGCCTACGGGGATTTCCAAGGAACTGCCTTTCACAAGAAACAGTAAAGAGCGTACACCGGTTCGCCGACGCGGGGTTCGCACCTTTTTGCCTTGACCGGCCTCTAAGGATCAGGCAATATGGCGGTAGACGACATGTCGTTAGAGGACATATGGACATTACCGAGCCGGTCCTGCTGATCCTTCTCAGCCTGGCGGAACAACCGCGCCACGGCTACGCGATCCTCCAGGACGCCGAGAGGATGAGCCAAGGGCGCGTTCGGTTGAGCACCGGCACCTTGTACGGCGCGCTGCGCCGCTTGCTCGAAGATCAATGGATCGAACGTTTTGAAGAAAAGGACAGCTCGCGCGGCCGGCAAGCTTACCGGCTCACGGCGACGGGGCGGCGGAACCTGCGAATGGAAGTGGCGCGGATGAAGCACCTTACGCGCCTGGCCACGCTGCGGGTGGCGGGGAAGGAGACCTAGCCCATGCTCGCGCTCTACCGGTCACTCCTCTATCTCTATCCCAGCGCCTACCGTTGGGAATTTGGCCACGAAATGATGGACGTTCTCGCGGAAGTGCAAGCGGAGATTCGCAAGAGGGGCGCGCGGGAGAGAGTCTTATGCGTAGCACGCGAGATTGGCGGCTTACTCTACGGCGCCCTCCAGGAGCATTTGTGGAGCATTACCGGTTCCCAAGGGGGCAGAAGGTTTTCATCCTTGTTCTCATCAGGGAGGTTCGCGATGCGATCTGAATTCCGTTTTCCGAAAGTTACGGTGGGGCTCATGATGGTCATCCTGGCAGCGGTGATGTTCACGATTGAGAAGGCTAGAGCGATATCGGTGTCAATACCCCATGCAAATCCGGCGGTGGGTCCAATTCACCCCACGCAAGCTATGATCGTGCAGGTGCTGCTGGCAACTCTGATCTGGGCTATTGGGGCAGGAGCGATCGGCTGGGCTATTTTGTTCGCGCTGCACCGCTCCGGCCTCCAGCAACTTTCCGAAATGAATCCTTCGGCGGAGCAGCGCTCAAGCAAGTGAGCGGATTGGCTCCAGCTGCGCAGCCGGTCTAATTCTCTCGATCCACTAGTAGCGTGCCGAACCGCAGATTCCCTGCATGATCTGGGAGTTCTTAAGGGGTTGAAAACCCCGAGTTCACGGCACGTTCATGTCGGAGCTCCGACCTCCAAAAGCCTTTAGGACACTAAGACTTGGCCTTCCAAAGACCGACCGTGTTGCCTTCGGGATCTTGCATCCACGCGAATGTGCCGGTGGGAATGTCGATGGGAGGAACCAACGTCTTTGCGCCAAGGCTCTTTGCCTTTTCGAGGTACGCGGCGACGTCATCGACGCCCACGTAGAAAATGGTGTAGCGCTGCGGCTCGTGTCCCAGCGCGGTAATGTGGCCGTCGATGCCGCCCATTTCGGCCGCAATCATCGCCGCGGGACCCATCTCAGAGATTTTCCAATCAAACAGTTTTTTGTAAAAGTCCTGCGTCTTGGCGATGTCTCGGCAACCGATTTCGAAATGCACGACGGGGTGGGTCATTGGTTCGGCTCCTGTTCGATGGTCTGGTGGCTTCGGGCTAACGGAGTTCTCGCGTTCCGGCAGCTCCCCTGGCGACAGCGGCTCGAAAGCCAACGCCGCGGCGGCGCCAGCCGTCACATGCACAAAGGTTCGCCTCCGCATCGCTCCCTCCTGCGCGAGAAACGGCCGGGGCACTGTACCACATGCGCCGCGAAGCTGTATTTAAGAGACTCTTAAACAATGAAAAGCTGTTCCTAGTCGGCAGCGTAGCGGCGGAAGAAAGAATCCGCCTTCCACTGCGGACGGGCGCTGGTATTGGCCGCTTCAAGAAGCAGGCGGCGCGTAAACTCCTCGTAGCCGGCAGCAGTCTCGAGATCAACGGGCTGGTTCACGTCGTCCGAAGGCGCGTGGTAGCGGTTGGTGAGCCAGTCCTTGAAGATTTTCTGCTCGGGTGTGCCGAGTTCGAAGCCCACATCGACTTTGGCCGAGGGAACGCCCTTCTTGATGAAGCTGTACTGATCGCTGCGGATGAAGCGGTTGCGCAGCGGCTCGGGATCGGCGATGGGCCTGATGCCCATGGATTGCGCGATGGCCGCGGCGCGTGCGCCGAGGTCGGACTCGTCGATGCCTTGGATGGTCAGGATTTTCAGCGGAACGATGGGAAGAAACATGTCCACGTTGACGTCGGCGACGATGGATTTCAGCGGAATGGTGGGGTGCGCAGCAAAGTATTTGGAGCCGAGCAGGCCTTTTTCTTCCGCAGTAACGAGCAGAAACAAAATCGAGCGCTTCACCGATTCCGGGTGGGCCTTCAAGTTGGCGGCCATATCGAGAACGAGCGCGCTGCCGGAGCCGTTGTCCATGGCCCCGTTGTAGATGCGGTCGCCGTGGATGGGCGCGCCGATGCCCAGGTGATCGATGTGCGCGGAGAGCACGACGAATTCATCTTTCAACGCAGGATCGGAGCCGGGGAGCTTGGCAACGAGGTTAGAGGATTCGACGGGTGCAGTTTGGATAAAGGCCCGGGCATTGAGCGAAACGGCCAACGGAAAATGTGGAAGCGTCTTGCGGTCTTTGCCGAGTTCGGCGATTTCCGCGAAGGTGTGGCCGGAATTGGCAAACAGTTTCTCCGCCGAGGCAGGGTTAAAAGCTACGCCGAGTTGCTGCCCGGGAGTTTCATTGAACTCGGAACCCGCAAGGTCCATGGACGGCTCATTGCGATTGGCGGAAATGCGCGACCAGGGAATGTCCATCGAGGCGGGGTTGAAAATGGTGATTACGCCGGCGACGCCCGCTGCGTCGAGAGATTTCCAGCGCTCGCCTGCGGTTTGATAGTTCGAGGCCAACGCGCTGGGGATATCGGCGGGCGAACCGGCGAGATAGACAACGACTTTGCCAATCAGGTCGAGGCCGGCAAGCTCGTCGAGATTTTTTTCTGGGATTTTCAGGCCGTAGCCGACAAACACTAGGGGCGCTTCGAGTGAGACGGTGGCCCGAGTCGAGCGGGAGCTGATGAAAGCGTCGTCAGCGAAAGAGAGGGGTTCGGCCTTGCCTTTAGAGACCAGAGCGAGGGAAGATTTCGATTCATCCACCTGGAACTGGGTGAAGTGCACGGGCTGGTAGAAACCATTGACGCCGGCGGGTTCCAGGCCGGCTTTTTCGAGCTGTTCGACGGCATACGCCTCCGCTTTGCGAAGACCTTCGCTGCCGGTGTTGCGGCCCGCGAGTGCGTCGTCGGCGAGAAATTTAACGTGCGCCCACCAGGACTTGCCGTCGAAGTGGGAGGCGGGCGGGGTTTGCGGCGCCAGTCGACTGACGGCGAAGGCAAGCAAAAGGCCAAGCAAGAAACATCTGCGCATTTCAATTCACCTCAGATCGCATTGGGGGTATGAGGATAGCAGGGACGGCGGCACGGAGTCACGGGAAGGCCAATCAATCATCGGGCGCGCGACCTTGGAAGGGCCATCTAGCGGGTTTTCGTTTTTTGCGGCATAGGTCTGAACGGAGACCACCCTAGGTCTGACGATCTCACCGCTTTGGAGACGCAAAGATCCCAGCTCCTTGCAGAAATTCCCCCCTCTGGGTGATCTGCGACCGGTTCCCTCACCGCCGTGACCCGACGCTGCGGCAAGCCTTCGGTGCCACTGCGGCAAACGCCACGACCATGCGGAGGTGGCGCGAGAAGTAAATCGTTTCCCGGGTCGCGTCTTTGCCGAACGCCGTAAGGACGGCCGAAGCGATCTCCCCGGGAGCCGGGAACGGATGCGACACGGGTAAGTTAACGGTGTTTACTGAACGTTTTTGCCGGGGTAAGATGGGGATAGTGAAATGACATTGTTGCGTTGTGCGCTCCCAATCGCCTTCGAGTAAAAACGCAATCGCAAGAACTTCCCGCTAGGAGAAACCACTATGTCCACCGCGACCCTGACCAAGCCGGCAGCAAAGGGAGGCAGCTTCCTGCTGGAATCGCCGCAGCCGGGCGACGTGTTTACGCCCGCTGATTTGGCCGACGATCAGAAGCTGATGGGGCAGACGGCTGAAGAATTTGTGGTGAAGGAAGTTTTGCCGCTGGTGAAGGACCTGGAAAACAAAAAGCCCGGATTGATGCCCGCGCTCGTGAAAAAAGCCGGAGAAGTGGGCCTCATGGGCGGCGGAGTTCCGGAAGAATACGGCGGCGCGGGGCTCGATAAGATCGCGACGACGGTGCTGACGGAAAAGCTCTCGATTTACGGCGGGTTCGCGGTGACGCACGGCGCGCACGCCGGCATCGGGACGCTGCCGATCGTGTACTTCGGCACGGAAGCGCAGAAGAAAAAATATTTGCCAAAGCTGGCGACCGGCGAATGGATCGGCGCATATTGCCTCTCCGAGCCGCAAGCCGGTTCCGATGCCCAGAATTCGCTGACGCGCGCGGAACTGAACAAGGAAGGCACGCATTACATCCTGAACGGGCAGAAAATGTGGATCACCAACGGCGGGTTCGCCGACGTGTACATCGTGTTCGCGAAGGTCAACGGCGAGAAGTTCACGGCGTTCATCGTGGAACGCACCTTCCCCGGGTTCAAGGCGGGCAACGAAGAGCACAAGATGGGCATCCACGGCAGCTCGACCACGCCGATTTTCCTCGAAAACTGCAAAGTGCCGAAGGAAAACGTGCTGCACGAGATCGGCCGCGGCCACATCGTGGCGTTCAACATCTTGAATGCCGGGCGCTTCACGCTGGGCGCTTCGTGCGTGGGCGGCGCGAAACACGTGCTGGCGACAGCGTCGAAATACACCAAGGAACGCAAGGCATTTGGCAAACAGATCGGCGATTTCGGAATGATGAAGGAAAAGCTGGCGAAGATGGCCATCCAGATTCTGGCGGTGGAGTCGATGGTGTACCGCTCGGCAGGAAATATCGAAGGAGCCATGCACGCGGCAGCCGGATCGGGCGACAAAATTCAAAACACGATGAAGGTGCTGGAAGAGTATGCGATTGAAAGCTCGATCGCCAAGGTCTACGGCAGCGAGATGCTGGACTTTGTGGTCGACGAAGCGGTGCAGATTTTTGGAGGCTACGGGTTCCACGAAGACTATCCGGTGTGCCGCGCGTACCGCGATTCGCGGATCAACCGCATTTTCGAGGGCACCAACGAAATCAATCGCATGCTGATTATCCAGATGCTGATGAAGCGCGCGATGGGCGGGCAACTTCCGCTCGTCCCCGCGGCGATGAAGCTGGCGGATGAGATTTTGGCTGGGCCGTCGTTTGAGGAAGCGCCGGAAGGCGTGCTTGCCGATGAGGCGCGCGTCGCAGCCAATGCGAAGAAAATGTTTTTGCAAGCGGCGGGCGGCGCGGTGCAAAAATTCCGCGAAAAACTGGCCGACGAGCAGGAACTGATCGGCGCGCTTTCGAACATGGTGATGGAAATTTATGCGATGGAGTCCTGCCTGCTGCGCGCGCAAAAAGCCGCCGCAAGCAAGGGCGAAGCCGCCTCCGGGACGATGCTAGATGCCGCGAGAGTGTTCATCGATGAGGCGGTGGAACGCGTCGAGCACGAAGCGCGGCGGGCTCTTGCCGCGGTGCACGAAGGGGACATGTTGACGACGCAAATGGCGGTGCTCAGGCGCTTTGCCAAGCGCGCTCCGGTGGACACGATCGCGCTCGGGCGCCGCGTTGCGGCGGCCGTCCAAGCGCAGGACCGCTACCCGTTTGAGGGGCGCTAGTCGCGTGCGCGCCCAGGTGCGCGCCGCGCTGCCTCTCCGCTAGCTAGTAGACCGAAGTAGACCGATTGCAAACCCCGTGTCGGGCAAGGCACATCCGTCGAACGGCTGTGCAAAGGCTCCCCGACTCCCCTAAAATAGGTCAAGCAAGAGATCCAACCGGAAAGGCGAAAGTACCACCAGGAATGCCGCGGAAGCCCCTGATCCTTGCCGCCATCATTGTGTCGCTGCATCTTTTCGAAGCCGCGACGCTCGCGACTTCCACGACGGGATCTCTCCTTGCCAACCTGCTGGAAATCCTTGCCTGTGGTTTTGCCGCGGTCATGGCCTTCGGAGCTTCCCGGCGGGGACGCGGCCTGAGCCGGCCCTTCTGGCTGCTTGTCGGAATGAGCATTGCGATGTGGGGGATAGCGAACCTCGGCTGGATGTATTACGAGGTGGTGCTCGGTAGCGAACCTCCCCAGACCTCCGCGGTGCGATTCCTGTTTGGACTCGAGGATGTGCTGATAGCGATGGCCTTGTTCCTGGACCAGGACAAGGATTCTCCGCGGATCGACGTGGAAGCGCTTCTCGACTTCATTCAGATCGGCATCGTGTTCTTCTTCATTTTCGTAGAGTTCTACTTCTTGCCTGCGCAACGGCTCGACGAACACACCGCCTTTCTTCGCGAGCTGCGCGTAGAAAACCTGGAAGACGTGATGGTCGCCGCACTGGCGGCCTTCCGGGCACTGACCGCGCGGAAGCAGCACCTGCGGACACTATACACAGGCTTGGCGGTTTTCGTTACGTTTGTGATGGTGTCCGCGGCGATCGCCCAATATCTGCAAATTGTTCGCCCGGCGCCCACCGGGACGCTGCGGGACCTGCTGTGGACCTTGCCCTTCCTCGCCGGAGCGTTGTGGGCCTCAGAGTGGAAGCCCAGTCGTGACGAAGGAAGCGGTCTGAAAGTGCGGCGGAAAGGCTCCGGGGAACTGCTGGTAACCAACGGCACGCTGGCGTTGGCGCCTTTGATCATCCTGTTCCAAGTAGCCCAGCTAGAACAGGAGTGGCGACTGCTCCGTTTTACGCTTCTCGGGGTCTCCATTCTGTGTTATGCCGCCCGGCTGACCATCAGCCAGCATCGCGAGGCCAAGAGCGCGAATGAAGCGATGACCCACGCGCTGGCCATGGATTCCGCGGCAGACGGAATATCCATCTTGGAGAAAGAAGGGCAGCTTGTGTACGCGAATTCCGCGTTCGCCAAGATGATGCGATTTGAGCAGGCATCAGCGATGATCGGGAAGAACTGGCGCGAAATCTACGATGAGAGAGACGTTGCGCTGCTCGAAGACCACATTCGCGATTCGCTGAAAGGGACGGGCAAATGGTCGGAGCAGGTCTCCCTAAACCGCCGGGACGGCTCGCGGATTCCCGTAGAAATGACCATCACGGTGACGCCGCAGGGTGGCGTTGTGTCCGTGGCCCGGGACATCAGCGAGCGCCTAAAAGCCGAACGGACGCACTTAGAGACGGAAGCCAAGTACAAGATGTTCGTCGAGCAGGTGGCCGCGGTCAGTTATATCGCCGAAGTAGGGTTGCACGGGAAATGGCATTACGTGAGCCCGCAAGTGGAAGCGATGTTGGGTTACACCCAAGAGGAGTGGCTGGCCGGCGCCGAGGATTGGATCCTGCACGTCTTCGAGGAGGACCATCCGGTCATCGAGACCGCAGAACAGAATTTTATGAAGGCCAGGCGCTTTCAGGCAGAGTATCGCATTAAGCGCAAGGATGGCCGGATCATTTGGGTCAGCGACAATGCGGTTTTCGTGCCGGGAAGCGAAAGCCATCCACTGATGGAAGGGATCATCGTCGACATCACGGAAAGGCGATTGCTCGAAAATCAGCTGCAGCAGGCACGACGGATGGAAGCGGTGGGCCGGCTCGCGGGAGGCGTGGCGCACGATTTCAATAACCTGCTGACCATCATCAAAGGCTATGTGGAACTGGCGCTGAATCGCGTTACCTCACATCCGGAACTTCGCGGCAACATACAGCAGATCGCCGATGCCGCCGATCGCGCGGTCACGCTGGTGCGGCAACTGCTGGCGTTTAGCCGCAAGCAGGTCTTGAAACCCAAGGTGCTGGACCTGAACAGCATCGTTTTGAACATGGACAAGATGGTGCGGCGCTTGATGAGCGAAACCGTCGAGATGACCACAAAGGTGGAAAAGCATCTGGCGGCCGTGAAAGCCGATCCCGGTCAAATCGAACAGGTAATTCTGAATCTGATTGTCAACGCGCGCGACGCGATGCCCGACGGAGGCCGGCTGTGGATTGAAACCAAGAACGTCGAGCTAAACGCTTCCTTTGCGAGCGACCAGTCCCTCATCAAACCGGGATCGTACGTGATGCTCAGCGTAATGGATACCGGTGTGGGGATCAGCCCGGACACGCTCCCGCATATCTTCGAACCGTTCTACACGACGAAAGAAAGCAGCCGTGGCACGGGCCTAGGTCTTTCGACGGTGTACGGCATTGTCAAGCAAAGCGGCGGGCACATTATGGTCACGAGCGAGGTAGGGAAAGGAACCACCTTCAAAGTGTACCTGCCGCGCGTGGAAGACTCCTTCCAGGCGCCGCGGAAGAGGGAATGGGCCGAGACACCCGGTGAAAAAGGCAAGGAAACCATCCTGCTCGTTGAGGATGAACCTGCGGTGCGCGGACTGGCCCACATGGTGCTCTCCGAACAGGGGTATACGGTTATCGAGGCGCAAAATTCGGAGGAGGCGGTACGGCTGGCGGGAAAGCATGGTTCGGAGATCCACCTGCTGCTCACCGACGTGGTCATGCCGGGGATGAGCGGACACGACCTGGCCAAACATCTTACGGCGCTTCACGCCAACCTTCGCGTGCTGTATATGTCCGGATATACCAACAACGTGATCGCGGAGAACGGGACGCTCGAAGAAGGGCTTTCTTTCCTGCAGAAGCCTTTCACGCCGCAGGTTCTAACGCAAAGAGTACGCGAGGCTTTGAGTGGTCCGGTTCAAATAGGGTAAGCCGGAAGCAAATCAAGTCTTGATCTGCACCAGGTCCCGCGGTGTTGCGATTTGCGACCCCCGCGAGCTCCACCGCGACGGACGATACGATTTGCGCTGGAGACGGTTCAAAAGCGAGCCGATGCGAATGGAAGCACCCACAAAATGGCCGACCTTCAGTCCTCCGACAACCTTTATGCCGCGAATCCAATGCAAGCCGGTGCTGGCCATGCACCCGCACTGTGAGCAGTCCGGCGTTCCGCCGAAAACGCAGGGCTCGACGCGCGTGCGCAGATCCGCAGAGTAATTAGCCGACATTTTTGCGAAAACGCAGTCGTCGGGTTTTTCCGGCGGGCGCAGAAAAGCCCGGGCGATGCCTTCATGAAACAACAATTTGGGGTAAGGCTTCTCGAGCTCGGCAAGTTTCGCAGCGGCAAATCGGCGATCCGCGGCACCCAGCATTTCGGCGCTTTTCTCCTCCTTCTGCGGAGTGTAGAAACTAACCCAGATGCGATTCACCTCCGGGCGGGCGTTCCAAAAGGAAACGTACTGCTCGAAGTAGTTCGAACGCTCCAGCATGGGCCGGGTAACTACCCAATGAATGTTCACTTCGCGCCGGGCGATGTTCTGAAGAATACGATCGTAGGTCGCCGGTCTCCGGCGGATGTCATGATGTTCGGGAAGCCCGTCGACCGAGACCGCCACGCGGACGCGCGGCAGCCTCATCCATGCGGTGGGAATGGGCAGAACGGCGCTGGTAACCACCAAGGTGAAGATGTTCCGGGCACTGAGCGCGGGAAGAATCGCGCTCAATTCGCGGTGCCGGATCAAAGGCTCGCCGCCCACGAGCGAAACGTGCATCGGCCGATGTTTCTCGACAAGCTGCAACACACCGTTGACCAGGGCGTCGCCTCGCAAGTCGGCGAGGTCGCGCAACTGCACTGTGCCGGCAAGATGCGATTCCCCGTAGGCATAACAGCCGGGACAACTTAGAGGACACTCCCGCGTAATCTCGATCGAGAGCATCGGCAAATTGCCGCACAAGATTCTGCGCCAAGCTCGCAACACCTCGCGAGCGGTGATACTTGGATTTGGCTTGGACATAATTCTTTGATGCAGATCTAGGCGCACCGGCTGCTCCGCAGGTGTCCTCTGCAGGTCATTTGTGCCGCCGGGAAGTACCGAGCGAGGCGCTCAGGGCTGGGGGGGCGTTTCGGCGGCCTTGGGCTTGCCAATCGTGGAAAGCGTCTCAACGTTGAACTTCTTGTAGTCCGAGTACCGCGTCACGAAGCTCATCTTGAAACCCTTCACCAACAAGACCCGGGCACCGATGTGACCCTCGAGATAGGTCGGCAGCCAGACCTCGTTGTTGATAAAGGCCTGCTCGAAGACAAAACTCGTTCCTCTTTGCAGATTGGCAAGCAGGCCCCCGGCAAGCTTCACGTCGCCAACAAAGTAAGCTTCCAGCCGCGCGACATCGTGGGCCTTTTCATCGACCCAAACAACGCCGGCGAGCTTCTGGACAACTCTTTCTTCCAGTTTGTGCGGCTGGAACTCGGGATTGGGCTCGAAATCGAAAACCAGGACGTCCTGACCGCGAAAACGCTCGCGGCGCGGGTTAACAAACTGGCAGGCACGCAGGAAAACTTCGATTCCCGGATCCTCCTTATCGTCACTCTTTCCTTTCTCTTTGTCTTTCTCTTCTTTGGCTTCTTTCTTGGCCTGGCGCTTTTGGTGCTCCTGAATGCGCTTCTGGACCTGCTGGTTTTCTTTTTCTTGCTCTTTGTCGCTAAGCGGCTTGCCGTCTTTTTTCACCAGCGTCGAGATTTCATCGCCGTCCAAATAAAAGAAAGTGGATTCGCGCGCCTCGCGCTTCTTCACTTTTCCTTCGCCGTCGTATTCGGTTTCTTCTTCCGTTTCCGTACCCGCGTAGTTTTCCTTGATCTTGTCGATAGCCTTCTGGTTATCGTCAATTTCTTTGAAAAGAGCCTTGAGGTCTGGCAATTTGACCTGCGACTTGATCGGGAAATCGAAAACGCGCTCGCCGATCGAGCCATTGATCATGGCGCGCGTCAGAGTAATGTCGTATTTTGCTCCGCCACGGTCGAGTTCGATCTTGCCCGGAAGCTTGACGCCTTCCACCGCCCGGTAGTCCTCGTAAAGAAGCGCTTCCTCAGCGCCACCGACCGTGGCGGCTTCTTTCACGACGAGGTGGGTCTCGGGATCGAAGAACACCTGGCGTTTCACCCCGGTAGCGCTCGAAACTTCAACTTCCAGGGCGTCTTTGCCGCGAACTTGCACGTTGCCCACAAACTCGAGCGCCATCTTCTCCTTCTTGGGATTCACGAGCCGCGAGTTGTAATACTGAGCGGCGGCTTCCAGTTGTCTTCCCTCGGCGCCCACCAGTGTAGCGAGCTCTCCCGCCGCATCCCGGTGCCAGGCGGATTTGCCGTTGTAGGCTTCGATCAGAGTTTGCTCGTCGACAAGCAGTTCCAGGTAGTAGCGATTGGGCAGTTTGGTATCGAAAGTGAACGTGCCGGACTTTCCGTCGTCGGTTGTAAAGGTCCCTTCCAATTCGAGAGTATGGATCTTGGACAGGGCCCGGCCGCCCCCGGCTGCCCTGACATACTGTTCCACAATCTTGGCCGGCACCTGGGCACCAACCGGGCAGCAAGTCGAAACCAGACACAGAAACGAAGCGCCAAGGAAATGCACGACGCAGAGACGACCAGGCCCAGGTGTTCTCATGGGATTCTTCCTATACAACGCTTTGTGCCCTGAAAAAGTTGCCGAAAAATGGAAGAATTCCTGTCTTCGGCCGGTAGTGCGAGCCTCTCGGGAATCGGGCAAGCCGGGTTCATGGAATAGACGCGCACGGCGGCGCGAGCTCGTTCAACAATACCTCGCTTAACCTGGCGACCTCCGGGAGTTCCCTTTCGTTGTCAACGATCTACTTGACCTCCTCCCCTCCCTGAAGGGCCCTGAAGGGAGGCGATTCCTACTGGTTCCCCGGTTCCCCGCCTAAGCGGGGATACCTTCGGTGGGTTACTGCCACGACGGGCTTACATCACCCGAAGGATACGAACGGGCTTGCAAGGCGAGCCCCGCCTCTCGGATATGGCAGGCTGCTACAAAATCTGCGTTGGCTGAGAAACCGCGGCGCTTTACGCCGGTACAGGGTAAATAGTGCTAGAGAAAGACTCAGTTCGAGGCTTTCGGCCGGTTTGCGTACTTTTCGTACAAGCGCTGGTGCTTGTTTTGGGTCGACGTGAGCTGCCCTTTGATGAACAGATACCTGACGTCGCTGGTCAATTCCAGGGGGTCGCCGTCGGTAACAATGATGTTGGCGATTTTGCCTTGCTCGAGCGTGCCGATCTGGCTTCCCAGACCAAAAATCTGCGCCGGATTAATGGTGACGGCGCGCAGGGCTTCGTCGTAGGCCAACCCGTGCGCGACGGCGTTCGCGGCGTTTTGTCCGAGGCGCCGCGCGAACGAGTTATCAAAGCTGGCGATGGCGAACTTCACGCCGGCGGCGGCGAGCTCCGCGGGCTCGGTCAGTTCGCGATCATAGGGATCGTCCTCGTCAGGTGGCGAGGAAAGCATGGGTCGAAGAATGACCGGGATGTTCTTTGAACGGAGGAGATCCTTCACTTTGTAGGCTTCTGCGCCTCCCGCGAGGATCATTTTCAGCTTTTGCTTGTCGCAAAATTCGACGGCATTGCGAATGTCGCGCGCGCGATTGGCGAACACCAGGACGGGCAGCTCGCCGCGAACGACCGGGGCAAGAGCTTCGAGCTTCAGGTCGCGGTCGTATTTCGAGACCGCGCCCTTTTCCATCGCCTGGGCGTAGTGGCGGGCGCGGTCGATCCAATCGGTGAGTTCATTGACCTGCTTGTCGTATTCCTGCTTGGCTTCGCTGTACGGTTTTTCCTTGCGCGAGAAGGTGGCGAAATCAAAAGTCTGGGTCTGGATTTGCGGCCAATTGACCACCATGGCGGCACTTTTCCTGATCAGCATTTCGTCAATGGTCCAACCGGCCAGATGGATCGCGGAGGCTTGGCCGCCCAGGGTTCCCCGGCTGCCGCCAAAGTCGAAGCCGCCGCTGGCCGGAACCGCCAGGACCTCGGTAATGCCGGAAGCGCGGGTAACGGGAAGGTGCTCGCTCGAGGGGGAAATCGCGGTAGCGGCGACAACGTCCGGGTTGTAGTTTCCCGCTTCGGTGGCGTCCACGGTGGCGCCGACCGCTCCGACTTCGCTGAGGCCTATCTGCGTGACCGCATCGAAGAGCCCGGGATAAACTTCGAGTCCTTTGGCATCAATGACCCGGGCGCCGGCGGGGACTTCGACAGCCGCGCCAACCGCGGCGATCTTGCCGTCGCGAATGACCAGCGTTCCGTCTTCGATGGGAGAACCGGCAAGCGTGAAGATCTTTGCATGCGTGATCGCGTAAACCGAAGGCGCCTGGATTTGCGCGCCGGCCGCAGGGGCGGCCAACAGGCAAACCAAACAAAGGAAGTCGAAGAAATAAAGCGGGCTGCCTAGCCGCGCGGCTCTTTTTCTTTTCACAGGGCGCCTCCTTGAACAGCTCTCGCTTGAGCTGTGGGTGCAGCAGAGAGTGCGGGCGGCTTAGGGCTTTGCTCCGGCTTCTTTTCTTCCGGTTTCTTCTCTTCGGGTTTCTTCTCTTCCTTCTTCAGTTTGTCCGTGAGCGTTTTCTTCTCTTTCTCGATTTCCGCGCGGCTGGCCAGGTCTTTGTCGCGATCGAAGTACACGCGGCCGTCGATCAACGTTTTTTGCACCACGGCATACGCGCTGAGCGGATCGTGATTGTAAATCGCCAGGTCGGCGTCTTTGCCCACGTCGATAGTGCCGACGCGGTTGTCAATCCCGAGCTGAATGGCGGGATTCAACGTGACCAATTTCAGCGCTTCGTCGTGAGTGAGCCCGCCATACTTCATGCTCTTGGCCGCTTCCTGGTTGAGGTGCGTGGCCTCTTCCGCATCGTCGGAATTGATGGAAACGAGTACCCCGCGGCGCGTCATTAATGCCGCGTTGTACGGAATGGCGTCATAGGCTTCGACCTTGTAGGCCCACCAATCGGAGAACGTGGAGGCGCCCACGCCGGCGGCGGCGAGTTCGTCGGCGACTTTGTAACCCTCAAGGACGTGTTGCAAGGTGCGAACTGTGAATCCGAATTCTTTGGCCACCAGCAGAAGCATCAGGATTTCGTCTTCGCGGTAGCAGTGCGAGTGCACGTAGCGCTTGCCTTCGAGCACTTCCACGAGCGGCTCGAGTTTCAGGTCGCGGCGCGGCGGAATGAGGTTCTTTTCTCCTGCTGCGACTCGCTTGTGGTAATCGTCCCAGGTTTTCTTGTAGTCGCGGGCCTCGCTGAACGCGCCGCGAATGGTTTCTGCTACGCCCATGCGCGTGGCCGGATAGCGGCGGGGCTGGCCGGGGATGCTGAAGTTCGAGCGCTTCGGGTTTTCGCCGAGGGCAAACTTGATGCCGGGCACGGCCCCTTCAAAGGGAAGCTTCGCTGCGGGCTGGCCCCAGCGCAGCTTGATCACCAGAGTTTGTCCGCCGATGGAGTTCGCCGAGCCGTGAAGAATGTTTGCCGAAGTGACGCCGCCGGCAAGATCGCGGTAAATGTCGATGTCCTCGGGATCAAGAACCTCTTCCATGTTCACCATGGAAGAAACCGAGACGCTGCCCTCATTGATGGCCTCCGCGGCAATGTGCGAATGGCAATCGATAATTCCGGGAATCACGAACTGCCCCGAGGCCTCGATCACCTGCGCTCCCGTCGGAGCTTTGATGGACTGGCCGACTTCGGCGATCTTGCCGTCCTTAATCAGGATGGATCCGTGTTCGATGGTGCCGTGAGAAACAGTCATCACCGTGGTGTTTTGAATCAGGATCACGGGCGCGGCGTCCGGCGGAGTGGCGGCCTCGCCAGACGGCGCGAGGCAAAGAGCGGAAAGAAATCGAGGGAGCAGTAAGACGAAAGCGATAGGCGCGCGACGGGCATTCATCGAGAATGAAATCCTCATTGCGCGCCTCCCAGGATGGCCGCATCGCCCACCCCGTTGCCGGGTTTGACACCGGTGAAATCGAGCGACATACCGTGCACGCTGATCGTGCCTTTCAACGACGTGCCGTCAAAGGTGCCGGAGAACGTAACGTCGGTGGGGCCCTGGTCGAGCACCATGTTGATGCTGAAGTTGAACTTGTCGCCGCTCAAATAACCGCTGATAATGTTTGCCGTCCCGCGGGAACTCCCTAGCGAGCCCGAAATCGCGCCGTCTTTGTCCATCACAAGGTCGGCGGTGGATTCTTCGGCGCCTTCCGGGGTGGTGTAAGCGAGCTTCCATTTTCCAGTGATGTCGCCCTTGGGCGGTTCCTTGGGCTTCTCCGGTTCGTGTGTTTCAAACCGTTGTCCATCCACGAAAACCATCTTGATTTTGGTTTTTTCTTCGAAGAGATCGCCGTCGGTCACCACCAGATTCGCGATTTTGCCGTTTTCGATGGAGCCGAGGCGGTCAGCCACGCCAAAGATTTCGGCCGGGGAAAGCGTGAACGCCCGCAGGGCGGCCTCGGGCGCCAGGCCCGCGTCGATGGATTTCTTCGCCGCTTTGAGAATGTCCTTCGGAGCAGCGATGCCTCCGGAATAAAACGCAAATTTCACGCCCGCTTTGGCGAGGGCCGCCGGGGTGGAGGGCGCGCGGTCGCGGAACCGCAGCGCACGAAGCGACGGCCTGGCTTCCGGATCGCCGTCCTTTTCCGCCTCCGGCCATTTCAAATCCACGAGCACCGGAAGTTTCTTTGCCGCAATTTCCGGGGCGACTTCGTAGCCCATCTGGCCTCCGTAAATGCCGGCCTTCACCTCCCAGCGGTCGATCAACTGAAACGCCCGGCGGATCTCGACGGTGTTATTCGCGGGCAAAAGAACCAGCGCGTGGTCTTCGAGGGCTTCGGCGAGAGCAGCCTCGGTCCGGTCGTACCGCGGCCGCGCCATGCCCCGCGGATTTTTTTCGTAGATGGCTTGCGCCTTCACGCTCCAATCCGTGTCCAGCCAAGCCTGATGAATGTAGGCCAGCACGCCGAGGAGAGAATCGGGAAAGCCCCCGCCAAATCCTCCCGTGGTCTGGAAGGAAAGGGGAATGGCCGCGGGGGATTTCACGACGAGGTCTCCGGCGCGTTCACCGGCAAGGTCCAGAACCGCGGCCTGCCCGGGAAACATGCCGCCTTTGGGGGCGCACACAACCGTCGTGAAGCCGCCGCTGCGCCAGGTTTCGATGCGCTTGTCGCTGAGGCTCACTTCGTCCGCGGCGGCGCGCCAAGGGCTCGAAGCCGGGCGATCCTCTGGACCGCGTGCCTGCTGCTGCGGACGACGGGGAGGGCCACTCTCTCCAGCCGAGGGAGGTGGCGTAGGAATGCCGACATCGGTGAAGGCGTCCACGAGCCCGGGATAGACGGTCAATCCCTGGCCTTCAATCACCCAAGCTTCCGGCGGGACGGCCGCGTCCCGAGCAACGGCGGTGATGATTCCGCGGGAAACCACGATCGTCGCGCCTTCGATCGGCGGTCCGGATACGGTGACAACTTTCGCGCCGCGAATGGCGAAGTATTGCGGCTCACCGCCCTGCGCATGCACGCCCGGCGGATGGAGAAAAAGGAACCCAACGGCAGCGAAACCCAGCGTGAGCGCACACCGGTGGAGCAGTTCGAAGCGCATGCGAATCCCCCAGCTACAAGATTTTGAAGGAGAGACCGACCTCTCGAATAGACGCATGAGGCTATTGCGAAGTTTCCACAGAGTCAAGAATAAGCTGCCTGTTTTGTTTCCCGCCACCTCTTGCCTGAAACGGGATCAGCCAGAACCGGGCCGGAGGGAAAAAAGCGCCTGGCAAAGGAAGGAACATCGGGGAGCTAGAAGGCAGCCGTCAGTTCTCGTCAGCATGGCCATGAACTGCTCTAACTATACGGGCTAAGGCTTTTTCTTTTTGAAGAGGCCGGTGATGGCATCCACCGGATTCGGATTCGCGCTCGGGTTCGCTTGCGACTTTGCGCCGGCGGCCGTGCCGCTTCCACCGACGCAGCCTAGCTTCGATTTGAACATGTCGGCGGCCAGCCCTTCCACGTCAGGGACAAATTTTGGATCGGCCGTGGTGCCCTTGACCTGGAACGGCACGGTCAAGCCGCTCATACAACCGCCGCCCGCAACCCTGCCCAGGATACCGGCCAGGCCGCCGCCGGCGTCTCCCCCGCCGCCGTTCGCCGCGGCCTGGGCGCCTGCGAGGGTCGCGACCATTTTGAAGTCCAGATTGTTTCTCGAGTCGGCTGTGCCCGCGCCGGTGAGGTTGCCGAGTTGTGGAAGAACGGCAATGAAATTGTCGGCTTTCAGCCCTTCGGGCGACATGCGCACGTGCGAAGTGAGTTTGTCGATTTGCAACTCGCTTCCCGTCTTGATCCCCGCAAGCGCGGTGACGGCGGACATTTTCGAGCCCAGATCAAATCCAGCCAGCCTGCCATTGAACAAGCCGACGTTGCCCGAAATGACGAGCTTGTTCGTCGGCCCCGTGATGTCCAGATCGGCATTGAGTGCGCCCGCCGCAAGCGAAGCGCCTTTGGGAAGGTTGACGCCAAGCGCGGGGAGAAACGCCTCCAAATCTTTCGCGGGCATATCCTGCACATCCATTTTGATTTTTACGACGGTCGCTTCCCCCGAGGCGTCATACGTGCCACGCAGGCGAGCCGCCGCGCTGCCAATCTTCAATAGCGATGGATTCAGCACCCCCGCGCTTTTGCGAAGGTTGTATTTGGTATTGAAGTTCACGTCGACGGGCACACCCGCAGGCGAGCCGCCGGCAACCAGGAGCGCCTTGGAAAGCTTCACGCTGCCCTTGGTTTCCGCTTCGCCGCCCCGCGAGGACACCGTGCCGTCCAGATCGACGACGCCGCCGAGACCGGCCGAAGAGTCCAGGAAACCCGTCAAGGCAAGATTCAGCGCGCTAATCGCAAGCTTGGCGTCAAGCGGCGTGAGCGAGGTGTCCTCCTGGTTCACCGGACCGGCCGTGCCGGCGAGCTTGAATTTGCCGCCTTGCGGAAGGTCCGCGGTCACCGTGACGGGAAACTGCGAAACCATGGAAACGTCGGAAGCGGTGATATCGAGGTTGTCGTAGCTGCCGCGCTTCCGCGAGCCCGTTTCGCCTATGCTGATCCTCCCGTTGTTCAACTCCAGCTTGCTGATGGAGAGATCGGCCGCGGCATTCGATGTTTTTTCGGCAGGGGCCTGTTTGGCCTGTGCTTTTGCGGCTGCACCGCCGAGTGAAGAGAAATTCCACACGCCGGCGGCATTGTGCAGGAGCGTGACCTGCGGCGTATCGATGCTGACGCCCGTAATCTTTAACGTTTTTGAGAAAATCAGAGGCACCAGTTCCACACCGACCTTTAGGGATTTCGCGGTAAGAAAAGGCGAGGAGCTGAATTTGGGGTCATCTCCGATGGAAAGATTTTCCGCCGACAGCGAACCTCGGAGGAGGGCGAGGCTCAAATCTCCGATTTGTACGTTGCGTCCCAGCGCCGCGGAAGCCTTTTCCTCGATGGTAGGACGGAACTGGTTCACCGGAATCAGAAACGGAAGGACCAGAATCAAAACAATGAAAACCGCAACGACGAAGAGCACAATGCGGAGCTTGCTCCCCATACGGACCTCCTGTGCGAAAGGCATGCCAATAGCTTGGATGCGAAAAATCGCATCATAGCATGAAGCAATGCCGTGCCTGCCCCCTCAGAAATGCGCTATCCTAAAACGGTGAACACTCTGGCTTGTCTCATTGCCCGCCCGCTGTCGGAAGCGCGTGCCCGCGGAAAGAGAACTGCGCCGCTCGGTGGCCGGCGCGGGAGGCGCAACCGCTCCCAAAGAGGCATGACCCTTCTCGAGCTCATCGTCGCCTCGTTCGTCCTTCTCATCCTAGCGTCTGCCGCGCTGCCCGTCGTTCGCGTGACGATTGTGAGGTCCAAGGAAGCGCAGCTTCACAAAGCGCTGCGCGAAATCCGCAACGCCATCGATCGGTACAAGGACTACGGGGACCTACACCTGATCCGCGTCGAAGTAGGAAACGAAGGATATCCGCCGGATCTCGATACGCTCGTCAAACCCGTCCAGATTGGCGCCAACCGCAAGGTTCGCTTCTTGCGGCGCATCCCGGTGGACCCGATGACCGGGCGAGCGGACTGGAATCTGCAGTCCATCCAGGACGATGCCGATTCCACTTCCTGGGGTGGCAGTAACGTTTTCGACGTGCACTCCAAGTCCCAGGGAACGGCCCTCGACGGCACCCACTATGCGGAGTGGTAGAATTTCCATCGCTACGATCTGAAGTTAGGGGGCCGCAGCTCAACTGGATAGAGCAAGAGTTTCCTGACACCATCATTGCTGAAAGTCGGGACTCGCCCTCGACATTTTCAGCTTCCAGGTTCCGCCGTCCTTCACGAACACCTCCGTCACGTCGGTCTGAAGCCTGCTCCAATGCAGATGCTGATCTGGCTTTGCCGTCTGATCTTCAAAGTAAATGGCGACAGCCGACCAACAATCTCATTGTCATTACTCCTGTGGTGTGGAGAGTCCGGGCCGCAAAGTCGTCCCCGAGAACACCCGCGCTCCATGGTCCTTGCATCAATTTTTCGCAGATTGCGCATCAGACAAGTGATTTCTAGAACCAGATCGACACCCAGGGGGTCGCTGGCGACGGCGTATTGGTCCGTTTTTCCTCGGTTGCGTTGCCAATAGACCCGCCCCCTAGGGTTGTACCTGGAATGACATTGCCCGCCACAAGAGAGCGCGAATCGTCAGGCACGGATGGAAACCGGGGTAGTGGGGCGACCCGCCCCTGCCTTACTCGCTGGACGTTCTGCAAAGATCGCTTCCTGAGCACGGGACATGGGGTGGCTCTTTTACGGTTCAGCAAGGACAACTTGTGCGACTCGGTTGAACCTAGAAACTTCTGGCTGCCCGCAGAGGCCAGTCGGCTCTCATTTATGAGACTCTGCTACAAGCTGGGCATCGCCACCGTCGTCCTTCTTCTTCCCTGTATTTCGGCATACCCGGCTGAACTCGCAATCCCTCGAAATGGCAGCCTGATGCGTGCCGAGACACCAAGCTGTGCGGTGGTCTGCGGCATGAGTTGGATCAGGCCCTGGGCACCGTTCAACGGCGCTGCCATTCCGATGCCTTACGATGGAGGATTGTTCGACTGCGATTCAGGGCCTACCCCGCACCCATCCGACGCGACCCGGCAAGCCGCCGTTCGAGGCTCGACAGAGTCGCGCGTTGTGTCTGCCCGCGCTCCTTCAACACCCCGCGTGGAAACCACGGCACGCCGCGCGAGGCTCGATGACCTTAACTGAGCCTCCCGGTAGGCGCCGCGGCTGGATACCATGGCGGCAGTCGTTTTGGTTCTTCGGTTCTTCCTGCTGGCGTCCTTCCGGTACCTGTCAATGATGCCGTTCTCCATCGCTTGTACGTTGTTCTATGCGTCGTTCGGGCTCCTGATCTCGCGGACGGCCATAAAATAACGAAACAGGCAACCAGCTTTCTCGGAACGCTTCGGCTGCGGGCGGAAACTGGTGGGGCTGGCGAGATTCGAACTCGCGACCTACGGTTTAGGAAACCGACGCTCTATCCATCTGAGCTACAGCCCCTCGATGCGAATTTTAGCACAACGTCCGCGTTGAAATTTGAAACCCGATGTACCCAAAATCGGTAGCCAACATGGACCAAGAATCGCCCTCGAGCGCCCTGGTGTACCCCGCTAATCGTTGAAAAAGCACCATCCCTTGGTGTTTTTCCAATTTCCTGGACTCTAGGTTGGCGGTTCAAGTCCGCCGGTCCCGCCATTCCATTGTGACAGTCCCGGTGCCGGCCTTGATGCATCCAGTGGGCGACTTTGCCCAGTTTCGTCTAGGCCCGATTTCCGAATCAACAAGGTTTTTGCACAGGCGGATGCGGATACCGGCGCGTTCGGCCGGGCGTGCTAAGGATGCCCGGAAAGCTCGTCTTGCGGTGCCGGTTTGGGAGCTTCATCGGGGGCACGGTGTCGCGCTCGTGCTAACATAACGAAATGCACTACGGCTCCCGGGCCCTCGGACTCGGCTCGATTCTGCTTCTTGCCGCGCAAGCGGTAGCTGCGCAGCAACAACCGAAAGATCTTCCGGAAGCGCCCGCCGCCAAGCAGGAGGCTGATCACAAACACGATAGCAGCCTTCAAGCGACCTTCGAGGTTTTGGGCCGGCGCTCGGTTTTCTTTCCCGACCTCGCCGCCAGTCCCGGCCCGCTTTCGAGCAAACAGAAACTGGAACTCTTTGCGGGGAAGAGCCTTGCCCCTTCGCGTTTCCTTTCCTCCGCTCTTAGTTCCGGCGTCAGCCAGGCACGCAATTCCCTTCCCGATTATGGCCAGGGAATGGCCGGATACGGAAAGCGTTTTGGATCGTCGATGGCTTCCGGCGCCTCGACGGAATTCTTCACTACCTTTTTGTTCGCGTCCTTATTCCGCCGCGATCCGCGCTACTTTGTCAGCTTGCGCGGCGGCCCTTGGCACCGCATCGGCTATGGCGTCAGCCGCTTGGTGGTTGCGCGCACCGATCGGGGGCGGGAAGGTCTCAATTGGCCGGGAATCCTTGGGCCTCTATTTGCCGAAGGCCTGGCAAACAGCTATCTCCCCGCGCCCCAGCAGACCGCGGGGGATACGTTTAGTCGTTACGGGGTGCGGCTTGGTTTCACCGCTTGCGGCAATATCGTCAAGGAGTATTGGCCGACGATCTTCCGCAGCTTGCGCATTGCGAAGATTGCTCCGGGCCTCGGCCCCGATTCCCCTCCCGCTGGGCCTTGGCCACCGGCGACACCGCGTCTGCTGCCCTGACCTGGCAGTTCGAGGAGCGATACCGGCATGATTTGCTCGACGCGTTCGAAGCTGGTAACTAACCGCCGGATTCTAGCCAACCTGAAGGGTCGTGTGCGGGAAGATCCTCTCCGGCGGCTACGGCGAACATCCTTTTCGACAAGGTCTAGAACGGCGACGGCCCACTAGTGTACCGGCTTGACGTCCTCCATCAGCGAGAAAAATCCTTCTGCAAGCGTCGGGTGAATGTATACCGCCCCCTTCAGAAGCGTGTACGGCTGATTCGCCAGCATGACCGCGCCGAGAATTTGCACCAGTTCCCCGCCTTCCGACGCCAGGATCGAAGCTCCCAGAATACGGTCGTTGGACGCATCCACGACAATTTTCATCAGACCCGCGGTTTCTCCGCGCTCGATGGCCCGGGCGACCCCGCTCATCGGATATCTTCCGATCTTGAGCCGGTGACCCCTGACGCGCGCTTCTTTTTCGGTCATACCCACGCCGCCGAGCTGCGGATCGGTGAACACGCAATAAGGCACGATCCGGTTTTCGGTGCTGAGGTTTTTTCCTTCGACGAGGTTGCCATACACGATTTGGAAATCGTTGTAAGAGATATGCGTGAAGGCTGGACCGCCTTTGCAGTCGCCGAGCGCCCAGACGCCGGGCAGGTTCGTTTCCAGGCGAGCGTTCACTTTGACCGATCCATCCTTATTTGTGGCAATACCGGCCTTTGCGAGACCCAAGTCATCCGTATTGGGAACGCGGCCGGTGGCAACCAGCAGATGCGAGCCACGGATATCCCGCCCGCCGGATCGAAGTTTGCAAGATAGAGTGACGCCATCCTGTTTCCCGCGCACCGCTTCCGTGACAGCATTCAAGACCAACTCCACACCTTCGCCTTCCAATGCTTTCTGGAGTTCGGCGGCAATTTCCGGATCTTCGCGCGGCACGATCTGCGGCCCGTTGTGAACGATGGTTACGCGGCTTCCGTAACGCCGGAACATTTGCCCGAATTCGAGGCCGATGTAGCCGCCGCCAAGAACGAGCAGGTGTTGGGGAACCGAGGCAAGCTCGAGGATGGATTCGTTGGTGAGAAACGGCACTTCGCGCAGTCCTGGAATCGCCGGAATGTGCGGGCGGCCGCCGGTGTTAAGGAAAATCTTTTCGCTTTCGATGATTTCTTCCCCGACCTGAACTTGATGGGGTGCAACAAACCGCGCTCGACTTCGATAAAGGCGAAGATTCTTGCGCTCATCTACGCGCCGCTGCTGGCCGCCGCGAAAGCTCAGCACGACCTCATCTCTTTGCGCCACGATTTTGGCCAAGTCCACGGCGACTTCCGAGACCTTCACTCCCCAGCGCGCTGCGTTTCGTGCGTAATGCGCAACCTGCGCGCGGTGCACCATGGTCTTCGTCGGGGTGCATCCCACGTTGATGCACGTTCCTCCAAGATGCTTTTCCTCAACCAGGGCGACCGACCATCCCAGGTCCGCAAGGCGAAAGCAGAGGGGGTTGCCGGCCTGGCCGGAGCCGATAACGATGGCGTCATATTTCATGGGGTCCTCCGATGCGAGGCGCACCTCCGGACTTTTACATCGGATGCACCACGACTAAACGAGGATGATGAAAAACCTTCACTCCGGCAAGCCTCGCGGAATCCCTCACAAATAGGACTGGTAGACGGGCGCCCACTGCAAAGAGATGATGCGATTGCGCAAGGATTCCCTAGAAGACTCGACGCACAATCCCTCACACGCGGCTTGTTCCGCCACGGCAAAGGCGATTTCGACCGCGGCCCGGCGAAGTGCGGTTAACGCCGGCAACAACGGCGCCGCCGGGTCCCCGAGCGCGGGAGAATGCTGGGCGAGCACGCGCGCGGCGGCCAGAAACATGCCGTCGGTGACGCGCCGCGCGCGGGTCGCCGACACCGCAAGCCCCATGGCCGGGAAGATGAACACGTTGTTGCATTGGGAAACGCGGACTTTTCGGCCTCGGTACTCAACATCGGCGAACGGCGAGCCCGTGGCGATCAACGCGCGGCCGTCGGTCCAGCGCAACAGGTCCGCGGGCACCGCTTCCGATTTCGAGGTCGGATTGGACAGCGGCAAAATAATCGGCCGCTCGCACTTGCGAGCCATTTCGCGAACGATGGGTTCCGTGAACGCCCCCGGGAGAGTCGAGAGCCCGACAAGGATGGTCCCCGCAATTTTGTGAATCACGTCGCTGAGGCCGATCTGATGGTTTTCGAGCGTGCGTGTGAAATTTCCGACTCGCTCTGCGGGCTGGGCATACCGGCGCTGCTGTTCGGACAAATCCGTCCGCCCGGAATCGAGCAAACCGCCGCTATTGATGAGCCAGAAACGCGGGCGCGCTTCCGCTTCGGATAATCCATCGGCAACCAAAGCCTCGGCGAGCGAGTCGGCGACGCCGATTCCCGCCGAGCCGGCGCCCAGAATCACCACCTGCTGATCCCGCAGTCGCCCGCCGGAAGCGCGTACCGCGGAAAAAATCGCTCCCGCCGTGACCGCCGCGGTGCCTTGAATGTCGTCGTTGAAGGTAACCAGCTCGTCGCGATAGCGGTCCAGGATCGGTCGCGCGTGCGCCTTGGAGAAGTCTTCCCACTGCAAAAGTGTATCCGGCAGCTCCTTTTTCACGGCGTTCACAAAACGATCTACGAAATCGTAGTATGCCTCTCCGGTGATTCGCTCATGCCGCCATCCCAGGTATTCGGGATCCCCGAGCCGCTGCTCGTTGTTCGTTCCTACGTCCAGAATGACCGGCAGGGTTTCGGCGGGCGGAACGCCGCCAATCAGCGTGTAGAGCGACAGCTTGCCGATAGGTATGCCCAGCCCGCCTACTCCCTGGTCCCCGATTCCGAGAATGCGTTCTCCATCGGTGACCACAATCACACTCACTTCCTTATTGGGACGGTTGCGGAGCAGACTCTCGATCTGGTCTCGCAACGGATAGGAGATGATCAAGCCACGCGGACGGCGGTAAATGTGGCTGAACTCCTGGCAGGCCTCTGCCACCACCGGAGTGTACACAATGGGCAGCATCTCCTCGATGTGATCTAGAAGCAGCCGGTAGAAAAGAACCTCGTTTGTGTCCTGCAGTTGCCGCAGGTAAATATGGCGTTCCAAGTCGTCGGGCTTGCGAAGATAGGCCTTGTAAGCCCGGAAGGACTGCTCTTCAACGGTTTCGACAGCCGGCGGAAGCAATCCGTCCAGCCCCAACGCCTGGCGTTCGAGCAGGGTAAAAGCTGTGCCCTTGTTCAGGGCCGGAGTTTCCAGCAGCGCGCGGCCCCGGAGATGTGCGGCGAGCCGGGTTGGCATTTGGGGGTTATAGATTACGGCCACGGGAACCTCCACGAGCAACGAGGAAACGCACCAGCATGTGAGGCTCGAAAGGAAGGAGCGGAAAGCACCGCAAGGCCGACATTATAGCACGGGGAATGCGTTAAATTCCGGCCCTGGTTTCATAAGGCTTCACCAGGCCGCGAATGAGAAAATGCTTCTAAGGGTAGCGTCGAAAATGGGATGATAGATGTGCAAGTCTCTTGCGCTCGTATCCTTCGATAAAGCCAAAGCCTGCTCGGCCGGACTTCACCGTCGTTGCCACGAGGTGCTTATGGGACAAGCGCTGGACGTCCATCGTCTTCACTTTGCCTTCACCATCACTTTTCATTACCTCTTTCCCCAACTCACCATGGGTCTCGCGCTGCTGCTCGTCTACCTCAAGACGAAAGCGCTCCGCACCGGTGACGAACACTATCATCGCGCGGCGCGGTTCTGGGCCCGCATCTTTGGAATTAATTTTGCCCTCGGCGTAGTCACCGGGATCCCCATGGAATTTCAGTTCGGCACGAACTGGGCGGCGTTTTCGAAAGCCGCGGGAGGTGTCATCGGCCAGACGCTGGCGATGGAAGGGGTCTTTTCCTTTTTTCTGGAATCGAGCTTCCTCGGCTTATTTCTCTTCGGAGAGAAGAAGCTTGGGCGCATCGGGCACTGGTGGGCGGCCTTTCTCGTGTTTCTGGGATCATGGCTCTCCGGATATTTCATTGTCGCAACCGATGCGTGGATGCAGCATCCGGCGGGCTACCGCCTCGGTCCCGGCGGCGAAATCGAGCTTTCCAGTTTCTGGGGTCTGCTTTTGAACAAATGGGCGCTCTGGCAGTACGCGCACAACATGCTCGGCGCAGTGCAAACCGGATGCTTCGTGATGGCCGGGGTGGGGTCTTTCTATTTGCTGACGAAGCGCGACGAAGATTACGGGCGCACTTTCGTTCGAACAGGAGTCCTTGTCGGAACGATCGCCGCTCTGTTGCAGCTCTTCCCTACCGGAGACATGCAGGGAAAAATGATCGCGTACAGCCAACCGCCGACGCTTGCCGCGATGGAAGGACTTTTCCAATCGCAACAGGGAGCGCCGCTCGCGATTCTGGGCCAACCGGACGTCGAGAAACGGCGGCTGGACAATCCTCTCGAACTGCCGAACATGCTGAGCTTCCTCACCTACCGCGAATGGCGCGCCGACGTGAAAGGTCTCCTGGAGTTCCCCGAGACGGCCTGGCCGGACCAGATTCCGCTGCTGTATTACAGCTACCACGTGATGGTGGGCCTGGGCACAATTTTCATCGCGGTGATGGTGGTTGCCGCGATTCTGCTCTGGCGCGGCAAACTTTACGACTCGCGCGGGATGCTGTGGATCCTCATGGTCTCCGTTCCGCTGCCTTACATCGCCAACACCGCCGGCTGGATGACCGCGGAACTGGGGCGCCAACCCTGGTTGATTTATGGATTGATGCGCACCGCGGAAGGAGTTTCTCCGCGCGTAGCCGCGGGCAATGCCTGGTTCACGCTCATCGGCTTCATGGGCATGTACGCGGTACTGGCCGTTCTGTGGTTGTTTCTGATTTATCGCGAGATTGAAATGGGGCCCGAGCCGGGCAGAGACGGTCGCGGCGATTTCGCCGACGCGCCGGCCGATTAGGGAGGGTGCCATGGGAACGGTGTGGTTCTGCCTGGTTGCGATCATGATTGCCGTTTACGTGCTGCTCGATGGCTTCGACCTCGGCGCCGGAGCCATTCACCTGCTGGCGGCGAAAACGGAGGAAGAGCGGCGGCAGATTTTGGCGAGCATCGGTCCGGTGTGGGACGGCAATGAAGTCTGGCTCCTGGCAGCGGGTGGCACGCTGTATTTTGCGTTCCCTGCGCTTTATGCCAGCGGCTTCAGCGGATTCTACCTGCCGCTGATGATCGTCTTGTGGCTGCTGATTCTGCGCGGTTCCTCGATCGAATTCCGCAATCATATCAAGAGCGCGGTCTGGGACCCACTCTGGGATTTTCTTTTTTGCAGCTCGAGCTTGCTGCTCGCGCTCTTTTTTGGTGCTGCGTTAGGCAACGTGGTTCGCGGCGTGCCGCTCGGGGCGAGCGGCTATTTCTTCGAGCCGCTATGGACCAATTTCCGACTAGGAGAGGAGACCGGCATTCTGGACTGGTACACCCTTCTCGTCGGCGTTCTCGCCCTGCTCGCGCTGGTCATGCACGGCGGGCTTTGGGTGCAGTTGAAAACGGGCGGCGAGGTACGCTCGCGTGCCGGAAAATTGGCCGCCCGGAGCTGGTGGGGCGTGCTTGCGCTGACGGCGATGGTCACCGGCATAACTTTTCGCGTGCAGCCGCAAATCCTGGTCAATTTCTCGACCTGGCCGTGGGGCCTGATCTTTCCTCTGCTGGCCGTAACCGGACTGGCCGGCGTTCCTTTCGAATTGCGAAAGCGCAGCGAACGCCGAGCTTTCTTCGCCTCTTGCGCGTATTTAACGGGCATGCTGACGAGCGTGGTCTTCGGCGTTTATCCCATGGTGCTGCCTGCGCGGAATCCCCTGTACTCGCTGACGGTGAGCAACGCCAAAGCCGGAAACTACGGCCTGAGGGTTGGGCTTGTCTGGTGGGTCCCCGGCATGATTCTTGCCGCCGGTTACTTCACGTTTGTCTACCGCTCCTTCGCCGGCAAAGTCGCCTTGGATAAGGACTCCCGCGGCCACGGCGACTAGCGCGATGCTGTGCGCTTCCCGAGGCAGCGTCGATTCGGTGGGCGAATCAGCCCCGGGGTCCGTTCTCGGGGGCCGCCCAAACAGTCAAGTATCGAGTCCGAAACACTGGTACCCCCGTAGCGTTGACCTCGAGAAATTCCGCTGGGTACTGTGCCAACAAGGGCGCCCAGGTGTCCGCGGACGCATGTCCGCCAAAGAACGTCAGGCGAAAGACAAAGGTCCGGCAACAGAGCCCTTAGCCCTGCCTGACGCGGGGCCGTCGGCCCGGATGAATTCGCGGAACTTGGGGAAGGCGTGCTCGAAGCAAACAGCGCAGCTCAGAGATGGAAACAGTAAGCAAAGCCGGAAGGTACGAGATCGTTGGCGAGCTCGGCCGCGGCGCCATGGGCATTGTCTACAAGGCCGTCGACCCGGTAATCGGCCGCACCGTCGCCGTGAAAACCATCCGCCTCAGCGAAGAAGGCACCGGGCTCAACCGCGCAGAACTGCTGGCGCGGTTCCAGACCGAAGCGCGCGCCGCCGGCCTGCTCACTCATCCCAACATTGTGGTGGTCTATGACGCCGGCGAGGAAGACGGCCTGTACTACATCACCATGGAGTTGGTGGAGGGCAAGAGCCTGCAAGTCCTCCTCGACGGCGGACATTCCTTCCCCTTGTCCCGCACGCTGCGCATCATGGACCAGACCTGCAGCGCACTGCAATTTGCCCATGAACGCAACGTCGTCCACCGCGACATCAAACCCGCCAACCTGATGCTCGCCGCCGACGACACCGTCAAAATCACCGACTTCGGCACGGCCAAGATCCTGCAGTTCGGCAGCACCCAGCAAACCTCGCATGTAATGGGCACACCCAGTTACATGTCCCCGGAGCAAGTGAAGGGGCGCGGTGTGGACGGCCGCAGCGATATCTTCTCCCTGGGGGTCATGCTCTATGAAATGATCACCGGCGAAAAGCCCTTTCCCGGCCAGAACATCACCACGGTCATCTATAAGATTGTCAACGAGGAGCCCGTTCCGCCGCGCCAGATTGATGCCTCGATTCATCCCGGCATCAGCACGGTGGTGCTGAAGGCCCTCGCAAAAGAACCCGAGCAGCGCTATCAAAGCTGCCGCGAAATGCTGGAAGACTTGCGCAATTACCGGGCGCAAGGCTTTGCCGGAGCCAGCCCCAATTCAACGATGGTCATCGGTGGCGGCTCTCCTGCGGCAACCGTGGCCTCCGGCAATCTGGGCGGCCACGGATTTCCGGGCCACGCGCTTTCCGGCCATGCACCGGCGACAGATGATCCGACGGTTGTTGCCACCTCACGCTCTCCGAGAGAGCGCGCTGCTGCCCCCTGGCCGACTCCCGTCGTTCCCCGCACGGGAACGATGCAGTCGACCCCGGTCGAGCCTCCCAAGAAAAAGAGCGTCGTCGGCACGATTTTCGCGGCGCTGGCGCTTGTTGGCGTAATCGTCTACGGCGCAAACAAGATCAAACCCGTTTTTGAGGCCGCGCGCGCATTACACAACGCCCAGGTGAAGGAAACCCCTTCGTCCCGTTCCGCCGAACCTGCGCCGCGGGCTGCCACTCGGAATTCTGAGGCGAGCCCGAGCGCCGACGCCCCGCAGGGCCCGCACGAGGCTTCCACGAGCGCTCGGGACACCGTGGCCGAAGTGAAATCCGCGGATCCTTCGCCTGAAAAAGCCGCGCCAAGGAGACCCGACAATGCCATCAGTCCCAAGACCGCGGAATATAAGGGCCGCATTGAGGAAGCCATCTCCGAAAAAGGACTTGGCGGAGGCGCGAAGGTACAGAGCACGGGCAACACTTTGACTCTGGTCGGCAAACTCCGTCCCTCCGAACACGCCGAACTCTTGAAATTCCTCCGCAGCGCACCGGCAAGCGTGCATGTCATCGATCATATTGAGTACGACGATGCCGCCGCAAGCGCGGGGGCCGGCTCCGACGATTCGAGCCATCCGCTTCCGGCGCCGGGCCGCGGCGCGATTCACGTGGTTACCGACGTGATCGGGGCGACTGCGCTTCTCCAGGGACCGGCCGGCCATGTCCTGGGCAAGTGCGAGACGCCTTGCAGCTTCAACAATCTCACGCCGCAGCGTTACGGCCTGGAAGTGCAAAAGGACGGCTATCAACCTGTGCAAACCGCGCTCCAGATCAAAGGGGACGAAGCCCAGGATCAAAAGATTAAGCTCGAACCGCTCGCCAGGGGCATTTTCATCAGCACCGAGCCGCCGGGAGCGGACGTGTTCATCAACGGCGCAAAACAGTCCGGCCAGACTCCCGTCACGTTGCCGCTCGCTCCGGGGCAGTACAACTTGGTGTTGCGGCTGTCCGGCTACGAAGCCCACTCCGGGACCATACAAGTGACGGATATTCAAACGCAACTCAAGGTGCCCCTGACGGAAAGATCGGCTACGCGCGTTGCCTGGGCGCAAGTCACGAGCAATCCTAAGGGCGCGGAAATCATTGTGGACGACAACTCCACCGGACAGTTCACCCCCGCGCGGGTTCAGATACCTTCGGGGATTCACACGATCACGCTCAAGCTCGATGGGTACCAGCTCGCAAAGCGGACCGTCGAAGCGAGCGAAGGGGGCACGGTGCCCATCAACCAGACGCTGCGGCAAAAATAAGCGGCAATGGGCCCTTTGCACGGCTCGGCAAAGACGCAGTTTTTCTCCGCAAAAAAGGCCTCGCTACCTAAAGCGTAACAATTTGTTACATCCGCCCCCTTACGCGCCCTGGAACGTTGCACCTTTCTCACTCATTCTAAAAAACTTAGATCAGCTTCCCTTAGGATCGACAGTTGCTTGACGATGGAGCAGGCTTTGTTTGGATTGTGAGGACAAAGCCCGGACTGCGAAGGAATTGTGGAGAAATCTTTGTCTCTTCGAGCCACCTTGCCAACCCATGACCGTGAGCGCGGGACGCTGTCGAACGCGCCGATCGATGCGACACCGAAGGCGGCGGGCGGCGCGACGGCCGTCTCCCACTGGCTATCCGCAAACACAGATCACCGACCCAGCGAGGTTTATCGCGCGCTTCGCGACTTCCACCTACTCCTGCGCTCCGAACGCCTCTATGAAAAGAATCACCCCAGCCGGCTCGACAGCCTGGATAGCGCCTACGATTCCCTGCGGCCCGTCGCGGAATCACTTGAAGGGCTCGAGATTCGAATCGAGCGCGGCGGAATTGTTGCGCCGCGGGTCAGTGAGCGGCACCTGCCGGACGCGCGCGGAGAAATGCAGGCGCTGGCCGCGGATTTGCAGCGCGTGGGCATCTGGTCCCTGGCTTTCGCGAGGAAGTTCCATGTGGGCGAACTGGACACGCTGGCGCGATTGATGAGAGAGTCATTACTGAAATCAGAAGAGCCCGCAGGCGCTTCCGGAAATGCTTGGTGGCCCACCCGCCTCCTGGAGAATCGTGTGGAAGGCATTTCGGTCAATACGCAAACCGACCGCAAAGTGGACACGGTGCTGGCAAGCCTGATTGGTGCCCTGGTCGCCTATGGCGGCCATACTCCCCGGGAAACCCCGGAAACGCCGATCAAAGCGCCGGACTCGGACGACCTGATGGCCACGCTGCGGTTGTTGGCGCGCCTTACACCGCCGCTCGAGACCGCGCGCGGCCTTGCTCCCGAAGAAGCGGCGCGCGCCATTCACGGTGCCATGGAGGAAGCCAGCCGCGAGAGCGTGAGCATGCTGCTCCACTCCGTCTCGCAATATGCTCCGCGCGACGGCGAGCAGCCTCTTCCTTACCTGCTGCGGCTGTCGGAAAACATCATTCTGGAATTTCTTAGCGCCGAGTTCGCCGGCGGCTCGCTGCATTCTCCGGGAGTCCGTCCGGCATTCCAGCGCTTTGCTGAAGTCTTGGTGGAATCCGGAGCCTACACGGGTCCTCATGCCTCGCAGCACCTTTCCTCGCTGGCGGTCACCTGGGCGAGCGACACGCATTGCGACCAGGTGATCGACCGGTTCTGGCTGGAACTGCCGGCGCGGGAAAAATCAGCGGTGGTGCGCGGACCGGACGTCTGGTGCGTTCCCATCGCGGCTTTGCGGCAAACGCTTGGCCAACTCGTCGAAACCGGCGCGGACGCTCCTCGGCGCGAAGCGCGAAGCATGGTGCTGAATTATCTGCGTCGTCTGGACCTTCCCGATGCTTCGGCAAGGCGTTCGGTGGCGGCCGGTCTCAAAGAGCTTGTTCCGATCCTCGAATCCCTGTGGCCGAACCAATTGCCGGAGGAGCTCAGCCGCTCGGCCATGAAAGCTCTCCAGGAAGAAACGGCTCCGGAGACGGCAGCGCTGCTCGCCGCCTTGGTGGAAGCTCTCGGGCGCATCGCCGTGAATCGTGCCGACTTTGCCGGATTCGAATTGATCCTCACCGGTCTCGAGCGCTCCCCGCGCGACAAAGAACACGAGCATATGGCGGCTCTTGCAAACCGCCTGGTTGCGCAAGACCGCTGGTTCTTGCTGGTGGACGCTTCGCTTGCCAAACGGCCGCTCGATCCGGTTCTGCCCCGGCTCTTGCAGCGCGATCCGGAACGTTTGCTCGACCGCTTGACGCTGCTTTTGACCGAACCCCGAGGTGCAGAAATGCTGCAGGCGATGACCCGCCTCCTGCGCACCATCGGCGTGCCCGTCCTCAACGTTCTCGAAACCCGGCTATACGAGGCCCGGCGCCAGCGCGTGACCGCCGCCATCAAGCTCCTGGCGGCCTGCGACCCGGAGCGTTTGCTCCGCGGTCTCGCCCGGGCCATTGGGAGCTGGGAATGGAATCTTCAGGATCTGGCGGTAAGCGAGCTCTCGCGGCCCTCGAATTCCGCCTCGGCGCAAAGCGTTGCTTTCGTTTTCTCCGCGATTCTTGCGGAGGCGCATGCGATGGTTGTGCCGATGATGATCGACCAAATCGGATTAGCCAAGGAAGACACCGCCGTCCCGCAACTTTTGGAAATCGCCGCCGGGGAACACGAAGTTTTGCGCGATCAGTTTGTCCGCATCAAGGCCATCGAGGCCCTCGGTCGGATGCGTTCGTCGGATGCCGCCGAACTCCTGCGCACGCTCGTGGAAAAGCGCGAAGGCCTAGCTTATCGAGAGCCCGCCGGCCTGCGCGCGGCGGCCGAGGACGCGCTTGCCCTCATCGAGAATCGGCCTTCGTTCAAGCAAGCTGCCGCCGCTTTTGGTGCCCCGACCCAAGCGAGCTCCGGGTACCTCGTTCCCCGCCGATATGTCCGTGTGCCCCTGGAGTCGCCGCTACGCGCGCAAATTGAAGGAATGCCCGCCGGTCTCGCCCGCGTCAAGACCATCAGCCTAGGAGGCGCTTACCTCGAGTCTCCGCAAAAACTTACCGTGGGCGACTCCATCAAGCTCGAAGTGCGCGCCGGCCTTCGCAAAATCACTTTCACCGCCGTGGTTCGCAATATCGGCCAGGAAGGCACCGGCGTGGAATTCGTCCACATGCGTGACGAAGACCGCGAACGTCTCCGCAAGTTCGTCCAGCGCCACCTGCAACTCTAGCCCTCGAATCGCCGACCCGGCATGCGCCAAGCCGCGTGAGTGGCGACAAGAAGCGACACTCCCCCCAGTTTTCTGCCGTTGCTCGTCTTGTCGCTTGCCAGACGGGCCCGCTTGCCACCATGCTCTGGTTGGCAGCCGGAGAGTTGACTCAAAGACAAGCGCAGAGAAGTTTTCAGTTGAAAGCCGGGCTCCATTGCAGTAAAAGCCCTGTATTCAATTGTTTCAGGTGTGAAGCCCGGCGGGGCCCGCCAGCGCTAGCGGCAATTCAGGTGCAACAGGAGGGAGACTCATGCAATCGAGGCAAGTCGTGTGTGCTTTGGCGGGTTGGCGGTTGATGTGCGAGGCCGTGTTGCTTGTTTTGTTGGTCCTGGGCGGAGGAGCGACGGTGTCCGCCCAAGTCAATACCGCGACGCTTTCGGGCACGGTTTTTGATCCGCAGAATCTCGCCGTCAGGGGCGCAAAACTAACCCTGACCAACGCGGCCACCGGGGCAACGCGCACCGCGGTCACCGACGACGGCGGCCGCTACAACCTCGTGGGTCTGCCCCCTGGGCATTACGAAATAACCGTGGATGCCGGGACAAGTTTTGCCATTTATCAAGATAATGCTGTGATTCTGACCGTTGGCGAAGCCGCGACCCTCAATCCAGTGCTTCAGTTGGGCGGCGAGAAACAAAGCGTCATGGTGACGGCCGAGGCAGCGCTGGTGGAAACGCAGAAAACCGACGTTTCATCGACGATCAACTCTCGTCAGATCACCAACTTGCCCATCAACGAGCGCAATTACATTAACTTCACTTTGCTCAATTCCCAGACCGCGCGCGACAACACGCCATCTATCGGCGCCGCACCGACGAGCGGTCTCAACTTTGGCGGGCAGCGCGCCCGGTCGAATGAGGTCAGCGTCGACGGAGCCGACGCTGTAGACAAGTCCGTAGGCGGCGTGCGCGCTACGGTGTCGCAGGAGGATGTGCAAGAGTTTCAAGTGATCACCAGCAATTACATGCCGGAGTACGGCCGCGCCACCGGCGGAGTGGTGAACATCGTTACGAAATCCGGCGCAAACCAAGTACACGGAAACGCGTTCGGCTTTCTCCGTGCGACGGCAATCCAGGCGCGGGACCCCTTCTCTGTCCAGGGCAGTTTCAACCCCGCAACTGATTCCGTCACTCTCACTCCGGTGAAGCAGTCGTACACCCGTGTACAAGCTGGTGCCACGCTAGGCGGACCGCTCCAGAAAGACAAGACGTTCTATTTTTTCTCCTATGAGACCATCCGGGCTCAGACGAGCGGATTCACCAGCATCGGAGAGGGCAACTTTGGCTTGGTGCCCGTTCCTGGCGCCAGCGTGTGCTCCTCGACGCCCCTGCTGCTAACGGGAGGCCCGAATGGGCAAGCAACTTTTTACCCCGCCGCGATCGCGGCCGCGGGCGGGTGCGGAAGCCCCGGAGCGGTTCCGCTTATCACCGGAGCAGCTCTTAGTGGCGCCGCCTCCGCAGTCGCCCTGTTTGGGAACACTGGGACTCTGCCAGCTCCGCTGAATTCATTCCCTGAGAACGGCACCGCCTGCGGCGGAGGCACAGCACCGTGCTTGCTTCCAGCAAGCTTCCAGGGACTTGTCACCCTTCTCGGAAACTACCCAACTCGCGAAGGCACTAGCCTCTGGTCGCTGCGGCTCGATCACAACTGGAGCAGCAACAACTCTACCTTTATCCGAGCGAGCGTGACACCTTCGCTCGTCACCGGCATCCAGGTGAACGCCCAAAACCAGAATTTCGGCCAGAACGCAGGGAACCGCACCTCCCAACAGCAGACTCGTGATCTCGCCATCGTGGCCCAGCACACAACCGCAATGACCAACGCGCTTTTCAACGAGCTCCGTTTCCAATTCGCGCGCAGGGGACTCCATTACGGGTTTTCCAATCTTCCGGGGGGAAGCGATCCGGCTGTTAACCTGACTGGATTTGCTTTCTTTGGCCGTGAGCCTTTCACGACCGAAGATCGGGTAGAGCGCCGGTTCCAGTGGACCGACAATCTCAGTTGGACAAAGAGAGGTCACACGTTCAAATTCGGCGGCGATGTCAACTTGATTAAAATCAACACCAATGCATCACAGATCTTTACGCTGAACTACGGCGGAGTGTACACGTTCGGCAGCCTGGATCCCGGCTCGTTCGGCTTCCCCGCCTCTTTCCCGTCGTTCAACGCGGTTCAGGCATACGGCCTGGGAATTCCGACTACCTACTTCCAGGGCATCGGCAATACCAAGCGTCCGACGACAGATACAGGACTGGGAGTTTTTGCCCAGGACAGTTGGAAAATCAGCAGTAAGTTCACCTTCAATTACGGGGTTCGGTACGACATCGAATGGGCGCCGATTTTTCCCCCGGCCACCGCACTCAACGCCGCCGCCGCACAGGCGGAGGGCGTTATTCAGGGCATCCCGCTAAACAGCAAGAACGTGCAGCCTCGCGCCGGAATTGCCTGGGACCCCTGGGGCAATGGCAAGACCGTGATTCGGGCGGGGTATGGAATTTTCTATGACAACCCGTCTCTCGCACTTGGGTTCCTTGCCAATGCCTTCGACGGCGCGGAATCCTCTTTGATTGAGACTGGTGGTGCGGGCCCATGCGTGGCTTCGCCTGGCGGTTGCAATCTCGACAACGTGTTAAACTTCTCCGCCCTCAACGCCACGAACATTTTCCAAGGAACGCTGACCGGAAACATCACCGGCTGTTCGACCTCGGTTCCCGCGACGATGTGCTATTTGCCCCAGCAGCAGCGTTTCTATTTCTTCCAGCCCAATTCTCTGTTTACCGGCCAGCGCTACCTGGGATTCCCACTCGCACCGGCCGTGGGGCCGCCATTCGGCCCAGGATACCCCCTAACGGTGCTGCCCTTCACGATTCCCGTGGAGAAGAATTTCAAATTTGGCTACGCACAACAAGCCAACCTCACTCTTGAGCGAGAAATTACCAAGGATTGGAAAATCAGCGCCGGATATAACTTCACACACGGAGTCCATTTGGACCGTACGCGGAACATCAACGTGACGAACCCGGCCCTCCTCGTTTCGAATGATAGCCACGCGGTTGCGGCCGGCCTTGTCGCCACGGGCACGAATCCGCTTACGGTTACGGTCCCTGTTTCGGGAACAGTCAACGGCTGTGGCGCAGGCACCCTTGTCGCCAACACGCCGGGTGGCGGAAGCGTTCTCATCAGCTCCCCTACGATCCCCATTCTCGTTCCGGGTATCGTCGGCGAGGGATTCACCGGTCCGGATTGCAGCGGGAGTATGGTCGGTCTGATCGGCACTCCTGCAGTGTTCAACTACTTCCGGCCGTCCGGTCCGAACCCGTCCTTCGGCGCTCTGCTCCCCGGCGGCTATGCCACGCTCGTTGGTTTGGCACAGGCCGCGCGGTTCCTCGCACCGGGAACCGGTACGGTTCCTGTGCCGTGGAGCGATGTGAGCCCGCAAACCTCCCAAGGGAACTCCGTATACCACGCGTTCACGCTCACCGTGACAAAGAGGTTCTCCCACGGCGTGGAATTGCTTTCAGGTTGGACCTATTCACACACCATTGACGATTCGACGGACCTGTCCACGCTGCTCAACCCTCAGAACAACAACAACCCGCACGGAGAGCGCGGCAACTCGGATTTCGACCAGCGGCACCGCTGGATCACCAGCGCGGTCTTTCAGTCGCCCAGCGGCAAGTCCGGAGACGGCTTCGCCAAGCATCTATTCGGCGATTTCACCCTTGCGCCCATCATCGAAGTCGCTTCTGGCCGGCCCTACAATGTCTTGATCGGCACGAATCCGAACCTGGACTTTGGCACCGCGACGAATCGCCCCGACGCTTTCCCCGCTGGGAAAGTACCCGCAGGCTTGCCGGTGATCACCTCTCCCTTTGTAAAGGGCACCGATTTCACGATTCCCACAGAATGCCTGGGGCCGACGAATCAGCCCTTCCCTCCGAGCCTCACCGTTCCGTCACCACCCTTTGGCTGTGTGGGGAATCTCGCGCGCAACGCCTTTACACGGCCCGGCTTTTTCCAGATCGACCTTCGGCTCGCGCGCAAGTTCGCTATGGGCGAGCGCATGAATCTGGAGGTGATCGCTGACGGCTTTAACATGCTCAACCGGTTTAACGTGAGCGACGTCAGCCCGCTCTGTGACCCGATCTCCGGCAGCTGCAACGCAGGCCAGCCGAGCGCCGCCCACGACCCGCGCACTTTCCAGTTTGCGCTAAAGGTGAATTGGTAGGAAAAATTCCAAACAAAGTGAGGGTGAAGAAGGCCCTGCTCTGTCGGGTCTTCTTCTTTCTCAGCCTTTAGAACTCGGATGCACGCGTCTTCAGTCATCCCTCTCCCTTCCGCTTTTTCAGCCTTCCACTTTCCATCCCACATGCGCTCCTCCTGCCGTTCTCTCTCGACCGCGGACCTCTGCTAAAGTAAGGGAACCGTTTCCGTCATGACCTCAGGAGAACCAATGACCGGAGTCCTTATCGGTGTAGCCATGGTGGTGGCTCTTGCGGTCCTCTGGCTGGTGTTCGAGGGCCTCAAGAGCCGCCAAAAGAAGGAAACTCTCGAATCGCAAATGAACGAATTGCGGCGTGACCTGCAGAGTGTGGCCACGGCGCAGGCCAAAAGCACCGGTCAGATGGAAGCGATCGCCACGGGCGTGGCACAAAGGCTCGACAGCGTCACTCCGGCCCTGCAGGAAGCCGTCAAGAACTCCGCCCAGATCACCGGCCAGCTGGCCTCCGACGCCGAGACGCGCATGGCCGAAGAACTCAAGAATGCCCGCGACCAGATCAGCCAAATCCAGCGGCAGCTTGGCGAAGTCCACCAGGCCAGCGCGCAGTTGTCGCAGGCCGCCGAGACCATCGAAGGAATTCTGGGCGGCGCCAAGTCGCGCGGCTCGCTCGGCGAAATCACCCTCGAGCGTCTGCTCGAAGACTCTTTGCCTCCCCGCCTCTATGCCATCCAGTACCGCTTCAGCAGCGGCGAAGCGGTGGATGCCGTGATTTTCCTCCGCGACAAGAAACTGATGGCCATCGATTCCAAGTTCCCGCTCGATGCCTACCGCCGCATCGCCAGTGAGGGAGACGCAGCGCGCCGCGCCTTTGGCAACGCCGTCAAGGGCCACGCAGACGCCATCTCCAAAAAATACATCGTGCCGGAGGAAGGCACGCTCGATCTCGCGCTCATGTTTGTGCCCTCGGAAAGCGTATACTACGAGCTGCTCATGATTGCGGACGCTAAAGGCCAGCCTTTGGACGCCTACTGCCGCGAAAAACGGGTCATCGCGGTTTCCCCGAACACGCTCTACGCCCACCTTTGCGTGATCGCCATGGGCCTGCGCGGCATGCAAACCGAAGAGAATGTCAGGCGGCTCCTTGACAACCTCTCCGGGCTCGAGAAACACCTGGAAAAATTTGCGGATAAGTTCGCCGTCATGGGGACGCATTTGAAAAATGCTGCCCAAAGCTACAGTGACGCCGACAAGCTGCTGGAAAAAACCCACGATGCTCTGGAAGGAATGCTCGCGCCGGACCCCGCCGAGCCCGCCCTGGAAAACGACCAAAGCCTGCTCCGCTTCACCGCGGAAGCCAACTCGACCGCACCCGCCGGCTCCAAAAAATCCGCTTGAGCCTTGCCGGTAGCGCCACAACGCGCAGCCATACTCGAATCCCTGCGGTTCTCCTCGTTTCGCCGACCGTCGTTCGCCCCGGACCCGAGGAGTCTGTCGGCCTTTCCCGGCGTAACTTGTCCCTGTCCATCGAGAGCGGGAGAAACGCACCGCGGGGCGTGTACTGTCGAGAATCGGCACATCTCGTCCGATCGAGGGCGGTGATGGTGGCAGGTCTACGCCGCTTGGCACGAGCGATTCGGCTAGTGGCGCTCGGGGCGGCCGAGCGCGGGCACCAGCCGGATGGAGATGAGAAACGTGCCGTTCTTTTTGCCGACGACCTCGAACGGCGCGACATTTTCTTCGTCGCCGCCGGAGCTCAGGCGCCGCACAGGATTTCCGCCCGCAAGCTCCGCGATATCCGGAGCCAGGTTGCGCGCTTCGAGAGAAATCTTTTCCGCGGTGCCGCGCACGCGCACCGTCAGCGTGCGATGCTCGCCGCGCTTGAGCGGCGAGGAATCGGCTTCCAGCTCCAGCCCGACGAAAACCACGGAGAACTCTGGCGCATCGCGTTTTGCGCACGAGACCGTGACCTTCGCCGGCCCGGGTTCGAGCTCCGCCGGCGGGAGAACCGTCAGCGCCAGCGGCGAGGACGCCAGCACCAGCGCGCCGTGGTCCGCGATCGTGACCTGGTTCGAATCGGCGTCGCCGCAAAATTCCTTGCCGAGAACTTCAAAGCGGTCCGTCAGCGAAGCCACATGCGGGGCCGAGGAGATTTCCATCGCGGGCGCTGACGCCTCGGTAGCCGTCAGAATCATGGACGACACGCGCCCCGGACGGCCCTCGATCGACCCGAAAATGACGCCGGGATCGAGCGGCGCCACGAAAAGCGCCCGGCCCGTCGCGTCCGTCCTGAGATGGTCGCCGTTCGAGAAATGGATCGCGACTCCCGGCGCGAGCCGCCCATTCGTATCCAAGACCGCGAGCGTGGCGCGTTCGCCGGAAACGATGCGCTTCGGCAAGAGCAGGATGCGGGCCGCGGCAGGCGCGAGAGGAGTTTGCTGCGCCGCCAGTGCGGGAGCCAGGCCGCTCGCGATCGACCAGGCAAGGAAGAAAAATTTGCGGCGGGCAGCCATCCGTGAATTGTAGTGGAGAAGCAAGCGCCTGGGAAAGGCCCGCCGGGCGGGAGAAAGCGAGTTTTTAGAATCGCATCCCCAACTGGCATTTTTTCTTGTGCTCCTCGGGCACGCCAGCACTTCCTCGGGTGATCATTTTCTAGAGACGACGGGCTCTTGTTCCGGCCGATACACCAGGACGGTTCGGCTCATGACGCCCGCCGAGAGGCGCCGCAAACGATAGCGGTAGGGCCGCGGCGCCCAACCCGTGGAGGAATCTTCCAAGCGGTAGAAAGTATCTTGATACTTCACCGTTCGCGGGGGTGTCCAATCCGGTTTCCTGCGGCTAGCGCGAATCTCCAAAAACCCTTCCGCACCTTCTGTGCTGACGCAAAGTTCATCGGGAATGCCGGCGGTTAGTGAAACGCGAACTTTTTCGCGGATCGCTCCGACATACGAAGACAAATTTCCTTCCGTGTAGCCGCCCTGTTCTGCGGCGCTCGGGCCGCGCTGCCCGGTGATTTTCAGAAAGATCTGATCCAGCACAAACAGAGGAAGAATTCCAAGACCGCTTTCCGCAAAGGCCGCGGCCACGAGCCGGACGCTGCCCTCGACGGCGAAGTAGGCAATCAGCCAGGTGAGCGGATGCGTGGCAAAGATGAAGATGGCCATAAAGCCGATCTCTTGCTCGTTCACTCCCGGACCCGCTTTGCCTGCAAGGGCCAGGTCTAATCCGCGAGAGACCCAGGTGGTCACTGAATAGGAATACCAGTAGAGCATGGCGGCCACGGCAACCAGGAACTCGGCTAATCCACTCAGAATGGAGGGGACGCGCCAATCGGCGGATGGGAGAAGCGCGAGCGAGCAGCGCCACCGTTTGGGCAGTAGCGCGACGAATGGCCCCAGAAGAAAACGGAGCATGGCGGAGCGCCTTTTCAAAAAGCATACCATCGAGGACCAAGGGTTCGTTTCGGAATCGCGCGGCGCGGCCGATACCCCCGCCCCCCTTCTTTGTAAGCGCGCCTTTAAAGAACTTATTATAGGGGCGGTCGACCGTCGCCTTTGCCAGCAAAGGCGAACCATCCCGCCTGCGTGGGGCAGGCGCGGATGTGGCGTAAATGCGAGTAATTAGTAGGGTTCAGAGTCCTTTCCTGGCGCCTGGGGTGTGCTAGCGTGGGAGCAGGCCAGGAGAGGGCCCGGGCGTGTGGGCAGGGGTGTGAGTTCGCCGTGTCCTCGAACAGCCGTTGGAGGGCGCCAGCAGGAGCACGTGTGCAAATTGCGTGTGGCGGCGTGACCGACGTAGGTCGCGTTCGAACGAACAACGAGGATTGCTTCCGCATCGTGATGCCGCTGAACCTCTACGTGCTGGCCGACGGAATGGGCGGAGAAGCACACGGCGAAATTGCCAGCGCGCTGGCGGTGGAAACCGTGGTGACACACTGCCTCGACGCGGAAGCCAATCCAGCGGCGAACGTAATCGGAAAGGTGGAGCCGCGCTGGAGCGCCAAGACCAAACGGCTTTCGACGGCCGTGCATCTGGCCAACAAGAAGATTTGCAAATCCGCAGAGGAGCATCCGGAGCAGCACGGCATGGGAGCGACCTTGACGGCGGCGTGGATTGACCGTTCCAAACTGAGCATTGCGCACGTCGGCGACAGCCGCGCGTATTTGCTTCGCGGCGGTTCGCTGCTGCAGCTCACGCGGGACCACTCGCTGGTTGCGGAACAAGTGCGCCGCGGAATGTTAACCGCGGCGGAAGCCGAGGAGAGCGAAATGCAGAGCGTACTGTTGCGTGCGCTCGGCGTCCAGCCGGAGATCGAAGTGGATGCCGAAGAACACATGCTTTTTCCGCGCGACGTGTTGATGCTGTGCTCCGACGGATTGACGCGCGTAGTCACCGAGCCGGAAATTGCCGGGGTACTGCAAGCCGAAACCGATCCGATACGCGGCGCGGAAGAGCTGGTAGCCATCGCCAATGATCGCGGAGGCCCGGACAACATCACCGTGGTGATCGCGCGGATGCTTAAAGATTCCAAGGGATGGTTTTCCTGGTTGCGCCGCGGGGCGCGCAAGAACCTAGGCAACAATGGCCACGCTGGAGGAAAGTAACGATGCCTAAACTTAGCCTCATGTTCGACAACAAACTGGTAAGAGAGGTGCCGGTAGGAAGCCGCCCGGTAACCATCGGGCGCGCCCCGGATAACGACTTGTCCGTAGACAACCTTGCCGTCTCCAGCTACCACGCGAAGGTTTACTTCGAAGCGGGGCGCATGGTGATCGAGGACCTGAACAGCCTCAACGGCACGTTTGTCAACGATCTGCGGGTCGAGCGCGCCACGCTGCACGACGGAGATAAAGTTCACATCGGCAAGCACACCATCAAGGTGGATACCAGCGGCGATGCGCCGGTGTCGTGGCAGTCCGGCCGCAAAGCGGCCGCGCCGCGCATTAACGAAACGATGGTGCTGGACACCAAGGAGCGGCGCCAGATGCTCCAGCAGGCCGCGGCGATGGGCGAGTCCATGCAATTCGCCTCGACGCGCGTGAAGGTTGCGACGCTCATGGTGCTCGGCGGAAACACGGACCAAAAAGAGTACATTTTGACAAACAAGCTGACGGTCATCGGAAAGTCCCCGATGGCCACGGTGAAAGTGAAGGGCTGGTTCAAGCCGCAAATGGCGGCGCAGATCAACCAGCGCGATGACGGCTACTTCCTTGGCCCCGGCGACAAAGTGCCCTCGGTGAACGGCAGACCTATCGGCGGACCGACGCGGCTGAACGACGGCGATGTGATTGAAGTTTCCGGCGTGAGGCTGAATTTTATTTTCCGCGAGTAGCGTTCGAACGCCATGGCAGCTCCGTCAGCAGGCTGGTGGCAAAGGCGGGGCTTGTTCGGCCTCTACGAACTGCTGCAGTCGTGGTGGCGGCACCGCATCTCGTTCCTTCTCAGCCTGAGCATTACGCTCGCCGCGCTCACGAGCTACTACCTGGTTTTTCTGCAGGAAACGAGGACCCCGCTCTCCGAACTCGTCCAGCGTCTGGAACTCGACACGCTCGACACCCGCTTCCGTTATCGTCCCGCGCGATTCGCACACCCTGACTCGCGCATCGCCATCGTGGATATCGACCAGAAGGCGCAGGAAGTTTTGGGGCGCTGGCCGTTCTCGCGGATCTATTTTGCAACATTGCTCGACGCCCTTCACGAGGACGGGGCGGCTGTCGCGGCCTTTGACATCACCTTCAGCAAACCGGATCAAACTGCGGCGCCACTTCGTTCGCTTGCGGCTTCGCTCGAAGACCGCCGGCAAAACCGTGAACCTGTCGACCCCAAGGTTATCGGGGAGATAAACCGGCTCGTTGCCGAATACGATGCCGACACAAAGTTTGCCGCCGCCATCCGACGTTTTGGCCCGGTCATTCTTGGCAACTATTTCCTGTTTACGCCGGCGGACCTTCAGGGACTCAGCGATCGGACGCTCGACGCCTATGCCAACCAGATCTCGTTCTTCGCGTTTCCGCCGGCGCATGCGATGCGGCCGGAATCCGGGAAACAAGACAAGTTGAACCTGATCGAGGATTTCGCAGCAGCCAGATTGCTGCCGCGCGGCGCGGAAGCGAATTTGGACGCTCTTACCTCCGCGATGCGGGGCGACACCTCCTGGACCGGGTTCTTTAATTTTCCGCCGGACAGCGACGGAGTGGTCCGCCGCGCCACGCTGGTGCTACCGTACGGGCGCTCGCAAAATCCCGACGAGTGGGATCTCTATTCCTCGCTGGACCTCGTCGCTGCCCGGGCCCTGATTGGCCGGGAGGCGCAAGACAGCAATCTCTTCTACGGCCCGACGGGCATTTGGAAGATTTCTCTCGGAAGCAAGGCGGCGATTTACCCCGACGGCCGCGGCCAGTTGCTTATCAACTACGAGGGCCCTTGGGGAACTTTTCCGCACTACTCGATCGCGGATGTTCTCGAGCGAAAATGTGCGCCGGGAACATTCCGGGGGAAGCTGGTGCTGGTCGGCGCAACGGCCACGGGGATCGGAGACCTCCGCGCAACGCCCTTTGGCGGCGCGAATTTTCCCGGGGTGGAAATCCACGCCAACGTCGTGGACAACATCCTCAACGACCGCTTCTTGCGGCGAGGCGCGAAACAGGCGCTCATCGACGTGCTGCTGATTTTCGCTTTCGGCATTCCGCTGGGGATCTGGATGGCGCTCGTATCGCCGCGCTGGATGTGGTTTGGCGCTTTCCTGTTTGCGCCTTTGGTTGGGGTGGATTACTGGACGTTTTTGCACGGCTGGTGGCTCAACTTCACCGTGCCCGCGGTGACGCTCGCGTCCAACGTTTTGCTGGTTTCTCTTTATCGGTCGCTCGTTGAAGAAAAGGAAAAGCGCCGCGTGCGCGCGGCGTTCGGCCAATACCTCAGCCCGGAAGTGATCCGCAGATTGCTCGTGAATCGGCGGCTGGTCGAGCCAAAGAAAACGGAAATCACCGTGATGTTCAGCGATATTCGGGGCTTCACGACGATTTCGGAAAAACTCGACGCCCAGGAATTGGCGCTTTTTCTGAACCAGTACCTCTCGGACATGACCAGCCTGGTTTTCGATCACCACGGCACGCTCGATAAATATATCGGCGACGCGGTCATGGCTTTCTGGGGCGCGCCCTTCGAAGAACCGGGGCACGCGGCGAAGGCTTGCAAAGCCGCACTGAAGATGATGGACCGCGTCCGCGAGTTGCAAAAACAGTGGACGGCGGAAGGAAAGCCGCATCTCGATATCGGCATCGGCCTGAACACCGGCATGGCCAGCGTGGGCAACATGGGTTCGGCGCTGCGTTATGGGTATACGGCGCTCGGCGATGCCGTGAATCTGGCCTCCCGGCTGGAAGGGCTGAACAAAGACTACGGCACGCACATTATCGTAAATGAATCGACCTACCAGGCCGCGAAAGAAAGCGGCTTCCTGTTTCGCGAGCTGGATCTGATTCGCGTCAAGGGCAAGCTCCAGCCGGTCACCATTTGGGAGCTCATCGGCCGCGAGGGAGAGGATACCGTCTACGGCGCGCCGGAAGAGGCTCGCTCTCGAGTCGAGCTTTTCCAGAGCGCTCGCGCTCTCTACGGCAGGCGCCGGTGGCAGGCTGCGCAGCAGGCGTTCCAAGAAATTCTCGACAAGTGGGGGGACGACGGCCCTTCGCGTGCCTACTGGAAACGCTGCCAGGAATACCTCTTCGCAGAGCCGCCCGCGACCTGGGACGGCGTGTTCACGATGACCCACAAATAGAGCTTCCGCCGGTACCGCTGCTCGGGATGTTCCGCCTCCCGCCGAAGTAAATAGGGTGCCAGCCGTGCTGATGGAAGGCGCAAGGCCAAGCTGTTAATTGTGTGTTTAGGTTGCGTCTACGATGATAGCTTCCCGAGACTGCTTGCTCCGTGAACCATTCAGGAAGCAAGCCTTCGGGAGAAAATCCATGAGCCTTCTGCGAACGACGAATCTTGCTGCGCTAGCTTGCCTGTTTGTCGCTGGAGTGGTCTCTGCTCAAGAAAAGAAGATCAAAAGATCAGACCTGCCGCCCGCCGTTGAAAAGACGGCGGCGGAGGTCAGCAAGGGCGCGACCATCAAGGGATTTTCCAAAGAAACAGAAAACGGCAAGACCACTTACGAAGTAGAAATGGTAGTGAACGGACACACCAAAGACGTGGAAGTCGACGCTAATGGAGCAATCCTCGAGGTGGAGGAACAGGTCGAGATGGACTCACTGCCTGCCGACGTGAAAGCAGGACTCAACGCCAAAGCGGGTCGCGGCAGGATTCTGAAGGTCGAATCGCTCGTGAAAAACGGCCAGCTTGTGGCGTACGAGGCCAAAGTGGAAACGGCGGGCAAGAAATCGGAGATGCAAGTCGGTCCGGACGGTAGACCGCTCGACCACCAAGAATAAGAACGATTTGCCTGGCCAGAGAGGGCGCTGGTTCAACACCAGGACCCAGGGCTCAGCACAGACATGGCGGTTGGAACCCTATACGTCGAGGAACTCAAAGCCACCATGCGCGGTCGCTTTGCGTGGCTTGGCGCCGGCGTCATGCTGCTGGCGGTCGGCTGCGTGGCGACCGTGGGGACGCAGGATACTTGGCTTGACGGCTACGGCATCATCGCGTACTTCCTGGTGCCCCTGGCTTTCATCCCGCTCGCGGCCGTGTTTCTCGCTAGCCCTCGCGCGAATCGGTTTGTGGAGAGCGTATTCACGGCGCCGGTGGAACGCCGTGATTGGCTGGCGGCCAAAATCTTGGTGCTTGTGACCATAGCGGCCGCCTACTACGTGGCACTGCTTCCGATGATGCTCGTCTATACGCATCATGTGGGCCTGCCGTTGCTGTTGCGGAAGTTGCTCGTCTGGGCTCCGTGTTTGCTTCTCACGAGTATCGCCATCGGCGCCCTAATCGGCGTGCTCTTCATTGGCCAGACCATCGTTGCTCCTGCGGCCACGGGCATGGGGGTGCTCCTGGCGTATGCCGGTTTCGTTCCGCTCCAGGAACTGCTGGTCGCGCAGGGCAACGGCGCGACGCGCACAGGCCACCTGACTCTGGCGAGCCCCGCGGTTTTGCTGAAGAACGCTTTCGCGTTCACGCTCGCCGTCGGCAGTATTCCCGCTACCACCACGCGCACGTGGATCGCTGCCGCGCTCGTGGTCATTGTTGCGCTGGCGCTTGCTGCGTGGGTGTTTCTCCGGGCGCAAGGCGTTGAAACCTGGGAAGCCACCCGCGCGCAACGCTGGACCATCGCGATCGGGATCCTGGCACTCGTCCTGATGCCCGTGACCATCGCGGACACCAACTACGACGCCCCTGCCCCGCACGGGACCAACGCTCCGTCGATCCAGCGCCTGTTCGCTCGTGCCGGCAGCAGCCTGGCGCTGACGTTGCCTGGCAGTCCGCCGCCCGCACGGTGTTGCGGCACCATCCTGAATCGCGACGAATGGCCGCCGTTCGGCACGGACGAACCTACGCGGCGGGATCTCCTGGTTTTGCTGCCCGTCGACGCCACCCAGCGCATTACGGACCTGCACATCCAGATCGCAGGAGAAAGCGGACTGGAAGTGAGCGCCAATCCGCAAGGGCTTTCTCCCGCGCCTGAAGCCCTTGAGACGCGCACCTACGCGAATGACTCCGGCCCGGCAGCCGCCGATGGCCACCACGTTGTCACCGGCTGGGTGGCGCGCGTTGCGGTTACGTTAACTCCCACGCGGCCTTGGGACATAGGCGGCGATCGCTATCCTCTGCGTGTCGCCGCGACGTACCAGGTTGCCGGCGAAAGTCGGACGTTCTCGGCCCGGGCCGCCGTCGACGCGCAAGTGTCGAGCGCTATCTACGAAATGGGCGTCGCTTCGTTGATTTTCCCCATCGTCTGTTTTGGCCGGGCCTACCGGCGCTGGCGTCTGACGCGATGAGTGCTTTGATCGAATACGCGATTGAGATGGAGGGCCTGACTCGGCGTTTTGGCGACTTCGTCGCGGTGGACCACGTCACGTTAAAGATTCCGAAGGGCCAAATCTATGGATTCCTCGGTTTGAACGGCGCAGGAAAGACGACGACCATCCGCATGCTCACCACGCTCCTGCCACCGAGCGGGGGCAGGGCGAAGCTGTGGGGGCACGACGTGGTCAGAGAACCTCTCGCCGTCCGCAAGCTCGTAGGGCTTGTAAGCGACGAGACCAGCGAGAGTCAATCGACCTGGACGGCGCGCGAGTACCTCTCCTACTTTGCCCGGATCCGCCGCCTGGCGAATCCTCGCGAGGAAGTCGAGCGAATCCTGGACGATGTTGGCCTAGCGGCCAAGTTTCGACCGAAACGGATCGGCACCTATAGCACGGGCATGAAACGAAGGGTGGAGATCGCGCGCGCCCTCATGGGCCGCCCAAAAGTACTTTTCCTGGACGAGCCCACGCGTGGGCTCGACCTGCCGGCTAAACGCGACATGTGGAGGCTCTTGCAGAGGCTTGCGGCCACAGAAAACGTCACCACGTTTCTCAGCAGCCATGATGCACAGGAAATCCGGAGCCTCTCGAGCGAGATCAGCGTGATCGCCAGGGGCCGGCTGGTTCATACGGGCGCAACGCGCGAACTGGGCGCCGACATCGACGCCTTCGAGGAGCGCCTGGTCGGGATGCTGACACAGTCCGAGCCGAGCGAGCCAGCCGGCTTGCCTTTCCGAGAATAAGCGGGCAGCGCTAAGGAAGTTCCGATCGTTCTGCTCGTCGGCTCTTCCGCCCCAGCAACCTCCGAAGTGCAAAGTCCCGACCAAATTGGATGGAGCCATGGGTGTGCCCTATGTCAAAATGGTGGCATCGAATGACTTATCGCAGCACGAGATTCGTGGATCTGTTGCTGCCCGGGCGTTAGCGTTGGTTTGCAGGGCGCGCCCGTTCGATCTTGGGCGTTGACTAAGGGAAGCCGCGCCGTTTGGAACCTGGGAGATTGTGGCCAGCCGAATGGTCCTTTAAAGGTCGCCCGGGTCGTACCCAAAACATGGCCCCAAGGAATCTAATAGCGCAAGGCAAGAGAAGCCACCCTGCCCATTGTAAACAGGGCGCGGATCACGCGTTCTGACGAGGAGAAAGAGAAGTAGGTTATGTGGATTGTCCGATTGGCACTACGCAGGCCATACACCTTCGTGGTGCTGGCGCTTGCCATTATTCTGGTCACCCCGCTCGTGCTGATGCGCACGCCCACGGACATTTTCCCGGAAATCAACATCCCCGTGGTGACCATCGCCTGGACCTATACGGGGCTCTCGCCGCTCGAGATGGAGCGGCGCGTCACCTCGACCATCGAACGCGGCGCGACGACCATGGTCAACGATATCGAGCACCTGGAGTCGCAATCCCTTCCCGGCATGACCATCATCAAGCTCTTTTTTCATCCGCGAGCCAATATCTCTACGGCGCTGGCGCAAACGGCCGCCGCCACCGAGACGATGATGAAGTGGCTTCCGCCGGGCGCCACTCCACCGCTCGTGATCATTTACTCCGCTTCGACCGTTCCGGTCATTCAAATCGGACTCACCAGCGACACCATGAGCGAGCAGGAGCTGTTCGACCTCGGCACCACCTATCTTCGTCCCAAGTTCACCACCGTGCCCGGCGCGGCCATTCCCTGGCCGTACGGTGGAAAGCAGCGTTTCATCTCGGTGGATATCGATTCCGCGGCTTTGCAATCGAAGGGCCTCTCTCCCGTGGATATCGTGAACGCCATGAACCAGCAGAACCTCATCTTGCCGACGGGAACCGCAAAGCTCGGCCAGCTGGAGTACAACGTGGAGATGAACGGGAGCCCGCGCACCGTGGCGGAGCTCAACGATCTGCCGGTCAAAAGCGTGAACGGTAGCACCATTTACATGAAGGAAGTGGCGCACGTCCGCGACGGCTTTTCCCCGCAGACCAACATCGTGCGCGCCAATGGACGGCGCGGCGTGATCATGAGCATTCTGAAGACGGGCGGCACTTCCACGCTGGAAGTGGTTTCCCGCGTCAAAGAAATTCTGCAATACTACTCTGGGGCCTTGCCGGAAGGCTTGCACGTTACGACTTTTTTTGATCAGTCGCTGTTTGTGCGCGCGGCCATCCAGGGCGTGATCCGTGAAGCGCTGATTGCTGCTTGCCTAACCGCGGTCATGATTCTGCTTTTCCTCGGGAACTGGAAAAGCACGCTGATCATCGCCATCTCCATTCCTTTGTCCATCCTGGTGAGCGTCATCGCCCTGGGCGCCTTGGGAGAAACGATCAACATCATGACTTTGGGGGGCCTGGCGCTTGCCGTCGGCATCCTGGTCGACGACGCCACCGTGGAGATTGAAAACATCAACCGCAACCTGGCCATGGGAAAAGAGACCATGCAGGCCATCCTGGACGGCGCAGCGCAAATTGCCGTGCCGGCGTTCGTTTCGACGATTTGCATTTGCATCGTATTCATTCCGATGTTCTTCCTGTCCGGCGTCGCGAAATTCCTCTTTGTGCCCCTCGCCGAAGCGGTGATTTTCGCCATGCTTGCTTCGTATTTCTGGTCGCGAACCATCGTGCCTACCCTGGCGATGTACCTTCTTTCCGCGGAAGACGAATATCGCGCCGACGAGCATGTCGGCGAAAAAATGGGATTCTTCCGCCGGTACCAGCAGGGATTCGAGCAGCGCTTTGAGGCTTTCCGGGATGGCTACCGGCGCGCGCTCGCGACCGCCTTGCATCACTCCTGGCTATTTACCGGGTGCTTTCTCGGCTTTTGTGTTCTGTCCGGAGGGCTCACTTTTGTGATCGGCCGTGATTATTTTCCGAGCGTGGACGCGGGCCAGATTCGCCTGCACATGCGCGCCCGTTCCGGGCTGCGGATCGAAGAGACCGCGCGGCTGGCGGACCAGGTGGAAACCGCCGTCAAGGAAATCATTCCCAAGAGGGATTTGGTCACCATTCTCGACAATATCGGTTTGCCGTACAGCAGCATCAACATGACCTACAGCAATGCGGGCACCATCGGCACATCCGACGCCGAGATTCTCCTGCAGTTGAAAAAGGATCGCGGAAGCTCGACCGAAGCCTACATCCGGGGACTTCGCGAATTGCTGCCCCAGCGGTTCCCGTCGACGCAGTTTTTCTTCCAGCCGCCCGACATCGTGTCCCAGATCCTGAATTTCGGCATGCCCGCGCCCATCGACATCGAGGTTATGGGACAAAATCTGGTAGGCAACTATCAAATTGCAGAAAAGCTCGTGACCGAGATCCAGCACATCCCCGGAGCCGTCGACGTGCACGTGCAACAAGCTTTCGACGATCCCACCCTGCACATGGAGATTGACCGCACGCGCGCCCAGTCGGTCGGATTGCAGGCCCGGGACATTGCGCAGAACCTGCTGGTCTCGCTGAGTTCGAGCTTCCAGACGGCTCCCGTCCTCTGGATGGACCCGAAAAACGGCGCCACTTACCAAGTGGCGGTGCAAACTCCGCAATACCGGGTTGACTCGATGCAGGCGCTCGCGAACACTCCGGTCACCGGCGCCGGCGCGTCTGGCTCAGACCAGCCGCCGCAGATTCTTGGCAACCTGGTAAGCATTTCCTCGGCCATGCGGCCCGCGGTCGTGTCCCACTACGACATCGAGCCGCTGATCAACGTTTACGCTGCCGTGGACGGGCGGGACCTCGGCGCGGTTTCCGACGAAATCGCGGAGCGCGTCCACGACATCGAGAAGGAACTGCCACGAGGCAGCCACATCACCGTTCGCGGCCAGGTACAAACGATGAAATATTCGTTCCAGGGTCTCGCTCTCGGGCTTGTTGGCGCGATCGTTTTGGCCTACCTGTTGATCGTTGTGAATTTCCAGTCGTGGCTCGATCCGTTCATCATCATCACCGCCCTGCCCGGGGCGCTGGCCGGCATCTGCTGGATGCTGTTCCTCACGCACACGACGTTGAGTGTGCCTTCGATGATTGGCGCGATCATGTGCATGGGCGTGGCCACAGCGAACAGCATCCTGGTGGTTTCTTTCGCGCGCGAGCAGATGGAGGAAGGAAAGCCCGCCCGGCAAGCTGCGCTCGAAGCGGGATTTGTGCGCATTCGCCCGGTCATCATGACCGCGCTCGCGATGATCATCGGGATGGTTCCACTGGCCATCGGTCTCGGTGAAGGCGGCGAGCAGAATGCTCCTCTCGGCCGCGCGGTGATCGGCGGCCTGATTTTTGCGACTTTCGCCACGCTGTTCTTCGTTCCCACGGTGTTTTCCATCATCCACGGGCGGCGGGAGCGCCGCAGGGGTCTGGAAACAGCCACCGCTCCGGTAATACCCTGATGGGCGTGCGGAGCGAATTCGCATCCCGGAGCAAGTTCGGCAGACGCAGTTTGCAATGCAGTACGGAGTTGAGATGAGTCTTCAAGGCGGCAGTCAGGCTCCCGAAAGGGGGGCGAAGTTGTTCAAGGTGCTTACCGGCGGGGCGCTCCTGCTTGTGGTGCTTGGTGCGTTTACGATGCTCCAGCGCCGTGCGGAATACCGCACCCTCGCGGAAGAAACGGAAACGCTGGCGATTCAAACGGTCGGGGTCATTCACGCGACCCCGGAGGCAGGCGAGGAAGATTTGGTTCTGCCCGGCACCATGGAAGCCTTCGTGGAATCGCCGATTTACGCGCGCACCAATGGCTACCTGAAAAAGTGGTATCACGACATCGGCAGCCGCGTTCAAAAGGGCGACCTGCTGGCGGACATCGACACTCCGGAAGTGGATCAGCAGCTCTCGCAAGCGCGCGCCGATCTGGCGACGGCCGAGGCCAATGCCCACCTTTCGGAGATTACCGCTTCCCGGTATACGGAACTCTTGAAAACGGACGGCGTATCGAAGCAGGAGGTCGATAACGCCGCCGGCGATCTTGCGGCCAAGCGCGCCATCGTGCAATCGGAGGAAGCCAACGTGCACCGCCTGGAGGAAATGAAATCCTTTCAGCACATTTACGCGCCGTTTTCCGGGGTCATCACGCGCCGCAACACGGACATCGGCATGTTGATCAACGCCGGAAACACCGGATCCGCCGAGCAGTTGTTTTTCCTGGCCCAGACCAGTCCTTTGCGGGTTTACGTGCGCGTGCCGGAAATCTACGCGAACACCATTCATGCGGGCCTCGGAGGGTATCTCGAGGTCACGCAGTATCCGGGCAAAAAAATAGAAGGAAAGGTCGTGCGCACCGCGGAAGCAATCGACCTGGCCACGCGCACGCTGAACACCGAAGTGGACGTTCCCAACCGCGATGGCACGCTGCTGCCCGGCGGCTACGCGCAGGTGCATCTGGAAGTCAAAGTGACCGGTTCGCGGTTGCAGGTACCGGTGAACGCTTTGCTGTTCCGTTCCGAGGGCCTTCGCGCCGTCGTCGTGGACGCCAATCACAAAATCCATCTGAGGCAGATTACGGTCGGGCGCGACTATGGCACGAACCTCGAGGTTTTGCAGGGCCTCGATCCCAAGGATTGGATTGTCCTCAATCCGGAGGATTCGCTCGAAGAAGGCCAGGAAGTGCGCGTGAAAGAAATCGCCATGAATACCGCCGCCCCGGCACCCGGGAAGCCGCAAACACCGACACCGGGTTCCAACAAATAGTAATGATGAGGGTGAAGCATCTCGCGGTCCTCGGTACCGTAGCTGTCTTCTTATTCGGCTGTACCGTGGGGCCGAAGTACCAGCGGGCTTCCGCTCCCGTTCCCGCCAAGTGGGATGTCACCGAGCCGTGGCGCGAAAGCGCCCCCAAAGACGGGGTCGCCAAAGGCGAATGGTGGAGCGTTTTCGAGAGCGACGAACTGTCCGCCCTTGAAAAGCAGACGCTCGACGCGAACCAGACCATCCAAGTGGCCGTTGCGCGTCTCGAGCAAGCACGCGCCGCGGCCGCGCTCGAAGTAGCGACGCGGTTTCCGACACTTTCCACCTCGCCCAGCGCCGAGCGCCAGCGGCTCTCCGGGAATCGGCCGAGCAGCAGCAACTTTCCGATCACCGGCGCGGTCTCTCAAAGCAACATCACTCTTCCGTTCGTCGCGGGCTATGAAGCGGACTTGTTTGGGCAGCGACGGCGCACCATCGAAGCGGCCCAGGCCTCCTACCAGGTCGCCGCCGCCGACCTTGCAAACGTGCGCCTGGTGATCACCGCGGAACTTGCGGGCGATTACTTCACGCTCCACCAGCTCGATTCCGAGCTGAACATCTTGAATCGCACCGTCGACACGCTCCAAAAAGGCCTGCAACTGGTCGAATCGCGCCACGCCGGCGGCCTGGCCTCCGGTCTGGACGTCGCCCAGGAAGAAACCCTGCTAAACACCACGAAAACGCAGGCAGTTTTGCTGCAACAACAACGCAAACAGGTTGAGGATGCCATCGCGGTGTTGCTCGGAAAACCTGCGCCTGATTTTCACCTCGTGCCGAAAGAATCGAACGCCGAGCCTCCTGCGCTCGATGCGGGATTGCCTTCCGACCTTCTCGAGCGCCGTCCGGACATCGCCGAGGCCGAGCGCCAGATGGCGGTCGCCAACGCGCAGATCGGCATTGCGCGGTCGGCCTATTTCCCCTCGTTGAATCTTTTTGCGAACGGCGGATGGCAAGCGGCGGACATCGCCAAGCTTTTGAATGTGCAGAGCACCTTCTGGGCCGTCGGAGCCAACGTGGCGGAAGCCATCTTTACCGGCGGTTCGCGGCGCGCGCAAACGCAATTCGCCAAAGCGGGTTACCGGGCGAGCGTGGCTTCCTACCGCGACACGGTCTTAAACGCGTTCCGCGAGGTGCAGGACGACGTGACCGGCTTGCTGGTTCTCGACCAGGCTTTTCTCGCGCAAGAGAAGACCGTTGATTCGGCCCGCCGCACTGTGGATATCGCCACGAGCCGCTACGTGGGGGGCCTCGTCAACTATCTTGATGTCGTAAACGCCCAGCAGACCTTGTTGAATAACGAGCAGGAGCTGGCCGTAATCCGCGGCCAGCGCCTGGTGACCAGCGTTCTGCTTGTGAAGGCCCTTGGTGGCGGATGGGACGCTTCGAGCCTCGCCGCCGTGCAGGTCAAAACAAGACTGAAAGACGTAGTCGCGCCCTGAAGCAGCCGCGCCCGGAGTTCGTTCAGGGATTGCCGGTGTCGTGCGCCGAGATGACGCGGCCCAATTCCGACGAGCGGCCCAGGCGATCGAACATCTGATACGCGGCGTCGGAAATCTTCGTGATGGCGTCTCCACCATCCCGCTCGCGCTTCAAATAGGTGGTCATCACGCTGATCACGTAGGGCCGTTTGCCCGCGAAAACGATCCCGCAGTCGTTCCGCACGCCCTCAAGCTCGCCCGGTTTGTTCGCCACTTTCAAGTCTTCGGGCAAATTGCGCGGGATGTAACTTTCCTTGTGCACGCTAAGCAAATGGAAAAAGTTCTCGGTCATCTGCTGGTTCAAAACCTTGCCGCGATAGAGATTTTCGAGCAGCAGCATCATCTCGCGCGGCGTCGCGACGTTTTCTCGTCCTTCCGCGGCCGCTTTCAGGTCCATCATCTTGCGCCGCAACCGCGTGTGCGTCAGCCCAAGTGAATCGACCAGCGCGTTGACGTTTTCCATCCCAAGGCGATCGATGATGACGTTGGTGGCCGAATTGTCGCTCACGGAAATCATCAGGCCGGCGACGTCGCCGAGCGTCAGCCGGGTCATCCCCGGCGTCAGCACGCTCGAGATGCCGCTTCCCCCCACCAGGTCCGCCTGCTCGAGCGTATAGAAGTCCGTGAGCTTGACCTTGCCTTGTTGCGCCTGGCGGTAAAGCTCCGCCAGAATCGCAATCTTGATCGAACTTGCCGTTGGCATGACTTCGTCGGCATGCAGCAAGTACTTCTGCCCGGTGGCCAGATCCAGGATGGCCACGCCGATAACGCCGTCCAGGTGGCGGTCCACTTCCTGGACATTGGCCTCCAGTTTTTGCCAGAGTATTTGTTCTTTTTCCCGTCCTGTCTGTTGCGCGCGCGCTGGGGCCGGCGCGCACAAGCCGACGGCAATGAGAGCAAGGGCAATCCCCCGTGGGAACACGTTCACCTCCGCGTTCGGGATTATAGAGCCTGTCTCGCAGAAGGGTTTGAACTTTTGATTTCGAATCCCGGCCCCACCATGGCCAGGTGTGCGGGATCCGAGCGAGGCGGCTACGGAATCGACAAGGCAAGTTCTCTTGCGCCGGTAAGCGACCGCATGGTGCGGCAGAATAGGCGCAGGCGCTCAAGTCGCTGCACCCATTTCCAATCCAAACGTCTCATCGAGGTTCAGTCGAATTCCTTAAGGGAACGCACTTCAGGAGCGGTTACCCCGGCGGCCAGCGGAATGGTCTCCCGCCCAGTAAATGTAAATGGAGGTGAAACACCGACTGGCCGGCTCCTTCGCCGCTATTCAACACCGTGCGGTAGCCCTGAAGGAGCTGGCGTTCCCGAGCAAGCTGCGCGGCGACCAGCTGCAGCTTTCCGAGTACCACTTGATCCTCCTGGCTTGCGTCCGTCAACGATTCGAAATGTTTCCGTGGGCAAATCAGGATGTGCGTCGGCGCCTGCGGGCTGATATCCTCGAACGCGAACAGTTCGGGATCTTCATACACCATCTTCGACGGAATCTGCTTCGCCCCAATTCTGCAAAATAAACAATCCCTGTTCATCGAATTCCTCCCGCGGGCGGTTCAGGATCCAGACGCGTGACGAACGGTGTAAAACCCTCGCGCAAACGCAGTTGGTCGCCGAACTGCCGGGCCGTATCTTCGCCGGTGATTTTACCCACGCGTACGCGGTAGAAAGTTCCATCCGGTGCGTCATACTGCTGAATGAAAATCGGCGAATAGGAAGGGTTGAGACGGTCGCGCAGCCGCTCGGCATTACCGCGATCCCGGAACGCTCCCACCTGCACGGTGAAAAATCCCGCGGCGGGATCCACGTTGCCGAGGACTTCCACCCGCACCGGCGCGACCCCCGGCCCCACCAGATCGATCTCCCGCGCCGCCGCCAGGGAAAGATCGATGACGCGATTCTCCACAAACGGCCCCCGGTCCGTGATGCGGACCGTCGTGCTTTCTCCATTGTTCAAGTTGGTCACACGCACCATGGTATCGAACGGCAGGGTGCGGTGGGCCGCGGTGAATTTATACATGTCGTAGATTTCGCCGTTTGAAGCGCGCCTCCCGTTGAACGGCTCGCCATACCAGGAAGCATTCCCCTGTTCGGCGTACCCGGCCGGAGCTGGGGCCGGCGTCGGTCTATCATGTCGCGCTCGCGGACCAGACGGCGTCTCGGGCACGTCCGTCGAACGCTTCGCGGATTCTTCCCTTCTCGGTGGCGTGCTCGTAGGTTGCGTCGGCGGCCGACTCGCAACGGGCCTCCGCCCCGCGCATCCCGAGCCGACCAAGGCCAACAGGAACAAAGTTGTCGACAAGAAATAGAGAATTCCGCCGAGGCTTTGCGCCTCACGAGCGCCAGCTCGCCGCCCGCTTGCCTTCCGTGCTCTGCGAGACCTCTTGACTGAAGTCTTCAAAGGCCCGCCTGGATTCAGGATTTGGAGGATTTCTGGGCTTTCTGCGAATTGCGCGCGGCATTGCGCTCTTCGAGCCAGCTCGCCGCCTCGCCAAGCTTCTCGGACACTTCACGCAGGAATTGCGCTGTGCGCTTTTCCGTTTCGGGAGCGATATCTTCTTTCAAGAGGGCCTTCAAGCGGGTCAGTTCTTCGTCTACCCGCTTCCCGAAATCTTCGAAACTGTGAATCTGTTTCAACTTCGCCACTTCCTCGTCGATGCGCCTGCCGAACTCTTCCAATCGGCCCATAGTTGCCTCTGGCGCGACATTCCGCGCGATTTCTGTATTATAGAAAGGCTCTTATCCGGTCGCAAGGAGGATGGTTGCCCCTACCCTACGGTTGGCAGTGGCGATTGGAGCGATGGAAAAACGCGCTCGGCGGACTTTTCGGCGGCGAGCAGCAACCCCGCCCGAAACTGTGTCCGGTTTGCGGCGCGCTTGTAGGCATCAAAGCCACGCGCTGCCACGAATGCGGCGCCAACCTGCACTTTTCTCTCGCCGCCTTGAGCAAGAAACTCTCCCGCTTATTCGGCGAGAACGAGGCTCCCGCCACCACCGCCTTGCTCATCGCCAACATTTTGATGCTCGGCGTGAGTTGGCTTTCCTTCGCCGCCGCCGGCCAGGGAGGCGGTCTGACCATATTGTGGGGATTGGTCGGTGAAGCGCAATACCGCCTTGGGGCAAGCTTTGGTCCCGCCATTTTCTTTGAAAATCAGTGGTGGAGACTGGTCACCGCGATGTTTCTTCACGCCGGCCTGGTGCACATCGGATTCAACATGATGGCGTTAATGCAACTCGGCCCGCCGCTCGAAGAGCTTTACGGCTCGGCCCGCTATTTGTTCTTTTATATGGTGACGGGCGCTTTCGGTTTCTTCGTGAGCGCGGCCACCGGCCATTTCTCGCTGGGAGCCAGCGGAGCGCTGCTGGGGCTTGTCGGCTTGCTCCTGGCGATCACTACAAAACGCGGCGGCGCCTACATGCGCGAAATACGCTCGCGCTTGCTTACGCAAGTGGTCATTCTTTTTGCGTTGGGGTTTTCCGGTTTCATGGCCATGGACAACTTCGCTCACGGCGGAGGGCTGGCCGCAGGCTTCCTGCTCGGCAAGCTGTTTGCCGACCGTAAGCCGGTGACTGCCGGCGAACGGCGCACCGCCTACGCCCTGGGATGGCTCGCTGGAGTCGTCATCATCGCGAGTTTCGTTTTGATGCTTCTGCACTATCACGATCCGCTTCCCGGCCGCTGACAGCTCCTGGCTCCCTCGGCTCGAATGGCTATCCGCAAGACCTGTTTGATTTCTTGAAATCCCGGTTCTAAAGCGGTTGCGAGGGCAGGTTGAGGCGGCGGGCGACGGTGAAGGAATAGTGCACTCCCGAGATGACGCTCAGGGCCGACACAAAGTAAACGAGGAAACGGTTCAGGAGATCGAGATGGAAGGCCGGGTAAGCCGCGCCCAGCACCACCGCAAAAACCAGGACAATCTGCGAAAACGTGGTGAACTTGCCGTAGATGCTCGGCGGAAACGGCCGGTAGCCGGAAGCCAGAATAATCACCACCGCCACCGTGAGAATGAGCAGGTCGCGGCTCAGCACCAGAATGGTAAGCCACCACGCCAGTTGCTTTTCAAACGCCAGAACGACAAAGGAAGAAGAGAGCAAAAGCTTATCGGCGATGGGGTCGAGATAAGCTCCGAGCGAAGAATGCTGGTTGAATCTCCGTGCGATCAGGCCATCGATGCCGTCGGAAAAGCCCGCAATCACCAGAATCAGCAACGCCCACTTGTACTTCTCATAGGACATGAAAATCAGAAAGAACGGCAGGAAACAAAGCCGGAGGAAGGTGATTTGATTGGGTACGGTCCAGATTCGGCCCTTCATTGCGTTTACAAATAGCGTAATTCAGGAGCTCGTTTGAGGCAACTCGGCCGATGCAAAACGACGTTGTTAAATTAAACATGGTGGTTTTCGCAAGCCGCTTCAGGCGAATTCGGCAAGGAACTCTTTCAGCGAGCGGCCCAGCTTGCGCGCGAAAAGTTCGTTCATCGAAGGAATAGATCCCGAGGGCTCGTCGAGAGAAATGCGTTCGACGCGATGCATGGGAAAAAACACCGTGGGGAATCCCACGCGCTCGCCGTCGGGCTCATTCATCTGACGGATGAAATGATCGAAGGAATTCAGGTCGATGCCGCGCAGCGTGACCCCGGAAGGGTTGACGACCAGCAATTCGCCCCATATTTTTTCCTTGGGCGAGTGCAGGCTCACGATCACGATGGAATGCGAGTCCATGGATTAGGAGCGTCCTCCCGTTAGACTAACTCATTTGTCTATGCGCGATGGCTCCCCTTGCGGAATTAGGCAAGATCACGCGAGAGACCGGGTGTTCGCCCAAAGCGCAACGAGGCCTTCACCCATCCGCTGCTCGATGAGACAACCACGGAAAGCGAGGAAAACGGATGTGCCAGTGTAGTGTCCAGCAAATAACTGGACAAATGGGCGGGGTTCGGATATGCTCAGAGCATGCCCCGTTCAGTTGCTCCCCTCATCCTCCAGGACGCCGATGAGGCGCGGATTCAACAGTGGCTCTCGGCGTTTGGCACACCTCAACAAGTGGCTTTGCGGAGCCGGATTGTGTTGGCATCGGCTGCCGGCGAATCGGACAGCGCGATTGCCGAGCGACTGGACACGAACCGCAAAACTGTGACGCTATGGCGGACACGATTTGCGCAGGAAGGACTGGAGAGCTTGTGGGAAGTGGCGCCGGGTCGTGGACGCAAACCTACGTATGGGAACGACAAGATCCAGGAAATCATCGATACCACCTTACAGACCAAACCCAAGGGCATGACCCAGTGGAGTTGCCGATTGCTGGCCGCGCAGTTGGGTGTCAGCAAGTCCACCGTCAATACGGTGTGGCGGAGTCATAATCTCAAGCCACACCGCGTCAAGACATTTAAGCTCTCCCGCGATCCGCGTTTTCTGGAGAAATTGACCGATGTGGTGGGGTTGTACCTGAATCCGCCGCAACAGGCGATCATCTTGTGCGTGGATGAAAAGAGCCAAATTCAGGCGCTGGACCGCACCCAACCAGGCTTGCCGTTGAAAAAGGGGCGCTGTGGCACGATGACTCATGACTACAAACGCAACGGCACAACGACCCTGTTCGCCGCTTTGGAACTGCTGCAAGGCAAGGTGATCGGACAATGTTACGAGCGCCACCGGCACCAAGAGTTTCTGAAATTTCTTAGGCGACTGGATGAAGAGTTTCCCGGCGAAGTCCCGTTGCACTTGGTGATGGACAATTACGGCACGCATGGCCACGAGAAGGTACGTGGCTGGCTGAAACGTCATCCCCGCTTCGTATTGCACTTCGTGCCTACCAGTTCCAGTTGGCTGAACCTGGTCGAGCGATGGTTTGGAGAATTGACCTCTAAACGAATCCGGCGGGGTGCTTTCTTCAGCGTAGGCGACTTAGAGAAAGCCATTGAAGAATTCTTGCAGACTTGGAATGAAAAGCCACGGCCTTTCGTCTGGACCGCCACGGTCGAATCAATTGTCGAGAAACTCTCTCGATGCCGCCAAACCCTGGAGAAGATTAAGCCGGGATGCACCTCACCCCGGACACGAAAGTCGAAGAAACGATTGCCCAGCTAATTCTCGGACACTTCACTAGCAGGAGGCGGTAATGTCTGACCAGATTCCGCGCTTCGCTCGGAATGACACTGCTGCAAATTTTTTGGGCCAAAACAAGAAAACCTCTCACCTCGCCCGTTCGTAGGCCTGGTTCAGCCACCACAAGGCATCGCGCAAATCACTTGTCGAAGCAACCTCGAAGGAAAACCAGCGCTTTCCGGGTGTAATGCGCGAGTCCTTCAGCACGCGTTGCAGCAAATCCTGCGGCATGGGATCGAACCGGAAAATGACGGAATTGGGGGTGTCGAATCCCCGCGTGACCGGCAGGCCGCCGAAGATTTTCTTGCCGCGATAGAGGCCCATCATCCCGAACATGGGCTTGGTCGAGATTCGCGGCCAGCCGCTCACTTCCGTCTTCAGCATCGCCGACCACTGCTTCATTTCTTCGGAAATCGGCGGCATTTTCGGCCGGTCCCGCATGCTTCGCGCGTTTTGCTTGGCCGGCCGATTCCGTTTTGCCTTCTTCGCTTTCATCACGAGCCTCGGGCAGTCACGAAGCAGCCCGGGAAGTGCGGAAATCCAGCGAAGCGCCGCGTTCGAGTAGCGATTCGGCGTGCCGGACGATATTTTCGATGAGCCTGGCTGCGCTAGGGCGGTCGTGCAGCAGCCCTGCAGCTTCTCCGACGACCGTCAAACACATATCCAAATCCTGCTTCGCCCGGGCTTCGGCGTACGCGCTCGCAAGGCTGCCGCGCGCTATCCCCTTCGGCTTCCCGGTGCGCCCACTCGTCGGTGAACTTGTTTTTCAGAACTCGAAAGGAAAACTCCTGCGGCCAAGGAACACCGCGCAATCGATCGATCGCTTTTGTGCGAACGGTGTCGTCTCCGGTGGCGCGCACGGCGCGATCGGTCATCGCCTGCGGCGTGAGAGCCTCCGCGGAAGCCCAGAAGCGCGTCCCGATCAGCACGCCGTCGGCTCCCAGCATCAAAGCGGCAGCAAGCCCTCGGCCATCGGCAATTCCTCCCGCCGCAAGCAGCAACGTCTTGGCGCACGCTTCGCCAGATAACCCGCGACTTCGGGGACAAGAGGCAGCGTCGCGCGGGCCGCTCCGTGGCCGCCAGCTTCCGCGCCCTGTGCCACGATGGCGTCGGCTCCGGCATCGAGCGCTTGGTCCACATGCCGCAAGGTTTGCACTTGGCAGACCAGCTTGGCCTTGGCGTCATGAACCTTGGCCGCGAAGGGTTGCGGGTCACCAAAGGAAAGAAACACGCAGTACGGCGAACGCTTCAACACTTCATCGAGCGCTTGCGGCGCGCGATCGAGCGCCCAGGTGATGAAACCCACGCCAAACTTGCGGCCCTCGACGAGCCTAAGCTCTTGCGCGAGGTCCGGCTCGCCGCCGAGTGCTCCGGCGTATCCGCCGCCCAGGATTCCCAGGCCGCCGGCATCGGAGACCGCAGCGACCAAGCGCCCGCCCGCGACGAGCGCCATCGGCGCGGACAGCATCGGATGGCGAATTCCGAATTGCTCGGTCAACCGCGTTTTCACAACTGCCGTCCTTTCCCGAAATCCCCGCGCCGCGCTCGGTCTCAAACCGGCATGACTTTGGGGCCACCGGAAGCAAAAATAAGCTTCGGCTCGGTGAGGGACTGCACTTGATCGAGCGTGGTATCGGGCGCGAGTTCGCGGAGAAGCAGGCCCTTGGGCGTAACGTCGATGACCGCGAGTTCGGTGACGATGTGGTCGACGACTTCGACTCCCGTGAGCGGTAGCGTGCATTTTTTCAGGATCTTCGGTTTGTTGTCGCGCGTCGCGTGTTCCATGGCGATGAAGACGCGCTTGGCGCCGGCGACGAGGTCCATGGCGCCACCCATGCCTTTGAGCATTTTGCCGGGGATAGCCCAGTTGGCGAGCGTGCCCTTTTCGTCGACCTGCAACGCGCCCAGAACGGTGAGATCGATGTGGCCGCCGCGAATCATGCCGAAGGAGTCGGCCGACGAGAAATAGCAAGTCCCGGGAAGCTCGGTGACGGTCTCCTTGCCCGCGTTGATGAGGTCGGGATCGACTTCGGATTCCAGCGGATACGCGCCGACGCCGAGCATGCCGTTCTCCGATTGCAGAATCACGTCCATGCCCTTGGGCACGTGGTTGGCCACGAGCGTCGGCATGCCAATGCCCAGATTGACGTAATAGCCGTCACGCAGTTCCAGCGCGATCCGCCGCGCAATCCGTTCGCGTTTTTGCTCTTCCGTTAGCGGCATAAAATCCGTCCACCGTCGAAAATTGAAAACGCCGGTCCCGCCCAGTACAACTTCAGGGAAACTTTTTCTCAAATCTAGGCAATGTTGCCGCCAGAACTTGGCCAACGATGCCCAGGCTTTTGGGATCAACTCTGTCGAGCCTGTCTTCTGTCGTGTGCCAATAGGGGATCGAGAAATCGATGAGATCACAGCCGGCCACGCCCCGGCGGATGAAGGAAAAATGATCGTCCCCGCCGACGGCATAGTCTTGATCGACAAAGGTGTTTTTGTAGCCGAGTCGAGCTGCGGTTTCCCAGATGAAATCGACGAGCCAGCGCGTAGAGCCGCTGTCGCGCGTGATCCTGACATGGGACGGGCCAATCATATCGGCCAGGATCATGGCTTTGACGCGCTTGAGTTCGCCGGAAAGAGCCATTTGTGCGGCCATTTCGCGGCTGCCGTAGGTGTTGTTGCTGCCGTCGCTGTTCCAGTGAACGTTCCGAGCGTCAGTCCAGTTGCCTTGCGCTTCTTCGCCGTCGAAGAAGGCGATCCAGACGTTGAGAAAATGCTTTCGCGCGCAGAACAGGCGCGCCAGTTCGATCATGGTTCCGGTGCCGGAGCCGCCATCATCGGCTCCGACAAAGTTGGGTATGCGTACGGTGTCGTAGTGCGTGGTGTAGAGAATGATTCCGGGGTGCGTGCCATGCAGTTTGACCACAATGTTTTTCATCGCCAGATTGCCGAGAACCGTAGAAGCGTGAAAATCGTGCTCCTCGACCGGGCAGCCGTAGCTTTTGAGCTGGCCGATAATGTAGGCCTGCGTTCGGCGAATGCCGTCAGAATCCGGCGGCCGCGGCCCAATCTCTACGAGATGCCGCACGTGTTCGTATGCGCGGGACCCGTCGAATGCGGGGTTTACATCGGCCGAGAGCTGTCGAGCCGTTCGAGCGCATAGCACCGCTAAGGCTAAACTGAACGCAGCACGAACATAGCTTTGTCTCATGACTTCCTCGTCGTGCGGCGCTCGATGCGCTTTTCGTATTTCGGGCCCTCGAAAATCGCGTCCACAAAAATCCCGGGCGTGTGAATCTGGTCCGGCGGGAGCCGGCCGATGTCCGCCAGCTCTTCGACTTCGGCGATGACGTAATCGGCGGCGGTGGCCATCATGGGGTTGAAGTTACGCGCGGTCTTGCGGTAGATGAGGTTGCCCCAGCGGTCGCCCTTCCACGCTTTGATGAACGCGAAATCGCCGCGCAGGCCGCGCTCCATCACGTACATGCGGCCGTCGAACTCGCGGGTTTCTTTGCCTTCGGCGACCATGGTGCCGTAGCCGGTGGGCGTGTAGAACGCCGGGACGCCGGCGCCGCCGGCGCGCAGGCGTTCGCTGAGCGTGCCCTGCGGATTCAGCTCGACCTCGAGTTCGCCGCTGAGGACGAGCTGTTCGAAGAGTTTGTTCTCGCCCACGTAGGTCGAGATCATCTTCTTCACCTGGCGCTGCTGGAGCAGCAGGCCGATGCCGAAGTCGTCCACGCCGGCGTTGTTGCTCACGATGGTAAGGTTCTTCGTCCCTTTGCGGCGGACGGCGGCAATGAGGTTCTCCGGGATGCCGCAGAGGCCGAAGCCGCCCATGAGTATGGTGGCACCGTCGGCGAGCTCGGCAATGGCCGCGTCGGCGGAAGCGATGCGTTTGTCCATGGGGTTGTAGCGGCGAGTTTCTCTCGCCGCTCTCTCGCCTCTGTTCCCGTGGTAAGTCTTTAGTTTTGAGAGCGAAAAAGCAAGCACCACGTTCGTTGTGGATCGTAGCCATTATGGCTGGCCCAAGGAGGAATCCCGAGATTGCGGGCAAATACTCACTGCGCCCTGCTTAGGGTTGCTGCTCGCCGCGCGGTACGATCGTTGCCGTGTCCAAGACAGGATTTTGCACGGGCCGCAGTCGCAACTAGCCCGATAGCGGCAACAGTAGGGCGCTGGAGCATCCCGTCTTCAGACGCAGAGAAAATGGGGTTGTGTTGCACGAACGAGAAAAAAAAGATGGGCTCACGTCGCGTGGAGAACGACGGAGCGGAATAGGGCGGGCGTCATGCCGGTAATTCTGCGGAACGAACGCGTGAAGTGGCTTTGATCGGCGAACCCGGTCGCAAAGCTGACTTCCGCAAGCGAGGCGTGCGGATCGAGCAGGCGTTCGCAAGCGGTGCGGACGCGGAGGCGATGGATATGGTCGCCAATGCCTTCACCAACCGAGCGGCGGAAGATGCGTGAGAGGTGCACGGGATGGACACCGGCTTCGCGTGCGAGCTCGTCGAGGGTGAGGCGACGGCAATGTTCTGCCATTAGTTTGTCCTGGATGCGGGAGAGCCAGCCCGGGACGTGCCGGCTTTCATGCCGGGACGCTCGCGCGGCGAAGGAGAGCATTTCGGCGAGCAGGCCTTCGACGGCGAGATCGTCAACGGCGCTGGGACTCTGTACTTCGCGGAAGAGTTTCATAGCGAGCCAGAGCAGCGGGCCGCCGCCGATGTCGTCCCGGGGAGTGTCTAGAGCGGCGGAGCAATCCGCGAGGCGCTTTTGCCACGCGGCGCGGATCTCGATTTCGTAAAGGCGGACGCCGCGAGGACCGATTTCGTCCTGATGGGGAATGCCCGCCGGCCGGAACATAAGGGTGAACGGTCCGTACTGGCTTTGGCGGCGCCCGTAGCGTTCAGCATACAGACCGTCGAGCAGGAGGGCGAAAAAGGCGAGTTCATGAGAGTGCATAGGGAGCTTGCGGGGAGCGGTATGGCGCAAATCGGTGAAAATGGCCCCACACTGTTCGCGCTTGCCTTGGATCGTGCCGAAGAAGCTACCTGCGGACATGTGTCGGGCTCGGGACACGCTGGAAACACCTGAACTGACTCCCGCGTTAGACATAGAGGAGCCTCACCAAGGAGGTTGTCTTTATTCTAGACGCGCGGCAAGGGTGTTCGTTAGTGTGAGGCCACAACCCTCGAGGGGATGGAAGGTTGATTTCAGGAGACGTGTCGATGAAACCTACGTGGATCTTGATCCTTCTTTTGGCAGCGGCTTTGTTGCTGGCGGTAAGCATGCCGCAAGCGGGTGCAAATAAAGAGAACAGCGTGAACGCACCGGTGTATACGGCAGACGGAAGCCTGAAGCTCCCCGCGAATTACCGGGAGTGGGTGTACCTGTCGTCGGGCTTGGACATGAGCTACAGCCCAAATGCCATGAACATGGATCACTCGATGTTTGACAACGTGTTCGCTAACCCGGAGGCGTACAAGGAGTTCCTCGAGAACGGCACGTGGCCGGACAAGACCATGCTGGTGCTGGAGGGGCGCAAGGCAGGGACCAAAGTGTCGATCAATAAGAACGGACATTTTCAGACCGGAGAAGTGATGGGGCTTGAAGTGCACGTAAAGGATGAAGCGCGGTTCCCGGCCGGGAAATGGGCTTTTTTCAATGTCGAAGACGGAGTGACCGGGAAGCTGCTGCCCAAGGAAATGGACTGCTACTCCTGCCACGAACAGCACGGCGCCGTGGACACCACTTTCGTGCAGTTTTATCCGACGCTGCTAGAGATTGCCAAGAAAAAGAGTACCCTCAGCAGGGCGTACCTGAAGGAAGAAGCGGGAAAGTAGCTCAAAGGGCAATCGGAATCGTGCTCCAAAGAAAGTCGGTGTCTGAGGCGGAAGCGAGTTGCCCGCCGCCGTTCGCTGGATCCCCCCGGTTTGAGGTAGCCCTGGTACAGCAACGCTGACGTCACTGCCTTCGAGGCGACCTTGCCCTTCGAGCTTTCTTCCGAAATCGCCCGTTCGCAGCCGCTGGTGCCATTCACCGCCAACCACGGCTCCAAGGTGCCCGCGATCACCATGGTGAACAAATCCTGACAGGACGACGCAAACAACATCATAAATAAACCCCGCTCCAGGCAGGTTGCCTACACGAATTTCAGCTAACAGGAACTTTCTCCGAGACAACAGGATCGCGTCGCGCGACGCCGGATGACGTTGCTGCCCAGTTATATGTGGCCTGCACGGGAAAGACAGAGAGAATCGGCCACTTGTGCGCACTGATTAGCTCCTTCCCGGAGAGATGGTATCACCCGATGAAACTTGGCAGGCTTGCCCGTGGATAAGACCGCAGCTCAGACTGCAACGGAAGGACTGGCGGATCCCCAAGCCAGTTTTCGCTATGTCAAAACCTGGTCAAATAGTTGGCCGACAGCGCGTTGGGCTTCGAGGATGGAATAGCGATGGTCCATGGCGCCTGCCAGATCCGTGTTTGCAAAAGCGATCCGGCCAAACGGTGCTCTACGAAGAATCTCCCGAGGCGCCGGTCGACCGTCCCGGCCGAAGAAGAACCCAGGCTGTGGACTTAGATAGGCGTGCCCCCACCGGTTAAGTATGATCCCGGCAATGTCCCGTCCAGTATTCAGGCCGGCGTGCGCAAACATGTCGCTGAACTGTTCTCGGATTTGTCTTTCATAGTCTCTGAACGACGTTCCTAACATCTCTCTGCGACCTCGATGCCCCTGTTCTTCGGTTGCATACCCGGGATAGGAGTACAGAATTTTCAAGGTGAGTACGATAGGCGAGTCTGGACTGATAGTAGGGTCCTCGACGCCGGTTAATGCCAGCTTGCGAACTTCCATATAGTTGCCGATCCCTTCAAACCATCGGCAACCGCTCATTCCCATTTTGTACAGGAACTGCCAATTCCTCACGGCAACGTTCGCCATCATGCAGGGAGAACGGTAGAACTGGGCGTAGGCAGTGCGGTGAGTTTCCGGAAGATCCTTGACGATGTGCTTCGCGGTCCAGGATCCGCCCGCCATTACAACCGAGTGCGCTTTCAGCTTGTACAGCTTGCCTGCGTTCAGGTACGCGATAGTAACCGAATCGGCTTTGTCGGCTTCCCCGTCATGCATGACATGAATCGCGGTCGATGACAGGCGAACTCGCGTCCCGGCTCCTGGAATATCGAGTGAAGGAAAATTCACTCGACCGCGGCAAACTCCTTCTACCGTGTCGCTGCCGTCTATTGCGCCGGGAATCAGACTCTTCAACATTAATCTGGCGATCGTCGTGTTCCCGCCCGGAAACATCTGATCTGAACCGCCTTTCTCTTCGGGCAATGGGTACAGCAGCTCAAAGGCATAGTCCGAGTACGCAGACAAGGCATCAGGACCGAGGCCTGAGCCCCCGCCCTCCACTGGCGAGAGGAACGTGCGGACGGTCTCGCGGCCGAGCCCAAAGCGTTCCATATAGTGCTGTTCCAGCGTGATCGAATCGAGATATCGCGAAATCGCATCCCCTTCGACTTTAGGATGTTCGAATTTCCTGTTTTCAACCGCTTCACCCTTCAGCCAGCGCAACCATTCCAGTCGAGTTTCGTTCGAAACCGGAGCGCCCTGCAGGTCTTTTCCCACAGGATCAATCAGCCACATTCCTGGGCTGTGGCCGAATCTCCGGCCAAACCAGAAACCGTACTGTCCATGCCGCAAGCCAATGGCCTCATAGGGAGTCTTGGAAAGGGGGAATTCCGGTTCAGAGCCAGCCCATCGCTGATACGTCAGATTGGGTGCTTGCAACCCGATGGAATCGTAGAAACGGGCCAGGAAGCTGTGTGGGTATTGGATCTGATAGATGGCCGAGCCTTGGTGTGCAACCAGCCGCTTGCCATCTACGAGAAATTCATTTTGTTTTGCTTCACCACCGAAGATGGGATGATTTTCCAGAATCAAGCATTTCACGCCCGGACCGGCGCTCCTCTGGAAGAAAAGAGCAGCTGCGAGCCCACTGATTCCGCCTCCAATGACGACGCAATCGTAGTTCTCGCCGGTCTCGACCATGTCCTTGGGCAGGGCGTCGTACCGGCCATCGCGGATCGCATGACCGGCTTCGAGGACATTCCAGGTATTGCCATTCGAGCTGCTGTAGTCGCCAATGCCGCCGTAACCGGTAAACTCGTCGTTTCCCGCCAGGAGCTGGCGAGGGGTCGCGCCCGCCAGTAACATTGATCCCGAGGCCAACAAAGCGGAGCCGAGGAAATCGCGGCGGGTGATGCGCGCTTCCATGCCAAGGGCTCTGTCGCCGGCGCGAGTGGATGCCGTTTTAGGTGCGCACGAAATCTTGTGTTACCTCGATCTTTGTCCCTGAGTGTACACCGAATCTTAGCGTCGCCGGTTGGACCGCTCCGATGCGAGCCATGGTGAGTTAGTCGCCGCGGCCCTTGATCGGAAATGCCTCGGGCACAAGACGGATGACATTCTGGCGAATCCGTTCTTGGCTGCTTGCGATCCTCGGGCGCGGCCGGATGGAACGCCAGATGGATCGACAGCCGCACTTCCGAGTGGCGATCACCAGGCGTCAGAGCGGAGAACCAGCATAAATCCTCGGAGGTCCGGATCCTAGTGAACGCGCCAGGAAGCTCCTGCGACTCTCACCGAGTATCTGGCGAAGAACGTCGCGAGCGGGCCGGTCGGGGTCAGGCAGCTCGATTCTAGCTTGCATTTGCTCGTACGCCCGCTCGACAGAAGTCCCCTTGATCGGCCGTTTGCTTTGGAGTGCGAGCTCTTCGCTAAACACCCGCAAGCTGAGCTCGGTCATTGGGCCTTCGGCGGCTTTTCTCCAGGAATTTTTACCGCCGCTTAGTCGTTCTCGGAATCAGATCCGCCTTTGGCGAATGCGCATTTCTTTGGGGGGCAAATGAGACATCTCCGCAAAATTGTCTCATCAAGCGGTTCGCTCCATGCCGTACAATTTAGACGAAGCACATTCTGCAGACCAACTGCTAAGCTAAGTGGTCGTTTGGCGGTTGGCGAACCTGCTCCAGGGGTTGTTTTGTGATTGTCGATCCGCAAGATACGCGCAAAATCTCCCGAACCTGGCGCGAATACCTCCACGAAATGAAGCAAAGCCTGGGGGTGGCTCGCTGGGTTTATCACGAATTCATCACTCCCGAAAGCCGTCATTGGACCAAGCGGATGCTTGTGTCTCTTGCCATTTCCGTCACCGCCTTGAACGGCATCGCTTGGTTGGCGAAATATTTGGTCGACGGACTCATTCGGCACGACGCATACGCCGTCAAGATGAGCTTCCTCGGCATGGCTGCATTCGTGGTCATATACGGCTATTTCGACAGCCTGCAAATGATCGCGCGAGAGTACGCGCAGGGCGCGAATCTCACGCAGCTCAAGCGCCGCATGAATGAGTTGTTCTTTGAGAAGAGCATGGGCCAGCACCTGCAGGAAAGCTCCTATCTGAACACAGCAAACATCGAGCGGGGCAAGGGACGCATCGAGCAACTCGAAAATATGCTCATGTTCGAGGGCTCCTCCTCGATGATCTCGCTTACCGTCGCACTGACGCTCCTGTGGCTCCGCGTGCCGTCCGCCGGCTTGTTTATGACCCTACTTCTCGCGAGCTACCTGGTCTGGCTCGTGTATCTGAACCGCAACATTTCCGAAAACTGCGCGCCGTTCGATAAAGAATTCCGGCGCATCAACCGCTGGGAGCATGAACGCTGGGAGAAAATCGAGCGTGTCAAAACGTGTGCAAAAGAGGGTGAGGAGATCGCCTACCAAAATCGGTCTTTTCAAAAGGTCCTGGGGGAAGAGCGCAAATTCTGGCTCTGGTTCATCAGAAAGGTCACCTGGCGCGGATATTCCAACCGGTTGGTCCTTTTGGGCACGCTCGGCTATGGTGCTTGGCTGATTTGGCGAGGAGACTGGTCCAACGGTGTCTTCGTGCCGCTCCTGATGTACGCCACCAAAGTCAGCGAGAGCATCTGGCATATCGGTCATATCGAACATCAGGTCAACTGGAACATGCCGGCGATTCGTACCGCGATGCTCACGCTGACGGTTCCACCGGACATCACCGATAAGGCGAAGGCCATCGAGCTCCAGAGAAAAAATGGCATGCGCGTAGAGATGCGCAATGTTTCCTTCGCATACGCCACGGAGAAGTGCGACCTGCCTGGCCTGCCCGCTGCCACGAACGGAGGTGCCAAGCCGGCGACGGCGGTTCTCCGCAATGTCAGCCTCACCATCGCGCCTGGCGAGAAGGCCGCTCTGATTGGCCCATCCGGCGCGGGCAAAACCACGATCATGCGCCTGCTCATGCGCTATATGGATCCGACCTCAGGGACAATGCTGGTCGACGGGCACGACTTGCGCGATGTGCGACTGTCTTCCTGGCTCAATCTCATCGCCTACGTGCCGCAACAGGCGCAGGTATTTGATGGGACCATCCGTGACAACCTACTGTACCGTTTCACCGATGAACCCATCAATGTCCCCGATCAAGAACTGTGGGGCATCATGCGAAAGCTGAAGATCGATTTTGGGGACCGCCTGACCGACGGGCTCGACACACGAGTCGGCCGGCACGGAATTGAACTATCGGGCGGCGAGCAACAGCGGCTGATGATCGGAGCGGCCGCCATGCGTAAGCCCATATTCATGGTCGTGGACGAAGCCACCGCCTCGCTCGATGCCACCACGGAAAAGGCCGTGCAGAAGGGCATGGAAGAGGTGCTTGGGGATCACATGGGCGCCCTCATCATCACGCATCGCCTCTCCACCGTGCGCAGGCTCTGCAGCAAATTCTTCGTCTTGCGCGACTCGGAAGGGCTTGCCGCGGAAGAATCGCAACTGGAAGCTGCGGCATGCTCGTTCGAAGAACTCTACGAAATATCCCCAACGTTCCGCGTGCTCGCCGACGATCAGGGAGTGGTCATTCTCGATAGCCCGCAGCCACGCTCGGAAATCTCCACCGAGCCGGTAACCGACCGAGAGGAGAGCATCCGCTACGCCGAACCCGAATCGATAGCGTGATGAGAGCTGCCGATTCCGAAAAGTGCATTCCCAAACTGAATCCGAGACGCCGGCGGCAATGGGAAACCCCGCAGCCTCCTCCAGTAGGAAGGCAATTCAGATGCGCCATCGTTGATAAACACCACTCGACTAGCCAGGTCCCGGCGCAAGTTGGTTATTGCGGCCGATAGGACCGTCGTAGCCCGAGAGTACGGTGGTGAAGACGCGACTTGTTCCCAAGCCCGGCGGCTCTACAAGAAAAAGGGGGCGGTCCTATTCAGTTCGTAACGCTTCCGAGGGTGAAATCAGGCTTGCCCGCAACGCCGGTATTAACGATGCGACCAGCGCCGAGAACCCAAGTGTTAGAACGGCCACGAAAATCTCCGCAGGGTCATACGGATTCAATCCGTAGAGTTGGCTGCCCAGGAATTGCACCGCCGCCAAAGCCAGGGGCAATCCAACAACCAGACCAATGGCCACCAGCGCGAACGCGCCGCGAATTATCAGCGCGGCCGCTTGCGTGGCAGTGGCGCCGAGCGCCATCCGCACCCCAATCTCGTTGGTGCGGCGTCCGACGTTGTAGGCTGTCACTCCATACAGCCCGACGCAAGCCAAAACAAGCGAAAGAATTCCGAAGAACGACGTGAGTTGTGCAATCAGGCGCTGCTGCCGGAATGTGCCAGCCACTTGCTCTCTCAAGGTCTGAATGGAAATGATCGGCAGGTTGGGATCCACCGAGGCCATGGCCTGGCGAATCTGCCCAGAGGACACGCTGGCTCCCGGCCGGGTGACAATAAGAATATCGTGCAGGAAATGCGAGCCTGGGTTGCTGTCCTTTCCGGTTGGCAACACGTCATGTTGCGCTTCGGGAACAAAGAAGAATGGGCCAATCGGGTGGTCAAGATCGAAGTCCAGATAGCGCGCGTCTTGGGCCACGCCTACAATTTCGTATTGGCGGGACGTCCCCATCCCAGTCTGTCCGAAGTACTTCTCGATTGGGTCCTCTTTCTGGAAAAACTTGCGCGCAAACGCCTGGTTGATCACGGCCACGTGCTGTGAAGTCGCAGTGTCGAGATCGGAGATCCCGCGTCCCTCGATAATGGGAGTTCCGACGGCGGTAAAATATCCCGCAGTGACGCGATCCCAGGAAGTAGAAACGTCGTCCTTCGGTCCGGGCGCCGGACGTCCATCCACCCACACGCCAGCACCCCAATTGTTGCGGCTCAGCGGCGAGTACTGGCAGATGGCCACGTCCGACACACCGAGAACGCTCGATAATGAATTCTGGATCCGCCCGTAAAGTGTGGTGAGTTGGTCTGGTCGATAGGCGACAAGACTCGGATCGATCCTGACGATCGTGCGCCGGTCCTGCGCGAAGCCAAAGTCTTGATTCTCGAGGTGGCGCAGAGCCGCCGTCAGCAGTCCGGATGCAGCCAGCAGCACCAGCGAGAGCGCTGCCTGGCACACGACCAGGGTCTTCCGAGGGAGCGCGCCTGTGCGGACAGTGGATCGGCTAGCTCCCCGGAGGGCTTCGATGGGATCTATCCGTGTGGTCATCCACGCCGGAGCGATGCCGAAAGTAACTCCCGCGATCAGCGAAACGCCGAAGGCAAAGAGCAGGACCGGCATGGAAGACGACGCGTCGATGGGAATAGCTGCCATTCCGCTCGTCGGCGGAAATGCGAAGTGCAGAATAAGGCGCGTCCCCGCAAATGCAATCACCAGACCCGCCACACCACCTGCGAGTGAGAGCAAAATGCTTTCGGCGAGGGCCTGCCTCACGAGCCGGAGCGCCTGCGCCCCCAGTGCTATCCTCAACGATATCTCCCGCCGCCGCTCCATGCCGCGCACGAGCATCAGATTGGCGACGTTGGCGCAGACAATGAGGAGCACGAAACTTGTCACCATCATCAGGATCTGAAGCCAGTGCTCATATTCCTCACGCATGCTCGTGATGCCGGCGCCTCCGGGGCGCAAGAACAGGGTCTGCTCGGGAAATTCCGCGCGATCGTTGGCGCTCATGTCACCCCAACGCGAGCGCAGCCACTGCTTGAGCTCCGCCCTCATCTGAGCTTCGATGGAGGCGGGGTTCGCGCCGGGCAGGATACGTCCGATTAGGTCTAACCAGGAATTGTCGGACTGATAGATATCCGCAGCGGCACCCAGCAACGGTTGGGTGTTGATCGGCAGAAAGAAATCGGGTGGATTCGTGCGCAGGGTGTCGCCAAAGAAACGCGGCGGAGTGATTCCCACGACCGTAAATGGCTTGTCGTCTATGTTGAAGACGCCACCGACGACGGAAGGATCCGACTCATATCGTTGCTGCCATAAGCGATAGCTCATCACTGCGGCAGGTGGAGCGCCGGCTTGGTCGTCGCCGGCGGTCAGCAGCCGTCCGGCATAGGCGCTGATGCCGAACATGGTGAAGTAATTGCCCGAAACGAACTCCCCGGGATAGCCTTGCGCTGCCTCGGCGCTACCGGAGCGCCGCACACCTAGCAGCGAGGTGCTCGCCTGGAACGCCGCCAATTCTCGAAACCCTTGGGTGTGGTCCCGGAAATGTTTGTAAAGATCGTAGGAGACAAGGGAAAACTCGTTTTCTTGGCTGTACCCGCCCCAATAGCAACAACGTGCTTCTTTTCCCAAGCGATACAATTCAGCCGGATCGGCCACTGCCAGCGACTTCAGCAGAACCGCATAGACCAACGTAAAAATGGAAGTGGTCGCGCCAATGCCTAGCGCCAGGGTGAGCACAACCGTGACCGTGAACGCGGGGCATCTCCGCAATCGACGTGAAGCATACCGCATGTCGTGCAGCAGAGCTTCTACAGACGGTAATCCCCGCTCATCCCGGTACTCTTCCTTTACGGCCTCCACCGCGCCGAACTTCAGGATCGCCTGGCGCCGCGACTCTTCCGGAGACAGACCGGCGCGCAGGTTGTCCTCCGCCTGCAAGGCGATGTGAGCTTCAATCTCGGCTCGCAGTCGTTCCTCATCCTTTTCGGTTCTCGCCACGAGCTGAGCCGCTTAACGAAGCGCCTTAGCCTCCTCATTTCAGATCCTCCGCCCTCACCGCAAAAAATCGGTCAATGATTGCTGCTGTCTGATCCCAATCATGTTTCTCGGCCTGCAACTGCTTGCGCCCCTGCCGCGTCAGCCGGTAGAAGCGTGCCTTGCGGTTGTTTTCCGAAACGCCCCACCCCGAGGTGATTGAGCCCTCCTGCTCGAGCTTCAACAGAACCGGATAGAGAGTGCCTTGATTCACTGCGAGCAAGTCTCCGCTGATCTGCTCGATGCGACGAGCGATGCTGTAACCGTGCATCGCGCCCAGCACATCAAGGGTCTTAAGGACCATCAGCGCCAATGTGCCTTGCAGCACGTCCCTCTTCTGTTTCTTCTCTTCCATTGGGTTCCCAACAGAAGCTTGGCACATTTCCATTGGGAAAGCAACAGGGCGGCGGCCTTCTTATGGCCTCCTTTCGTGGCGGTGCCGCTTCCTGCGAGTGCGGTCAAAAAAAACGCTTGATAACCCGGCGGTCTTGTTGGTAAGTTCTGAATAGACAGAAGATACAGACATGGGCGGACAAACGCAATGCCGCGCAAGGCCCTGACCCGTGGCTCAGAAGTTCATCCTGCGCACAGGCCAAACTCTCTTTCCATCAGGACTGAGAATGGCTGTCGTCGGGGGCGCATCCTGGCTGATTCTTTTGGCTGGCGTTCTCCGCGGCTTTTTTCGGCTGAGCATTTTTGATCTGTTGTTCCTTCTCGCGCCGTGGGTAATGGCTCCCCTCGGTTTGAACCTGGTGGCTGCACAGGCCGACCGCCTTGCTCAAATGAACGTATTGGTCGTCCGGTACTTACTGTTTCCAGCCGCGGCTCTAGCTCTACTGCGAGCTTCTTTCTAAAAGACGGGCGGGCAGCGGGTGCGTTGGTATGCCCGTGGCTCATTGTGGCTTCGGCGGTGGCTCTCGACGGCCTGGAGAGGTTCATCAGAACGCGCCTGCAATCGTTCCCGGAATTCTGTTTCGCTCTTGGCGAAGGATATGCGTTTGTCGGCGCACTGTGGCTCGCGGCCTCGCGCACAGGAATGCAACTTTTTGGTTTCCGTGAGCCCATCGTGCTCCTGACGGCGATCCATTTCCATTACGCATGATTGATGGCGGCAATCCTTGCGGGGCTCGCGGCATCCTCGATGCGCACTCCCCTGGCTCTGCGAACTGCTTTGTCGTGTGCCGTTGCCGGTCCTGGTCTGCTGGGTCTGGCGTTTCTCATCGGTCCAAAACTGAAACTCGCGGCCGTCTGCCTGCTGGTGATTGGCGGATGTGGGATTGCTTTTGCAACTTTTCGTGTTGGATTGGGTAAAGCCCGCGGAATTGGTGGACGCCTGCTGCTCCTTGGAAGTGTCTGCGTAATTTTTGGGATGGCACTCGCAGGCATGTGTGGGCTATGGGCGAATACCCGCTCCATGCCTTTGTCAATCTCGAACAAATGGCGCGCTATCATGGGGTTCTCAATTCGGTCGGCTTTGGTCTGTGCTCGCTCGTGGGCTGGAGCTTGTTGCAACGTAAGAGTATGCCGGAATGCCAATGAAATTGCCGGATCTGTGGCGATGGGACGGACGTGTCGTCCGCCTGGCCTACGCCACCGTGGGGCTTGTCGGCGTGGCCATCAAACACAATCTAGACCGGCTGATTGCATCCTCGTTCCTGGGCTATAAGAACAGTTCAATTACTGGGTGCCTCTGGGGAGGGCGGCGCGGCTGAATCATCTCTCGGATACCGAAGCCAAATTTCTCGCAACGTTGTTGCTTGTCTCGATTCCGTTTATCTGGGTCGGCGTGGCGATGACGGTGAAACGGCTGCGCGACGCGGGCCAGCCGCTTTGGCTTGTGATCCTTTTCTTTGTCCCTCTTATCAATTTGCTGTTTTTTCTCCTTCTTTGCGCGTTGCCGCCGCATGAGCGTTCTCAAGAATTGGAAGGAGCGCCGTGGCCGGGACCGCATGGAATCGATCGCTTCATCCCACACAGCAAAATCGGCAGCGCCGCGCTTTCGATTGTGGTTGCAACCGTTCTGGGTCTCGGGTTCGTTGTCATGGGAACCCTCTAGTGATCGGCGCTTACGGCTGGGGCTGTTCGTGGCTCTCCCTTTCTGCCTTGGAATGTTTTCGGTGCTGCTGTACAGCTACCACGAGCCACGAGAGTGGTTTGACTGCATGGGTTTGGCGCTCGTGCCCGTGGGCTTGGTTGGCGTCACGCTGGTTCTGATCGCCGTACAAGGAATCATCTGCGTGCTGATGGCCGCGCCGTTTGCGTTGGCCCTGGCGGCGCTTGGAGGCGCGCTCGGTTATGCGATCCAGGCGCGTCATTGGCGTCCAAAGCAGACGCCTGCCATGTTCTCCATTTTGATTTTGCTGGTGCCGGCATGGTTTGGAGCGGAGCGCGCAGCGGCTTTGCGACCGCCCGTCTACGAGGTCCGCACTGCGATCGAAGTGAATGCGCCTACCAAGAAAGTGTGGAATGAAGCGGTTGCCTTTGCCGACATTCCGCCGCCGAAGGAACTGCTGTTTCGCTCGGGAGTCGCCTACCCAATTCGTTCTGAGATTACCGGACATGGCGTTGGCGCTGTTGGCGCTGTGAGGCAGTGCATTTTCTCGACAGGACCGTTTGTCGAGCCAATCGAAGTGTGGGACGAGCCGCATTTGCTGAAGTTCGGAGTGACGGCAAGTCCGGCGCCGCTCAATGAACTGACACCGTATGGACATATCGACGCGCCGCACCTGCACGGGTACTTTGTTTCGGAGGAAGGCCAGTTCTTGCTGACCGCGCTTCCTGGCGGACGCACGCGGCTCGAAGGCGCAACGTGGTATCACAACGCCATGTGGCCGGCGACGTATTGGCATTGGTGGTCGGACTACATCATTCGCAAGATCCATTCCCGCGTGCTGGAACATATTCGAGCCCAAGCCGAGAGTCGTTGACATTGTTCTTTAGTGCAGACAGCACAGAGAACGCAGAGAAGAAAATCGATGGAACATTTCACAACCCAATGTCAAACACGGGACAGAGAAAGACGAATTGATGGCCACGCTTTCCGGTTTCTTCAGTTTTCTCGCCGCGCTGCCGGCCGCTACGGGTCTTTACGGAGTGATCTCCTACATGGTCGTCCAGCGCACCAAGGAGATCGGAATCCGCATGGCCATCGGCGCAAAGCGCGTGGACGTCGTAGGCATGATCTTGAGGGAAGCAGGTATCCTGACGGTTGCAGGCCTGGTGATCGGGACCGCCCTGGCTCGGGCTTCTGCCAGTAGTGAAGTCACTGCTATACGGATTGAAGCCGCGTGACCCATTCACGTTGGTCATCGCCGTAGTCACCCTGACGGCCGTTGCGGCGCTCGCCACCCTCCTACCCGCCTACCACGCTTCGCGACTGGATCCCCTGAAGGCCCTACGTTATGAGTAGCTGAGCACTTGCAGCTGGCAGAGCTCCGCGTTTGCTCGGCATTTTTCAAACCGACTCTCCTCGCTCCTCTGGTACAATCCGCCACCGGCAGATCAGCTATGAACTCGCACTTCGCCTGGCCGTCGTCGCATTTGGTTTTTTGCTTCCTCTGGTTGCACAGGAACCAACTTCGACTCTATGACTTCGACGCCTTTGCGAAACGGAGCAACTTGGGTTGCAAATAGAATTGACACTCATGCGACCTGAATCGTTCCCGGGACCGCTGGCTGAGGTTCAAGTTTCTGCTTAGTCTAAACCTACTAGTACCGGGTCGGCCGATCTGTGCTTTGATCACCGATAGCCTCATTCCGCATCCCTTGTATGCAGCTCAAAAGGAAGAGTTTGCAGCAGCCAGTAGCAAGGCTTCGCATCCAGGGGCAGTCATGGCAAAGACAGACACTGTAATTGGAGTCGTCTGTTGGCCAGGAAACAGGAAATAGATCCTCCGAAAGAGGTTTCGCGGAGGGGAAGAGAAACTAATTTCTTCGGATGGTGTTGGGGTCTACAGCAAAGGTTGGTCGCCACCGGCAGGGTCGTATGGCGGCTAGAGCTTTTTGGGCCGAATCATGAGATTCGTTAAGGCCAACATTGCTGGACTCACCTCCCCACGGCAACAGTCCGAGATGAAATCCATCCTGGGCGGCACGTGGCCGCCGCTCATGCCGTTGCCGGTATTCAAGTATGAAACAGATGAGTATCGCGCCACGATTGATTTCGACAAGAAGCGCGGAGAGTGGGTGTGTCGAAAGACATCTTTGCCGTCCAACAAGCTTCAGGAACTGCGCGGTGGACTGAGAGAAATCACCATGGCATTGCCCCATGGCGAAGCAGAAATGTTCACCGAAGACGCGGAACAGCAGGAACAGGAACTGGAGAAGGATGCTAATCGTCGTCTTCAGGCCATTCATGACTGGAGAGAGAACTACGAGAACGGCGCACGCTATTTTGAACTACGAGACTATCTCTCGGAGAGCCAGCGAACCGAAATTGACGACAGCCTCCGGCTGTCTCTTACTGCCCGCCAGCTTCAGTTCAATTCGAAGAACGTTGCGTATGTTTTTGACGCTCTTTCGACTGCGGGCGGCAGGTTTGCAGCGCTCATTGAATTCGCGAAGCGGAATAAAGCGAGGCAGGGAACTGGCCCCCAGGCACAAGGGGAAGGAGCTAGGGAGGCTGAACCCGCAATTGACCACGACAAGCAGTCCCTGGGAATCAATTCTCGCGAGCTCGGACCCGTCCTTAATAACAATAACCCGTTTGTTCAAGATCAGGAAGCCGCAGAGCGTTGCACCGGCGCCGACGAGTTCCCGGCCGTGTCGATTAAGGATGTTCTCCCGGAGCAAGACCAGGCCTCCTTGGCAGAACGAATGGCACACACTGCGTCTCAACAATTGGAGATCGAGACCTGTGAGATTGTGGATGCGGATTCTCAATCGCTCGTCGAACATCCTCACGAAGAAAGGCACCACTCCATCGCATCTACCAGTTTTGCGCCGCAAGTTCGAACGGGCCAGTCGTCCGCGGATCGCATCGAGGGCTCGTCCTCGCGCTTTCCTGCTCTTGAAGTATCCGCATTTCAGGTCGCTGTATTTGCATTACTGTTTCTATTCGCGGTGATCGCTTTCACCGTTGGGCTCACAGTGGGACGCGGCCCGCTCGGGAGGCGCCTCCGAGAGGCCCCGAAATCGGTGCTCGCCATTGATGCCAAGTCACCGACACTGCTTGATCAAGCGCACGGATCGACTTCGCGAACTCCCACTCCGCCGGTGGCGAGTTCCGACACCGCGGGCACCAATAGGCTCGACGACGCCACGCCTTCCGAAGGAAAGTCCAAGGAGAGCACCCGAGGCTCAGAATATTTCGCGGAAGTACGGTCCACGGATTCAGATTCATGTCCGACAAGGGAATCTAAAGCATCTGCTAGGCCCGAAGTCAATTCCGAGCACAGTGGCGCGATCGGGCTAATTGGGCGAAACGCATCGCCTCCGGCGAGTTCCAAGCTCGCACATTCAACCAAGACTGTCGGCCCGATAAGTAGTGCACCAAGAAGGCCCGCCCCATATGGACTAACCTCTACGATAGGCGCAGCGCCGCACCTGCCAAGACCTTCGACGATCCTTGTCACTGCCCCAGGTCGGGGAAGCCAACCGTTCAGGGTGAGTTTCCCGAAGAAGGCGATCGCCGCCACGTCTTCCTTCGCAATGTCCTCGCAGCTTTCTGTCCTCGTTTCTCCAGCGGCTCATAGGCCCGCTCGATTAGAAGCTGGCGGGCTTGTCTCCTTCGCTTGGCCTGGTTATCCAAGGCCGCGGGATCGCTATGGATTGGCTGAAACAATAAGGGTCCGCGCCACTATCGGGCAGCTTGGCCAAGTGCTGGAAGTAAAGTTCTTGAGCGGCTCCGTCTCTCTTCTTCCTACCACAGAACGAGCCATTCGCCAGTGGCGTTACAGCCCCACTTTGTTGGACAAAAGGCCGGTCCAAGCTCAACAGGACGTCACGATTGAATTCCGTCCGCCACAATATTCGTTGCAAGTGTCAACTCAGCATCCATCGCCCAACTAGTGGCGGTCAAATGAGTGGTCTCCTTCCGGGTGCCTCCGGAAGCTTGCGATGAAACGGGAGGCCTTGGACAAGCCCAAACGCTTCGCTAAGGCTTGGCTGCGAGCCGGAAAAACCGTTGAACTACGGGATCGCGATAAAATTATCGCCCGTATTGTCCCTGCTGCACACCGCGAAGGAACGAAAGTAGAACTGCCGGACTTCGCGGCCCGACGCAAGAAGATTTTTGGCGACGGCGTTATGGCCGGGTCCCGATCTTCTGATCGAAGAACGAGGGCGCTATTGACGATTTACGTCTCGCTTTACGTCAAAGACGCTCACTCGACGAGAGCTGACCAGATGTTGGCCGCCGGGGCTAGACCGTGGATTACGCCGCTTCATATTGCCGAATGGGCCCATGCCATTGCACAGCAAGTCTTTCGCCGGCAGATGACCATTACCGAAGCAGATCGCGTGCATCGAGAACTCGACGATGACCGCGCCGCTGGCCTGTGGGAAACCATCTCGGTTCCAAAGTCTACCCCGGACGTCTGTGCAGATTTGGCCGCCGCTTTGGACCTAAGCTGGGAGTGTGTACTCTTGACAGCCTACATGTGGCCTGCGCCCTTGAACTAAAGGCTGAACGATTCTGGACTTTTGACGATCGACAGATGAAACTCACCAACCACTGGGCTCGAAAACCCGTTAGCCGATATCCCCTATACCCGTGCTCCGCAAAAATTCTTTCTACCATTGACCTCGGGGAATGCCCATTTCGGCGGCCGCATGGGGCCGTAATTCCATCACTCGCGCAACGGCGGAAAATTCCGCTTGACAATATGACCCATGCTGTCATATTGTCATAGGACAGAGTGACGCATGATACTGCAAATCAATTTCAAGTCCGGCATGCCCATCTATCTCCAATTGGTCGATCAGATCAAGACCGCGGCTGCATCGGGGGCGCTGCGGCCCGGCGAGGCGCTCCCATCCATCCGTCCGCTGGCTGAGGAACTTCGCGTCAACCGCAACACGGTCGCCAAAGCTTATTCGGAACTGGAAAGCCTCGGCGTGATCGAGACGCTTCCGGGGCGAGGTTGTTTCCTGAAAGAGAATCATTCGGCCCTGAGAAAGGAAGTCCGCCGCAAGCTGCTCATCGAGGAAATCGACCAGGCCATTGTACAGGCTCACCATCTGCAAGTACCCCGCCATGAGTTTCTCCAATTGATTCATGAGCGAATGGATGTTCTGGACGACAAACGGCGCGCCAACGAAGACCACAAGAAAGAGGTATGACCAGCCATGAGCTCTCCAACTCCCGCGATCCAAGTCGAAAACCTCTCATACGCCTACGGGCGCGCGGAGGCCATCCATGATTTGAGCCTTGCAGTGCAGCCCGGCCGATGTTACGGACTTTTCGGTCGCAACGGCGCGGGCAAGACAACCACGATGAAGTGTTTGCTCAATCTGCTGCGCCCGCAGCGCGGGCAGGTGCGGGTATTCGGTCTCGATCCGGCAAAGCAAGAAGTCGCGGTGAAGCGGCTTCTCTCTTACGTACCCGACCAGGTGGCATTCTATCCGTGGATGAGTGTTCGCGAGACGCTGGATTACCTCGCTTCCTTTCGTCCGTATTGGAATCGGAAGACGGAACAGGAGTTGCTCGGGCATTTTGGGCTCGATCCGGCGCAGCGCACGGGAAGTCTGTCGAAGGGCCAGAGAACCCAAGTGGCGTTGATCGCGGCGGTCTGCCCGGAGACGGATCTGCTGGTGCTCGATGAACCGACGTCGGGCCTGGACCCCATCGTTCGCCGCGAGTTCATCGAGACGGTGATCGGCGCGTACCAGGAAGGGATTCCCGGCAAGCGCACGATCCTGGTTTCCACCCACCTCATCACTGAATTCGAGGGATTGATTGACGAGTTCACGATCATCGATCACGGTCAGGCCGTGCTGACGCTGGACTCCGACCACGCCCGCGAGCGTTATCGGAAAATTCGCGCACGCTTTGCGCAATCGCCGCCGGAACTCGACCTGAAAGCGGCACTGCGCGTGCGGCGCGACGGCCGCGAACTCGAGTTGATCGCCAATGGCGCCGGAGACGAATTGCTGGAGCGCTTGCGGCAGCACAATCCCGAGGCACTCTCGACGGAGTCGCTGACGCTCGAGGAAATCTTCGTCGCAACCTTGAAATCATAGGAGACGGGAATGAGCGCGAAAACCACGCGAATCCTCAAAGAGGCACGCTCCCTGTTCTGGCCCTGGTGCGCGGTAATCATCGCGGGCGCGCTCCGGCTGGTTGAGCAGTCGGATTCCGCTTTGCTGAGGGGCGGCGCTCTTCAGGGAATTCACCCCTTGGTCGAGGCTATCAGTTTTCTTGGATTTTTCGTGGGCATCCCGCTGCTGGCGACTCTTTCGCTCGGCAATGAATTCCACCACCGCACTCTTCAGCTCCTGCTCAGTCAACCCGTTAGTCGGATGGAAATCTGGAGCGAGAAGTTGATCGTCACGATCGTCGCGGTCCTCGCGGCGGCCTTGGTTTTCCGATATGGCCAGCAATCAACGTTTCCGCAGGACCCGGAGCTTTGGGTGGTTGGGGGAGCATTAATCATCGCCATGATCTCTTCGGCGACATTTTGGACGCTGGTCGCAAGGTCGACGATGGGGGGACTCGCCCTAAACGCGGTTAGCTGCTCCATCCCTCTCGTCTGGCACCTCCGGCGGGAGGGGATTGCCGAAACCATGACGACCCGATCGGTCGCCGTCTTCGCCGTCCTCAGCTACGCGGGGGTAATGCTCTGGCTTGGCCGGCGCGCGCTGGCGCGGTTTCAGGTGACGGGAGGCCTCGCCGGCGATGATCTGCTGATGGCCGGGCCGAAGATGATGCCTAGAGCTGTGGCGGAATGGCTTCGCTGCCGTTCCACAAGCCCGCTTCTCAACTTGATCCGCAAGGAACTTCGTTTATTGCGGCCTGTTTGGCTGATCAGCCTGCTGGCCGTCCCCGCATGGATTTGTCTGCCCGTGCTTGGGTTCACGGTCGAGCGGGGATCGGCACTCGCAGTGCTCATGCTAGCTGCGTTCACTCCTTTGATTGCGGTTCTAGCCGGGACCATGTCGCTGGGGGAAGAAAGAACGTCGGGGACGCATTCCTGGCACCTGACCCTGCCCGTGCCGGCTCGCCGCCAGTGGCTCATCAAACTGGTCACAGCCGTGTTCACCGGTTTGGTTTGTGCCGGTCTGCTTCCCATCTCGCTGCTGATGGCCGACAGATTCATCTTCGGATCGACCCTCATGTCCGTGAACCTGGATGCGGGGATGACCTGGCTGCTTGGGGTGCTGCTCTTGAGCTTTGCCTCATTCTGGTGCGCCTGCGCGGTTAATGGAACCGTGAGTGCTGCACTGGCTGTTTTTCCGGCCCTGATCGCACTGCTTCTTGCTGGTGGACTCGGCGACTGGGTTGCGAACAGACTATTCCTTGGTGGAGGAAGGGACTTCATTGTCTCGAACTTCGGTCTCTTCGCAAATTTCCGATTTACCAAGGCAGTTTCAAACATAAACCTGCTCGCTATCGTTGTACCTTCAAAGCTGCTTCTACTTCTCTTGTTGCTCCCCACGTTGGTCTTCGCAGTGATCCAAAGTGGCCGGCTGTTTCGGAAGCTACTCCAAGACAGGCCCCTTTTTGTAGTACGGCGTTTGTTGCCTTTGGCCATCACTGCATTTTTGTGCAGTTTTTTGCTGGCAGCCTTTTTTGCCTTCGTGGCCCATGCCCAGCAACAGATGTGGGGAATGTTCCGTGAGATCCACGAAGCGATTGAGAACACTCAACCCGGCGCTGGGAACCTGGATGCGGCGCATCCGCTGCAAGTTTCGCTGGAAGATTTGAACAAGGCTGCTCCACTCTCCGAACGCACGCAACGGTGGCTGCGCAACGCCCGCATCAGTGTCGCTCCCGACAAGCCTCACCTCGGCGGTCGCTACTGTTGCCCGGGAAACTCCAGGGGCATCCCCTTTGCTCCTAACCAGGCATATTCGTGGTATTTGGCCACTATCCATCTGCCAAGCGGTTCGGACTGTACCGTGTCGTTCCAGGCCGGAGGCAGGTACGGCATTCTCGGTGGGGTATGTAGGTAAGGGTCGGTGCGTCAGCCTGAAACCTTTGTGAAACATGCTCTCCGAAATCGCGCCTACCATCGTCGCTCCACTTTCGAGCTCTGCGGTTACGTAGCACCCTTACCTTCCGTCCAGCACATCCTGCCATGACCGCATCTATCTTTTTTGTCACTCCCTACATGACACGATGAGCAAGCGGCGATTGCGCGGTTTCTGTCGACACCGGAATCGTGGAAAATATCGGGAGGCGGCGGAAAGGATACTCTATGACAAAGCCACGAACACTCGCTCTGCTAATTGTCGTCGCCCACTGGATCTTCGCAATGTGGCATCTGTTCCTTGCGGCGAAGATTCTTCCACCCCCAAACAACAACGTTAGTTGGCTGGCCATAGTTTTGTTGACGTCACTGCATTTGGGCGTATCAATTACGTTGTGGAAGCTTAGCGATAAATTTACCGGGCTGGTCTCGTTGATCTTCTTTTTGGCTGCTTTGGGTGTCGATCTTTATGAGCACTTCCTGCATAAATCTCCAAACAATGTTTTCATGGTAGCGTCCGGTAATTGGACGGCCTGGTTTGACGCAAGTGTCTTTGTCCTTCTCGTGCTCGAGATTCTGGGATGCTCGCTTGGAATTCTGGTCCGAGGCGATAGGGCAAGGAAAAACAAGTCAACCCCGGAACTCAATTCAAATCTCAGCAAGCAACGCACCAGGCCCTCCTCCAGTCAATTCAACGCGCTCACGGCATGAAGGCTTTTGCCACCACGGAGGTTCCAGGCTATAACGAACTCACGCTAGGGATGGTTTGTCGGAACTTCCCTTAGCGCGTAACGAAAGGTTTGCCGTGAACCTCCATAAATCGCTCCATCGCCCGTGATGATGCTCGTTTACGCTTGGGATGAAGATAGCGCACCTGATTCTTGGCGCCCTCGCATCGTTGGCCGCGGAGGCAGCAATGGCCGCCATCGCACGCTCGAGCCCGTGTCTGCCTTGGGTGGTCGGCGCCATTCTCCTCGTGGCATTCGTCCCGGAACACATTCTAATCTGGGTGAGATTTCCCGTTTGGTATCACCTGGTCTTTCTCATAACTCTCGGTCCGCTGGTTGCGCTCGGCGCAGCGCTCCTTCGCCGCCGCGCCTCCTCGCCAAAGGCCGTGTAAACCTTCGTCAGCGTTATGGCTCCCAGTCTGTGGCGGTACCGGAGTTGATTCACGAGTACTTCCACACTGAGGAAGAGGTTAATGAAAATCATTCAGGGCGAGCGGGTAGGACGGTCCCCTGCGAAGGCGGGCTCCTTCTACCTGTCCGGCTCTGACCGTAACTGTTGCCGAATTTGGGCTTGAAGGAATGTCAAACTCACCCAATTCAGTATCAAAAGCCACATTGCCACTCGGCCAGAGTCCTGCTTCTTTTGACAGTGTTCGAGACTCCATCTACGGTTGCAAACTTAACTGTTCGGCTTCTTTTGTTGCCTTGTCCATCAAGGCTGGGGCCCGTGCTCAGAGGGTTGCTCAAGTGCGGAAAATGCGAAATGAATAAAAAGACCATGGCGACGGATTGAAGCACCACGGCTTTTCATTGGGAGGTCCAATATGAACTGCACGATTGGAACTGTATTTTGCTGCGCGGCGTTCTTGGCCGCCGTCAGCCTTTCCACCACGACGCATGCCCAGACAACTCCATTTACAAAAACTCAGATTGCCGACCGCATCCGTAAAGTGGAAGACGGCGTGGACCAATTCCGCAAGTATCTGGAGAGCCGCGGAGGAGACGCTAAGGACCGGGCGGAATCGGCGCAGAGCAGCGGAGCGACAACGCGCCGGCAGCGTTCAAATTCAGCGAACACAGAAGCTCGGGGGAATCAAGCCAAGCAAACAAAAGACGATCTCGAAGACGCCATGGACGATCTGAATCGCACCACGAACCGTCTCCGGCGCAAGTTCGATCCGACGCCGAATTATCTGGAGACAAAGGTGCAAATGGAGCAGGTCATGGACAGCGGGCGCCGCGTCAATCAGGTGATGGTTAAGGGGAATTACGGCACTCAGGCAGAACGATACTGGGCTGCTTTGCGCTCGAATATCAATGATCTTGCGCGCTCCTACAACTTGACGCCCCTGGGCGCATAGGAACAAGGAAGAACGCTGCCGGATCGCGGACTTGTGGCTGGCGAATTGTTGTTTTGCTTCGGGGCATTGCTAGGGGGCATTGCGTTGAGCCTTGACACCGCATCAATTTCGCCAGGGACAGGTCATTTGCCATGCTAATTCTGTTACAATCATTTAGAATCATAGAGTTGGAGTGGGCGTGTAGCTCAGCTGGGAGAGCACCTGCTTTGCAACTAAGCAGGTTAAATTACATAAGTGCCGCATCTGGTGTCGCTTACACGCAAACGTACGGCGCAATCATCGCCTTGAATTGGACGGAAGTTGGACGGAAATCGATGCCGGGAATCTTCGCATGGTTCTACCCCCTGAGAGCTTTCTGCGCGGAACGATCAATCTGACCCCACGGGCTTCGCGCTCTTCGTCAGGAAGGCGGGTCCCTTTTCAGGCTTCTGTAAGTCGTTGATTCCACGGTTGGGAACGTGGTTCAGTTGGTCAGAACGCCGCCCGGTCACTTGTTCGAGTTCCGCACTGTCACGGCCACCTCCGGCAGAACCTTCAATCCCAGCAGGACCACTAATCGTCCTTTTTCCTTCCCCGCTCTGGCCTTACCGCGCCGGGGACCATTTTTCGCCGACTCGTGCTCGGTTCTTTCGTGAAGTGAAGCATGGCATTCCGCAGCAGCCAATTCGCTTTGGTTTGATAACCCCGGCCATCAGCTTTGAGCCAGGCAATGACGTCGGAATCCAGACGCATAGTTACGGGTTTCTTCTTTGGCCGATAGAACTTGCCGATTTCGGCTCCGCTCCAATCGAGGATCGGGGGCACGTCGGAAAAATCAATGTCCTGGTCTCTCTTTGCGGCGATGGCGCGGATGTCTCGCTTCTGCTCCTTTGTGAGCTTCCTCATAGGCTCTCCTTTCGTGCGACTCAGCAGCACGAGCCGAAATGATGCGGATGATTTCTTCACCTTGTTGTTCACGGAAAGTATGCACGGCTAGTAGAATCGAACCGGGCCCTATAGCTCCAACCGTTATCCATCGCTGTTCATCTTCAGAAGTGAAGTCGCGTTGCGTAAGAGCGTAGGGATCATCGAAAACGAGCATAGCCGTTTCAAAGCGAACATCGTGCTTGCGAAAGTTTTGTCGGTTTTTCTGTTCATCCCATTCAAACCGCATAAGCTGGTCGCGACCAAAACAGGGTATGACCTTCTTTGGCGCGTGTCAATACATTTGTACGTACACATCTTGACTCTGCCCCACACATCTCGCGTGTCGAACGGCAGCGTGAAATATGCACTAGCGTCAGCCCGTGAATCATCACCCTTTAGTTTCGTCCTGAATTCCTTTCGCATTAGTCCCCCAGATCAATTCGTATGGCAAGGAGTCGTCGTCCCGTGGAGGCCGTGTCGAAGTATTGCTTAATGATCTGTTTCCGACCGTGCGGTAGATCGCGGTCTTTTGCGACGCGCCGCGGTGCTGGCTCGCGTTCTTACTTTTTGAGCGGCTTAATAACTACCTCCTTAAAGAACACAATGTCGTTGTCGCTATGATTCTGCAATCCGAACCAGCCGAACTCCGGGCGCGGTCCGCGCTGCGGCTCGAAATCGAACTTCTTCTCTGGCACCGGATCGCCTTCCTTGAAGTCCGTTACTTTCTTACCATTCAGCATGACAATTGTGTGATTGCCGTCCAAAGTGATATCCATCGTGTTCCACACTCTGGGCCCGGCTTCCAGGCGTTTTTCACCAGCGGTTTGGTCAGGGAGTACAACATGCCGGTCTCGTGATACTCGTCCTCATTCGACTTCTCGGGATGATTGTCGATCTGCACTTCGTAACCATAATGCACCGGCATCCATGCTTCACGGGGTTCGATGGGAATACGGATGAAAACTCCCGAATTGTCGTTTTCATCGCGCATCTTGAACACAACGTGAATTTCACAGTTGCCGATCTTTCCTCCCATGCAGTAGAGCAGGCCCATTCCGCCGTGCGTGCGGATCAGGCCGTCTTCCACCGTATCGCCGCCGGGACCGACATGTTTCCATCCTGTTAGATCTTTGCCGTTGAAAAGCTGCTGCCACTTGCCGGGGTCGCCCTTGCAGCTGTCTTCATCGGCGGCAAGTGCCAGAGTCGCAAGTCCGGCAATCAGAAAAGTGCACACAATAAATCGTTTTAACATAGGGGATCTCCTCGAGTGTCCTGCTTGGCTGTCATAAGGACAGACCAATCTACTCGCACCTGCGCAAAGACGTCAAAAAGGTTGGTTAGTCCTCTCGTCCCGGCCTACTCAGGCGGCTCAAATCAGTAACGTTCTGCAGTAACTCGAAAACCTCGCAGCGTGGACACAATGTGGATCGCGTTGGCACCGGAACCGGTGCCTACTCGCTCGGCGAGCCACGGCAGATCGAGTTCCGCTCTTCGATTGAAAAACGCGGATCGCCGCTTCGAAGCTCGTACAAGAGCGCCTTCTGCCTGATTCCCGCAACGTCGTTCCTACGTGAAACAGGTAGACAAGGTTTTTCCTGTTTCCCTATCGGAAACAGGGGTTCGACGGAGTGGACGGACAATCAAAGACTGGGTATTTGAACCCAGCACCGTAAGCCCTTGAAAGTACAATGGCCTGCAGTGCAAGCGCGCACAAGCCTCTCCTGGGAGAGCACACGCCCACGCGTACGGCGGAATCATCGCCTTGAGTTGGACGGAATTGACCACCGCTGGCCCGCGATGCAGCCCACAACCAATGGCAGGAATCGCACCCAGAGCCTGCGCCGATACTTCTGGGCGTCATCCCAGCTCGCGATAAGCCACTAAAATCGCTTGTCTGGAAGCCTGTGCCCAAGTTTCCGATTTTCCGGTCAGGAGTTGGACTTGAGCGCGTATGTCCGTCCGCGTCGCACATGGGGCTTTTACGAATTCCGCCGGCAGTTGGAGTACAAAGCGAAGCTGAACGGCGCGGAGCTCGTGATAGCAAGTCGCTGGTTCCCGAGCAGCAAGATGTGCTCGGTGTGCGGTCGGATTGCGGAAGATCTGCCATTGTCCGCGCGGGAGTGGACCCGCGAGTGTGGTGCGTTCCACGACCGGGACATTAACGCGGCAAAGAATCTCTGCTGTTACCCACTCGCTAGGG
>QHYH01000265.1 GCA_003223215.1 Acidobacteriota bacterium
CACCCTTTCTCACGAAAGTGGCGTTCCATTTCCGAGACTACATTCACGAATTCCGCTTCGTATCCAGCCTCGCCCCAGAACTCGTAAGAACCCGGCCACTCGGGATTGATGGGCAGGTAGACGAAAGGAATTGGGCGCTGGCCGCGGCGGCCTGCTGAAAACGCCGTACCGTCGAACAGGGAACCATAGTGGCGATCGTACAAGCTCCAGCTAATAATGTGCTTCGCCCGGCCGGAGCCCTCGAGCGCGGGCGCAAATTCCGGACCGACTTTCCCCGAGTGTCCATATCCCAGTTGATGGAAAATTCCTCGGTGCTCATAGAAGACGTGATGATAAGCGTGGATCAATCCGAAGAACTGGTTGCTCTCAAACCAATGATCGGGGTCGCGCTGGTAGGAAGCTGCGAACTGCTGCGCGAGCCAGGAACTTCCATAAGAGTTGTGATCGATTGTCACTACGTCTTCTGTGGGAATGACGGAAGCCAGGACGGTAAATTGGATCTGAAGGGTGATGATCTTCGCCCCAGCTTTGAGTGTGGCGCTACCTGACCGGGTCCCCGGATGAGCATCAGGAGCAATATAGACGTCAACCCAGAACGCCTGGGCGGTCTGCAGCGGGATGCGATTGTCCGGTTCAGGCAGGCGCGAATTATAGGTTGCGCGCACGGGGATGAGGGCGTCCGGATAATAATGCTGGTCGGAATCCGTAAAGTGGAACCATTCGCGAAACAAATCGATTTGAACTTTGTTTGCCGGATCGGGAATTGTCACGTCTAGTGTGTAGAGGCCCGGTGAGGGTAGTTTGACGACCATTTGAAAGGAGACATATCCACCCCGACACCCAGTGAGCATAACTCGGTGCTGAGCGTCATAGAGGCTCGAGGCGAGGTCAACGCTGCTGCGGTCCGGAGCGACGATGGTCCCAAAAGGGTCGGACCGCAGGAATTCAGGCAGAGCCTGCAAGTCTGCGGCAAGCAAGCCTTGACCGGAGACGACCATCAGAAGCAATAGAAGAAATGGGGCTTGCTTCGCCAACGCGCCCTCCAAACAAATGCTTCGAAAAACTGCCTGATCAAGACCACTCGACCGAATTGGGCCACGGTAGCAAGGCGCAGATTTCGAGCCGGCCATTGTAGGAATTCTCTGACTGTCAATCGTACAACGGTGGTTAGCCTCAGTACAGTACAGCCAACCGACCATAAAGAACATTATTAGATAGATTCAACACCGAAAGATCCGAGGTTGTTGAAAGCTGGAGAAACTCTGGGTTTTCCCCAGCTACAGAATTAACTACAGTGCATCTCTCGCTCGCATTCTTGTTCTAACAGATTCGTTCAGTCCAAAAGACTTATAGGCCTGCGGAGGCTCTAGACCCTTTGGTCTCGGGGCAGTCGCTTAAACCGGCCCTTTCTGCCGATTTCAACGGGGAGGTCTTCCCTTCTGCGTAGCTTCGCTCTAATATAGGCGTATAGGTGTTTATCTGTTTGTGTGTATAGGTGTCTTATGGAAGAGCTGTTCGCTGGAATATCAAGGTCTCCAGGGAAATCGACCTTACGCTGCGCACTTATCTCGGCGCCCAGGGCATGAAAAAAGGCGACCTCTCGAAGTTTATCGAGGAGGCCGTCCGCTGGCGCATCTTCAACCGCACTGCGCAGGACATCAAGTCGCGCCATGCCAATGCCGACACGAACGAGCTCCAAGCCATCGTCGATCGCGCCGTTCGCGAGGTCCGCTCGGAGCGCCGCATCAAAAGGAAGGCTAACAAAGCCTGATGCGCGTGGTGCTTGATACCAATATCCTGGTGTCGGCTCTCATCGCTCCGGCGGGCACCAAGCAAACTTCCTAAGAATTAACTGTGCGTAGGTTCAGGCACTTCGCCCGTAGCGTCGAGGTTGTGCTCGATAAGCGGAGCGCGGACAAAGGCGTAGTAGCCGACACCATCGCCGGTGGAAGCGCAGAAATCGATATGAAGATACCGACCAGGACCGCGACGTTGAAAACCGTGAATTTTTGCCACGTCTTCATGCCTGGGTTCCGCGATTCTCTTTCCATCTCATCGGTGAGGCAGTATAACTGGAAAGGGCGAACTGATGAGGAGGAAGCATCCGAAACAAAAGAACCGCTCAAAACTGACGTTCGAAAAGTGGCTCCGATCACTCAGTAACGAGATCATCGCGAACTTGGCTGGTCAGTGGCGACGGGATATCCAAAGAACTAAAGCTATTCAACAAGAGTTCAAGCGCAGGCTCAAAGCAGAGACAGAGCAATAAACAAAACGCCACGATGAGGAGATGCAGAATTCCCGGCAGGGAGTATGGGCCTCGATCTTTAGCTCGCCTGCGGTGGCGTCTTCCAATTTCTCCATCTTTCCGCCTCCGCGAGTGGTTACATGTAACCCATCACAACTTCCTGCCAACATCCAGTCCCAAGTGACCCGGGCGAAAATTCCTCTCGACGCTGTCCCTCGGTTCGCCCCGGGTGCGCGAACCAGGATGCCCCTAAATCTCTAAACACTCGAAGAAGCGCTGCTCGGGCGATGTGCTGAGGTCCTGCAAGCGCACAGGTAGAGCCAGGTTGCGGCTCTCCTCCGTCAGAAAGGTCCGGTGTGATTCCGCTACGGCGTTGTTTGGAATAGTCTTGGCCTAGAACCCTGCGAGGACAAAGACCCGGGCGCTATTTCGCGAGCTGATATTCTCCCTCGACATTGCAGGAAGAACCGTCACCCGACGGCGCACAGGTATAAGTGCCTTTCCCCTTGATGCCCTTGAGTTTGCCACTGCCGCCTGTAAAGCCCCACGTGCCCTTTCCGCTTTGTCCTTGCGGGGGCTGTGGCCGGCGCGGTGCGGCATCCCAAGGTAGATCGTGTGACACCCCCGTTTGCCATTTGGGGTGTTCCACCCTCTTATCTCTTGTGGCGGTTGAGGCGGTTGAGCTTCCAGTTACAATATGTGGTAAGGGTTGTTATAGAATAGAGCCGTCTTCGGCGTCCTCACCTCGCTTCTCGCAATCATTGGCCTTTACGGGGTCATGTCCTATGTGGTGGCGCGAGACGCCAACTGTCTATCCCACGGAGAAACCCGCGGGCGTTTGCTCCGAGAGAAGTTCCCTGCGTGGTTCACTTCACCTTCGCTGCCTTTCACATCACGCGTGGTTCTTCTCCCGGGTTGTACTTCAGGGTTGCGCGGGGTGCCCCAGCTTCAGTCTCTTCGTCGCAGTTCACTTACTCGTGCCCACTATGAAAGATCTCGAACGAGCCTTCCAATAGAACCTCGCTGAATGCAAGCCGGGGCGAGCCCTCGGTGGTGAGGACAGCGGTCGTTCCGGGCCCTCCCCCTCGCACCACAATATGAAAGGGTACGTTGCTGCCTGCGCCCAGCCCGGTGATCATGGAAATACCACTGAGAGTTGCTGTGTCCCCGCTGACCGTCGCTTCCGTGATCTGGCCGGTCACATACATGGCATTCACTGTGAACTGCGCGCTCCCGCTCCCGGTGCTCTTCTCAGGAGCACGAGCTAGACACTCAAATGCGCCTGTCACCGTTCCAGCTTCCCGTTCTGCGTGAAACGCTAACGTAGTGAGAACAGGGACAAAGCCTGGACTTCCAGTTCCTCCTTGGATGATGGTTGTTCCGGCGCCGCGAGCGATCGCGCTGGAATGGGAGTCCAGGCCTAGAACCGACCGAGTTAAGAACGTGGCACCTAATACAAGCCCAACGATCAGCCCGAGCAGGCCGACAACCCAGCGGTGGGAAAGCTTGAATCGCTCTAGCATGTCTTACTCCTCAGTTGAGTTCGAGACGTGGAATAACGTCCGGTTCGCGTCCACCCCACCGACGGGCGCCTGAGCGTCCCAGTAGGTCACATGGTCTTTCGTGGCGATTACACCCTCCAGGATACCGATACCTGGACCGGGTCCCTCGCATCCAATCCCGAGAACGCCCTCGCCGCCGTCGGAATAGCGGATTCGCAAAACCGCGTTGCCATTGGCGCTGGTGCCGTCATCGAAACCTGATTCGATGAAGCTCCCTAACCCAAGCCTAGCGAACTGCCAACTCACAAGTTTCCTGACCTCGTAAGTGCCGCTTCCGGTCGACATGGTACCGCTGAACGTCTCCCAAGTTCCGCCACCGGTCACCTCTTCAGGGTCATCTGGCCTGAAGGTCCCGGAACCCGTGAGCTTGATCGACAAACTGCTGGGATTCCTGGCCGAAGCGAAAGCGACCCCACCCGGGCTAAGTGTATTAGGGGTTGTTGCTGGGTTCATGTGGATGATATCCCAGCGCACATGGTCAGCTGCTGCTCGCGCGACCGGGAGCCAAACTGGAATCGCTAACAACCCTGCTAAAGTCACAATGGCAGTCACCAAAATCCATTTCGTTGCGATCTTCATGTTCTTGCTCCTTGCTAAGTTTTTAACGAGGCGAAATTCTGTTGCTCCGGTGTCTAGGGAGGGCCACGCGAGACGGGACGCCCTCGCGTCGGTTGGTCTTTTGCGATGCTCTCGGCTTGCCAGGGAGTTTCTTCGCCTGCGGGGACGGCCGGAATTGTGCCCCCCGGCTAGGAGCTTGTCAAGCTGGCAACGCTCCCTCTCTCACAATTGACTTTATACGCTAATGGCGTATACTTATGACTATACGCTAGCGGCGTACCACGAACAGGATGGAATTCCTCGAAGCCCCGGCCTTCACTCGCCACGTCTCCAGGTATCTGACGGATGACGAGTATCGGGAATTGCAAAACCGGATCACAGCTGCACCGCTGCTTGGCGACATGATCTCGGGAACGGGAGGATTTCGAAAGCTTCGTTGGACGGACCCAAGACGCGGCAAAGGACGAAGAGGTGGTCTGCGCGTAATCTACTACTACTTCCCAGGTGAACAACAGATCTGGCTGATGACGCTCTACGACAAGGACGAGGCTTCAGACCTTACACCCAAAGAAAAACAGGGATTGAAGAGCGCGATTGAAACCGAGCTCCGGGCTCGTCAGGGCGCGAAGCTTGCGAAGCAAAGGAAACCGCGGAGGTGAAGGTGATGAGGAAGAGAAAGATTTTCGGCGAAGTGATGGACGGCATCGCAGCGATGAAGAGTCATCGCGAGGGCAAAATCACACTGCGCACTTATAAAGTGGAAGCGGCACCACTCCCCAAAGTAGACTCCAAGTTGATTCGGGACACTCGTAAGAGACTACGGTGTTCACGAGCCGTTTTCGCTCGCAAGCTGCGGATTAACGAACGCACCCTCGAGAAGTGGGAACAGGGCCGCGCCAAGCCGAATCCCCAAGCGGCGGCTCTCGTTCTCTTGGTTCGCAAGTATCCGGACACACTCGAGCGATTGGAACGGGTCGCCGCAGGTTAGAAATGGTCTGCATCCAACGGTCGCGCCGATGCCATCGTCACTTTCAACGATCGGGATTTTAAGCCTGTAGCGGCGCGTTTTCGTTGTTCCGTGGTGCGGCCCGGGGAAATCCTTCGTGCGTTAGCAAAGGAAACCGAGTAATGCCAAGAGAAGGAGTGAATTCATGAGACGAAGCAATTTTGCTCTGCGGGTGCCACCCACCCTATTGGCTGAAGCGCGCAAAGCCGCCGAATCGGAAGGAGTAGCTCTCAATCAGCTGATCACCCTCGCGCTCGCAGAAAAGGTTTCCGCTATGCGCACGGAAGAATACTTTGAGGACCGCGCGCGACGCGCTGATCCGGCAAAGGTCAGCCGGATTCTAGTTCGCGTGGGAAAGGGAAATCCTCCTATCGAGGGTGATGAACTGCCGTTGGAATTGGCAGTCAGGAAGGTGAAGAAAAAGAAGTAACAGAGACATCACTATCGCTAGGTAGATCGAGATTCGCCGTCCATAAGCTGGTTTTACGTTCGACGTCATCGTGAGGGTCTGTCCGTACGTATTGTAATAGCATAGGAACTCAGCACCACCGTAGGTGAAACAGACGCCTGGCTCACTGTCTGGGTAAATACCGCCGACGTGCTCGCCGCG
>QHYH01000172.1 GCA_003223215.1 Acidobacteriota bacterium
CGGTGTGGTTCGTCGCGCACCTCGGTTGTGCCTATTCAAAGGCGGGCTGGAAAGCTGAGGCGCTTGAAGTAGTGGATACGCTCCAGTCGGCATCGAGCTGCAGATACGTCTCTCCATACGCAATCGCGTACCTGCACTGCAGTTTAGGTGACAAAGATAAGGCCTTCCAATGGTTGGAAAAGGCCTACCAGGAGCGAAACTCGATGCTGGCGTTCCTTAAGGTTGACCCCCTGTTTGACCCTCTGCGTTCCGACTCGCGCTTCCAGGACCTCGTACGCCGCATGAATTTCCCGCCGTAAGCACACCAGAAACTTCTGCGTCATGCTCCACAAGAATGTGGGACATGCAGCCAGATTGAGGCGTCAGTGGGGATCTCCTCGGCAACACGTAGAGGCGATCCCCCCCTCCCCTCTGCGCTGATTCTGGCTCGTTCGGGCCTTCAGGATTCGTCCTGCCGGGGAATGTTTAGAAACAACGGATCGAGTCCGAACTTGAAACGCCTCATCGAAGCGATCGCTGTGCGGAATGGTTCCCTTATGGTCAAAAAAGTCGTGCGTAGGGCTGAAGTCAAATGTCACCGTCATGGTTTCAGGTTTCAGGCGTGCTCTTGATTGAGGCCGCTGACAATCCGCGACCAGTACACAAACTGTGCCACCAGACTCAACATCCCAAACAGGACCACGGAATTTGAAGTCATCTTGAGCGTAATAAGCCTAAGTCCAACGAAGAAGATGCACGTGGGAGTCACCAGTAGCAACTTCGGAATCGTTGCTAATGCCGAGCAGCATGGTGGCCAGGGAGGGGCCACCTGTGTTGCTTGGCCGGCCTTTGGATCAGGTTGATTGCAGTCAACTTTGTCTTTCACTCCTGCGACCGTCTGTGTCACAAAACAGGGATTGTTGAAGGAAGCGCGCGCAAGATTATGTGATAGCAGATTGAGATTTTCGTGGCGGAAATCGGCTCCGACTTTGATGACATGGCGGCCTTTAGTCTTCGACCAATCATCACCGTATTCGTACGTGTTCTGGATTTTTTGCAGCGGATGGCCAAAGGAGTCCTCGCCCAGACTTTCAAAGCTGTCGCCAGTTCCGTTGAAGCTTGGGGTCCCGAAATCGAGCGGGTCGTTAGATGCGCAGGACTTTTGTGTGCCCGGCCTCTACAGCAGCTTTCCTGAACCCTGGCGGAGCGTTACGATGCGATCGCACTTAACGCTCTCAAATCTCTCCTTCGATCCGTCCGGCCAGCTCACCTGCACGGCCTCGATTTCCGTTTGGTCTCCCAAACCGAAGTGGACGCGCACGTCGTTCGCGCTTAGATAACTCGAATCCGTATGAACACGCCCTACTAGCGCGTCGTTGCCGCGCCGGATGACGGTCACGCGCGCGCCGATCGCAAAGCGATTCACTTTTTCTGCCTCAAGCTTCACCGTGAGCCAGTGTCGGCGCTGGCCTATCTGATTTCGAAGCAGCCGAACCGGGCCGTTATTGTTCGCAACGACGATATCAATAGCGCCGTCGTTGTCGATGTCACCGAAAGCGGCGGCACGGCTGACCTCCGCTATTTGGAACACCGAACCGGCTTCGGGCGACACATGGCGAAACTGCCTACCGCGGCCCTCGTTATGAAATAACTGCTTGGGCTGGGCATATCGGGATCCGCGGGCGGGCGATGCGCTTCCGAGCGTGACGCCACCATTGGCAATGAAAAGATCCAGCCAGCCGTCGTTGTCATAGTCGAACCATTGGGTGCCAAAACCCGTGTAGCCGAATGTCGGTTGCAGCAGTCCGAAATCAGCGGTGGCGTCATCGAACTGTCCATGAGCATCGCCGCGAAAAACGGTGACGCCCTCGCCGGTGAGATTGGTCACCAGCAACACCAGGCCGCCGTTATTTTCAACATCCGCGAGCGTGACTCCCATGCCGGCTTTTGCCAACCCATCCATGCTGTAAGCGACGCCCATGTCCAGCGCCGATTCCCGGAATGTACCGTCTCCTTGATTAAGCCAGAGGAGATTGGCGGAGGTGTCGTTGGCGACGTAGATATCGGTGAGGCCGTCGCCGTTGAAGTCCGCACATAGCACGCCGAGAGCCGGTCCGTACGAGCTGTTGATGCGAGAGGCTTCCGTGATGTCTTCGAACTTGCCGTTCCTGAGATTGCGGAACAATCGCGACGGAACGGCGTGATACATTTTCGGCGTGCAATAGTCAGGCTCGCCAGCCGCCGACGAGCAGCCACGATTGCCTTCGACCGTGAAATCGACGTAGTTGCAGACAAACAGATCAAGCCAACCGTCGCCATCCACGTCAACCCATGCCGCGCTGGTGGACCAGTGAGTATCATCTACCCCAGCTTGTCGCGTCACGTCAGTAAATGTGCCGTCACCATTATTGTGATAAAGAACGTTGTGGCCGAAATTCGTGACGTACAAATCGAGAAAGCCGTCATTATCGTAGTCTCCAGCGGCTACGCCCATGCCATACCCAATATGTCCCACGCCGGCCTTTTCAGTAACATCAACGAAGCGCAATTCGCCCGTTTCTGCCAGCAGATTCTTGAAGAGCCGGCTTCCTGGCTTCCAGCCCGATGGCGGGGGCGACAGGAGTTTGCCTCCGTGGTCCAGCCGCGAGCCTTGCACGAGATAGATATCGAGATCGCCATCGTTGTCATAATCGAGTAGAGCCACGCCCGCACCCATAATCTCGGGCATGTAGTGGCGGCCTGTGGCAAAGTTGAAATGCTGGAAATTGAGCCCGACCTCGGTCGCCACGTCCCGGAAGGCCGGAGACGCGTGCGCCCGCACGCGCGGGACGCCGAGGCTGAACGCGGCGAGCGCTTTCAGAAGATCGCGGCGGCGCAGCGGGCCTCCTTGTCCGCTTCCTGACGGTCGCAGGTCTGTGCTGATGGTTCAGCGCGGAACCAAAGTTCGTGAAACCCTGTAGGGGCCGGGCACGCCCGGCGCACTCCACTATTCTGCACTCTGCAGCGCCTTCAGGTCGCGATCGATACTCGCGAGTAACTGGGACTGCCCGTAGCGGGAGGCGGCATCATGCGCACGCTGGAGGTACTCAAGTGCGTGTGCACGATCTCCGGCGCGGGCATAAGTCGCACCGAGCGCATAAAGGTAGACTGGCGTCTTGTCATCGTCTGGCGTCAGTGCGCGCTGGAGTTGCTGGATGGCCTCATCGTATTTTTGCTCGTTGACTAAAATGCGGCCGAGATAAAAGCGAGCGAGCGGATAATCCGGACGATCATTAATGGCCGCCCGAAATTCTTTCTCCGCGTCTGCCGGGCGGCCCAATTGCTCGTAAATGGCACCCAGGTTGTTGTGAGCCTCGGCATAATCGGGGTTAATCTGCAGGGCACGCAGGTATGCTTTTTCTGCCTCATCGAAATGCTTTTGCATGTAAAGCAGAACTCCGTAGTTGTACCAAGCATCAGATCGGCCGGGGTTTAGTCTCGTAGCCGCTTCGAAATGCTGTTTAGCCTTACCCGGATCACCAGCCCGGCCATATAAAGATATGAGATTCACATGCGCCTGCACGTTACCGGGATCGTTGGCCAGTGCGGCTTCGTGCTCGCGAATGGCTTCGTCGAGCAGGCCGGCTTTTTCCAGTTCCGCGCCGCGCTGCAGGTGCGCCTGCGAGCTTAGATTCAGCTCGTGGATCCGCTGAAATAGCGGATCGTCAAGCGGCGGCTCGCTTGTGACATTCTTCGCGTAAGCTGCGATGTGCCGTTCCGCTTCCGGTTTGCGGCCCAGCCTGCGAAGCTCCGCGGCCAGCGCAAAATGTGCGGCACCGTAAGCCGGGAACAGCTCGCACGCCTTGCCGTAAGATTCAATGGCCGCCGCATGGTCGCCCTTCGCTGTTTGCGCCCGCCCCAGGCCATACCACGCCTTCGGACATTCGCGCCGGTCGTCTAAAATACGGCAGTAGAGCGCGGCCGCGCCATTCCAGTCGGGAACAGCGGTCAGGCTTTCCGCAAGGCGCACCTCGGCGGCTAAGTCGCCGGGCCGAATTTGGAGCGCTGACTGCAATGTTTTCACGGCACGATCGAATGCTCCCTGGGCCATTTGCACGGCGCCGAGGAGATAAAGCCAATCAAAATTCTGTGGATCTAGCGAATGTGCGCGGGTATAGGCGCGCTCGGCCGCGTCGTACTGCTGGTAGGCGTGAAGCGTCATTGCCAGTGCGCCGACGATTGCAGGATCGCGCGGCCGCTCCCTGGCATTCCGTTCTGCTAGCTCGACCTGAGCCCGAATGGCTGGCAGAAAACCGGACGTGTCGACCTGCGGCTGCTCCGGGAGGCGTTGACCTTGCGCACGTATACACAGGGCGGCGAGCGCAAAGAGGACACCGCACGAACACGCGCGTGTAAGGCCATTGTATTGCCCAGTTGCGGCTCCTCGCTTACGGCTTACCACTGGAAACGGAGGCCCAGGCGGAACTGGCGCTCGTCAATGCCTTCACGTGCCAGGTCGCAATTTCCATTTATGCCGCCGTTTAGTTGCATAAAGGTGCCAGGATCCGTCACCCGGCCGGTTGTTGGATCGTAGGCGCCTGCGTCACCAAGGTAATAGTCGAGAGCGTTAGTGCAGAAGTGAGGCGTGTTCGTGAAGTTGAATGCCTCGGCCCGGAACTGTATGTGCAGCGGCTCTTTCACGGCAAAATCGCGGAATAACCCGAAGTCCCAATTAAACACGCCTGGGCCGCGCAGATTATTAAAGCCATTGTTACCGAGAGAGCCCCTGAGGCAAGATCCCGGATTGTTGGGGTCATACGTTTCCCCAAAAGCAAAAGGATCGTACCAAAAGCCGGATGTACTGCCGATCTTTTTCGGTTTCCCGAACGAATTGCTCATCGGCGGAGAATTGCCTGGCCAGGCGGCGCCACAATCGCCCCAAACCGTGAACGGCGTACCGCCAAAGATGCTCATTAAATTGTTAACCTGCCATCCGGACACCACAAATGTGAGAGCGCCTTTGCCGCCCAGCCACTTCTGGCCTCGGCCAAACGGCAGATCCCATATGCTCGTCACTGCGATATTGTGTGTGATGTCAAATCCGGTCGGCGCCCGATTCATCTTCATGTAAGATTGCGACTGGATATTCGGAGTGGAGGAGCTGGAGTCTACAAAATTGATACTTTTGCCCCATGTGTAGTTCACGTTTAGCATCAAGCCCTTGCTGAAGCGGCGCCTTAAAGAGGCCTGAAGCGAATCGTAGTGGCCGGTGCCGAGGGGTTCGAGGAATGTGGTTGCCGCAGTTCGTCCCCATTGCTGCAGGAGCGGTTGAGTGGTCCTGTTCGTAAAGGGGATCTGCCCGGCGTTGATATCGATGAAACCTAGCTGGCGGACGGAGCGGGTTGCAACGTAGCCAGCCTCTCCAGTAAAGCCCCAGCCGATCTCTTTTTGCAACATCAGGTTCCAGGATTGAATATATCCGCGGTGCAGGTTCTTCGGTTGCCCTTCAAAGCCAACATCCAGAGGTAAATCCAGAATCCCGCTGCTAGGTATGGTGACAGGCGGGATGCCCGGAAGCCCTTGTGCAAGCGTAGTTGCCGGGGTGAAGCCGTTCGGAGTCTGGATCCCGAATGGTTCCATAATCGGGTAGTTATTCCGCATCAACTCCAGGCCCTCGTATGGGTCATTGATCACGCTATAGCCGGCCCGAATGACGAACGTGTCGGTGGGCCGCCAGGCAATGCCGAGCCGGGGCGAGAAGCGCTTCTTGCTGATTTCGGTGCCGCAGCCGGCCGGCACTTGCCCCATGCCGCAGATCAGAACTTTGTTGATGGTTGGGTCATAGCGCTCTAAACCGCGATCGGTGCGGGTTGGATAGGGAAAGTACTCCCAGCGGATGCCATAGGCGACGGTCAGGTGTGGCGTGAGATTGTAGCGGTCACGGATGTAAGCGCTGTACAGCATCGAGCGGATGTGATACGCGTCGGGGAATTGCAGTGACTTGCTGGCTTGGTCAGGCAAGCCGAGCAAGAAGGCTCCATAGGTGTTCGCGCGATTGGTCTTGCTGCTCGTGGTGCAGTCCGGCGGATCCTGGCACAACCCCGTGATCTGCTGCCCGAAATCAAATCCGCCTTGCGACCCGTAAAATGTGCCGCCGCCGATCCATTCCGCCTGCGTTTGATTTAGGCCTTGGCGGTAAATGTCTGTCCCAAATCGAACGTTGTGCCTGCCATGGGTCCAGTTGAAGTTCACAACGTATTGATACTGCGGGTCGTGCCGGTAATAGGGCATGAAATTCGTGTCATTGCCCATCGTCGCAAAATCGCTGCCGCCGCTAACCCCGGCAAGTTGAAATTCGGGCCAGCCGCTTTCGAACTTGCGCGGGCCATTCGTTCCAGGGATACCCAATACATCGAGACCGATATTCTTGCCGAGCCCGGTTTGCTCAGAATTGGTCCCCTGCTTCGTAAAACCGAAATAGGCATCCATAATGAAGTTCGGCTTGAACGTGTAGGTCGCACCGAAAGTCGTGCTGTAAGTTTCACCGTGCCCGTGGCCGGGGTTACTGCTGCCGCCAATTGGCCTTCCCTGAGCCCCTGTAGATTGAAAAACAGTCGGCGTGAAGTCTGAGTAATGGAGAAAACTGAACCGCCCGAAAACATTGAATTTTTGGTTGATGTTCCAGTTCATTTTGGTGTCAATCGTATGGCGGTCAAACGCGAAGCCGCCTGAGGCGAAATAGTTGTTTTTCAAACCGGGCAGATTCGGCTCCGGCCATAGGGCATTAATCTTTTGCGCAATCTGTGCTGACGGTGTATTTAGGAGGCTGGCCGGAATAATGTTCTCGCAGCTCGGATTGGTGGCTGTATCGCATCGTGGGTCGCCGGGCGCCATCATCGGCAGCCGTTGAGACGGGTCCGCAAGCGTAGTCCCCGACGCGTCAGTGTAGGGGTTATAAATAATGATCCCGTTCGCCAAAAATTGTGAAAAATCGCCAGCCTTCATGGCGTCCGTTGGCACCGTCACTTTTCGCGATACGTTGCGGTGATCGGAACTGCCTTCATAGCTGACAAAATAGAAGAGCTTGTCCTTCTTGATCGGCCCGCCGATCGTGCCGCCAAACTGGTTATATACGAGCATCGGTTTTTGCGATTGACCCGGGGGAACGGATTCCGGCCACGCTTTCAGGTGCTGGTTGCTGTGGTATTCGAAGGCCGAACCGTGTACCTCATTCGTACCGCTCTTGATTTGCACGTTGATCGTAGCGCCTCCGGCCAAGCCTTGCTCCGCGTCGAAGCTGCTGGTGACTACGTTGACTTCCTGGATCGACTCGAGCGCCGGAATATAGGAAACGATGTGCGGCAACTGCACGGTAGTGGAGCTCACGCCGTCGATGCGTGTATTGTTCTGATCGTCGCTGGTGCCGTTCACGTGAAATTCCAGCGAACGGGACGGATTAGTCGGAATCGAATGCGAGTTGAAAGGTGGCGCGACCCCGGGCAACGTGCGGTAAAGCTGCTGGTAATTGCGCCCAAGCGGAACGGGAAGATTCTCCAGTTCCACGGAAGTGACGTTGGCGCGCGTTTCGGCGCGGTCGGTTTGGAGCACTGGTGCCTCGCCGCTGACAGTGACTGACTGTTCCATGCTCCCGACCTGGAGCTTCACATCGGTGCGCGTGATATTGTTGGCCTCAACCACAAGATCTCGCCGCTCGAAGGTCTTGAAGCCAGCCACCGCAACTTTGATGGTGAACGTGCCGGCCTGAAGGGTCACGAAGTTGTATTCGCCGACCCCGTTGGTAGTCGTGCTGGCCGCCACACCGGTATTCTGGTTGGTGGCAATGACTGCCGCTCCCGGGATCGCTGACCCGTTCTGATCCACCACATTACCGACAATGGACCCGTACAGCACTTGTGCAGAAGCTGGATGTGCGCCAGTCAACGCGATCGCCAGTCCAATCGTGCAAATCGCAAGGACTAGTCGGCAGAAGAAAGCCCGTCCGAAGCTCGACACAGATTGAAACGAAACGCTGTGAAGATACATATAGCCTCCGGGAAAGGAGAGAGTTCAGATTATCCAGAGTAAATTTTGGGGGCAGAATCCTGCGGACCGGTTTTGCAGAATGTAGACGCACTCTAGTCGCCACTCGCATACGTCAATCAGGTCTCTACCTGGATGGCGTTTGGCTCGCTATATAACAAGCAAAACGGCGCGTGTCAACGACTTTGAGAGATGCTCGCGGGAACAACCACATAGGCGCTGGCGCCGGTGACGCTGTTATGGAACGTCTCGCCTAGCGTGACGAAATAGTCTGATGCGCCATGTTGCTCACTTTCAATCAACACATCTCGGTACCAATCCTGAGATGCTGTTGGCCCGAGCCAAAAGTGCGCAGGGGATCATGATCCACCCAGGCCAAACCGTTAACCTCGATTATTCGCTAACGCAAGCGTTTCCGCTGCACTGCAAGGAAACCTGCGCCTTCAGCTTGGGTTAGTTGGGTACGGCCAGTGGCAGACCACAGACAAGCACGGCCCAACGGTCACGCCGGAGCAGGGCAGGGGCACACTATAAGGTCAACGGTCTAGGATTTGCGACCAATGCAATATTCCCGGGGCACAAGGCGAGCGTAGGGGTTAAGTATTTTCATGAATTCGCGTGCAGCTCGACCTATCAGGGATACGCACTGCAGATTTCCGGTGCGATTACGTTCTGACAGACGAAGAGAACTGGCGAAAGGGCAGTTTCGCACGCCCCTATCCCCTGAACCTGGCGACAGACGAAGGTAGAACGAAAGTAGGATCGAACATGTCGAGACTATTTTATGTTGACTAGCGTTCGATTTCATAACATACTGGGCGCTCTTCAAGAGCGTGCCGCCATGGCCATCGATCGGAAGGAATTGGGATCGCGACTTCGACGGATTCGGGAGAGCCGCGCTTATACCCAGGAGGACCTCGCTGAACTGTTGGGAATCCCGAGGTCGAGCGTCGTTCAAATTGAATCGGGCAACCGGTCGGTAGACAGCCTCGAACTCATGAAACTATCGGAGGAACTCCGTTTTGATCCAAGAGGCCTGTTTGCAGAGGAATTCTCAGAGCAAAAAGACTCGGTGAGGGCCTTGTTCCGCGCGGAACCGCGAGCAGCCGCGGACAAGAACCTGAGTCAGGCGATTTCAAAGTGGTTAGGCCTTTGCCGACAGTTTACGCATTTGGAGAAACTTGTCGGCGCTGATCGTGGTCTTGTGCCGCCGGTTCGCTATGACATGCCTGAGCCGCGAACCAAGTGGGAGGCGATTCAACAAGGGACGGCCGTTGCGGACCAAGAAAGAAGCCGGCTCAAGCTCGGACCTGGCCCGCTGCCGGAGCTGCCGGAAATCATGGAAAGCCAGGGCGTAAGGGTCGGGCTGCTTCCGCTGGATGATTCGATTTCGGGCCTGTTTCTGACCGACGAAACCGTTGGCTTGACGGTTCTTGTGAACTCGCGGCACTCGGAGCAAAGACAGCTGTTCTCTCATGCTCATGAGTACTGCCATTTGCTTTTTGACAGACAGAAGGAGGGCGTCGTCAGCCGATTAGAAAATCGCGAGGACCAAACCGAGGTAAGGGCCAATTCGTTTGCGGCGGCATTTTTGATGCCGGAAGGCGGTGTCCGCGAGTTCTTGTCGGGTGTGGGGAAATCTCAGGATGTGCCCACTCTGCAAGAGGTGTATGACGAGGAGGGTGGTACTGTCCGTGCACAGCGTCGCGGTCCGTCTCAGCCGCACGGCCTTCAGTTCTACGATGTTGCGCGTTTGGCGTTCTACTTTGGCGTGAGCTATGAGTCCGCGCTGTGGCGGCTAAAGAGCCTGCAGATCATCTCGGAGGAGGAAAGAGAATCGCTTGCGCAGAAACAAACCTCCGCAAGTGCCTTTCGCAAAGTTCTCGGCGAAAGGTTCTCGCGCCACAGAGAGCGCTTCAGGAAGCGCGAATCCGCCTTTCAACACAAGCTGCTGAGCATGGCCCTTGAGGCATTCCGTCTCGGTGAAATCACTCGATCCAAGCTTAAGGAGATTGCCGGCAGTGCGGACGTCTCTAAGGCGGAGTTACATACCCTCCTGGACGGTATCGACGTTGAATCGGCCTCAAGAGCGGAAGAAGTTCGTATTCCTTCTTAGATGTCATGGCCTGGCAAAGTAAACCGTCGGATATGAGGACCAAACCGGACACCAGCTGCGGGCAGGCGAGCGCTGCCGTTCCCGCCGATGCGGAACAAACCGGAGCGCTCAGGTCGACTTCGCGCTCCGATTACAACGCCTTTGCACATCTGACGGCGGAAAAGTCAGAGATCTATCGCGCGGTTCTGAATGTGTTTGTGGAAGCGAAGGCCCGGTTTGTCATTCATCTTCGGCCCGCAGACGTGGAAAGGCAGCTGGCGGAAAGATCCGCGAGGCACGCGGACGCCACGGCCATAGAAGGGACATTGCAACAGCTGGTGGCGTGGGGGAATTTGGAGGCGCACCCCGACACTGCCGAAGTGTCGACGGTGCAGGACTTTTGGCGAGTTCGGAATCTGTACCAGATGTCTCCTGCCGGCGAAGCAGCCGAAGCGGCGCTATCGGTGTTCGAGCAGTCGCTCAAGCGGCCAGGCGAACTACAGGCGGCCGCCCTCGATGATATACGCAAGCAACTGAGCCAAGTCATCTCGCTTTCCTATCGGGAAGACGTGGACGACGCGGAGGTCTTTAATACGTTCTCCCTCCTGCGGCAGCGGTTTGAAGAGCTCACCGCGCAGGCCCAGAGGTTCATTGGTGGGCTGCAGCGCCGGATGGAGTTGCAGGGGCTGAATGTTGAATCCTTCCTTGCCTACAAGCAGCGACTGATCGACTATCTGGAGCGGTTTTTGTCACACCTGGTTCTGGCCGCCCACGAGATTGCCATGACCATTCAATCGATCGACCCGGAGAGGATCGCCCCCTTGCTTCGCCGGGCGGCGGAACGGGAATTGGTGGATCGGCTGATGGCCACCGACGAGGATCGCGCGGCCGTACAGCAAGCGTGGCACCAACGCTGGCAAGGGTTGTGCGCATGGTTTGTTGGAAGCGAGAGGCGGCCGTCGCAAGCCGAGGAGCTACGTTGCGCGGCACGCGCGGCGATTCCTTCTCTCGTGGCGGCGGTCACGGGCATCAATGACCGTCGATCGGGACGCAGCGATCGGACGGCGGACCTGCGGGCCTTGGCGCGGTGGTTTGCCGAAGCCGAGGACGATCAGGCAGCCCATCGATTGTGGCGCTGCGCGTTCGGGCTCCATTCCTGCCGGCATCTGTTGATCGACGGCGAAACGCTGGACCAGCGTGGCACTGAACCGGTGCCGTCGGGGACGAGCTGGATCGGTGCCCCGCCGCTGCGAATTTCGCCGCGTCTGCACGTCTCGGGGCGATATACGGCGCGCGGACGGCCTCTCCAGGTCATCGACCGGAGCGCGGAACGAGCGAGATTGGCCCAACAGGCTGCCCAGGAGGCGCAAGAGATCCTCCACTGGCAGCAAATGCTCGCGAGCGGACAACGCCGCCGCCTGTCCGAGCTGGGCGAGCTGCCAGACGGGGCCTTCCAGCTGCTTTTGGACCTTCTCGGGGACGCGTTGGCTGCGAAAACCGGACCCCATCAAGCCGTCTCCCTCACCTCGAGCGATGGCGCGCTCCGTATCGATCTTGAGCCGACAAACGACGGAGCGATGGCCGTCATTCGCACGAGTTCCGGGGCCTTGATTGGCGAAGAGCACTACCTCACGGTTCGTCCGATCCTCGGAGATCGTGCCGAACCAGAGGACCCGCCCCCCGCAGAACCGGTGCCCCTGCTTGTGGCCAAGGATTAGAGTATGGAAGCGCATATCCCGCCGCTACCACCCAAGCTAGCGAGCAGCGTGAATGTACAGACTCAGCAGGAGCGGGGACGTGCCCTCACCGCACTGTTGCGACGGCCACTGCTCGCCCCCGGCGGAAAAGACGATGCCGATTTTCTGTTGGTTCGCCGCCATGCGGTGTGGCTACGGGAGTGGTTTTCGAAGCATTGCCAGTGGACACTCCACGTAGGAAGCGAACTCGCGCGCCTTCGCAAGACGCCCGGCCATCTGAACGACTCCACGCGACCGCTGCTCGACACGGCCGACCGGCCGTTTACAAGACGACGATACGTCGTGCTGTGTTTGACTCTGGCGGCCCTTGAGAGATCCGAACGGCAGACCGTTCTGCGGCGCCTGGCCGATGATATCGCCGCCGAGTTTGCGTCAGACGCAGAACTCGAGCGCCAGGGAGTGTCCTTTGACTTGGCCGTGCGCGAGCATCGTCGAGATCTGATAGAAGTCATTAAGTATTTGATCAGCCAGAACGTCCTGACGCGCGTGGATGGCGACGAGCAGCACTTTCTGGCCTCTCGGCAACACGACGTACTCTACAACATCAATAGCGCGGCCTTGGCCGCCCTGCTGAATGCGAGGAGGGGGCCGTCCACCATCCGGGCGCAATCAACCGAAGAGCGGATCCGCTCCATGGCAGACGAACCGTTTCCCGACACCGAAGAGGGGCGGCACCGGCGCTTGCGCACACGACTCTTTCGCAGGTTGCTGGATGATCCGGTGGTGTATTACTCGGAGCTCAGCGAGGAAGAACGCGAATATTTTGTATCGCAACGCCCCTCGGTTGTGAAGGAGATCGAGAGCGCGACCGGATTGGCTCAGGAAGCTCGTCAGGAAGGCGTTGCGATGGTCGACCCGGAGGAATGGATGACCGACGTGAAGATGCCGGAAGAGGGCACGAACGGGCATGCCACCCTGCTCGTTGCCGAATATCTGGCAAATCGGCTTCGTCAAGGAATAACGCATCCGGTGAGCGTTCCCGCGCTGGAAATTCGCGCGGAGTCGCTCGTTCAGGAACATCGCCACCACTGGAGGAAGGACGTCGGCGAGCCGGGCGCAGCGGGTGTATTGCTCGAAGAAGCGCTCTCTCGTCTGGAAATGTTGCGGCTGATTGAGCTGGACCGCAAAGTGCAGACGGTCACGCCGTTGCCGGCGATCGGCCGGTTCGCGATCGGCACCGTTCGGGACGAAGCGGTCCCGGCGAATGAATGAGCTCGGGATCCCGGGTGTGCGGAAAGGAGCAGCGTGGACAGCGTCGAAAATAGAGACACGGTGACTTGTCGAGCGGCTTCGTTGCCGCAGGCAACCAGCGTGCGCTGGCAGCCGCTGCGATCGGGGCTCGTCAATTTCTATCGGTATGACCATCAGGAATTCCATTTTCACTGCGGCCGGCTGTTGCTGCGCGGAAACAACGGGACCGGGAAGAGCCGGGTGTTGGCCCTGCAGTTGCCGTTCTTGCTCGACGGGGAGACTGCGCCCCATCGGGCCGAGCCGGACGGCGATCCCGCCAAGCGATTTGAATGGAACCTGCTAATGGGCAAGTACGACGACCGCCTTGGCTATACTTGGATCGAATTTGGCAGGCGGGATGATGACGGTCTCGAGCACTATCTTACGCTCGGCTGCGGCGTGCGCGCGGTGAGCGGAAGGGGCATCGCCGGAAAGTGGTTTTTCGTCACCTCACAACGGATCGGGCGCGACCTTCGGCTGTGCTCTTCACTCGGCAACCCGCTGCCAAAGGATTCTCTGGTCGAAGCCGTGGGCGGTGCCGGCAAGCTGTTTACGACCGCTTCGGAATATCGCGCCGAAGTGAACCGCCGACTGTTTGAGCTGCAGCCGGATCGCTACGAGGCCCTGATCGACCTGCTGATCGAATTGCGTCAACCGCAGCTTGCTCGACAGCTCGATGAAGGCAGGCTGTCGAATGCGCTGAGCAGTGCCCTGCCGCCCGTGTCGCAGCGCATTGTCTCTCAGGTAGCCGAGGCCATGCGCGGGCTCGAGGAGGACCGCCGGACGCTCGACAACCTGGTGGCCGCCAAGCGCTCGGTGGATGCGTTCCTGCGAGAGTATCGGCAGTACGCCGCGATACTGGCGTGCCGGAGGAGCGACGAAGTACGCCGGGCGCAGAACGTGTATGAAAATCGGCAGCGGAAACTTCGAGAGGCGGAAACGGAGAGCGAGCAAGCGAAAGACCGGCGCCGGTCCTTCCTCGCGCGACAGGAGGAGCTGTCGCTCGAGTGGGCGCGTGCGCTCGGGGAAAAACAGACATTAGAGAGCAGCCCGGAGATGCGGTCGGCCCGTGATCTGGATGCCGCCGCGGTGCGGGCCGCAGAACGCCGCCGCGAAACCGAAAGAGTCGGTTCCGAACACAAGGAATCGGTGCGAGAACGAGAGTCTTCCGGACGTGCCCTCGCGCGATGCACGGACCAAGTCGAGGCCGCGCGCGCTGCCTTGAGGAAGCGTCTCGATGCGGCTCGTCTTGCCGCTACCGGCTGCGGCTTGGCGAAGGAACATGATGACGAGCGACTGCAAAGCGTGCTCGTCGACTCGTGCGATCGGGAGCTTATAGAAGAAGTCCAACGTTCCCTCGACGAGGCCATGCAAACCCGCCGCCGGTCGGTTCGGCTGCTCAGCCAGCTGAATGCGGACGCGGACGCCGCCAGGCGCACGTTCCAGGCCGAATCGGACAGGCGCGGCGAGGAACAAGAACGCGTCGCCGAAGCCAATGAAGCCGCGCGCCTCGCCGACCTGGAGGTCGCGGCTTCGGTCGTGGCACTGGTGGAGGCATATCGTGAGTGGTGTGCAGCCGCGGCGGTTTTGGCGCCCGCGGCGGCTGCCGAAGTCGTGCCGGATATCTCCGGGTGGTGTGAGGCGAACATCGATGCCGCGAGTCCCGTGCGCCGAGCAGTGGATCAGGCGTTTGCGGAATTCCAGCGCAGGGCGGCCTCCGAGCGAGCCGCGAGAGAACAGCAGGCGGGGATCGTTGAGGAGAAGCTGCGCGCGCTTCAGGACCAGAAGGAGCGACTCTTGAAGGGCGAACATCAGCCGCCCCCTCCGCCTTATACCCGCGATCCCGAAGCTCGCCGGACAAGCGACGGGGCGCCGTTCTGGGCTCTTTGCGAGTTCTCGGATCACGTACCGGCCGAACAGCGAGCCGCGGTTGAGGCGGCGATGGAATCTTCTGGATTGCTCGACGCCTGGGTGAATCCCGAGGGGACGATCCTGAGCGGTGAAATGCGTTTCGACACGTTCCTGTTGGACGACGGGCAAAAGGCGGGATTTCCGGGCCGCCCGACTCTGGCCGACGTGCTCCGGCCCTCGGCGGATCGCCCCGGTGGCGCGGCACGAGTGCCCGCAGAGGTGATCGAACGCATTGTTCGGGGGATCGGGCTCGGCGAAAACGGTGGCTCCGTTTGGGTGGATTTCGAAGGACGATGGCAGATTGGACCGAAGACCGGCCGTTGGACGAAGCCCGCTGCCGAGCATATTGGCCAGGCAGCGCGTGAAGCGGCGCGGTTGCGGCGACTCGAAGAGTTGGATCGTGAGCTGGAGGTTTCAGAGCGGGTACTCGCCCGGATTCATGCGGCCCTCGGCGAAATTGATGAACAGGAGGCCGCCGCAAAGACCGAGGCAGCACTGGCTCCCGACGATAGCGGCGTCCGCAGCGCCGTTGCGAAACGCGATGCGCATCGACAGCAGCTCATGCAGAGGACGGTTCGCCTGCAGGAGGCGGAGGTGCGCGTTTCGAAGGCCAGGGAAATGCTGGAGCGAAAGATTGCCGAGCGGGATGCCACGGCCGCCGATCTGGGGCTGCGTGCGTGGATCGACGACTTGCGAAGCTTGGAAGACGCGCTGCAGGAGTATCAGCAGGAGCTAATATCGCTGTGGCGGGCGGCGCACGAGCACCTGTTTGCGGATCGGGGTGCCCGGGAGGAGCGCTCGCGCTGGGAAGGTCACCGTCTTCGCGAGGATCGGTTGCAGGCAGCCCGGCAAGACGCGGAACAACGGGCCGCCGCCGCCGAGGCGGAACTCGCTACGCTGCGCGAGACGGTGGGAGCGGCGGTCGAAGAGGTGCAGCGGCGGCTGCGGGAACTCGAACAGCGTCTCGAGCATACGCGGGTCGAGCAGCGGGAGGCCGACAAGATGTTGGGCGCGACGGAGGAGCGCGTCCAATTGCTGGCGGCTTCCATTGAGGACCTCCAGCAGGAGATCGCAGCGGACGCTCTCGCTCGAGCGCGCACGATAGAGCATCTGACTCGGTTCGCACGCACCGGCCTGCTCCATCTGGCGATCATCGAGGAGCCGTGGCTCGGCAGAGCGTACGAGGAGGAGCCTTCCGTCACCGCTGCGGTAGAACTCGCCAGGCAAATCGGTGCAGCCCTAAGCGGAGTCGAATACGGCGATGAGGTCTGGGACAAGAATCAGAAATTGATTCATCAGCACGTACAGGAGTTGACCAGCGCTCTCGAAAGCCACGACTACCGTCCCGAGTACACCACGGATAACGACGTGTTGGTGGTTACCGTGCTTTTTCAAGGCGAGCGCCGCCAAATGAACGACTTCGGCTCTCTGCTGGCGGAGGAGATCGTCAATCGCGGCGCGTTGTTGACGGCCAAAGAGCGGGAGATCCTTGAAAATTACCTGATTCACGATGTTGCGGTCGAACTCGGATCGCTCATCCGCCGCAGCGCGGAGTTGGTGCGCGATATGAACAAGCAGCTGCAGCTGCGTCCGACCAGTACCGGCATGATGCTGCAGTTCAAGTGGGAGCCGCTGCCTGAAGGGCCGGCTGCGTTCTATGAGGCCAGAAAAAAGCTGATGGGGGAAAGTTCCACCTGGTCGCAAGCGGACCGTATGTTGCTCGGCGATTTTCTGCAGGAGCAGATCCGCCGCGTGCGAGAGGCCGAGCCGACCGGCACCTGGCAGGAGCAGCTCACGATGGCCCTCGACTATCGCAGCTGGCATCAATTTCACGTCGAACGGAAACAAGATGGCGACTGGCATCGACTCACTCGGCGCACGCACGGCACTGGTTCCGGCGGTGAGAAAGCGTTGGCGCTGACCATCCCGCAATTTGCCGCCGCAGCCGCATATTACGGCAGCGCCGGAAAGTTCGCGCCGCGGCTGATCCTGCTCGATGAAGCCTTTGTCGGCATCGATGCCGATATGCGCAGTAAGTGCATGGGCATGCTGCACGAATTCGATCTCGATTTCGTCATGACCAGCGAGCGCGAGTGGGGATGCTATGCCACACTGCCTGGACTGGCCATTTATCAGCTCTCCGCACGGGCGGGAGTGGATGCCGTATGGGCTTCGCGCTGGGTTTGGAATGGACGCGAACGCGTGCAGGACACCGGCGGGCCAGCAGGACACGGGCGGGAGGAAGAAACTGCCCAAAACCGTACCGTCGACTACGCTCGGAATGGCGACCTAAAGCTTTCCCTATGATCCAGGACCTACAGCGCCTCCGGCAGGCACTTGGCAAGGCAACCCTGGCACGCCTGATCCAAGGCATGGCTGCTCGCTTGCGCTCGGGTCAACCGCTTAACGGTACTTTGACGTTGTCGGATGCCTCGGAACAAGAGCGATCGGCGATCGATCAATTTCTAGGGCGGCGGCCTTCCTCAGGAATGCCGATGGTCGTGCGACTGGCCGAAATGGAACGCGTGCTGCGCGAAGGTGGCATATGTGATTCGCTCTGCGAGGCGGTTCAGGCCATTGTCGGCCCGATTGAAAATCAACGCCGAGTCCGCGATTTGGCCGCGGAACGCTGGACCGAGCTGTTCACGTCCCTCGAACCGGCGATGGCGGAGCTGCCCGAATACCGAGACTGGCTCGTGGGGATTCGCTCGACCGGCTTGCTCAAAAAATGCAGCGGTGGCGATTGCGTATCCGCCAGCGTTCTTCTCCGTCACACCTTATCCGTCTTGCGCCAGATTCCGCAGCCCGTGGTTCCCCTGGCCGAACTTGCGGCGCGCGCCACCGGCGACAGCCACGCGCTCGACGCCGGAAAGCCGCTGTCGACTCTCTGTTTGCGAGCCCTCGCGCAGCAGCAAGGGCTTAAGCTGTCCCGCTCCGCCGGTTTCCGACGCCAGTTGTGGGAACGTGTGGGCGTCGTGGTTGATGAACTCTCAGCGCCCGTACTGGTGCTCAACCTTCGCGCGGCCCGGTCAACGCTCGTAGGTCAATTTCTGAATCTGATGGCGAACTCGGGCGAGCCATGCCATCTGACGGTTCGCCAGCTTCGCACAGTGGACGGACGGGCCTTCGGAGAATGGACCAGCCGCACAATCTATGTTTGTGAGAATCCCAGCGTCATCGCGGCCGCGGCCGAGCGTCTCGGCTCTCGCAGCCTGCCGCTCATATGCACGGCCGGGCAGCCCGCCTCCGCCGCACAGCTTCTGCTCGGGCACCTCTGCCAGGCGGGTTGCCGGCTGCGCTACCACGGGGATCTGGACACGCCGGGAATCGCCATCGCCAATCTGCTGATACGGCGGTTCGCTATGGAGCCCTGGCGGATGAGCGCCGCCGACTACGTTTCCCGCGTGAGCCTGGACGGCCCGCCGCTTCGAGCCCGCATCTTCGACGCCGTCTGGGACGATCAACTTTCTCGAGAGATGCGTTCGCGCGGGAGGGCCGTTCTGGAAGAGAGTGTTCTGGACTCGTTGATTTCTGATCTCGAATGTCGCACTGATGATGGGCAGAGCCGCTGCGCCTGAACAGCACGATTAGGTCATTCGGTCACTTAGATCAGGCGACGGTTCATGGCAGCGGTCTGCGAACCCCTCGACGCACCAGCAAATGCTGGTGAATCTTTTCGCTGAACTCCGTTTGTCCGATTGCCTTCCCAGTCGTGCCGGGCCAATCATCCGTGCCGAAGGGAGAAGCCAGCAGCCCATTCTTATTGTAGAGGTTGGGTTTCATTGCATTCCTGATTGCCCGAGCCGACGCCGCCTGATCAGTCAAGGAGTGGCGAAGAATCGAAAAGCTGCGAGTGGAAAGGACCTGAGGAATGGCTGAGCGCACCCCCTCCCGCGGTTTTGCCTTAGCGTTGATTCGGCGCTCAAGAGCAGCCCTCGGCGTCGGGTCACGGCATGCCGTGCCCGTCCGTGATGTAAGAGGTCGCACTGTTTGGCGCACGCGAGCGGCCTAGAAGCTATTCGATAGCACTACTACGTCCTGATTGTGAACCCGAGTCCCTGCCTGCCACTCGAAACCCACGAACCAGTCAATGCTTTGCACATTGTTGGTATCCGTCCAAAACGCGTGGAAGCGATCGTCAGATCCGGCCGCGATGTCAGTGTAGTCGCCAATGAAGCCGCCGCTGAAAAAATAACGAGTATTGATTGGCTGAGTTGTAACCGTGTCGGTCACACCCGTGGTCAGGTCCGTCACCACGTAATCCAGCCGAGCATTGTTGATAAACGGCCCCAAAGTCGTGCAGTTGTTTCCGCTCAGGCCGGGTGAACCCAGTTTCGCGCACGTCTGCCACGGTGAAACGACGTCTGCTGCGTATGCCGACATGTATACACGACCGTTTGCAGAAACGGACACTGCCGGGAACAATGTGTCCACTCGACGTGGTGTCGCTGGCGCATTCAGCGTGCTGTCGTCCCGCTGCTTAACCGGGTAGCCAATCGCGGTCCGCGTGGACGCATCTGCCGACGGCAACACCAGAGCCGGCGCGCTCCAGGTGGCTCCGCCATCGCTCGACTTGCTGTACAGGGACGCTGCGTGACATCCTGAATTGGTGCGGCCGGTGCACAACCCGCCGGCGTTGCTCATCATCGAGTCCCATGCCACATATATGTCGCCGTTGGGCGCTACGTCGGCAGCGGGATAACTATTGTTTCGAAAGGCGGTGTCAGCCACGGGGATGATGTCGACGACCGGCGACACTGCAACCGGTTTGCTCCAGCTCTTGCCTCCATCGGTTGACTTCACCACCCATATATTGCCCAAAGTAGCGAGGCGTGTCGCTCCGTCCCAAAACACATATACCGTGCCATCCGAAGCCACCACCGGCCGCGAGCCCTGGCTGTAGAGCACGTTGCCCCCAATCAGTTCCGGGCTGCTGAAGGTTTGCCCGCCGTCACGGGACACCGCCACGGCGATCGGCGACTGTACGAAGTGTCCATTCGCGGGATTGAAAATAAATCGCGTCCACGTCACGTAGACGTTGTCGCGAAACGGGCTCGCGGCGTGGGCATCCGCCGTAAGCCATGGTTTGTCGTTTAGCGTCGAAGGCGCCGTCGTCTGATTGATGAACACCGGGCTACCCCAGCTTAGGCGGCCGCTGGCGTCAAACGTGCCCCTGTTCACCGCCACGGTGTTGTCCGGCATGGTACGGTCGAATCCGAGGCCTGCGTAAAAGACGTGTCCATGACTGTCGAACGCCACCGAGGGGTCCCCGCCCGCATGGTATGGACCTCCAACCAGAAGTTCGACTCCGGGAATTAGAGTGCCTGTGTTCGATCCATCGGGCTTCGACGCGCAACACCACGTGGCGCCGCCATCGTTCGAGAAATAAGTTCCCGAGTATCCATCGCCGAATGCGCTGCAGGGTGACGTCCCGATGGTGCACGTCCAGGTTGCGGTTACGTAATCGTTCAACCCGGCGACGATCCGCTGGGAATTGTTGGGATCAACGGCGATCGCCGTTTCATTTTGAGGCGCTCCCGCCGTGTCTTGGCTTGCGGCCACGTCCGGAGGAAGCACGCTCGTGCCGTCCAGAGAACTCGATAGCACCGTGCCCGGCATAATCAAAGTCGAGGGGCTCGAATTGTTTCCTTCTTGGAAGGTTGTGTCCGCCTCGGATTCGATGAAAGCCGAAAGACGAATCTGCAATCCCGCGGTTCCGTTCACGGACGCCACTTTGCCCGCGAGTGTATTGACGTCATAGGTTTCGTTACCATTGGAGCTCGCATTTGCGCCGGCTGCGGCGCTTGCGCCGCTCCAGTCACCGACAAGGATGGTCAGCGATGCCAGAGCTGCGGCGGCCAAACATACAATCAGGATCCTTTTCATGGATCCTCCACGTGAAGTCGTTCAGGAGTTTTCGCTCTTTCTTTCCAGCGGGTGGGATAGCCCGGAAAGCGTGACGGTCCGTCATTCGCGGCGGACTTCGAGAGCGGCGTTGGACTTAGGAGCCCGATAAACTGTTACCTGTGGCCACAAGGCCGTCAAGTACCAAAAAAGCTTGGTACCACATCCGGTGATGTGCGGAAGGCAACCAAGACTGTGTTCGTGTTTTGCGCGCGACAAAGCGGCCCACCTTTTCAGATGAAAGCGTGCGCCCACTCATCTCCTCGCGCCCTTAACCGGGAAAACTCTCTTTGGAACTCAAATTTCACTTTAAGCCACCTTGCGTTTCCGTTTGCGCTTTCGCTACTCCAGACTCGGCAGTATGCGAAAGGCTTTGTTCCTTCCCCAGCGATAAACCCTAAAGTCTTTGTCCAGGGTCAAAATTTCCGGCGTTTCATATTCATCTGCCAAACAAATCAGGCAGGCGTCCGCCAAATCAATCCTACGGTCCCGGTATTTTCTCAGTAGTCGTCTCACGGCCAGAGCGGTGTCGGACAGCCGAACGGGAATTTGAAAAATCCCGGCCGCCACGTTTTCGAGGACAACCTCAGGTGCGCCGCGGAGACCCCGCAACAAGTAACAGCTCTCAGCGATTACCGACTCACAGGTGATCAGCGGCGCGCTCAGTGCCCGTACGGCTTCGGCGCATGCGGCATGAAAGGTCTCGCTGCGGTCCAACAGTGCCACAATCACGCCCGTGTCGACCAGAACCGGCTTCACCGCCCGAAGTCCTGCAGATGCCGCCTGTTTGAGCCTAGATCGGCTGTGCCGGAGCAAAACTTTCCCAGCCCGATCACCCGCTGCTTCTTCTTTCCCAAACGGCTGGCTTCCAGGATTCGCAAACCCTCTCTCACAACCTTAGAGGGGGTCCAGCCCAGTTCACGCACCATCGTTTTCAGCCGCCTCAGCGACCGCTCGTCAAGCCTCGCTTGCACCACATTGCGCATGGCTTTATTGTACTACATTTCCATAATTGTATGACAACTATCATCCATGCACAGCGCCGTGACAGTCTAGCTTAGCTAAGCTAAGCGAAACGGTGAAGGACTCGCAGGTTCATCCTCAGACTTCGGTCCTCGCATTCATCAGGCTTCCAGTCGTAAATGCAAGGAAACAGAATCGGCCCACCCGGACGGCAAAGGAGATCGAGAAGATCATCACGCGTCCCGGAATAGGTATTAGTTGCCTCGCGTATCGTGTACCCATCTTGTCAGAGGCGGTGAGCGACTGGGCCATTTTAGCGGTCCATTTAGGGCCACCCCTTTCCCTCTTGTCGAGGATCTCAGAACGGTCCTCGCCGTGAAGGGTTCGCTTCGCCGCGCAACACCGGCGCGCCCTTGACCGCTGCGGGCCGTTCTGAGAGAACACCCCCTTCCAAGAGGGAAAGGGGCAGAGTGAAAAGTAACCCCCTTTTTCCACCGCCATCGACACCCATCTCGCGGTTTTCATGGCCACTGTTGGCGCCACGCGACATCCTCGGTGGGCTTCAAACAGGGTTCAGCTTACCGGCGCGGAGGCCAGGCCAATATGCTTATCGGCACCTCCGTAGTAAAAGAGCCAATGATTCCCGTCCCGAACGAGTCCTTCCACAAACACGACGTTCGGAACCTGACCCACTTTTTCCCATTCCTGCTGCGGCCAGAATATGGGGTGGTCTGCACGCGCCAAGACTTTCGTTGGGTCCGTCTTGTCGAATAGAACCCAGCCAGTGGAATACACGAATTTGTCGTCCGCGCCGTTGTAGATCAGGAAAATGCCCTCTGATGTCAAAACCGGCGGAGGGCCTGGTTCAACAACCTGCGAATCAAACGTGCCTGGGCGGCTGGACAGAACCGGATGATCAAGCGCTTCCGTCCAGTGGAGCAAGTCTTCGGAGTAGGCAACGCCCATTTGGGTATCCTGGCCACGCGCGCCCCCGAGAAAATACATCTAATACTTCCCATTGATTTTGGGGGGGGGACAATTGCACCAGATTTCGTCCATTTCACATTCCCCTTGCCCTTGTAAGCAGGAAGGACAATCCCTTGCCGGCGCCAGTGGATCAAATCGGTAGATGTGGCGAGAAAGAGTTGGGCATCTTTGGAAGGCGAACCGCACTATACAATCTCGCGCACGCGGGCGGGCCGCTCGCAGTCGTCGCCAAAATCGTTTTCACAAAAGTTCGCCGATCGAGAAGAGTCATTTGGCCGAGACCTTGGCGCAGGACAAATCGCTGCCCTCCCCAGAAGCATGCCCTCGCAGAACGGGCGGTGTATTTAGTATTCGATCTTCAGGCCAAATTGAATAGTTCTTGGTCCGCTGGAATCTGTCACAGCACCAAAGCCGCAAGCAAGGGGCCCCGGGCATCCGGGACTGCCGACGGGCTGAAATGGGGTGGCAAGATTGGGGGCAAATCCGCTCGGTGCCGAATAGATGTGCCTGTTAAATACGTTGAAGAACGAAGCGCGGAAGTCGATGTTAGCCTTTTCACCAACGATCCGTGTCCTCTTGCCAAGGGTAAAGTCTTCGTTCCGGCCGCCGAAGGTTCTAGCACTGGCAAGGGATCTCGGTTCATTGCCAAAGGTGAAAGGAGCTGCAACGGTGAAGGCGCTGGGATTCCAAAAGGGAGTCGTGGAAGGATTCAAGTTAGATTTATTAGTTTCATTGACCCCAGAGATCACATTGACTCGCGCTAGTCCAGTCAAGTGACAGCCGGCGAATAAAACGTCGCCGGCCGTTCCGCCGCAAGGCCCGTATACCGTCGTAGGTGTTCCAGACTTGTAGCTCGCAATGCCAGAAACATACCAGCCACCGACGACTCGATCCATTGCGCCACCTGCATTGAGATAACGCTTACCGTGGCCAACAGGGAGCTCATAGAAGAAGCTAGCCACCAGCGATTGGGGCGTATCCAGCTGACTCACGGCCTTCTCCGCCTTCCGGTCGTAAGAGTTCTGGCCAATAAAACTGTTTGTCCCGATAAACCCTGAAACACCGGGACCGGCAGAATCCGCATCGGTAATATTCTTTGACACTGTATAGGAAACCAGGAAGCTCAGCCCTTGCGCAAAGCGCTTGTTCAACTGCAACTGCATGGCGTGATACGTCGAGTTGCCGGTGCGGTCCGGCGTGAAGGAATTATCTTCCTGGTTAAAGTCGCCATACTGAGGAAATGGCCGCAGAAGCTGATTGATGTTTCCACTGAACGTCCGATAAGGCAGTTTGACTCCCGCGGCGATAGCCTTCGGGCATCCGTTGTTGGAAAGGCAGGTGGCGTTCATCGTCAGCTCGCTGCCAAGTGAGAGGAACGAGGGATTCACTTGATTCGGAATAATATCCAGGGCCGGCAAATGAGTGCCTTTGGATCCTACATAGGCCACGCTCAGGGCCAAGTTCGACATCAGCTGCCGCTGCACGTCAAGGTTCCAAGTTTGAATGTCGGCAGGCCGCCCGCTGTTTGCCGCAACATAAATGACTCCGTTACTCCCATTCTGCGCTTCGGGGGTGAAAGGACCGGAATCAGGAAAAATACGTGTCACTCCGTTGTCAATTTGCGTTGGGCCGCCATTTGTGACGTTCACGGTCTGCCGGTTGAAGAATCCCAAACCATCCTGATCGGCGAAGGATCCTTCCTTTAGGGGTTCGTAGAAGATCCCGTAGCCGCCGCGGAGAACGGTCTTGCTGTTGACACTGTAAGCGAACCCCAACCGTGGACCAATTGCCTTGCCGTAAACATCCTGCGGCCGCTTGCGGCCGTTGCGCCCGGTTCCCGTTCCGAAATAAGTATAAGCTCCGAGGATTCCTCCCGCGCCGGGGTTGGGAAGTGTCGGGTCGACCATTGAAAAGCGGTCAAACGCCTCCGTCGCAGGCAGGTCAATATCATAGCGAAGCCCATAGTTCAGAGTTAAACGCGATGCGAGCTTATACGAGTCTTGGCCATAGAATGAGAAGTCTTTGTATCGCACTCCACTAAAATTGCCGTAGTTGAGAGTGGTGGTGTCCGAAAGGCCAAAAAGTGAACTAGCGACTGCATTTCCCCCAGCGCCATTATTGCTGGTCTGGGCGGCATTAAAATCGAATTCACCGGAGGACTGGGTTAAACGTCGCACGTTGAATTGCAACATGCGGACTCCGCCGCCGAACTTGAAGTTGTGCTTGCCCTTAACCCAGCTGACAGAGTCATTTAACTGGTAAACGTTGTCCGCAAATTCTGAGTCGCCGCAATTGTTCAGCTGTTCCTGATAAGGCGTGCCGATGAATTTGATGCACGGGAACGTCGTGTTCTGCACGCCCTTGAGTCCGATCTTTGCCGGGTACCCTTGCCCCAAACTGTTTGAAACTTCGCCGCGGAATCGGCGGCTAAATCCGAACAGGAATTGATTAACCACTGAAGAATTGAATATATAAGTATCGCCGAAACGTGCGTACCGCGTATTCTGCGGCGTGCTTGAACCGAAAATCGGACCCAGGTCCGAAGTGCCCCCGGTCTTAGTGTTGTCGTAGTCAAAGCCACCTGAAACCCGATGTTTGTCGGATAGGATATGATCGATTTTCACGTCAAAGAGGTTCGCGCTTGTGCTGCTGATGGTATGGTCTATCACGTTGTTGGTAAGGCCGCCGTTGGTGGCGGGAAGAAGTGCAAAGACATTCGTCATCACTGCGCTGGGTGTGAAATTAGGGTCGTTCGTTAGGACGTTGCCCGGGATTGCCGCGTGTGTGGTGGGATCGTAAAGCTGGGCGCCAGGCAGCAACGAGGAAAAGTCGCCTTTTCTAAAGGCCTCATTTGGGAAGCTGTCCACGCCGGTACCACCAGTCCGGAATCGGAATCCCTCATAATCAAAGAAAAAGAAACTCTTGTTTTGCCCGTGATACAGCTTAGGAATAAATATGGGGCCGCCCGCTGTAGCACCGAAGTCATTCTGTGTGTTAACGGACTTTGGTTGTCCAAGCGTGTTGTTTTTCCAACTGTTGGCGTCCAGCGCTCGGTTTCGCAGGTAATCGTAGACCGAGCCATGAAACTCATTCGTGCCGGATTTCATCGTCAGACTGACGATGCCGTCACCAGACTCACCAAATTCAGCCGAAAAATTGCTTTGCAATACCTTGAATTCTTGTACTCCGTCCGTTGATACACCTTTATTCCATTGCGTATTAGGAGAAACCAGAGAGATCGAGACACCATCGACAAGTACGTCGGTGCCCCCTTCCTGGCCCCCATTCACCTTAAAGTCATCGCTTGAATTACTGCCGGGGTCGTTGGCTACACCTCCGACAAATCCCGGGGTGAGCGTTATGAACTGCACTGGATTACGAATGGTTCCGGACACTTCGAGCGGCAGGTTTGCGACCAAGCTCGACTGAACTGTCGACCCGATATCGGACGTCGCACTTTCCAGCTGGCTCGCATCCGCACTCACCACTACGTTTTCCGAGACCATTCCCAGCTGCATCTGAATGTCCAAAGTCACGGTTGTCCCCGTCGGTACCGTAACCCCCTCCCTGACGTATTTTTTGAAATTGGGGGCTTCTACAGTCAGGGCATAGCGCCCCGGAGGCAAGTTGGGAGCGGAGTAGAGGCCTGCGTCCGTAGTTTCCGTGGAAACAGTTGCGCCCGTGTCCAAATTTCGCACGGTAACGGTGGCCTTAGGAAGGGCGGCCCCCGTCGAATCGCTCACGGTTCCTTGGATATTGCCGCTATTGCTCTGTCCATTGGACAACGAGACTACGAGCGCACAAGCTAGAAAGCCCAAGAAGTATTTCATTGACCGCCTCCACACATGCAGCCCAAACGGCCATACCCTCAAATCCTGCCGCCAAACCGGTCTCACCCTAGGCGGGTCCGCGGCGTGTGACAGGTTTGGACCTTGTCGAACGCACCCCAACTGCTGCCATGTTAAGGAATTTACGCCGAGCCCGGCCTGCAAGTAAAGCCTGCATGTCTACGACAAAGCCATCTCTTGCCGAAGATATTCAGACTGATGAACGATGGCAGCTCGTACAGCGATCGTACCTAGACTAGCCGGCCGTTTCAGAAAAGCCTTAGGCTCCGTGAACTCCTGGAGTACATCACCGAGCAGACTATTGTCGGGCATACGCAAGAACTAACCGAACATCACATAGGCAGCGCGGTGTTCCACAAGCCCTCAGATTATAGCTCTCTGGAAGACAGCTCAGTGCGGGTGCACGCACGACACCTGCGGCTCAAGCTGCACGAGTATTTTGACGAGGAGGGAAGAAACGAGCCAATAGTTCTTACAATACCAAGAGGCTGCTACACACCGATATTCAAACCTAGCTATAGCTAGGCGCTTTGACTTTCGGCGCAGCGGTTATCCTTGCGGGTCTTTCACTCTTTTATTACAACGTTGGAGCGAGCCGACCATCACAGGACCCGCTTGCTGCGGCAGGGGGGCTCCTGTTGAATTGCCTCTGCCGAGTCCGCCGGTTTCAGGCCCCCTGGCCGCTGGCGCAACACCCGCTACCAGTCTTCCGGCGACGGATGGGGGACCTGCACAGTCTGACACCTACGCTCGAAGCGAGGATTCAACGCATCGTGATTGATCCGGGTCATGGCGGCCATGACACAGGCACAACGGGCCCACCGGTTTAACGGAGAAGGATCTTTGCCTGGACGTCGCACTACGGCTCGGGAGGATCCTCAAGCAGCGCCTCGCCAACGCGGAAGTCGTCTTCACGCGAACCAAGGATGTGTTTATCTCCCTTGAAGAGCGCACTTACATTGCCAATGACATAAAGGCTGATCTCCTCTTGTCGATTCACGCGAACTCAAGCCCCTATCCTGCGGTTCGAGGCAGCGAGACCTATTACTTGGACTCCGCAGGAAGCACGGAGGTGATGGAAGTCTCCGCACGCGAGAATGCAACGGCTCGGGAAAAGGTATCGGACCGGCTCGAACTAATGAAGATTGGACTTGACGAAAAAAAGATGGAGGAATCAAGGATTTTTGCCGAAGACATTCAGGACTCTCTCAGCCGGTTAGTCGAGCGCTCGGCCAGCAGCGCGCAGAGCCGGCGGGTGAGTCGCGCGCCGTTTGTGGTCTTGGTTGGAGCGAATATGCCATCGGTGCTAACCGCCGCTTGTAGATATTGCTGAGCAGCGGGCTGATGCGGAGTTCCGCGCCCTTCATCCCGATTGCGCGCACTTCGATGTCTGGCCCGCGCCAGCGTAATCGCTCTGGGCTATTTTCTAGGGCATCGCAAAATAGGCTGGACCATTTTACGACCTATGCGATAATGGTCCAGATGGAACAGCGACCCCGTCTTTATACCGAGATCCTGGCGGATCATCTACGCAGGCACCGCCAGATGGCGTTGGTCTCCGGGCCGCGACAGGTAGGAAAGACGACCACCTGCCGGTCGATCAGCGATGCTTATCTCAACTGGGACAATGCTGATGATCGCAGGCGGGTGCTGCGCGGTCCGGCCTCGCTGGCCGCGGCCCTCCAATTGGACCGCCTGAGAGCGACAATCCCCGTTGCCGTCCTAGACGAACTGCACAAGTACAGCAAATGCAAGGGCCTCCTAAAGGGCTTCTTCGACACCTATGGTGATCGGGTCCATCTGATCGTAACCGGCAGTTCCCGGCTCGATGTTTTTCGTCGTGGCGGCGACAGTTTGATGGGGCGCTACCTGCTCTACCGCATGCATCCATGGAGCGTCGGCGAAAGCTTGCGGACGGAGCTGCCCGCGAAGGAAATTCGACCGCCCGCCGAGATTGCATCCGCCGACTGGGACGCACTTTGGGAGCACGGGGGATTCCCTGAACCGTTTCTCCGCCGCGACACCCGGTTCACGCGCCGGTGGCGGTCCTTACGCCAGGAGCAGTTATCGCGCGAAGACCTGCGCGAACTCGCGCATGTAAGCGATCTGGGAACGATGGAAACCCTCATGCAACTGCTGGCGGAACGCAGCGCACAGCAATTGGTCTACTCGAGTCTGGCGCGGGAAATTCAGGTCTCCGTAGATACCGTCAAGCGCTGGGTCGATCTGGTGGCTCGGCTACACCATGGCTTCCTCGTTCGTCCATGGTTTACAAATGTCGCCAAAGCCCTGCGCAAGGAACCGAAATGGTTTCAACGGGATTGGAGCGGCCTGGCAGGCGACGGCGCGCGGGCGGAAACCCTTGTCGCTTGCCATTTGCTCAAGTCCGTGGAGGGCTGGACGGACCTGGGATTCGGCGATTTCGAGTTGCGTTATCTGCGCGACAAACAAAAACGCGAGGTAGACTTCCTCGTAGTTCGTGACCGCAAGCCCTGGTTCCTGGTGGAAGTCAAGGTCGGCGAAACCAATCTTTCGCCCTCGCTCGGCTACTTTCAGGCACAAACCAAGGCGGACCATGCTTTTCAGGTCGTGATGAATCTTCCGTATCAGGAGGCCGACTGCTTTCGCATCTCCCGTCCCGTTGCAGTTCCGGCCAAGACTCTTCTCAGCCAGCTTCTCTAGCTAAAGGGTGTTGCAAAACCCCTGATTTTTCAAATTCCGTCGGCTGAGTCAAAAATTTCTTGGGGCAAGGTGGCTCGTTGTTGTTTCGAACTTCGGTCTTTGACCGGCAACCGCCAAATTCCGATCGTCTTCGGTGGCCCATGGGTTTCTTGCCCGGGTGGGCCAATATTTCCCTTACTCCACGAATCCTCGAGGACCAAAGATGTGAGCGGTCCAGCACGAGCCGGATCGAAT
>QHYH01000266.1 GCA_003223215.1 Acidobacteriota bacterium
GAATCCTCGGCGGGAAGCTGGCTGTAGCCTTGTGTGGGATCAGCGAGTCGGAGGTTTTTGTTCTCCTGCGCGCAATGAGTGTAACGACGATTTTGCCAGTCACGAAAACGCATGTAGAACGCTGTGCCTACCAAAAAGTCCGTATGCATTGAAAGCGTTGCATTTACGGGAAGCCCCGTAACGCATTGTTACCGGACGAAATTAGGTCTCGGGGCGTTATGGCCTATCCCAAACCCCGATTGCTGCGTAATTTTTGGTACAGACTGTTCGTATATTCCTCCAAAATCCTTGGCTTTGCAGGAAAGGATATCCTCAGCGATTTGGAGGATACAGCCCGAAGGCTTCTTCAACTTCGCGAATCCGCTGACGGCGGACGTGATTCAGATTGAGCATCGCCACGGTTGCGCGGCCAACGGGAGTCCATCCTTCCATTTCATAGCCTTTGAATCGAAAGTGCTCCGACCACCGTTGCCGGATGGGATGAAACAAGGGCACCTGCTCGCCTGTCGCCGGATCAACGGCCGTTGTCCTGTCGGCTTTATGCAGATTGCATCCGGGGCATGCTAAGGCAAGGTTTTCCAAAATGGAGTGGCCGCCCTTTGATTGCGGGATGATGTGTTCGACGTGAAACGTGGCTCCCTGGAGGCTCTCGTGCATGAGGCAGTATTGGCATCGTCCGTCTGCACGCAACCGGACGGCTTGCGACAGTGTTTCCGGCACGGCCATTACGGCCGCTTGCTCAAAATCTGCAGTGCTTCCCCACGGACGAGAGACAATTGCTCGCTCAATTCAACCAGCGCTTCGAGTTCTTCTCTTTCCGATTGACCAAGAAGGCCTTCGTTGTTGCGGTCCATGAGTTCCTGAAGGCGACGGTCCGCCTTCGATGGAAAATGGAGATTTCCAACAGCCTCTACCCATTTCACGGGGGCCGAGATGGTTGAGCTCATGGGATGATCCTAGGATGGCGGAGCGCTCACGTCAATGGTAGGTCAGGGATCGCCAGGGATCGCTATCCGTTCGCCTTCCTGTGAGCAATCGAAATATCGCGAAGAGTTATCCCAAATCGTCAGAGGAGACGACAAGTGAAATTATTGATTTCAAAGGCAGTCAGGGTTTTGGCGAACCACAGGACTCAGCATGCGATGAAAACATTCCGCCTCTACAGCTGTTTTTGCTGGAGAGCGATTGCACTAGGCAGCGCTCTTCTTACCGCTCACGATTGGCAGCATGAACGAGTCCAAGCGGTCTTGCCGCCCTTTGATCCACGGCGCGTAATGTTTCTCGGTAACTTTGGTTGATGAATGCCCGAGTAGCTTTGATACCTCCTCCAGTGAGACTCCGCGCTGGAGGAGGTCCACCGAGAACGTATCCCTCAACGAATGCGACGCAAAGTTACCGAGGCCCGCAAGGAACAGCCGCCGAAAATCCTTCTGATAATCCTTCACCACGGTTTTCTTTTGACCACCTCGATTATCCCAAAACACGTATTCGGCATTGCCGTTCGCAACCGACAGCAGTTCTTTCGCAACGTCAGCCGGGATTAGCACAGACACATGCGTTCCGGTTTGTTGTCGGCTAGTTACGACACGATGCGCGTTCTTCTTGTCGAACACCAGCGAATCGCGCTTCAACGTAACTGCGTCACTGATAGCCAAGCCGCTGTGCCGCATCAGCCGGACGACCGCACACATCCGTCGTACGAGACCATCGTGTTCGAATGCTTTGGGGATCGCGCCGAGAAGAGCTTTGTACTGTTTATCATCCAACGGCATCGTCGGTGGTTGGTCCACTTTGATGGGGCTTAACCGGGGCAACCTCTGCAAGTATCCATCGTCGTGAAGGAAGCGCAGGAACTGGCGGATGCGCTGTTGCGCTTCCCGCCGCGTACTGCTGGCCGGGTAAAGCGTTTTCCATGTCTCGACGGAATTTGTAAAGTGCCGCTGCCGTGATCGCATTCGGAACAAAAACTCCGTTCTCCGCGAGAAAGTCCGCGAGTCTGGTAAGTTCTCTCTTGTGGCGCTTCACCGTCGTGTCACCAATTCGCTGTGACTGTTTGGACGTGACGAATGCTTCGACGAGCGAGTGGATCGTGGGCGCTACTGTCGGAGTCGCGGGGGCGTTGCCGGCGGACATCTGCTCGATCAGGTATTGCTTCTGACGCTCGGCCTCGACCCAAGTGCGTGCCTTCGCGGATCGCCGATATTGCACGCCACCTGCGGTCCAGCGCAGATGCTTGCGGCAGTTGCAACGCCTACAAAATTCCTCGCCTTTGTACTTGCATGCTGCTGAATGGCGGACAAAAATGGTGACGACCGAGATGTTGAAGGGTGCGTTCATTGCGATCCCCCGGTGGAATTCGGTAGCGCAATCCTAGCACAGAAAGTCACTGATGGTTACAACCTATTGAACATAAGCTAGTTAAGTATGGAGCGGGCGATGGGAATCGAACCCACGTCCGAAGCTTGGGAAGCTTTGAACAAAACTCTGAAAGCGATTGAATTGGCGGCATTTAGCTTTCTTGGAATTAGCCTTAGTTGGAAAATAGATGGAAAACGAAATCTGTTGACTTAAATTTGTTCTTTTGCGCTTCCAGAGTAAACGTAGGGCGCTTTGCTTTCCTTTGCATATCAGTTTCTTAGGGTTAATCGTATCGCAGCGCTTGCATGGGATCCGTAGCGGCTGCGCGTCGCGCGGGAACCAGGCAAGCCAGTGTTGCTGCGGCGACCAGCGGCACCGTCACGCCGCCGAGCAACAGCGGATCGCTCGAGCTTTCCGTCACCCACTTCGTCGACACTTTGTTGAACAAGATGCTCAGCACGATTCCCGCAATGACTCCCGCTCCAACATGCACCGCAGTTGACGAGAGTACGATGCGGAATACGTCCGCAGCCCGCGCTCCCAGCGCCATGCGTATCCCGAACTCGTTCGTGCGCGTCGCCACTCCGTAAGAGACCACGCTGTACAGCCCCACGGCCGCAAGCGCCAGGGCCAGCACGGAAAAGACGCCAAACAGCGTTGCCATTAGCCGCTGTTGCGCGTACTCCTCTTGCCCGGTAATCCAGGCGTCGAGGTCACGCACGCGCATCACCTGCTGCTCCGGATCGATCTGCACGATTTGCGCGCGAATATCGCGCACTATCGAAAGGGGCGGCACGCGCGTGCGCACCAGAATCTGCGTGAACATCCACATGTTCGAGGTGAACGGGATGTACACCTGAGGCTTGATCGGGTTCCGCAAGCCGTCGTCGCGCACGTCCGCTGCGACGCCGATAATCTGAAACGCTCCGGTGGCTTCCGCGGCAACGCGTTGATACGGAGGCGAATCCTTCAGCACTGGAAGTTTGAATTGACGTCCGATAGCGTCGCCATTGGGCCAAAATTGCTTGGCCATCGTTTGGTTGATGACCGCCAACGCCGCGCCACGCATGTTTTCCGTGTGGTCCCACAACCGCCCTTGGGCCAAAGGAATGCGCAGCAACGAAAAATATTCTGGGCTGACGAAATTGACGCGCACTTCCGGCTTTTCTGTCGCCGTGCTTCCCAGGATTTCGATGTTCTGCCGCCAGCCATTAGAGGGCGGCGTGGCGTTGGTGGAAATGCCCGCGGCCACAACTTCCGGCATGGCGGCGATGCGCGCGCGAATCTGCTCGAAGAACTCGGCACGATCCTTCCATGCCACGTGTGTGTTTTCGTGCACGGGGATTGGCACAGACATGGCATTGTGCGGGTCATAGCCGAGATCGGTATTCACTAAGCGCAGAAATCCTTTCCCCGCCGCCGCCGCCGCTGTAAGCATCAGTAGCGTCAATGCCACTTGAGCGGCGACCAGCGCGCCGTGACTGCGCCGCGCCCCGACGCTGCCCGCCACCCGACGCGAGCTGCTCTGCACCAGCCGCGCGAGCTGCGGACGCGAAAGCTGCAGCGCTGGCCAAAGCCCAAAGGCGATCGACGTGAAGAATACGAGCCCAATGCTGAACAGCAGGACCGGCCAATTCATCTTGATCACCGATTCCGCAGGAAACGAATTCTCGGGCAAGCGCGCCACCAGCAAAGAAAGGCCGCGCCAAGCCAGCAGCACACCGAGTAGCGCCCCGGCCGTCGCGATTCCCAGCGACTCCGTCAGCAGTTGCCGAATCATGCGCATACGCCCAGCGCCGACAGCCGCGCGCACCGCCAATTCATGCTGCCGCTCCGTGCCGCGCGCCAGCAGCAAAATGGAAACATTGCCGCAGCCAATCAGCAGTAGCGATGCGACGGCGCCCAACAACAGATACAAAGTTGGTCCCAGCGGCCGCGCGTACACATCCACGATGCTGCGCAGCTTGACCTTGAACCTATCCGGATATTGCGTGGGCGATTGCTTCGCAAATTCGCGAATCATCGGCTCCAGCTCCGCGGCGGCGGCCTCGGGACTGACGCCCGGCCGAATTTTGATCGAAGCGGCATAGTGGATGTTCGGATCCCGAGTGACCTTTAGCGGGAGATACATATCCACATTCGCCCACCGGAACCGCGGCGGCATGACCCCCACAACCTGATAAGGCTTGTGCACCAACTGCAGTGTGCGCCCGATTACCTTGGGATCACCCATGTAGTAGCGTTGCCAAAACTGATAGCTCACCACTACCACACGTTGCGGCTCTTGGCCCGGCGGCGCGTCCGAGGGAATCAGCCAGCGCCCCTTAAGCGCGCGAATGCCCCAGTGATTCGGCGCATTGGGGTCGATATAGTTGGCTTGCACATCTTCGGGCAGGTCCCCGTCGGTGGTGGTCAGGTTCCACCAATCCATGAGCGTGACGTCTTCGATCGATTTTGCCTGGCGGATCAGATCGGCTTGAGGCCCGCTGGGCCCCATGTAGCTGTCTTTGCCAGCCTTGTCGACCAGGCGCATCTCCATGATGCGGTCAGCACGCGGGTAGGGAAAAGGGTCAATCAGGATGGCGTAGATAACGCTGAACACAGCGCTCGTGGCGCCGATGCCCAGCGCCAGCGAAAGGACCGCCGTGAGCGCAAATCCTGGGCGCCTGCGCAGTTCGCGCCCTGCGTACCGCAAATCCGCCAAAAGCGATTGCATGTTCACCTCTCAAGGTCGCAGGGCTCGCAACACCGCCGTTCTCAAAGGCGAGTACTTATAATGACGAACATAGTTCCCTTGTGGTTAGCTCCTGCCGCCCAAACGATGCTCAGCGAACGGCCCGAGCCGGTGCAGCCGAAGAGCCGAAGGGGAAGCCCAGCGCCTAAGGCGGGGGCAGAACGGCGTTCGGGGAAATGGATGTGGGGATGGCGGAGACGAGGGAGGCGAAGCCAGGGTCCTAATCACGGCGTCTCAGAATGAAGTTTGGCGATTTTGGTGGACGGTGCGTTCCGAATGCCGCCTGTTTGGAAAGGTGACAACATGTCATCGTCATTCCATCAAATCAAGCATTAGAAATCGACCGTCCAATTGAGTCGAGTACCGTCCAACTACCGACCACAATGTGCCGTTTTGGGGTCGAGTTCAAGTAACTTAGCCGTATAAGGTCCACTGAGTCATCAGTGAGCGGGCGATGGGAATCGAATTGCATCCCAAATTTCTAAGTCTCACTGAGACAAGGTGTTACCAGCCGCTCCGAGAAGCAACTGTTGCCAAATGTTGCCAAGGCCATCCCGAGTCAGTCACTAAGTCGTAGGCTAGGCAGGGATGCGTCGTTCGGCGAACGGGTGAAGTACAGGAAATTAGGTGGATGGCGTGCTGGGGCGCAAGCAAACAATCTCCGCTCATGGTAGAATGGTAGCACTAGCTAGGTAGAAGGGCAGATGCGATGAGTCTCAACATCAAGAACAAAGAGGCGCACAAGTTGGCAAATCAGCTAGCAAAATTGACCGGCGAGAACATGACCGAAGCCGTGACAAACGCGGTTCGTGAGCGCCTCGATCGAGTGCGGTGTCAGCGCGGGTCCGGACTTGCGGATCGCTTAATCAGGATTGGCAAGGATTGCGCCGCACGCCTGAAGGAGCCTTTTCGATCTAAGGACCACGGTGACCTTCTCTACGATGAGAAAGGCCTGCCGAAATGATTATCGATACCTCGGCGCTCATTGCTATATTGCGAGATGAACGAGACGCGATCGATTACGCAAGGGCGATTGCGGACGCCGCGATCAGGCGTATTTCTGCTGCCAACTACGTCGAGACCGCAGCAGTCATCGACGCGAGCCGTGATCCTATCGCAAGCCGCCGGTTTGACGATCTCTTGCGCGAGGCGCGATTTGCGATCGAGCCAGTCACAGAGGCTCAGGCGCACATTGCCCGCGAAGCTTACCGTGATTTCGGCCGGGGAAGCGGCCATCCCGCCCGTTTGAACTTCGGTGACTGCTTCGCCTATGCGCTGGCAAAGGCA
>QHYH01000106.1 GCA_003223215.1 Acidobacteriota bacterium
CCGAGCGCAGCCCAAACGCCCCGCAAAGAATGTCCCGCCGGGCCTTGCGTGGAAGAAGCGATGGCGAGAAGCGTGGCGCCCGCGCACATAACGAGCGCGCCGCCGAGCACGCCGGTCCAGCGACGCCAGCCGGCCTGGCGAAGTTCGTTGAAGAAAAGAAAGCCCCAGAAAATGCCAAGCAGACTGTTGGAATTCCAGAGCGGGAAAGCGATGCTAAGTCCGATATCGCGAATGGCAAGGATGGTCAGCGTGTTGGCAACTGCCCAGAGGCAGCCCGCGAGAACGGCCCAGATCATCAAATGCGGCGCACGGCGGACGTCCGCGCGAACGGACGAGGTCCCGAGTATCAACGCAGGAAGACTCCAGAGCGCGAGGAAAACGCCGATGACCATGATGAGGGAAATCGCCATAGGGGAAATGCCGATGGAAACAAGTTTGGTGGGTGCCTCGGCGGCACCCAGCCATGCGCCCGCCGTGAAGCCGGAAAGGATGCCGAGGAGCTGAAGTGTTTTGGAACGCGATCGCCCTTGCCCTTCGGCCGAGCTGGGAGGTTGCGCCGCAGATGTCATCCTTATCTGATCCGCTTCCTAATGCATGAAGCTCAACAGCAGTAATCCTGCAAGGAGCACGGCAACCGGCACCCAAAAGTGGACATCGGTGAGCACACGGTCCAGCCGGCTCGAGTTTGCTTTCGGATTGTCCATCGTTGCCATCCCGACTCCCGGCAGGCGATCAGCTCAGGCCATGCCTTGGCCGCCTCAAGAAGGCGGCTAGTAGTTTTCGCGCGCGGACTGCGCGGCGGTATGTTCGCCCTTGTAGGCTTTCCAGGCTTGCTCGATGACGTAAGCGTGAATGGCGTCGGCTTGCTGGACCGTCAAGTGGGCGTCGGGAAAGGCGAATTTTGGCGGATCGGCGAGGCCGGGCATGCCCTTCGACCAATGCGAGCCGCCCATCACGATTTGATACCAGTCTTTATGGACTTCCGGCGGCGCGTAGCGCAAATCCGGAACGGCGCCGTCTTCCACCCAGGCCCCGCTGCCGTCGATGCCCGGCGAGTGACAGCCCTCACAATAAAACGAGACGTAGAGTTTTTCGCCATTGCGAATCGTCTCCAAGCGGGCTTTTTGTCGCGGCGGTTTCGGCACAGGCGGAACTTCGATTTGCGGATAGGGGAATGGTACGCTGCCGCCAAGCTTGAACGCATAGAGACGCGTGGGACCCCGCTTCGATTCGGGCGTGGCCATGGTGCGCGCGGGCGCGAACAAGCGCGAGCCGGAGCCCCAACCCACCGAAGTAATGACGTATTGCTCACCCTTCGCCGAAAAAGTCACGGGAATAGAGTCGATCGCGGACTTCGTCTGGATGGACCAGAGTTTTTTCCCGGTGTCGGCGGCATAGGCGGCAAATTCGCCGGTTCCTTGCCCCTGAAAAACCAGGTTCCCGGCGGTCGACAGTACGCCGCCATTCACGGAGATGGCTTCTTCGGCCGACCAGCGCGCGGCCTCGGCAATAGGATCCCATGCGACAAGACGGCCAAAGAGGCCTTCACCACCTTCACCCGCCTCAGCGGGAGCCTTGGTGTCCGGGCGGTGATCGGTGGTGGGAATGTAAACAAGACCGGTGAGGGTGTCATAGCTCATGGGCCACCAGTTGTGCACGGTCCACTGGCGACCGCCGCCTTGCGAAGCGGGAATGAGGATGGGCTTTTGTGTTTGCACGTCGTAAGCGGAAGCCCAAGTCGTTTGCACCAGCGGCTTGGCGGAAAGCACCTTTCCGGTTTTCGCGTCGAGAATGTAGAAGAATCCGTTCTTGGGGGCGGTCATCGCCACGTGGTGCCGTTCGCCGTTGATCGTCAAGTCGGCCATGACTATTTGATTGTTCTCGTTGTGCACGCCTTCGGTGCCGGTCGGAAAATGCCAGACGTATTTTCCCGTTTCCGCGTCGACGGCAATGATACATTGGGAGAAAAGCTTTTCGCCGGTGATTTGCGTGCCTGCCAATTCTCCGTAACCGACGTCCGCGCCCGCAGTACCAAAAATCACCAAGCCCGTGGCGTCGTCATAGGTGATGGCGTGCCAGACATCGCCGCCGCCAATCTTCCATGCGCCTTCACCGTGCCAGGTTTTCGCGGCCATCTCGAGCTCTTTCGTTTCATACGGTTTGGAGGGATCGCCGGGGACGGTCCAGAAACGCCAAACTTCTTTGCCAGTCTCGGCGTCGTAAGCAGCGAGCGCGCCACGGACAGCATCGTCCGAACCGTTGTAGCCCATAAGGATTTTTCCTTTGGCGACACGAGGTGCTCCGGTGATCCCCGTTTGCGTGGGCTCGCAAACCGTGGCTTCCCAGATTTTGGCGGCCGTAGCGGCATCGATCGCGATGAGGCGGCAATCGCCCGTACCCACGTAAACTTTCCCGTTCCAGACGGCCACGCCACCATTGGTTCGCGCGGAATAGGAGCCGTTCAAGGCCTGATCCAGCCGGATTTGCGGATCGTATTTCCAGATGAGCCCGCCCGTGGCAGCGTCCACGGCGTAAACCTTCGAGAGGGGCGCGCTGACGTAGATGACGCCATCCACGACGATGGGTTCGGAAACCACGCCCATTTGACCGTCGTAATCCAGATACCAGGCCAGGCCCAGATTGGCGACGTTCGACGAGTTGATTTGCTTGAGCGGGCTGAAGTGCTTGGAATCGTTGGTGCGGCCGTTTACGAGCCAGTTGACTCCCGTCGTGGCGTCGGCGGCAACGCGTTCGTCATTCACGTCTCCGGGCTTGATCGCGGCGGGAGCTGCGGCGGAGGGCGAAAAACGCAGCGCCAGCGCAGCCCCAATCGCCAGAAGAACCACCGTAAGACCCAAGATTCGCCGTGCTTCCATGCTGAAGCCTCTCTGTTGAACTGCGCCGCTTGCTCTCGAAGAGGGAAAGCCGGCGCGTTCCGGCTTCGCGCGGGATTACCGGATGTCATGTTAGGTGCGCGGCGGAAGGAAAGTCAAACAGGTACCAACGGCGCGGGCTAGCTACCTGGGAGAAACCGGAAAAAAGTGGAAAATGGCAGGCACTTGCTTGAACCGCAGACCTCATCCGTGTCAACCTGCCACCGATCGGAAAGAGAACAACTTAGACCGTATCGAGCATGGTCTCCACTCGGGCCATACCGCTATCACAGCTACGGATCGCAGGTAGCGGCCACGCTCGCTACATTCCCCTGACTCGACAAGCCCTTGCCTTCTCTTGCCATTTCTCCGCGTTCACGCCTTTCACAAGAAGCCAAAGACACAGTGATGCCTCCCCAACAAAGGCAGGGACAACATCGGCGGGGAATAACCGATTGGCCCACGCCGGGGCTAGAACCAGCGCGAAGCTATTCGTCAGATAGCTCAAACCGGCGATCTGCATCAGGACGCCGACCGTCTTCGGAAGGTATTCCGACTTGAAGATGAGGTACCCGATAACGAGACAAAAACAGCCGAAGAAGATGAGGCTCACGCCAAACCCGTAGCTATGCGATTTGAGCGATAGGCTGGCCATGGCATGGAGCTGCTCGGGCGCAAATGCTGTGAGGTATCCGGCATTTCCGAGCGGGAACAAGGCCTCAAGGAGATACATCGTAATCGCGGCTTCCAGGCCGATCGATACCAAATTGAAGAATGCTGCCAGCAAAGCGAGCTCTCGATGGACGGGTTTTAGCAAGACGAACAAGATCATGAGCAGAGCAACCGCGCAAATCAGCAGGAACAATTCGGCAGCAATATGGAAGCGCCACAGCGACTCCATTGATCTGATGTTGGTGGCGGTGGCCGCTGCATCGCCCGGTACGACCAGCCTGTCCCGGACGAATGCCTCGCCGAAGAGTCCGACGACAATGATGATGAGGTACAGCACGCCGCCAACCCTCGCGAAAAGTTGTGGCGAGGTTTCGACAGTACGGTCGGTCAACGCGTATTTCATGACGTGACACCTTTCATGTAGGTCAAATTGCGGGTCCACCTCGACTAACAGATGGACCTGGTCGGGCAGAATCTCCAAGGCTATGACCAAGTACCGCCGCAAAGTTCTCGCCGGCGGCGTGGAGAAACAGCTATCGCTCGGAACAACCTATCGCTTTGGCTACGTGCCCCAGGAGCGACGCTGCCGGCCGGCACCGACCGCTTGCCTCTCCTTCGCCGCATCCTTGTCCTCACAGTCTCCCCTGGCGAGCCCCAATGGTAACCATACGGTTTCCATTAATGTAACCGAATGGTTTCCATGTGTCAGGCGTGCGGCTGTTTTTTTGAGGGCGCTTGATCCGCGGAAGCTCATGCCGTGCGAGGGACCGGGAAAGCGCAAGCCGCAAAGGTGTTGCAGGACTCGCCGAGATCAAAGCCAATTGGAGCTCTTTTTGCACCAGGGAATCGTAGGAAATTTATTCAGTCTTTACCGGCGTTTAACGACTCGCGCTTTAGCGTGCCGTGACCTGCCCGTACGCAAATCACGAACATCTTCAACAAGGAAGGAAGGGAGTCTGTATGAATCGCTCAAAAGAACGTCTGCTCGTGCGCTTCGTGAGCGGTGTGGTGGCGGCCTGTTTGACCCTTGTCGCATCCGGCCCGTCGCTCGACGCGCAATCGTTCCCGCAATATGACCACGTTTTCCTGCTCATCATGGAAAACGAGAACTACAACCAAGTCATCGGCAACCGATACGCACCGATCCTGAATGCCCTGGCGCAGGATTACGGTCTGGCCACGAACTACAGGGGCGTTGCCGACCCGAGCGAACCGAATTACGTCGCCATGCTCGGAGGCGACTTCTTTGGCATCAACAGCGACGACCCGTACTGGTTTCCGGGGCACACGGTCAACGCCAACAATCTGATGTCCCAACTCGAGGGAGCGGGGAAAACCTGGAAAGGGTATTTCCAGAGCATGCCCTACGCCGGGTATCGCGGCTATTGCTATCCGGACAAATGCAACGGCATCCCTGATGCCGACACCCAGTACGTCACCAAGCACAACGGGATCGTGAACTTCGCCAACCTGCAGACGCCGACCGAGCTGGGAGAGATGTTTCCGTTCACGCAATTGTCAGCCGACCTGGCGGCGGCTACCGTTCCGAATCTCAGCTACATCGTTCCGAACGAGTGCAACGACATGCACGGCGCTCCACCCTGGTGCGTGGACTCAGACAACACGGGGACGGTGCAGCAGAGCTGGCTGATCGCGCAAGGCGACAGGTTTGTGGGCAGTGTTGTCAGCCTGATCATTTCGTCTTCGATGTGGGAGAGGGGAAACAACGCCATCGTCATCACTTTCGATGAGGGCAACACGGCTACCAGCCAGATCGCAACGATCGTCGTCACGAATCACGGGCCACGCGGTGTGACGGACAGCGCGAGCTACGATCATTACTCCCTGCTCGCTTCGCTGCAGCAGACCTTTGGGCTCGCTTGCCTGGTCAACAGCTGTTCCACGAGTCCGATGGCGAAGCTCTTTGCGATTACCGGCTCGACAGATATTCCAACTCTGCCTCCGCCGTTCAACTTCCCAACGAGCTCCGACATGATTTCGGCACAGGGGCCGGGAAAACCAGCTGCCGCAGCGTCGCGCAACGGCACCGGCTGGACGGTCGTACCGAGCTACAGCTTCGGGCCGCTCGACAACGTCCTCGCGGGCGTTTCGGCAGCCTCTTTCAATGATGCCTGGGCCGTGGGAGCGTATTATCCGTCTTCCTCGAACGTGCTGGCGACGCTGACACACCATTTTGACGGGACCCGCTGGACGGCGTACCCCTTGCCAAATGTCGGCGTCCAGGAGAACGCGCTTTACGCCGTATCCATGCCCACGACGGGAAAAGCCTGGGCGGTGGGTTATTACGTGAGTGGCAGGTTCGTGCAGCAAACGCTCATCGAGCACTTCGACGGCACGGTCTGGTCGGTTGTTCCGAGCCCGAGCCCTGGTGCGCTCCAGAATATTCTGTTTGGGGTGGGCGCGATCACAGATTCCGATGTGTGGGCCGTGGGTGGCGAGCAAGATGCGAACGGCCTCTGGCACACACTCACGGAGCACTGGGATGGGCCGGCTTGGTCGGTCGTTAGTGCCGTTGACGCAGGATCGAGCGGCAATCAACTCTATGCGGTCAAGGCCCTCGCCACCGACGATGTTTATGCCGTCGGGCAACAGGCTGGCGCCGGAGTCCCCAACCAAGCGCTTATCGAACACTGGAACGGAAAAAGCTGGAGCGTTGTCTCCAGCCCCGCCGATGCCTCAGCTTCGGTACTCCCTCTCGGTGTCACGGCGACGTCTTCGACCCTGACCCTGGTGGGCGAGCAAGAGACGGACATGGCGCCTTACACGAGCTATGTGGCTGCCGGAGCGCCGGGTGCCGAATCCATACAGACAACTCCTAACGCGGGCACGGGCGAAAACGACCTGTTTGCCGCTGCGACCGCGGCGGATGGCACGACCTGGGCAGTCGGTTGGGACATCAATACTTCGACGGGCAATCACGATCCGCTCGTCCTGCAAGGTAAGAACGGCATGTGGTCTCTGGTTTCGAGCCCGAGCCTCGGGACGGGGTCGGACACCGGCTTCGCAGCAATTGCAGCTATTCCCGGCGGTGCCATGTGGGCGGTCGGCGAAACGGCGTCCGCGAAAGGCGGGGGCAACTACTCGACGCTCATTGAATATCATCCGTAACTGTTTGCTTGCTGGCTCGTCGTGGCGTAGTGGGGGGCTCGGGCGGGTGACTGCCCGAGCCTTTCTTGTTGGTGGTTTCAGCTTGTCGCGAGGTCGCATAGTTTAGGGCCGCGCCTTCGAGGTGGCCTCCGCGCGCACGCGAGCGCGATGCCGTCGCGGCCGAGCGGCGCCAGCTGCCCTGGGTCAAAGTCGAAAAGAACTACGTTTTCGATTCCACCAGCGGCAAGAAAGCGCTCGCCGATCTGTTCGGCGGCAAAAGCCTCTTCCGGTTCAACCTACCACGCAGGCAAAATACAGCAACTTAGACCGTATCGAACGACGTCTCCACAATCGTTATGCCTGTTTCACAGGTAGAGATCCCAGGTAGGAATCGCAGGTTGCGCCCGGCTTCGTTCCATGCTGGCGAATCAGTTCTTCTCGTCCAACTCTTCTGAGGCCTTTCCGCGCGGACCATACTCCAGTTGATATGCACCGATTTATTCGCCTATGATCCGCATCGGGAGGTATGGCGATGGCGGGACGGCCCAAGCAATCTCCAGACGCTGCTAGGTCGCGCACGCGCCCAGTCGCAGGAAGGAAACCACTCACTGGCCTGGTAGCGGTCGTAGCTGGCGCGACGCGCGGCGCAGGGCGAGGCATTGCGCGAGCGCTCGGAGAGGCGGGTGCTACGGTTTATTGCACTGGACGAAGTGTGCGTGGTAACCGCTCTCCGTACAATCGGCCTGAAACCGTAGACGAGACAGCCGAGATGATCAGTTCCGTCGGTGGTTCCGCCATCGCGCTTCGCGTCGATCACACCGTGGAAAGAGAAGTGGAGGAGGTCTTCGGACGCGTGGTTCGCGAGCGTGGCCGCCTCGATATACTCGTGAACAGCATCGCCGGTGAAGACCGACTGATGGCGCAGTGGTGCTCATTTTGGAAGACCGATCTCAAGAACGCTGAGACGGCCCTCCGGCAGTCACTCGTCTCCCACATCATCACAGCCAAGCATGCGGCTCCCTATATGATTCGCAACCGCAGCGGTCTCATAGTGGAGGTCACGGAGAACGACGTCCTTAGCGCTGGAGGCAATCCAGTAACTCAGGCGGTGAAGCTGGCCCTCAAAGGATTAGCTCTGAACATGGCGGCGGAATTACGCCCATACGGTGTTTCAGCCGTTGCGATAACGCCCGGTTTTCTGCGATCAGAAACGATGCTGGAGCGGTTCGGCGTTACCGAGGAGACTTGGCGTGAGGGCACAAAGAAAGACAAGAACTTTCTGGAATCAGAATCCCCACTATTTGTCGGACGAGCGGTTGCCGCGCTCGCGGGAGATCCTGCGATATTAGAGCGGTCTGGACAGCTTTTGAGCTCCTGGGAGCTAGGCCGCGAGTATCGATTCACAGACGCCGACGGACGTCGGCCGGACTGGGGTGCAATCAAGATCGATTTCTCGAGGCACCCGGCGGAGTTGCTGCAGCTTCTGAGAACCGGTTCGGAGATCCAGCTTCGATGGTTGAGCCAACTGACGCGGAAGACGAAGCACTTCTTAGGCCAGTTACCACGTTAGGAGCCGTCTACGTACGCGGGCCCGGCTAGTTCGTGATCGAACGCCGTAGTGTCTACCCATCTTTCCGACCGGATCGTCGGCTAACCGGACATCTGCCGCACCATTACCCCCGTTCCCGATAAGCGCGGTAGGCTGCTTTTTGATGCCCGTTCGCGGCGGGTTTCTTACCTCTGAACCGAGATGGAGTCTGAGGACCGAGAGTCCTAGAACTTTTTCGAGAGTTCAAAGCCAAGAAAATTTGTTCTTGAAGCGCAACTCTCTTGGAAAAGCAGGGTTGCCAACGGACAACCGTGGGGATGTCCGTGTGTTCCCATGCGCATTAGGAACTCCCCAGCGGTGGGACGGCTCACTCCGCAGGCCGTTAAAGAGAACTACGAATAGGAGGAAGCCATGAAGCGACTCATCGTTAGTTTAGTAAGTGCCGCAGCGTCACTGGTGTTTGCAGCTCACGTCCGGGCACAGGAACTCCTGGTTCCTGCCGGTACGCTATTGCAATGCACGATGAACGAACCGAAATTCTCCTCGGCTACGGCAGCGGTGGGGGATCCGGTGCTATGCCATCTGAAGAGCTTTCAAGAGTTCGGCCGGACCGTGTTTCCACGGGGGAGCATGCTGGCGGGGCACCTGGAGGCGGACAAGGAGCCCGGGCACTTCTTCGGGAAAGGAGATCTAAAGATTACTTTCGACAGAGTGATCCTCCCGACAGGCGATCTGCCGCTGCCGGCGAAAATCATTGCGGCGAAGGGCTACAAAGTAGACAAACAAGGGGACATCAAGGGCAACGGACATGCTACCCGCGACGCGGTGGAGTGGATGATTCCACCATTGTGGCCATGGAAGGTGGCGATGCTCCCCGCGCGCGGGCCACGTCCCACTTTGAAGGGAGAAGAGCCGATGCAGTTGCGGCTCATGGATGACATAGTGGTTCCGAAGACTCTGGCCGCACGGTTCGACCATTCGGACCGGCCACCCTACGCGTCCTCTTCAACGAGGCCGAGTAGCTTCTCCGACGTGCGGCCGCCGAATGCCATACAACAAGCGGTTGCGGAAGAGAAGTCGAAAGGAACGCTCGTGGCCGCTGCGCTGAATGGAAGAGATACAGGGAACGAACCAGCAGCGCGGGTGACCGTGCTGGCCTTGACGTCAAACCAAGTGCTGGAAGTAACGAAGTTCCGGATTGACGGTGGAGTCGTGAGCTACCGGGCGTTGAGCGGGATGGAAGGCTCAGTGGATGAAGCACAGGTAGACTGGCGCAAGACCACGGAGATGACATCGCAGGTGCGGTCCGCGGATCGGCCAATGATGTCGAGCCAGACAAACTGAACGAGCGGCTATTTGGGATTAAAGAAGCCTGACGACACCCGTGGACATGGGCCACAGGGCGGTGACGGTGTCTCCAGACTGAGGCCTCGATGCCCGAGGCTCTCGCCCAGGAGAGTTAGCGGCTAAGTCTGATATCGAGTCAGACCCCCCCGCGGAGCGGGTGGCTTGATGAGTGGGGCCGCCTCAAAGGCGGTTGACCGAGTAGTTTAGGCGTCGCGCTGAAGCGCGCCTTGGTGCACAACTTTAAGACTGGCCACCGTGGGCATCCGCGTCTTGTTGTTCGCGGATGTACTGGTGGACTTGCTCCAGTTCAAAACCCACCAGAAATGCTCGCCCGTAAAGTTCCGCTCTTTGCCGCACAGACGGGCCATGGCAAGGGCACTCTTCCCCTTGAGGAACCCGATCAACGAGGCCATGGTTCTCACCAAGCCGTGGGGAGGATGTTATGCCGGAACGGTCAAACCTCTTCGAGTCTCACTGGTCGAACCAGTGGCTTACCTAAAGTCTGAGTTACCGGACATCTGGCGTCCAGGCTAGTACGTCATTTGTCCGATAAGCGCGTTCTATCGTTACCTACCCGGTGGTCAATAACCAGCGTCAGCAATACCCATCGGGTTGACGGACTAGGGGACTAGGGGATCTCCGACCCTTAAATCTGGTACGCGATTTATCGCATCTCAATTACATGACTTTTGTTGGCCTTATGATCTTCCGCCGGAGCCCCCATGGGCTCAAGCCCTGCCCACCTAGTACGGAGTTACTTGGCTTGGGAAACCAGGCCGCTCGGTGAATGTGAGTTGCGGGAAGAGCGTATCTGGCGAGACGGGGGACATGGGCAAGTCGTCGCAGCTGTCGTCATTCTGAGTAGAGTGACGGTGGCGCAGGGAACGAATGGTCATAAGTGACAGGTCGAATGCGCCGTAAATGATATTTCCGCGAATGACGTCGCTCTTGTAGAGGAGAACTTGGGTGCGGAGATAGCGCACGAAGCGATTGCGCGGGCGTACGGGGATGAGGGGGGCATTCCGCGGGTACTGCATCACGGGCCTGGCACAACTCTTCAAGTGAACGACGGTAAGGTTGCCATCTGTGTGCATTTCGTCGCCGGTGGAGTTGAGCATGGTCTGCGGCAAGTTGGGGCGAGGGAGCTGGCGCACGGATTCCACACAACCCGTCAGCGCAAGGTCGCGCACGAGCATGTTGATGCCGTCATCGAGGTTGCGGTCGATGTGGTGGATGAACTTGTGATACTTCACGGAAAGAGCCGCGCCAGCTTCACGAGTATAGGCACTCAACCAGGCTTGTTCTCCCTGAACCGTTTTTGACTGGGACCACAAACGAAGATGTTCACGCTTGCCGTAACTATTGAAACTCTTCTGCCAAGCCATGTCCTGCAGCTGGCCGGAGAGCAACTGGCGCGAGACAGGCATGTTGGGATAATTGGAAAACGTCAAAAAGGCCCCGAACTCCTTGAAGAAAGCGTTTTTGGAGTTGGCATCGGCGGTACGCCAGCCTGCGGCCGTAAACGCGTCCTCGACCTGTTCTTGAGAGCCGACGAAAAGCAAGTTAACTACGTCCGAATCTTTACCGCTTCGGGTGGTGGTGCGGTCTGATTGACCTTGCAGAAGCATTTCCACGTCGCCGCGTTCGTGTTCATCCATAGCAAACGAAACGCTGGGTAGCTCCGGCTGATCGCCAACGTAAAGAGGCAGATTCAAGCGAAGGCGCAGGTCAGTGCCCGGTGGCAGGTAAATTTCGGGTTCTGGAAGCACCGTGACGGCGCGATAGACAATCAGACCCGCGTCAGTATACGGATTGAACCTGGGCAGGTGAATCAGGCCGCTGGTGATGCGGCCTTGCGGCGCGTTGGTAGCGCGAATACCGCGGAAAACGCCGTGACGCACAGCTTCGCGTGCGTTGTCCACTTCCACGACTTCCGCGGTGAACGGAAGCGCCTGGCCAGCAGCGGTAAAAAGATGATTGAACTGGATTTCCACGTACGCAGAATCGTGGATGAAGCCGAGGCCGACTTTGCGAATTTTGGAGATTGTTCCGAGGACCTCGAGGCCGGCCGGGAAGACCGGACGGGAATCACACTCCGGCGACTGAATCAGGACGGCGCGTACGGTCGTGCCGAGTTTGGAACTGTAGGAAGCGACCGGATCGATCAGACGAATCCAAAACGATTTGCCAGCGATCACATACTCGCAGCTAGCGAAGGCCGGACTGGAGAACGCGGGAGAGAGGAACAAACAAGCTAACGCGGCAAGGAGGCCGCGGCGGGCAACAAGTCGCATAGCGGAGATGCCGCGAAGCGGGCTAGTCAACCTACCATGACCCATAGCTACTTTTTATTCTAGTCGACCTATCGTGCCGGATAGCTACTTTTTATTAAGGTCGTCGTCCTTGTAGTACTTCGTACCCTGCAGGGTTAACTGGAGGGCCAGGCCATTCTTGGTGATCTGGTAGACCCATACACCCGGTGCAACCTCAACCGCTCCCGAGTAAGCTGCGCCCGACTTGCCGGCCTTGGCGGCGGCGTCCGTCTGCGCTGAACCTGACCATCCGGAGTCGAGGAATTGCGCAAGGGCTTTATCGTTTTCAAACACAAAGATCACTCGATAGTCCTTCACTCCCACGCCCAAACCGGCGCCAGCGGAAATCATCTTCATGAAGGTCTCTTGCTTGCTCTGGGTGTTGACGGCGATTCCTGAGCCGCGCGCGGTGCTCAAAAGCAACAGGTTCGTCCCCATATTATTGAAAACGGCATATCCTGCCGACTTCTGGACAGCCGTCTGAGCTGTGGCCTCCCTCTTGTACAAGTCCTGCAGGGTTTGGGCTGCCATCTTGCGGGATTTCTCCCTCTTTTTCTCGTTATCATCGCCGCCGTACGCGACTGCGGACAGCAAAGCCACGGCGAGCATACATGCGATCACCTTGAATCTCATAAGAGTCCTCCTCCAAAAAATGCACTCTTCTGCATTACGTCGAAATCACATATAGGGGTAAAGTTCGGTACATTCTAGGTTTGTTGCCGTTACTCAGTAGAGCCACCATCTGTCAATGCTCTGCAGGTCAGAAATTCTCCACATCAAAGGTACCTGGAGCGATGCAATCCTTCGTCTCAGTATTTCTGATTGATGGATACTCTCAACTGTCAAATTTGCTAGTCTCACGTCGGGTCCAAGTCGATGCGCAAACCGGACAAGCTCGTACTGGGGAGGTGCCCGATAAGCAGGAATTACCGGACAACAATTACTCACAGGGCGGCGGGTAACACCTTGTTGCAGTGAGGCTTAGAAATTGCGCCTTTGGTGTAGCTGGCTCCTATTTGAATCATTTGGCCGTGGCCTCGAGTTGAATGTTGCAGTTAAATTTGACCTAAGCGTCTTAATGTTAAGAAATCTGCACAAATGCCGAAGGGGAACAAAATTTGCGACGAAAATATATTCTGCGACTCGCAAACTTCCGTCCAGCCGCCTAATCCTGCAATTACCGCTCCTCTCCTCTTTGCTTATGAAAGGCGGACCGGTTCCGTCGAAATCTAGAATTTGACCACATGGAACAAAAGCATCAATGGTGAATTTCCTCATGTTTGCTTCCGAGATTCCGAATAAGTCCAAGGCCTTTGGATTTGCGGCGACAAAACGGCGGTCACCGTTCGTCACAACGATTGCATCTAGAGAGCTTGCCAGTAACTCCCGCAAATCATCCTCTCTTGCGCGAAGTGCCTCCCGCAGTCTCCGGCGTTTTTCGGCAATACTCCTTGCCAGTCTCAAGAGCGTGTTCTGAGTTCGCTGAAGATATACCGTCGTTTGCCCGAAAGCGGCAAAGAGTTGCGATCTGAGTTTGGTGATTTTGCCGTTCGTCACAACAATTGCATCTAGAGAGCTTGCCAGTAACTTCCGCAAATCATTCTCTCTTGCGCGAAGTGCCTCCTGCAGTCTCCAGCGTTTTTCGGCGATACTCCTTGCCAGTCTCAAGAGCATGTTCTGAGTTCGCTGAAGATATACCGTCGTTTGCCCGAAAGCGGCAAAGCGTTGCGATCTGAACTTGGTGATTTCCATCGCGCGGGCCGGGTGAAATTTCGATCTGAGTCTCAGAAATCCACATTCAATCCGCTCTCGGCGGAGTCACAGGGGATTAGGGCAGAGAATGAAACTGGCAGAACCTGTCAAGAATGACAGGCAAGGATTTCTAGCCTGAATCCCTACGTCACCAACGCGAATCTGCGAAAAGAAGTCACCAATTACCAATTTCGCATACCGTTTAGAGACGGGTTGGGCGGTAGAAGACCTCGGGTTAAAAGAGCGCTGCTCGAACTAAGGCGATGAGCGTGGCGTCAATCCTGTCGCTTTTGACAGTTCCCCCGCACGCCGAGCGAACTTAGTCTGACTCGGATCTAATCTTTGCGATTTCTTTCCCGAGTCGGACGGTTTGGACTGCTCCAGGAGGGTTGGGAGGTGCACCATGACATGGCGTCAATCCCGTCGGCTGAAGCTATTTTGGCTTCTATGGATCCCCGCGGCTTGCTTTGGCCAAAATAGTGGTGGTGGTTCGAGGATTGAGTCGAATCCCCTCAGCGTGTACGCCCCGCCTTGCATCTCTCAAGTTAAGGAGAACATCGGCGTGCAGTGCCAAGTCACACCGAAGGGGGGTATGCAACCGTACAGCTATGGGTTTACTGGAGGCTTCCCAACTGGCATGTCGATGTCCATTGGTTTGGGAGGTGGCTTGATCAATGGGACGCCCACAGGGACAACTGGCGTGCAGGCCACCGTGACGGTAACGGATGCAAGGGGGGGGATCGCAGCGACTGCTTTCATGATCACGCCAGCAGGGTTATAGTAACGGGCAAAGGACCTTGCGACAGCGCCGTCTGCGTCACGGCAGCAGGTTACGCGATCAAAACAGACGCAGGTTATACGATCAAGACGTCCACCACACTGCAGATGACAGCCACGGGCTATTGGAGTGATGGCACGAGCCTAGATCTAACTCCGATAGCGACATGGGACTGCACTCCGAGTCCGGTCTGCGGTTCGGTATCGGCAAATGGCTTTTATACGACTGGAAGTTCCGCCGGCAGCTACCATGTGGCGGCAACGTTCTACGGAGTGACGAATGATGGCGGGTCGGGCATCGCGGTTACTGCGGCCACAATCTCGGCGCAAAGCAAAGAGCACGACCGAGTCGCAAATTCTGGCACGGTGGTGAGGGAAGTCCTGCAGCTGCGGAGTGGGATTCCCGCGTCGTTGCTACAGAAGGCAGAATGCGTGATCGTAGTGCCTTCAACCCTGAAGTTCGCCGTTGGAGTTGGCGGAAGCTACGGGCGTGGAGTGATGACTTGCCGCGGAGGGACCAACTTTCAAGGGCCGTGGGGGGCGCCGTCAATGATCGCGCTGGGGGGTGGCAGCTTTGGTTTTCAGGCCGGCGGGCAAGCCACGGACTTCGTTTTTCTCCTGATGAATCAACGCGCCGCGAGCAGCATTCTCAAGAGTAAAGTGAAGCTCGGCGCTACTGCGTCGGTGGCAGCAGGGATCGTTGGACGCGAACAAACTGTCGCAACGGATGCATTCCTACGTGCGGACATAATTTCGTACTCACGCGCTCGCGGACTCTTTGCTGGCGTGTCGGTTGAAGGCTCCACGCTACGACCCGACAACAGGGCAAACCGAAAGCTTTACGGCAAAGCTGTGAGTGCGAAAGCAATTGTGCTGCTGGGTGAAGTTCCGCCGCCATCGTCCGCGCTGGAACTGCTGTCGGTACTGAACAGCAAGTCACCCGTCAACAAATCGGCGGGCAGTTCACCCCAGGGACGGTGAATCACAGCAGCGAGATAACCGGGCGGTTGGTCGGCAAACCTTCCCTTGGGATAGAGTTGCCCGTCAGTCGCCAGGCTGTCACCGTGCGGAAAGATAACAACTTAGATCGTATCGAACGTCCTCTCCAGACGCGTTATACCTGTTTCACATGTAAGAATCACAGGTAGGAATCACAAGTTGGTACTCGCTGCAATGGAACTATGTGTCCGAAGGCCGGGGAAGTCAAAACCCTTCCGAAGGCGAAAATGCTACGGGACGGAAAGCGTAAGGTTGGAACGCCTACAGAAAACGACAACACCGATAGGAAATCACAGGTAGAAAATTTAGCGGGACGAAAAATGGTAGGCCCGGGAGGACTCGAACCTCTGACCTCTTCCGTGTCAAGGAAGCGCTCTAACCAACTGAGCTACGGGCCTATAGCCTATGGGGTCACATCAGCAACTCAAACGATTAGACCCCAAATTTCTAATCGCTAGGCCCACAGCGCTACGGTGTCAAGGAAGCGCTCTAACCAACTGAGCCACGGGCCTGTCGCTCTCTAACTCTAGCACACTTGCCTGGTCACTCCGGTGAGGAACGAAGCGTCCCCGCAAGTCAAATACGATTCCGCGATAAACCCAGAAACCACGGAGAAACCTCGATCATCCTTCCCGGCAGAACGCTCATAAACGGCATGAGGGCTCGCGAATCTTCGTTTCTCCGCGGTAGAATCGCCCTGCATCCAATACAACGGATGAGGCCGCTTCACACGCAAAGTGAAAGTTCAAATTGACGCAGGTTTAAAGAAAAAATGCCCGCGCGCCGCTTTGGGCTGCCTGACAGCGCGCGTGAAAACGGGCCCGTCGCCGGAGGAGTTCCTCGCCGAGATGAAAGCGCGAGCGCTCGAAATCGAGCGCCTGCCTTTCCCGCGCAGCGTATTGGAATCGCCACAAATCGAGATGACGCGCCGGGCCTACAAGGCGCTCGGGAAAGATCCCGCGCGTTATCGTGGCTCGGCCGAGGCGCTCCTGCGCCGGGCGGTTGCTGGCAAGGGCCTGCCGCAGATCAACGTCGTGGTGGACATCATCAATCTGGTTTCCGTTGAAAGCCGCCTTCCGGTGGGCTTGTATGACGCAGCGCATTTGCGGGGTGACGTCGTTTTTCGCGCGGGGGGAGCGGGCGAAACCTACAAGGGCATCGGCAAATATGATTTGAACCTCGAGGGCCTGCCGCTTTTCGCCGATGACCAGGGCCCGCATGGCAGCGCCACCAGCGATTCCGAGCGCACCATGGTCACGGCTAAAACCGAGGGGATTCTCGCCGTCATCGTCTCGTTCGGCGGGGCCGAAGGCCTGGACCGTTGGACCCAGCGCATGTCGACACTGCTCTCACAGCATGCCTCCGCGCAAAAGGTCGAAATTCGTATTGTCCAGTAGACGTGCACCCATGTTCATACGGCTAATCAGGCCGACCGCACCGCCACGTTTCGCCGGGCGTAGCGCCAGTTTTGAGACTGGGCTCGTTCGCCGACTCACTGCGCGAAAGACCAGTAGCGTTTCCGTCACAACCGAGCGGCAGTTCCATTGCTTGGGAGCGATTTTCGGCGGGACCATGAGCATGGTGGCCTATTTCCTTCGACGGGCCTAGCCCAAGCGAAACTTGCAAAAGCGGCTCGGACCCGCTCCGAAAGCGCGAAGACAAGCATGGCTGCAACGCTAAATCGTGCGGAATTGGATCGGCTCGAAAAGCGGGAGCTGCAGCTCACCATCCTAGCCGTCGTGTTGGTGCTGGTACTGGCGGGCGGGCTCGCGGCGTTCATGTATCCGCTGGTCTTTCTTCACCCCATCGGCAACAAGTGGACCCTGCGGGTGGCGTTTTTCGGTTTCTGCGGATTAACGCTGCTCTTCGTTGGTTACCTGCTCGAGCGGCAGCGCACGGTGCGCCAGTTGAAGCAGCAATTGCTGGCGGAGCTCGAGCGCAATATGACGCTGCAGCATCAAGCCAGTGTCGATCTGCTCCACTCCATGCCGGACCAGAGTCATTTCTGGGACCGCCTCACCATGGAGTTCCGCCGCGCCATGACCATGCAGAAGACACTTTCGCTCTTGCTGGTGAAGGCCAAGGCTGCCGGAGGTCCGGCAAAGCCGAACCAGGATGACGACGCGGCGTGGAGCGATGCCGCCAAGGCCATGTCCCGGAAGCTGCGTCCCACGGATTCCATTTACCGCCTCGGCCCCGATATTTTCGCGCTGGTCCTGCCGGGAACGGATTCACTGAATGCCAAGCGCATTGCCTTTCGTCTCCAGGAGGAGCTGCAGGACGTCCGCGCGAAGTACGCCAAGGCGTTTGACATCACCCCGCACAACTACCCGCAGGACGTTCAGAGCGCCCACGAACTGGAAGACATTGTGAAGTCGCTGCTGCCAGAAGCGCAAGAGTGGGAAAGGCCAGTTCCCGCCACGAATTAAATTCTCGACATAGATCGTCAAGTCACCCATCACGAGTCGCGTCATTCGAGCGCCTGCTTCAAATCCTCGATCAAATCCTCTTTGTCTTCCAATCCCAGCGAAACCCTTACCGTCCCCGGGCCGACGCCTGCGCGCTTCAACTCCTCGTCGCTCATGTCGTAGTGTGAGCTGTAAATCGGCAGAATCACCAGCGACTCGGCGCCGCCCAGGCTGGCCGCCATCAGAAAGAGCCGCACGCGATCGCACAAGCGCCGCGCCGCCGGCAAGCCGCCTTTCATATCAAACGCCAGCATCGAACTAAACCCGCGCATCTGCCTTTTTGCGAGCTCGTGATCCGGGTGCGACGGCAGCCCCGGATAATGCACACGCTCGACTTTCCGATGCTTTTCCAAAAAGGTCGCCACGGCCATGGCGTTCTCGCATTGCCGAGCTACCCGCACGCCCAGCGTCTTGATGCCGCGAATCAGCAGATAGGCCGCGCCGGGATCCAGCGACCCACCCAGATAAATGATCATCTGGCGCACTTTGTCCATCCACGTTTGGCTGCCCACGGAGACGCCTGCGAGAATGTCCGAATGGCCTGCCAGCGCTTTCGTCGCGCTGTGCACCACCAGGTCGTAGCCCAGCCGAATGGGGTTCTGCAGGACGGGAGTGGCAAACGTGTTGTCGATCAGCGAGACGAGATGGTGCTTGTTGGCGAACGCCACGGCTTTTTCAATGTCCACCAAACGCAGCGTGGGATTGGTCGGCGTTTCGACGTACAGCGCGCGTGTGCGTGCGTTGACGAGCTTTTCGATGCCGCAAAGATCGGGCTGGACATGGTGAACAGTAATGCCCAGGTTGGGAAACACGTCGCGCATGAGCCGGTACGTGCCGCCGTAAAGTTGCGCCGTGGAGATCAGCTCGTCTCCAGCCTTCAGCACCGCCAGAAGCGAGGAGGAAATCGCCGCCATGCCCGAAGCGGCCACCACCGCGGCCTCCGCGCCTTCGAGCGCCGCAATTTTCTTTTCCGCCACGCTCAGCGTTGGATTCCCGTAGCGCGTGTAAATGTAGGCTTTGTTCTTGCCCTCGGCCCACTCCTTCATTTCTTCCGTGTTGGAAAAGGTGAAGGTCGAGGTGCGGATAATTTCGGTGACGACCGGACCGTTCACACCGTGGCGCTCCGGCTCCCCGCCATGAACGGCTCGGGTTTGCGGCCCGAGCTTGCTTTGCAAGCCTGAGTTGCCCCGCGTACCATCCGCGGTCCGGGCACCGGGCTTGGCTTGCGTGGCAGGCTTGGGCTGTTTTGCCCTGTTCATGACCATCAGTTTGCGCCCCCCCTCGAGAAAAAAGCATCTTCCAAATTGCCGCTTGGCTAGACAAATTGGGCGGCTCGCGAAATCCTGCTCTACTTATGGCGAATTTTCCACCGGCGCGCGCGTGCGATCCAAGGGAAATACTTGGATTTGCCATCCCAGCGGAACCGAGGTGGGCCAGTAGCAAATGGTCTGGTCACAGGCCTGGTATTCGAGCTTTCCGCGGAAATGGTGAAGGTTTTCCCTTCTTTTCCGAGTGATCCCCAAAACTCCGCTGCTGAACTGACTTTCACATCCCGGCTGATGCGCAACGTTCCTTCAAAGGCGGGCACCTTCTCCTGGATCGCGGGCAAATAAAGAATTTTGGGCAGCGGATAGACGGTGGGCTTGCATTCCATTTGTGGCACCGGGTCGATCACGAGCTGGGTGGGATTGTAGCGTTTGACGCCCGGGCGCGCACGTTCGGAGGGGGGACCAATTGCCGCGGCCAACGTAATGCGCGCGCCGGGAACACCAGCGCCTTGTGGCGGTCGGAGAAAAATTTCAGGATTTCTTCCGAGTCATAGCTGATGGCCGCGAACTTGAGCCTTTGCTTCTGGAACCTTGGCATGGCGCTTTGCAACTCGACCAGTTGCCCTGTGCAGAAGGGTCACCCGTCCGCGGAACGGAAAAAGAGCAAAACCGTGCCGTTCTCGCCTTTCAGGGAGTCCAGAGTTTGCTTCCGTCGAGACCCCTAGTTCAGATCTTCAGGAAGAGTTTGCGGCGGTACATCCAGAGCAGGATGAGCCAATAACACAGGAGAATGACGGCGCCGCGGAAGAAGGGTTCAAGCCCTACGCCCGCGAACTGAAAGAAATACCGACCCAGGTGGATGCGCAAGGTGCTGTCCAGAAACCCTTCCAAAAAGTGCGCGATGCAGTAGGCCACGATCGAGTTCATACCGATAACCACCAGCGGGAAAGCCCATTTCTTGAAGCCCTTTACTTCGACCACCCAACTGAATGCGGCGAGAAACAAAAAGCAGATGCCTCCGCTAAAGATGGTCCAGGACGGCGTCCAAATGCGCTTCACCACCGGGCAAACGTGCGAGTAATGCAGCGCCAGGCCCAGGACAATTCCCGACACGCCGGCAACGACCAATTTGCTCATTGGGACCATTGGCCGGTGCTCAAGAGATCGAGACTCCGAGGTCCGGGATCCAGCGGAGCGCGATTCACGCAGCCAGCGCCCGGCGATCAGGCCAAGGATCATGGTCCCCAGGGTGGGAATGAAACTCAGCGAGAGGTAGCCGCCTTCGTTGTACGCAAAGGGATGTTCGCGCGGGAACAGGTTCAGGAACCACTGGTCGAAGCGGTTTCCGAAATTGTAGTTTTTGTTCCAGTGCGCGGCGAATCCGGTGAAGTTGTGCTGTGTGTTCCACGCCGGGGAAACGCCCACGCTTTGCCAGTTGAAGTGGGCCGGCGCCGCGGGATACAAGGCCCAAGCCAGCCAATAGGCGAAGAGAATGCAGCCAAGCGACGTCCAAACCCACTTGAGCGACGGTGCTTTCGAGGAAGCGTATCCGAGCAGGAACAGAAACGGGTAGGCAAAGCCGATCTGCGAGAGCGTGTCTTCGAACGTGAAATAGGTCATGGAATGATCCATGGAGCGGAGAAATACGCCCAGAGCCGCCAGCGCGAAGGAACGCCACAGTGCATGCCAGAACAGATCCGCGAAGCGCACTCCCTTCGCCATGCGGCTGGCGATGGAGTACGGCAGCGCCACGCCAACCAGAAAAGAGAAGCCCGGCTGAATCGTGTCGTGCAGAGAGCAGCCAAACCATTCCACGTGCGTCTGGTTGTACGCCAGAATCTTCCAGAACAGGCTCGTCGGGTACGCCGCGGAGACGCGCGAAAGCTCGAGAACCTCCGCCATCATCAACAACATGACCAGTCCGCGGTAAGCATCCACGGCGACGTTGCGCGGGGACACGGCAACGACCGGTGTGGCCTCGCTTACGGCTGATGTCATTTCGGTGATAGGAGTTGTCTCGGTCAAGGTCGCCATAAACGCCTCACTCACCCGTGTAAAACCAAGAAAGCAAATCCCTTCCCCTTCAGCCGCGTCCGGAGGGCCGGGATGACCGTTTGGGTCGGCCCGGCGTTCCGGAGAAGGACCCGATCTAACCCACCCCTGCGAAGCGCGGCAAACAACGAAGCGAAGGGCGTTACCACTCGAACGAGAACGCTCAGGCCTCTTCTTCGACCAGGGCTTCCCCGTGGGCGGCTTTGTGGGCCGCGATCACTTTTTCCGCCAGTTCGTTGGGTACGTAGTCGTAGTGCGAAAACTCCATCGAATAGCTGGCGCGACCTTGCGTTTTGGAAGTTAGGTCGGTCGCGTAACTCAGCATCTCGGCGAGCGGCACCTGGCCCTTGATGATGACGTTGTGACCGCGCGTTTCGCTACCGGAAATGCGGCCGCGCCGCGAGCTGAGGTCGCCCATCAGGTCGCCGGAGTATTGATCCGGCGCATAGACTTCCACGTTCATGATGGGCTCGAGCAACGCCGGCCGCGCCTGTTTCATGGCCTCCTTGAACGCCAGCGAGCCGGCAATCTTGAAAGCGATATCCGACGAATCCACGTCGTGATATTTGCCATCGTAGAGAATGGCCCGGAAATCCGTCACGGGAAATCCCGCGAGGTAGCCGCGCGCGGCGGAATCGCGAATGCCCTTCTCGACCGACGGAATCCAGTTTTTGGGGATCGCCCCGCCGAAAATATCGTCGACGAACTCGATGCCCTTGCCGCGCTCGACAGGCTCCATCTTGATGCGGCACACGCCGAACTGGCCGTGGCCGCCCGACTGTTTTTTGTGCTTGCCTTCGGCGTCAGCCTTGCCGCGAATCGTTTCGCGGTAGGGAACCTTGGGAGGCTTCAGCGTGAGATTGACATTGTAGCGCTTCTGAAGCTTGGCAACGACGACCTCGATGTGCTGCTGGCCGGAGCCGGCAAGCAAGAATTCTTTCGTTTGCGCGTCGCGCGAAAAACGCAGCGCGCCGTCTTCTTCGAGAATTTTGTGAATGGCCACGCCGATCTTGTCTTCGTCCGCGCGGCTCTTGGGCTCAATGGCAAAAGTGATGGACGGCTCCGGCAAGCGTGCCGGCGTGTAATAAATCGGCGCGGCCTTGTCCCCGAGTGTTTCGCCCGTGGTCGTTTCCTTCAGCTTGGCGATGGCACCGATGTCGCCGGCATGCAGCTCGCCGGTTTCGGTGAGCTGCTTTCCTTGCACAACTTGAATATGCTGAAGGCGTTCTGAAACATTGCGGTTGTAGTTCTGAAGCGTGGCGTCGTTCTTCAGCACCCCGCTCTTCACCTTGAAATAGTTGATGCGCCCGGCGAAGGGATCGGCGAGGGTTTTGAACACGAACAGAGAAACCGGCTGGGCGTCATCGTATTTGCGCTCGACGCGGTCGCCCTTTCCCCCGGGATCTTTATAACCGACCTGCGCGTGCTCGTCCGGATGAGGAAACGCATCGGCCAAGAACGTGAGCAGGCTCGCGGTGCCGATGTTGTGGAGCGCGGAAGTCATCAAGACGGGAAAGATTTTTTCAGCGACAATGGCTTTGCGCACGGCGGGAATCAAATCGTGGATGGGAATGGTACCCTCTCGGAAGAATTCCTCCATCATCGCGTCGTCGCCTTCGGCGATCATTTCGACGAGCTTCTCGTGCGCTTCTTTGGCTTCGTCAGCGAGCGCGCCGGGGATCTCTTCGATCGTGGCCTTGCCATCGCCGTCCGGCTTGTAGGTGTGGGCCTTCATGGCCACCAGGTCGATGACGCCGCGAAATCCTTTTTCCGAACCAATCGGCAACTGCAGCGCGACAACATCGCGGCCAAAGACTTCCGTTAGCGAATCCAGCGAGCGCTCGAAGCTGGAAAGCTCGCGATCCATCCAGGTGAGCACAAATGCGCGGGGAATGTCATACTCGGTCGCGTAATCCCAGACTTTTTCCGTGGTGACCTGCACGCCCACGTGCGCGTCCACGGCGATCAGCGCGGCATCGGCGGCGATCAGCGAAGCTTTCGTTTCGGTGATGAAGGTGGAATAGCCGGGGAGGTCGATAAAATTGATTTTAACTTTGTCGGACGAGCCGGAGGGGCCGGTCGGCGTCGCGGGCCACTCGGCGTAAGCGAGGCCCGCCTGAATGGATATCTTTCGCGCCACCTCCTCGTCGTCCCAGTCGGTTGTGGCGCTGCCATCCGCAACTTTTCCCCACCGCGGCGTCATGCCCGCGGCATACAGCAACGACGACACCAGTTGCGTCTTTCCGGTGCCGCCGTGACCTACAATGCCAACGTTTCGAATGTCCTTGGTGAGATAGCATTTCATGCGAACTCTCCTTTTGCGATCCGCGGATCGCGATCCCGCGATCCAGAGCAATCGGCGAAAGTCCGCCACCAGGTTTCAAGCGCGGGCTTGCGCCTGAACGAATTGTCGACTTAGGAGGAAGAGCGCGCCTTCGTTCACGGAACGTGGAACGGTTTCTTCCCCTTGGGTCTCCGAGCGGCGGAGGCGAAGGAGAATCGAAAGACTCCTGGAACGCTCTTCTTTCACGCGGATGCTAACACACGGGGTAAGCCCGCGGCAACGAAGACCGGGAAAAAGCGGCCAAACTGCGGCTCTCAAGTGGACTGTGGAAAGTCGCCTCAAACGAGGACAAATTTGCAGGGACTAGTACCGGGATATCCTTACATTCCGCGCTGTTCCACTTGTTAGTTATTGTCGGTGTGAGGGTTAGCCACAGGCGTGAATTACAGCTTTGGGCCACCCCATTGCAGTAAACCTTTCGGAAGCTTGGGGTGAAGCGCATTCTGCAGCGAGATGGAAGCAAAGCACGACTGCAAAAGGCGGACGCTCAGCCCGGATGCTGCGGCCTAAGAGAGGGTAGAAACCCAGGAGGAATTGAGGATGGAAGAGAATCTAGAGAACCGAGAGTATCAAGAAACTCAGCCGGAGGCCGGATGGGAAGCCCGCCCTGCGGGCCTTAACCGCGGGCTGCTGCTTGGCGCGGTGGCACTATTGATCGTGGCGGGATTGGCGTTTGGCTACGGTTACCGGCAGCAAATCGCGGTGGGGCATTTGACGGCGCAGCAGACCACCGCCAACTCCACGATCGACCAACTGCAGGGCCAGCTCAACAGCGTCAACGCAAAGCTTAATGACATGGTCGCGGCGCAGCAGGCCGCCGCGCAAGCGGCCGCGGAAAAAAACACCAACCCGTCGCCGGGAGCCAAGCACGGCGCGCCGGTGGCGGACAAGCGCTACAAACAGTTGCAGGCGCAGCTGGAAAACCAAGAGAAACAGTTGAAGGAAACGCAGGACCAGGTAGCCAAGAACCGGACCGATCTCGAGACCAATCTCAATTCCACGAAAGACGAGCTCAGCGGCTCGATCGCCAAAACACATGATGAATTGGTCGTGCTGGAAAAACGCGGTGAGCGGAGCTACTTTGAATTTGACCTCCGAAAGTCCAGGCAGTTCCAGCGCTTCGGACCGATCACGCTGTCGCTGCGGCGGACCGACGCGAAGCACATGAACTATGATCTGATGATGGTTGTCGACGACAAGCAGCTCAGCAAAAAGAAAGTGAATCTCTACGAGCCCATCTGGATCCACACGGAGAGCGTCGGGCAGCCGGTGCAAATCGTGGTGAACAAGATCGGCAAGAATTCCGTTCAGGGGTACATCAGCGCGCCAAAGTACAAGGAGTCCGAGCTGGCCGCGGCCAGCGCTGGCGCGCCGACCTTGACGCCCGTCTCCGCCACGACGCCGGACCCGAACAGGCCGATTCCGCAGCCAGAACAACCGCAGCAGCCCTCACAGCAGCCACAGACCCAGCAGCCTCAACCGCAGCAGCCGTAACGAGCTAGCTGGCGCGTGCTCCTGAAATCTTCCATTTTTTGTCGGTTTGGCTGGCAGGGCGTCGTAGCGACGCCCTGCTTTTTTTCGCGCCGCGTCCGCACGTGGCCGCCCGGCGTGTTCCCCTGAAATTTTGGTCATCCACAAAGATTCCGGCGTCGTCCGGACCTGCCGGCGACGAGGGTACCGCTTTGCTTTGCCGCATCTGATCGGAAGATCCAGGATCGAACGGTTGGAGAGTGCAGAGTTGAGGAGCTAAGCGTGAGTTCGCGGATTGGCAAACCCGCTCCCTCGGGACGCGGAGGGTTGCAGCCAGGCTTAAGCTCGGCTCAGCCGCTGGCCTCCTTCTTCCGGTAGCCTTCGCAGGAGAGAACGGGAAGCCGCGGATATTTGGGAAACTTCGGATCGCGGGCAGAGAGTTCGCAGAAAAGAAACGTCGAACCGCGGTCGGATTGGACCGAACGGGCGTGGATACAATCGGCGCACAGGCCTGCGTTCGCAACTCTGTTGGTCGCTCGAGAGTTCTTGGCCACGGAAAAAGCATAGCAGCAGCCCCGGGGCAAGGCAGTTGGAATTGCACGTCAGCAGCGAGTCTCAGGCCGGCCTCAAATTCCTATCACGCCGCTAGGCGGCTCCGGGCTTCTTTGACTCGTGCGAGGAACCGGCGCACGAGCTCGTGAAATGGGTTCTTCCTGCTTGGCGCTCGAGCGCTTCGTTGGGAATCAGCTCACCGCCCACGCCCAGCGCCGACGCGCCGGCCAGGATGTAGTCGAGAGCCGTCCGTTGATTCACTCCTCCCGCAGCTACCAAGGGAATTTGCGGGAACGGCGCTTTCAACGCCCGGATGTAATGGTCGCCGCCAAGTGCCGCACCGGGAAAAATCTTGACGAAGTCCGCGCCGACTTTCGACACCTGGATGACCTCGCCGGGTGTCAAAGCGCCGGGAATGACGAGTATGCCTTTGCTGCGAGCAAACTCCACCACTTCGTGAATGAACCCGGTGCTCGTCAGGAATTTCGCTCGGGCAGCCACCGAGCGCTCGGCGGTTTCCAGGTCGAGGACCGTGCCGGCGCCGACAACCATTTCTGGAAGGCTTTCCAGCAATTCGGGAATTACCCCGAGCGCTCCCGGAACCGTCATGGTTATTTCGGCGATGGGGATTCCTGCGCGGTAGACGGCTTCCGCCGCCTAACGTGCCTGCTCGGCAGAAGTCACGTCGATCCCCATCTCCTCGATCCGCGCTCGGACCGCTTCCTTTTTCAATGATGCGACTCCCTGTTGCCGGGCACCCTTTCCCTTCAAGGACTTCGTGTGAGCCATGACGAGCGGAGGCCGCGCATTTTATGCTGTTTCGTCAAATCCTGTTTCCACTTCCGGAGTTTGTCTCCCTCACCGGCGACCCAAACGTACAGCGTCGGAAGGAGGAACACGCTGAGGAGCCGAACACGGAGAACCGCGCCCGCAATGGCGGAGTCTTCGATGGAATGTCCCCGCGCGCGGAGTTGATTGATATATTCGAGCATGATTACGCCGACTTGTACAGACACTCCGAAAAGCGCCAGGAAGCCTATCCCGGAGGAAACGCTAAAGTGCGTCCCGCCGACTAACAGAGCAACAAGGCCGCCGAGGGGCGCCATCGCTGCGGTCCCGAGAATGAGCAAGGCCCACTTGTAGGAACGGAACATCGTGTAGAGGATGGCGAAAATGAACACAATGGTGAGGGGCACAATCAGAATAAGCCATGTTTTCTTTGGCCAGCGCGAGAATGGCCTTTTCTTCAAGCACCTGAATGAACGCGGTGCGCAAGTTGGAGATGAGCGTGCGGTGCAGGTCGCCCTCGGTCGAAACCGCAATGGCGGTGGCTTTCTGAGCGCTCTCAAGCCGCAATTCCCGCTTGTGCCGCCGCTCATGCAGGTAGCTGATGTTTGGCGAAATCGTTGCGCCCCTGAGAGGCTGCCAGACTCCCTGATAAGGCGCGGCCTGGATCCCATCCGTTGTCACGGCGAGGTTCGGGTTGGGCCGCAAGTAGGCGGTAATTTCCGAAGCCTTGGACTCGTCAATGCCGATTAAGCCCGCTCGCAGAGTTGGATTCAGAGCCTCGAATCTGTCACGAACTTCCTGCCACGTGAGGGCCTTCTGGGCCAACGCACTTGCGGCCAGAACCAGGTTCAGCAGGAGTCCCAAGCAAAGACCTTTTCTCAAGATTCCTAAAGCCCGCATTTCTTCTTCCTTTATCTATTCCGGGGGACCCCTGAACCCTCCCGAGGTTGTGCGCCAAAATGGAAAATGGGCGAGCAAGGTCACCAGGCTCCTTGACCTTGTCCGGCAAACAGCTCTTGCAAGCGGGAATACGGACGGGTTACGAGAGCGACGGAGGAGGGGCTCTGCCGCAGAGGTTTTCGTGGGCGACCTCAGCAATGGGCAGAAACTTTGTGTTTTCGATTCCCCTTCTTGCGGCAGGCGCAGACGAGGAAAGCGCCAGGGGCGGGGAAAACAGGAGAAGGTGGGTAGGAAGGGGTCTGCAGGAGGCTGGATTCGCTGTGGTTGCCGCCGCAATTCGTGCACTCTTTCTGTCTTCGACCAGAACTTGCTGATTGTGCAGATCATCGGTCATCGAGATGACGAAAAAGAGGATCACCAGGGAGCAGCCCATGGCCATCAGTTTGCGGACATAACTCGCCGGGCGCCGCAAGGATGCAGCGCTGCCAGACAGCGTGAGGATCTGCGCGAGAATCGCAGCGATGGCCACGCCGACCCAGACCAGGTTGAGTGCCAGCTCCATAATCTTTCCGATTATAGTATGCATGCCGGGGCGGCTAAGCAACAGAAAGGCGATTGCGGAGCTGGCGAAAGCACCCGCCGGGCGAGCCCTTATTTCCTTGAGCAACCCGCGACAGAGGCTCTCGAGGCGTCAGCCTTAGTCCTTAGTAGGGCTTGCTTGCTGCGGGGCCAGTGGTGGACGTCGCCGCCTGAGCGGCAACGGGCTTGGCGAAGTGCGACTCGTCGATTTTAGGATTGATTTCGACTTTGTCGATCGTAAGAGTCTGTTGGTATTCCGTGCCGGGGCTGCCCTGATCAATTTTGAAGGGGAACTTCATTCGCTGGACTTCGCGGTAATCGGAGAGGACGCTCTCCCAGGGAAGCGGCTCGTTTCCGACCTTGCGAGTCCCTTCCCATTTGGTCGTCAAGAACGTGGCGCAGTCGATGAGATAAGAGCGGACTTCCCCGCTCTTGCTGGTTACCTTCAAACGATAAACTGCCTTGCCGTCTGAGTTTTCCTTCCCGACCAGTTCCACCTGCGACCCTTTGCTTTTGTAATCCACGAGCGGGCCGTCGAGGTCCGATTCATCAGGCATATCCTTCAGTTCATCGGCAGACATCTCGACCACCCCCTTGTTCTCCGTGAAAGGATTCACCGTCCAGCCGGCGGATTTCCCGTCGTACGCGCGCAGAACCTTCTGCCCTTCTACGGTGATTTCGGAATACAGCTTGTGAGGGCGCTCGAGCTCCAGCACCACCGTGCCCTCGAGGCCCTGGGAAAAGGCGACTCGCCCGGTGATCCGCTCCGATTCGACCGCCTTGATCTTGTCGATTCCGCCGCGCGCTTCGATGGCCTTTTTTATAATTTCGTCGATGGTCTGCGCCGACGGTGAACTCCACGGTAAAAAACACAAAAAGGTGGCAAGCAAAAGTTTGATCTTCATTCCGAGTCCGAGTGGCTTTTGTTTAGCGGCCGGGAACTACGCATTATTCATGCTAAAGGGCAGGCGCGCTTCCGGTCAAATTTATTCCGGCTCACCAGGGCGGCGTCGGCGTGTTTATGCGAGCGAAACAATTTTCCCTTAGGCTCGAATGCGCGTACATTTGGAACCGCACGAAAAACGATGCGACAAGAAATCTTAACTTCGGCAGGTGCATTCATGACATTCCGCTTTTGCAGTGGGCTTTTCCTTACGACGACACTGTTTTCTGGAATCGCCGGCGGGCAGCAGGAGCCGGCGGGAGAAGGCCGGCCCATTACACCCGCAGGCTCGCTCGTGATGGATGCGGGAACAGAACTTCCGGCCGTGGGGGCCATGCCCATGACCATGTTGCGGAGCCCGGACAAGCTCGGGCACGACGGAAAAGGCCGCTATCTGCTGGTTGTGAACAGCGGTTTTGGCGTGCAGTTTAGCGATGACACCAACAGGGCACAACAATCGATTGCGGTGATCGACCTGAACGCAACGCCCGAGCCACGAGTGACGCAAAACGTCTATTTCCCCACGCCGCAAAGCGCGAATGTCGGGCTGGCTTTTGCACCCGTGGCATCGGCGGAGCGCAGTTTTGCGATGTATGTTTCCGGCGGATTCGAAAACAAGGTGTGGATTTTCCGCTTCGATCCGAGAGCCGTCACTCCGGTCCAACCGGCTTCGCCCGGGCCGGGCACAAAAGTTACCGCGCCGTTTTTCCTGATCAGCAATCCCGGGGAAGTGTCGCCAAAGGACTACAACCGAGGGAAAGCGGCACTCTACCCCACCGGCCTCGCGGTGACCAAGGACGGCCGCACGCTGGTTACTGCCAACAATCTGGGTGACAGCGTAACCATTGTCCGCGACCTGAACGGCGCGCGAAAAATGCAGCGGGTCGATTTGCATCACCGAGGAAAGCTCAACGGGAACATCTATCCATACGGGGTTGTACTCCTCGAAAACGGGAAGAAGGCGCGGGCTTATGTTTCCTGCTGGAACGATTCTTCGGTCGCCGTGGTCTCGCTCGATGGCAAGGCCTTCGTGGAAAAATACATTAGCGTGGACAGACATCCGACCGCGATGGAGCCGAATGCCAAAGGCACGCGGCTGTTTGTGGCCAATTCAAACGCCGATAGCGTTTCCGTGATTGACACAGCCTCGGATCAGGACATCGAGCGAATTGACGTGCGTCTCGCGGAGAGCGCTCTGCCGGGATCGAGCCCAGAGGGAGTGGCGCTCAGCGAGGATGAAAAGACCCTTTATGTCGCGAACGCTCACAGCAACGCCGTCGCTGTCGTGGCGCTTTCCGAAAAGGCTCGCGGCGGAAAATCCCTGGAGAACGGAGGCGCGGCAAAGTCAAAGATTTTGGGATTTATTCCAACGGGTCAATACCCATCCGCGGTTGCGGTGGCGGACGGAAGACTTTTTATCGGAAATGGCAAAGGGACGGGATTCGAACCCTCCTCGATGCGTGTAAGCAACTCCGGCTACACCCCGAACCCGCCAAACGCAGCGTTTCCTCCCCGCAAGGAAAACCATCGCCAGGGCGGCCAGTACAGCGGCTCGATCGTCTCGGGAAATATCGGCTTCGTGGCGCTGCCGGATGACCCGACACTGGCGCACTACACCCAACAAACCATGCAGAACGATGGGCTCGTGGATTTTGCTCCGCCAAGGCTTTTTGCCGGCGAAAGCCCCATCAAGCACGTCATTTACATCATCAAGGAAAACCGCACCTACGACCAGGTGTTCGGCGACGTGAAAAGTTCAGGTGACGGCCACGCTGCCGATGGCGACCCCGGCTTGGCGATTTTCGGCGAAGGCGACGCGGCGCGCCGTCCCGATGGCACCTCACAAGCGGTGACACCCAATCATCATGCGCTGGCCGATCGTTTCGGCCTCTTCGACCGCTTTTTCGTGAATTCCGAAGCGAGCCCCGACGGACACAACTGGGCGACGGCCGCATTTTCGAACGATTACGTGGACAAGGCCTTTCGCTGGAACTATTCCGACCGCGGGCGCACGTATGACTTTGAAGGTTACAACCGCCTGCCGGATTACGAACCACCTGGCGAGTTGCAACTCGATAAATTCCAGGGTGACGCCCTGGCAGCGTTGACCGATCTGTTAGAAAAGCATCTGCCCTATCGGCAAGGGTTCACGGACCTCGGCGAGCCGAAAACGCTTTACCTGTGGGACGCCGCCGCACGCGCAGGATTGAGTTACCGGAATTACGGGGAATTCATCACGGTGATTTCCGCGAATGACGTGGCGACAGCAAAGCAGAGGCGCCACAAGGGATATCCGGATATTTCGAAAGCCGTTCGCGACATTCCCAACAAGGCTTCTCTCGCGAATCATCACAGCCCGAGCTTCCGCAGCTTCGACCTCACGGCGCCGGACATCATGACCGTGGATTGCTACAAAGCCGCGCTCGAAGCGCCGGGACGCCCGGACGCCGCGGTGACCGAAGACCATGCCCATGCCAGCTGCCGGGGGAACTCGCGGTTTGGCGAATGGCTCGCGGAGTTTAAGGGATTCGTCGCCGAGCGCGAGGCAGGCAAACCGGATCCCATGCCGGCGCTCGTGGTGATGCGCTTTCCCAACGATCACACCACGGGAATCAAAGAAGGGTTTCCGACGCCGCAATTCATGGTTGCGGACAACGACTACGCCGTCGGGCGGCTGGTCGAAGCGGTTTCTTCGAGCGTGTATTGGAAAGACACCGCGATCTTCGCGGTCGAAGACGATGCGCAGTCCGGGCCGGATCATGTGGATTCACATCGCTCGGTGGGCCTGGCCATCAGCGCGTACAACAAGCGCGGCACGCTGATCCACAAATTTCACAGCACCGTGAGCATGATTCGAACCATCGAAATGCTGCTCGGGATTCGCGCGATGAACCAGCTGGATGCCTCCGCGATCCCCATGGACATCTTTCAGGACAAGCCGGATTTGACGCCCTACAAAGCAGCGCTGCCGACGATTGCCGCCGATAACCTAATGACGGGTAAGGCCAAGGACAAAGTCACTGCAGCATGGATGAAAAAAACGTTGCGGCAGGATTTGGAGCACGCGGACATGGCCGATCCACAAGCACTAAACGCCATTATCTGGTTTGCCTGCCGGGGAGACGGTTCGCACCTGCCGCCATCCGCGGTGCTGCCGGCCTATGAGGCAATGCGCCTGGGAGTTTTGGATACCGAAGAAGTCCCGGTCGATCACAAGAACAAAGACAACGACGATTGATGGATACAGATAGAGGGGGTTTGGGGGCGGCGCTAAACAGCGGTGACGAGATTTCCGTCAAGGGCCACGTAGCCGTAGGCCATGCGCGGAGTGTTGAATGCGAAACCAGGATGGCCATGGCAATCGAGGAGGATCAGGCCGCCGGTGGCATGGGTACGTTTCGCGAGCAGATGCACAGCTTCACGAGCGGCCAGTTGCCCGGAGGAAACGCCGCAGGGTTCGCCGGCCCCAGTAGCCATGCAGATCGCCGATTCACGCAGGAGGTCGACGGCAGTTTTGGCCATCACGATTTTCATGATGGCTTCGCCGTAGCCGGTACAGGAGACCCCGCCGGCTTCGGAATCGGCGTAACACCCACAGCCGATCAGCGGGGAATCGCCGACGCGTCCCGGAAGTTTGCAGCAAGTGCCGCCGGTGGAAGTCGCTGCAAACAGATTTCCTTCCCGATCGATGGCCACGGCTCCTACGGTTCCCTGTTCGTGACCGCGATGATGCTCGGCCGCGTGCTTGTCGTTTCTGCACCTAAGCCAAGCTTCTTGCCCCGCATCGCTGATCAGCTCCTCCGGATCGCACAGCGCGATTCCTTGTTCTCTCGCAAATCGTTCCGCGCCCTCCCCAACCAGCATCATGTGCGGGCATTTCTCGAGGATCGCGCGAGCCACCAGAATGGGATTCTTCACCCGCTGCAGCGTGGAAGCCGCGCCAGCACGCAGCGTCGCGCCGTTCATCACAATGGCGTCGCACTCCACGCGGCCGTCCCGGTTCAGGTGCGAGCCGTAGCCCGCGTCGAAAACAGGATCGTCTTCCAATACCATGACTGCGGCTTCGATGGCCTCGAGAGCATTGCCACCTTTTGAAAGGATCGACCAACCGGCAGCAAGAGCGCGCCGACAACCGGACTTACAGGCATCGACGGCCTCGTCAGGAATGTCCCAGGCGCCGCCGTGAACGATCAGAGCGGGTTTCATCGAAATGAGGATCGCAAAGCGAGTTCGATTTGTCCACTGAGGCGCGAAAATCGAGTGGTGACGAAGACTGCGGAGCGCGCGGAAAAGCAGGGCGTAACCTCGTGAATAAAGAACAACGGGAAAAATCAGATGTAAAAATCCAACAGAAAAAGCAGCAGGCCGACGAGGAGGAGCACAGCGCCGCCATTGATGCGCGTCTCGGAAAGCCGCGAAAGCGAATTCAGGAGGTAATGCGGAACGGATTTGAAGCGGGAATCCGAGCGGGGGATATAGAAAGGGCCGGCGGGAGTGTAACGTGAAAAGCTGCGCTGGAAAAAGGAAATCTCGTCCTGGATCCACAGCAAGAAGTTGTTCCGGTTGCGCCACACAAGGACGGCGCCAAAAAGAAAAAGCAAATAACCGCAAAACGTAAGAAGCCCGAGCGTCGGGCCGGCTCCCCAGAACATAAGGCCCCCAGTGCTGGCGGGACGAGAAACAAGACCAACAGAAAGAAGGTTACTCGCCGTCGTGAATGGTTACAAGCTCAACGATCTCAAATTCCTTCTTGCCCGCAGGCGTGGCAACTTCGATCTCATCGCCGACCCTGCGGTTGAGCAGGGCACGGCCGATCGGCGAGGTCGTAGAGATGAGGCCTTTTTCGGCGTCGACCTCTTCGCTACTGACCAGCTTATATTCCACCTTCACGTCGCGAGCGACGTCGAGAACCACGACGCGCGAGCCGTACCCGGAGCGGTCTTTGGGGATATTGTTGAGGTTGAGCATGCCGAGGTCGCCCATACGCTTCTTGAGTTGTGCAATCTTGGCGTTGACGTAGGTCTGGCGCTCCTTGGCGAATTTGTATTCTGCGTTTTCGGATAGGTCGCCGTGCGCGCGAGCGACGGCGATTTCCTTGGGAAGCTCGATGTTGAGCTCGTGGGAGAGCTGCTCGATTTCTTCCTGGAGTTTTCTCTTAATTTTTGCCAGTGGATCAGACATGGTCATGTGCTTGCCGCGGACGCGCATCCCGGCGGCCGATTCAAACCCCTTGAAAAAGACCGCGGAGTCCGGATAGCACGGAAGGTGCCCCAGGACTCCGCTCAAATAAACATTATAGATGTGAAAAGGGGATGCCACAAGAGGAGACGACAAAACAAAGCGTGAACAGGAGTAAGGAGCCGAACAGGCAAGGAATTCGGAGGTATAGCCAACCCTCATTGCGCTCAGGGATCGGTTTGCCTAGCTTCTAGGTATCACCAGCAGAAGAAACGGTTGCCTGACAACGGTCTCCGCATCCGATACCGAATTGAACATTTCCTGCTACGCGCCTGTGTCATTCCGCCGACTTCGGATAAAATCGCGTGCTGCGAGCGGCTCGCCGCCGGCAGTGCCAGCCGACTTGCCACTCCCCTTGCACCGGGGGAGGAAGAATCCGCGCAGGGTTGAGGTGAAAGTATGAGTGGTCGACCGTGGGCAGTCGCAGCGGTTGTTTTTTTGAGCTTGAGCGCACAACGGGTCGAAGCACAGCAGCGCCGCGAACGCGAACCGAACAGCGTCTACGCCGAGCGCCGCGCGAAGCTGGCTTCCCAGGTTGACGCGCCCATCATCCTCTGGGGCTTCACGGGCCGAGAAGAAATCTCTCAGGATTACGTTTTTGCGCAGGAAGAGAATTTCTATTACTTGACCGGGCACAACGAAGAAGGCGCGGGCCTCATCTTGCTCCCGCCGGCTCAGGGCAACCACGCGGCACCGGCAGACGCGTCCTTGAACGGGCAGCGGGGAATCCTTTTTCTTCCGCCGAAGAGCCCCGATAAAGAAAAATGGAACGGCGTCCGTATGTCGTCTTCGGATCCCGGCATCGAGGCGCGCACAGGGTTCCCGAGCGTAAAGTCGTTCCCCGAGATGCGCGCCACGGTAGAAAACCTCGCCAAGCTCTATCCGACCCTCTACACCATTCTTCCTTACAACACAGAACTCGGTGGATATCCACATGAAAAGGCGGTCGTCGATTGGCTTCAGCTTGCCGCGCCGCAGGCCAAGCTCAAAGACGTTCGCGGGCAGATCGCAGCGATGCGCCCGATCAAGTCTCCCGGAGAAATTGCGTTCCTGAAGCGGGCCATCGATTTGTCGCTGGATGCGCAGCTCGAAGCCATGAAAATGATGCGCCCGGGCCTGTACGAATATCAGGTGTCGGCAAAAATGGTGGAAGTACACGCCATGGGCGGATCGGAAAGAGAAGGATACGCACCGATTGTCGGCGCGGGGCCGAATTCGACCGCGCTGCACTACGACAATCTTTCGCGCAAGATTGAAAATGGCGAGATCGTCGTCCTCGATGTCGGAGCGCAATATTCCGGCTATTCCGCGGACATCACCCGCACGCTTCCCGCGGGCGGCAGGTTCACAGCGCGCCAGCGTGAAATCTACGAAATCGTTCTTGGCGCGCAAAACGCGGCGCTCGCAGCTCTCAAGCCCGGCGCGCATTTTTCTTGCAGCGGCAAGAAAGATGGGCTGATGAACATCGCCTACGACTATATCAACTCGCACGGGAAAGACCGCGAGGGCAGGCCGCTCGGCCAATATTTCATTCATGGCCTGGGCCACCATATCGGCCTCAACGTACACGATCCGGGCGACCATTGCAGCCCGCTGCAGCCGGGAATGGTGGTCACCGTCGAACCGGGCATCTACATTCCCGAAGAGAATCTGGGCGTGCGCATTGAAGACGACGTGCTCGTCACCGACTCCGGCTACCAGCTGCTCAGCGAGCGACTGCCACGCGATCCAGACGAAATCGAAAGAATCATGGCGGAAGGGGCGAAGCCCCATGCCACCGGAGAGCACGCTTCTGCCGGCTGCGATTTAAACGCTTCTGAGGGCACCGAGACGGCTGAGGAAATCAAGAACCTCATTGCGAAATATGCGACATCGGTTAGCGACGCCGATGCCGCCCTGGCCTCCCAGATTTGGTGGAATTCCCCTGAGGCCTCGTTCATTCATCCTTTGGGGCATGAACAGGGATTCGAGCAGATCAAACAAAATGTGTACACGCGGCTGATGGGCGGGATGTTCTCCGAGCGGAAGCTCAGCGTTCACGACGTCGCGGTGCAGATGCTCGGCGACGCTGCCGTGGCGGAGTTCTATTGGGATTTCACCGCCAAGCTTCGCAAGGATGGTTCTCCGGTAACGACGCGCGGCCGGGAAACGCAGGTATATCGAAAAATGCCTGACGGCTGGCGGCTCGTCCACGTGCATTATTCGGGAATGCCCGTCACTGAGGACCGCGGCTTTTGACATTCTCCCCGCCCTTAAAAAAGGGCGAGGATTCCTACGAAGCCTGGTTTGGTTTCAACCAGAGCACTTTCGGCGGGTTCCTGTTTCATCGATGGGCCTTGCTGCGCCGCATCTCCGCAGGCTTCACATCGGGCCTGCCCGGCCCTAGCTAGGTCTTGCGACAAAAGAACGATACACCAAAACCTGCGCCTTATATCCCCATTCTCAAGAACGGAGCCTTACGGCGCATCTGCTATTATAAAGGGGAGGGTGGTCTGGGGGCTCGTTGCGGGGACGAAAATCAGGAAGGTTTGCGCCTGGGCTTCAGGAAAAGCCAACCTCGCAATAGATATAGGAAATCTGGGGAATCGGCGATGGCCGCCATACCGGGCCAAAGCAGTCGAAAGCAATACGGTGCCGAAGCCAGCGACGAAAGCGCGACAAAGCGAAGAAGGCGGTGATTGACCGCGCGGAATCGAGCCATTTATACTGTTGCTTCGCGCTGGAGCTTACAAGGCGCCGGCGTGCCTCGCGCCTGCCCTGCTTCGAGCAGGGAAGCTGCGGCAGGCAGGTCATTCCGGATGAGGCCACCATCCTGGCCCGCCTGAATTTCCGAAACCGAAACTTCTCAGGGAGCCTATGAGCAGCGTCAAGGCCACACAACTTCGCCCCGGCATGGTCATCCAGCACGAGGGCCAGCTTTTCACCGTGTTCAGCACGGAGCACCGCACGCCCGGAAACAAGCGCGGGTCCATGCAGACGCGCATGAAGAATCTCAAAACCGGGGCGATTATCGATTACCGCTTCCGCGCCGAAGAATTTATCGAACGCGCCATTCTCGATGAAATTGAGTTTGAGTATCTCTACAACGATGGTGACAACTTTCACTTCATGAACACGCAGACGTACGAGCAGATGCACCTCACGCGCGAGCAGCTCGGCGAAACGGTCTACTATCTGATTCCCAACACGGTTGTTAGCGTCGAATTCTTCGACAACAAACCCATCGGTGTGGCCCTGCCGGACACCATGGACCTAAAGGTCACACAGACTGAGCCAACGTTGCAAAAGGCCACCGCCAGCGCAGTGATGAAGCCTGCGACACTCGAAACCGGCCTGGTCGTGCAAGTTCCGCCGTTCGTGAATGAAGGCGACAAGATCAAAGTGGATACTTCGGAAGCTCGCTACGTGCAGCGCGTGGAGTCATGAATTTTTCCGTTCCTTAAACGGAAGACCAAGAACTGACGCTTTTGAACCTTTCCGCCTCCGCAGCTAATTTCGGCGTAAGCGGGAATTAGATGAGGCTGAAGGCGCCCCGGTGAAAACCGGGGCGCCCTTTTTTTTGCCTCGAAACTTTGTGGAATCTTGGTCTCTCCCGGCGGGCAAGCTCTTGACGCGCCTCAAGTCTAGTTGCCAGATCCCGCAGCCGACTTTTCGCCGGGAGGATGCGGACCGAATACACGGTCGAAGATGGCGTCCACGTAACGAAGCTGGCGATGGAGATCGAATGTGTGCGCCAGAGCTTTCGCATCGAGGTATTTTGCAATTCGCTTATCGGCGGCAATGCGCTCGCGAAAGCTCGTGTCTGTTTCCCAAGCCGCCATGGCGTTTTCCTGCACGGCCTTATAGGCATCGTCGCGCGGCATGCCGCCTTCCACGAGGTCTTGCAGCAACTGGCCCGAAAAAACGAGGCCGTGCGTGGATTCCAGGTTTCGCAACATGCGCTCGGGGAACACGCGCATCTGGCCCACGATGGTGATCATCTTCGAAAGCATGTAATCCACGAGGATCGTGGAGTCGGGAAGAATCACGCGCTCGACGGAGCTGTGCGAAATGTCGCGCTCGTGCCACAACGCCACGTTTTCGAACGCGGCGAGCATGTTCGAACGCACCAGCCTCGCCAAACCGCAGATTTGCTCGCAACTCACGGGATTGCGCTTGTGGGGCATGGCGGAGCTGCCGCGCTGCCCTTCGCTGAAAGGCTCTTCCGCTTCGCGGACTTCCGTGCGCTGCAAATGCCGGATTTCAAGCGCGATTCGTTCGAGGGCTGCGCCGACGTGCGCCAGCGCGCTGAGATATTGCGCATGGCGGTCGCGCTGAATCACCTGTGATGCCACGGGGGCGACGCCGAGGCCCAGCCGCTTGCAGATTCGCTCTTCGATTTCCGGGCCGAGATGCGAAGCTGTGCCCACGGCACCGGAGATTTTTCCCACGGCCATCTGTGCCGCGGCATTGCGGAAACGCTCGATGTTACGCTGGTTTTCAGAGAACCAGTTAGCGATCTTCAAGCCAAAGGTGATGGGTTCCGCGTGGATGCCGTGCGTGCGGCCGATTTGCGGCGTGTGGCGGAATTCGTGCGCGCGGAGGTCGAGAATTTCTCCGAACATCACCAGGCCCCGCTCGATCAATTTCGAGGCATCGCGAACCTGCAGCGCCTGCGCGGTGTCCACCACGTCGTTCGAGGTCATGCCGTAGTGCAGCCAGCGGGCCACGGCAGGATCGCCGATCGATTCACCCACAGCCATGGTGAAGGCGATGACGTCGTGCTTCACACGCGCTTCAAGTTCATGGATGCGCGCGACATCTATCTTGGCCCGCGTGCGGATCGCTGCGGCCGCTTCTTTTGGCACCTGGCCCGTTTCCGCGAGAGTTTCGGCAGCGGCGATTTCTACCTCAAGCCACCTGGCGAAGCGGTTCGCGTCACTCCAGACATGGCCCATCTCCGGGCGCGTGTAGCGTGGTAGCAAGTCCCTCTCCTAAACGGAAAACAAGAGAATGTGGATGCCTGACAGAATTTCCCAATACTCCATGATACCTCAGATGGCCCCGGGGGCCGCGCCCGAGGGTTAAAAGGGCTGTCCGAATTTGGGATGAAAGAATCGCGCAAGCGGGCATCGGGGAACCTGTGCCGGGACGCAAAACAAGCCAGGCCCATGAAGACAAAGGGGTTGCAGGTCGTTGGCAAGGGGCACGCCGGCTGCTCCGAAACAAGGATGTAGGATGTCTACAGGGCATGGGGGTAGAATGTCGACGGCCTGAAGGTGACGAAAAAGGGATGGCCGCGTCTGAAAGAAACATAAGACCCTCGGGACGGGTCGCTCGCGAATGAATCGAGGTGAATCGAGGATGCCAGAGAAAAAGGAACGGTATCAGAACCGGATTGAACTGCTGCAGGGCACACTGGACCTTTTGATTTTGCAGACACTGCAATGGGGGCCGCAGCACGGCTACGGCATTAGCGTGGCCATTCGCAACCGCTCCGGCGAGATTCTGCAGGTGGACACGGGCTCACTCTATCCGGCCCTGCACCGGCTGGAGAAACAGAGGTGGATCAAGGCGGAATGGAAGGTTTCGGAGAACAAGCAGCGGGCGAAATACTACCGGCTCACCGCAGCCGGAAAGAAGCAGTTGAGCCGGGAACTTTCGAAGTGGTCGCAGCTCTCGGATGCCATGGCCGGCGTGCTAAACCCGGACGAGACTTAAGCCGATTAGCCATTGGCAAAAGAAACGATTTGGTGAGAACTCGATGATCTTCTGGCGCAGGAAAACCCACGAGACGGAGCTCGACGAGGAACTGCGGACGCACTTGAGCATGGCCGCACAGACTCGCATGGAGCGCGGCGTAGACCCGGAAGAGGCGGAACGCGCGGCACGGGGGGAGTTCGGAAACGTGGGTTTGGTGAAAGAAGCGACGCGCGACGCATGGGGAGGGAGATGGCTCGGGGACTTACTCGACGACACGCGGTACGGCTTGCGGATGCTAGGGAAGAATCCGGGATTTACCGCCGTGGCCATGCTGACTCTGGCGCTGGGGATTGGCTCCAACACGGCAGTCTTCTCTTTGATTGACGCTTTGCTGCTGCGCAGCCTTGCGGTTCCGGCGCCTCGGGAGCTCGTGCACATCTCCTTCGGTCCCCCCGGGACGAAAGGACCTCTCTCTGGTCCGATGTTCGACCGCCTCCGCGAACGGCAAAGCGCGTTCACTGACCTTTTCGCCTGGAAGAATGGCCCCATGGTTCTGACAGAGAAAGATGCTGCGCGTCCCATTACAGGCGCGTACGCAACCGGCTCAGCGTTCCCTACTTTGAAACTCAAGCCGCGCCTTGGCCGCTTGCTAAATTGGCAGGACGATGAGCCCGACGCCAGCTCGAACGGAATTGCTGCAGTGATCAGCGAAGCCTTCTGGATCGAACATTTTGGCGGAGACCCCCGCGTGCTGGGGCAACCGATCACTGTTGACGGAGGAACGGCCACCATCGTTGGCGTCATGCCACGCTCGTTCAACGGCATTACCGTCGATTATGCCCCGCAAGTGGTGCTGCCTTTCGCCTTTGATGTAGCGCTCCGCGGAAAATCTTCGTGTCGTTTTCGAGCCAGCTGCTGGTTTCATGCCATGGGGCGCCTCAAACCCGGCCTCGGCTTTGCGCAAGCCAGAGCGAACCTCTCGACCATTGCCGGCGACGTACTGAAGGAATCCCTCCCGTCGAATTACGAGCGCGTGGACTATTTGCGCAAAGGAATACTGTCCCTTACCCCGGGCCGTACCGGCAATTCTCCTTTGGGAGAAGTTTACGGCCGAGAACTCTGGACGCTGCAGGCACTGGTCGGTTTGCTGATGATCATTTGTTGCGCCAATTTGGCGAGCCTCGAGCTGTCACGCACGCTGAACCGGCAGCACGAACTTGTTGTACGGAGCGCGCTCGGCGCTGGGCGGTTGCGGCTGGTGCGACAGCTCGTTGCCGAGAGCGCCATCCTCGCCTTTGCTGGTGCAACAGCCGGGATCGTGCTGTCGCAGTGGATGAGCGCGCTGCTCGTCGGTTATATCGAGCAGTCGGACTTTCCCGTGTTCCTCGATTTGCGCCCCGATACGGCCACTCTTGCCGCAACCATTGCTCTTGCCACGCTCACCGTGATTCTTACGGGAGCCTTGCCGGCGCTCACCCTGACGCGCGTGCACACGGAAGAGATGTTGCGTTCGGGAGCACAGCGAACCGTTGCGCGCAAAAGGCATCCCTTTGCCGCAAGCCTGCTGCCCGTTCAGGTTGCGCTTTCGCTCCTGCTCGCGTCGCTTGCGCTGCTTTTCGCCATCAGCACGGGAAAGCTTCTCCGCATGGACCCCGGCTTTCGGGTCAAGGGTATAACCCTATTCGGCGTCGATTTCGAGCGTCGTCCCGAAAAAAGCGAAGCGCGGCTCGACTTGCATCGCCGGATGCTTGAGGCGCTCCGGCAAGCCCCTGGCGTAGAAGCCGCGAGCGTGATTGCGGCTCGTCCCTTGGGAGACGGCGGGATGGATGAAAGTGCCGCCCCGGTTGAAGGAAACGGGCCGGAATCCAGGCATTTGTTCGAGAATGTCGTGGGACCGGGGTACTTTCAAACGGCAGGGACACAGGTTCTCGCAGGCCGGGAATTCTCGCAGTTCGACCGCCTCGGCGCAACTCCGGTGTGTATCTTGAATGAGGCCGCGGCGAGCTTTTTCTTCCCGCGGCAAAGCGCGCTCGGCAAACACGTTCGTTCTACCGAGCCCAACGCGGCACGAGCTACTTGCGAAGTCATTGCTGTTGTGGCCGATGCCAAATATCTATCTCTTCGCGAGCCCGCGCCCCCGACGATTTACTACCCCTACGAGCAACTTCCGAGCTTTAATTGGGTAGGATTCATAACCCGTAGCCACGATACTTCCGCCGCCGTCGCTGCCTTCAAGAATGCATTGAGCCGCTTAGCTCCGGACACGCCGCTGTTGCCGCCCATCACCATGCAACGTCAGCTGGAAGATTCGATCGGTAAAGAGCGGCTGACCGCGGCATTGTCCCTCTTCTTCGGAGGTTTAGCTTTGTTGCTGACTTCGATAGGGCTTTACGGGCTGGAAAGCCAACGTGTGGCACAGCGCACCGCGGAGATTGGGCTGCGCATGGCTCTAGGGGCGCAGGGGAAAGACATGCTTTGGTTCATTCTGCGTGAAGCCGGCGTGGTTTTCGCCATCGGCGTGCCCATCGGCCTGGCGCTAACCTTTGCGGCATCGCATTTCATTGGCGCCTTGTTATATGAGATCTCGCCCCTCGATCCGCGAATTCATTTTGTCACCGTCTTGATTTTGCTCGGCGCAGGATTCCTCGCCTCGTTCATCCCCGCGCGGCGGGCGATGAGTGTCGATCCCATGGTCGCGCTGAGATACGAGTAACCCATGGCTCTCGGAGAGCCACAACGAAGGATGAAAATGGACCCAGGCACCTATGCTTTGTTTTCAACGCGATAGGCAGCTATTTTCATAGGAGTGAGGAGAAATGCCAAGAAAGTCACGAGGAAAGAGCATGCTCCTGCTGAGGTGACGGAATGAGGCCGTGGTTTTGGCGCCGGAAAGCACGCGAAGCAGAACTCGACGAGGAAGTGCGGGCCCATTTGGACATGGCCGCGCAGACAGCCATCGAGAGGGGTGCAGCTCAGAAAGAAGCGGAACGCGCGGCGCGGCGGGAGTTTGGAAATATGGGTTTGATGAAAGAGGTGACGCGCGACGTTTGGGGATGGAGGTGGCTAGAAGATGTAGTTGAGGACGTGCTGTATGGGCTGCGCATGCTGCGCAAGAATCCGGGTTTTGCGGCCACCGCCATTTTGACTCTGGCGCTGGGCATAGGCGCAAACACGGCCATCTTCAGTGTGGTTGACGCTATTCTTCTGCGTCCCTTGCCTTACCGGGAGCCTGATCGGCTCGTGCGCATCTGGGAATCGTCCCCGAAGCGCGACGTTGTGCGGAACTCGGTGAACCCTCGCAATTTTCTGGACTGGCATGACCACGCGGACTCCTTTGAATCCATGGCTGCTATTGCCTCCCTGATGACTAACCTCAGCATCCATGGTCAGCCGATTGCCGTTCCGGGAATGCTGGTTACGCCGGAGTTCTTCTCCGTTCTGCGGGTTCAACCGCTTCTCGGCCGCACGTTCAATGCCGCCGACGGAATTCCGGGGCACGACCATGGTGTCATCCTCAGCTACGAACTTTGGCAAAGTCAGTTCGGCGCGGATCCGGGGATCGTCGGCGAAAAGACAGACGTCAATGGCGGACCCGGCGACGTTATCGGCGTCATGCCTAAAGGGTTTTCCTTTCCTGGAATCAAGGCGGAGGTATGGACGCCGCTGGCGCTAACAGCGCCAGAATGGAGAGAAGGAGGGCGTTTTCTGACCGCGGTTGCGCGGCTCAAAGCCGGCATCACGCTCGAGCAAGCGCGCCAGGACATGCTCCGTGTCGCGAACTTCACGGCGCAGGCGCGTCCCGAGGGCAACAAGGATTGGAGCGCCAGCGTTTTCCCCATGCTTGAAGACACGACAGAAGGGGTTCGGCGTCCTCTTTGGGTGTTGCTCGCCGCCGTCGGCTTTCTTCTCCTGATCGCCTGCGCCAACGTAGCAAACCTTCTTTTGATGCGCGGCGCCGGTCGCGTGCGTGAAATCGCCGTGCGTTCCGCGCTCGGCGCCGCACGCTCGCGCATCATTCAGCAATTGCTTGTTGAGAGCGTGCTCTTTTCGCTTGCCGGCATGATCCTAGGGTTGCCTTTGGCTCACGCAGGTCTAGGCAGCCTCCTCGCGCTCCTCCCCCAGGGCGCCCCGCTGCCTCGCAGCGAGCCCATCTCCATTGACGAACCCGTGCTGGTGCTCACTTTCTTAGCTTCTCTCTTCACCGCGATAGTTTTCGGTCTTGTTCCCGCAATGCGTCTTTCTCGCGTGGACCTCCAGAAGGCGCTGAAACAAGGCGGCCTCCGCGGCGGCGCGGGTGGACATCAGACTCTGCGTCGCTCTTTTGTCGTAGCCGAAGTCTCCCTCGCTCTCGTCCTCTCCGTCGGTGCAGGTCTAATGCTTCGCAGCTTCGCCCGACTCGTCTCGGTTGATCCTGGCTTTAGCCGCGAACACCTGCTCACGATGCACATTTGGACTTCCCCTGCGCGCTATCACGACGATCTCGCGCGGTCGCAGTATTTCGCCCGTATTCTCGCGGAAATTCGTCACTCACCCGGAGTTCACGCAGCCGGCTCGACTCACATCCTGCCCCTGACAAACAGTACCTCCGGCTCCTGCTTCTGGCCAGCCGACCAGCCTGCCCCGACGCCCGCGGAGGCCCCTTCTGCCCAATTCCTCATCATCAGCGCCGGCTACTTTCAGGCCATGGGGATACCCATCCTGTCCGGCCGTGATTTTGAAGATCACGACACTTTCCATTCTTCTCCCGCTGCCATCGTCAACCACGCCTTTGTTAGTCGTTTTTTCCCCGGACAAGACATTCTCGGAAAGCGGCTCCGTGTGTGCTGGACGATTGAAACGCCGGTAGAAATCGTTGGCATCGTCGCCGATGCCCGCCAGGCAGACTTGCGTGGGGCTCCTGAGCCCACCATCTTCTTGTCCAACTCTCAGGCCCCCATGTATTTCGCCACGCTGGTCGTCCGCGCCGTTGGCGACCCGCGTCAGATCGCGAACTCCGTCCAAGCCGCTGTTCACCGCGCGGATCCTGACCAGGCAGTCTCCGATATAAGAACGATGGAGACAGTATTTTCCGATTCTGTAGCGAGTCCGCGTTTTCAGTCGATTTTATTGCTGGCGTTCGCGGGGCTCGCTCTCGCACTCTCCTTGACTGGTGTCTACGGAGTCGTTTCGTACTCCGTGAGCGAGCGGACTAACGAAATGGGGATCCGGGTTGCCCTAGGTGCTCTTTCCGCGGACGTTGTTCGCTTGGTTCTCCGGGAGGCGCTTGCCCTCGGGGCGATCGCTCTGGCTGTTGGCCTGGCCGGTTCTCTGGCGCTAACTCGCGTCCTCAAAACGCTGCTCTTCGAGATTACGCCGACAGACCCGATTACTCTCGCCGCGGCCTGTAGCGTGATTCTAGGAGTGTCGGTTCTAGCCGCCGTTTTGCCAGCACGCCGCGCTTCGCGGATCGATCCGATGGTGGCCCTGAGATACGAGTAACCCATGGCTCTCGGAGAGCCACAACGAAGGATGAAAATAGCCGCTCACTGTTGAGCCAATCTTTTCAATGAGATACGCGGCTATTTTCATAGGAGATACGCGGCTATTTTCATAGGAGTGAGAAAAAACGCTAGAAAGCTGCAAGGGAAAAGACTGGTGTTGGTGAGGTGAATGAATGAAGCTCTGGGTTTGGCGGCGTGCTAACGCGCAATGCGGAACTTGACGAAGAAATGGGTACTCCTTTGGATATGGTCACGGAGGCGCATGTGGAGCGCGGTGCGAGCCGGAGAAACGCGGAGAGCACGGCGCGCGTTCGGAAACGTCGAACTGGCAAAGCAAAACGGCGCGCGATCAAGAGGCTGTCGGCAGACTGCTCGCCAAGGAACTATCTGGTGTAACCGCCACTGATCCCGTAACGTTTTCTGCGGTCTCCGTTCTGCTCACAGCCGTGGCCTTGTTCGCTTGCTACCTTCCCGCGCACCGGGCGATGCGCCCGGCTCCCCTGGCCGCGCTGCGGTATGAATAACACAAGGAAACAGGGGTAATTCAGATCCTCATTTGAACGCTTCCAGGCCCGCCAATTTGAGGCTATCTGATTGAGGCATAAGGTGCTACGGTCAACCTAACCGCAAGGGCAGATTCCTGTCTAATGATTCGAATGCAGCCGAGCGATGAGAACACCCGGGCCATCGCGGAAAGCGACGCCGTCGCCGTGGAGCGCACGCTGGCGGGCGACCGGGATGCCTTTCGCGTTCTCGTCGAGCGCCACAGCCACAATGTTTTCCGGCTGGCTTATCGCATGACGGGGAACAGGCAGGATGCGGAAGAGGTGGTTCAGGAGGCGTTTTTGCGCGCGTACCAAAAGCTTGGACAGTTTGCCGCGCGAGCCAATTTTGGGACCTGGGTTTATCGCATTGCCGCGAATTATGCGATCGACCGCATGCGGCAGCGCAAAAAAGAAGACACGCGAAAACTCGAGCCTGCTGTCCATGAAGAAGGAACGGAAAACGATCCTGTGACGCTGGTGCACGACGCGGCACCGACCCCGGAACGCCTGGCTCACAACATCGAGCTCCGAGAGCACATGGAGATGGCCCTTGCCGCGCTCTCTCATTCCGAAAGGACCGCCTTTGTGATGCGGCATTGGGAAGGATGCGCCATCGAGGAGATTGCGCAAGTCCTGAAATCGAGCTCAGGCGCAGCGAAGAACACCGTTTTTCGCGCGGTGCAGAAATTGCGCCTGGCTTTGCAGCCCTTCGTGGGGAGAGGGACGCAAGCCAGAGCGATAGGAACGGAATCATGAAACACATGACGGAAGAAGAGTTGATTGCCTACCGCGAAGGAGTGACCGCCGAGCGGGCTGGAATGGCGCGGCACCTGTCGGTTTGCGAAGAGTGCCGCGCGGAATTGGAACGAATCGAAGCTGTACTCGCGGCACTCGATACGTTGCCCGTGCCATACCCGGGTGATGACTATGGACAACGCGTATGGCAGCAGATTGCCCCGCGCTTGCCGGAGAAACCTGCCGAGTGGTGGCAGTCTTGGTTCGAACCCAAGAGGCTGGGAGCATTGGCAGCCGTGGCCGCGATGCTGGTCATAGCTTTCCTTGCAGGTCGCATTAGCAGACACGATCGCCCAGGCAATGATGTTGTTGCCAATAAAGAGCAAATCCGCGAACGCGTCCTGGTTGTGGCTGTTGGCGAGCATCTCGGCCGCTCAGAGATGATGCTCGTCGAGCTTTCGAATGCCGCGCCTCGCGATCCCGCGCAAAAGCACGTGAACATCTCCACTGAGCAGCGCCGTGCCGAAGATCTGCTCGATGAAAACCGCCTGTACCGCCAAACCGCTCTGCAGGAAGGCGACGCCGCACTTGCCAGTGTCCTGGATGAGTTGGAGCGCGTGCTTCTGGATGTTGCACACAGTCCCGAAGAGGTCACGCCGGCGCAGCTCGACAAGATTCGCCAGAAGATTGAGGCACAGGGAATTCTGTTCAAAGTTCGCGTGGTTGGCAGGGAGCTCCAGGAACGGCAAAAGGCTACCACGCCTCCGACCGAGCACAACAGCTCTCGAGAGAGCGAAAGGAACAAAGCATGACCCTTCGGAACGCAGTGTGCAGAACGAGCACCGTGTGGATTGCAGTGGCGGCGTTATTGCTGTCACCGGCACGCACGTGGGCGGCACGGCTCGCCACAGCCAGTTTATCCGCCGACAATTTCCTCCAAGACAGCCAGGATGCTCAGGACAAAGAACAGGAGCGGCGCGATCGCGAGCAAGAGGCTCGCGACAGGGAGCAGGAAAAACGCGATCGGGAACAGGAAGCCCACGACCGCGCGCAGGAAAAGGCCGATCGGCTGGAAGAGCTCTACGAGGACGGCCGAGAGGCACTCGATGAAGACCGCTACGACAAAGCGGAGGCGAAATTCGATCAACTCGCCCAGCTGAAGGGCCCGCAGACCGACGCGGCGCTCTACTGGAAGGCCTATGCGGCCAACAAACTCGGAAAGCGCGATGCAGCCTTGGCCACACTGGCGGACATGAAGAAACGGTTTGCACAAAGCCGCTGGCTGAAGGACGCAAACGTCCTGGAACTGGAAGTCAAACAATCGACCGGGCAACAGGTCAAGCCCGCAGACCAGAGCAACGAAGAACTGAAGATGCTCGCGATTCAGGGACTCATGAACAGCGACCCGGAGCGCGCCATGCCCCTGCTCGAGAAGGTGATTAATGGCACAGGCACGCCTCGCGAAAAGTCGCGCGCGCTGTTCGTCTTGGCGCAAAGCGGCTCGGCGCAGGGCCGGGAGATCATTGGAAGAATCGCCAAGGGCCAAAGCAATCCGGAACTACAGCGTGAGGCGATCAAATACCTCGGTCTTTTCGGCGGAGCGCAGTCCCGGCAAATCATGGCGGAAGTATATGCCACGAATCCCGACCCTTCCGTGAAGCGCGCCATCTTGCGCGCTTACATGCTGGGAGGCGATCGCGAACACCTGTTTGCCGCTGCCAAAAGCGAAAAGGACGAATCGCTCCGCCGCGAAGCCATTCGCCAGCTTGGCCTGGTTCACGGAGTCGACGAACTCGAGCAGCTCTATCAGACAGAAACTTCAACGGACGTTCGCCGCGAGATTTTGCAGGCGTTCTTTCTTGCGGGCGAATCTGAAAAACTCGTCCAGGCAGCGCAATCGGAAAAGGATCCCGAGCTGCGGCGGGCGGCCATTCGGAACCTGGGCCTTATCCATTCCGATGGATCGTCCAAGGCGCTTCAGACCATTTACAGCCGCGAGACCGACCGCAGTTTGAAGGAAGAGGTGCTGAACGCCTTTTTCCTGCAAGGGAACGCCGTGGCCCTTGTGGCCATTGCCCGCGGCGAAAAGGACCCGGAGCTCAAGAAAGCCGCGGTCTCCAAGCTTTCGTTGATGCATTCCAAGGAAGCAACCGATTACTTGATGGAACTTTTGCAAAAATGAGGTGGCCGATGCACGTGAACGACATTCTGACAATGGGGCGCCGAATTCTTGGCCTGGCGATGATTCTCATGGGCATCTTTGGCACAGTGGCACAGCTCGCTAAGGGCTACACGCTTCGGACGGATTTTGTCGAGAGCTTGGCCTATGCGGCAGCTCCGCAAGCAGGAACCGAGATGCCGCGAATCGAGAGCGCTCGCGCCGAAACAAGGGCCGTCTCGGGAACCCTGGAATCCACTTTCCACAGCATCCTCGCGCAGGCGGAAAAGCCGCAATGGGTTGGCTACAGCGTCGATGAAATTCCCGGCGAGAGAAATGTGTGCTGTGGCAATTGGAATGACGGAGAAGGCTGTGGAACTTGCCGCCTGGAAAAGGGCCATGACGCAACTGGTGGCGCTGGGCACGCCGACTCGAGCATCAAGCTGGAAGGCGCGCGACGGCTCGTTGTGCTCCTTCGATTGGAAGCCAAGCTAGTCGCACGCATTCGCGTCGCATCGGAAGATTGCACGCTGGATGCAGGGGGGCTCCCGTTTCTTTGGCTGAGCGGTGTGAAGCCTGAGGAAAGTGTCGCGCTGCTCTCCACCTATGTGCAAGGAGCGGAATTCGACCGGCACGAGCATCATCACATCGCTAGCGGGGCGCTGACGGCGATTGCCTTGCATGCCGACGCCTCCGCCGACCGGGCGATGGAATCCTTCGTTTTGCCGGAACAGCGCGAAGAGTTGCGCAAGCAAGCCGCGTTCTGGCTCGGCGCGGCGCGCGGGAAAGAGGGTTTGAACACGCTTGAGCGCATGGCGAAGAACGATCCCAGCTCCGACGTTCGCGCCCACGTAACGTTTGCTTTGTCGGTCAGCCACGAGCCCGGTGCCATCCAGGAGATGATTCGCATGGCGCACGACGACAGCAGCTCCCGGGTGCGCGGGCAGGCCCTTTTCTGGCTGGCGCAAAAAGCCGGAAAGAAGGCGGTAAGCACGATCACCGGGGCGATTGAAAACGATCCCGACACGGAGGTAAAGAAGAAAGCGGTCTTCGCGCTGAGCCAGTTGCCGAAAGACGAAGGCGTTCCCAAGCTGATTGAAGTCGCACAAACCAACCGAAATCCCGAAGTGCGCAAGCAGGCCATGTTCTGGCTCGGCCAATCCAACGATCCCCGCGCTCTCCAATTCTTCGAACAGATACTTCTGAAGTGAGGTAGCTCCTCGTAAAAACCCGTCGATTTTAAAGTTGAGAATATTGTATGCCGAGTCCTGTCTCTCGACGGACTTTACCGAGCCAAATCCGCAGCCGGACGCGACAAAGATGTAAAAGCGTTGAAAGAAATCAGGGGCCTCAAGGAGTTGAAGCAACGTCTCGGAGAGGAATGACCGCCGCGGTATTTCAGGCTAGCGAAGAAGATCCTCCAGCTGGACCCGTGCATCCGTCTTGGCATCGCGATATTTCACGATGACAGCAGCCTGTAGCGACAGGCCCCATTTCGCACCCACAGGATGCGACACCGCGCGCGAACCTGGAACAACGATGGCTTCTTCGGGAATGGCGAGCGGCTCGGTGTCCGTCGCCGAGTAAACCGCTTCACGGACCAGGTCGTAGACCGGAATCGAACGATTGAGAATCGTACCTGTGCCAAGCACGGCCCGGCGCCGTACCACGGTTCCTTCGTATACCCCGCAATTCCCGCCAACCAGCACCTCATCTTCGACAATCACGGGCAGCGCTCCGGCGGGCTCCAGGACACCGCCAATTTGCGCCCCCGCCGAAATGTGGCAGCTCTTCCCCACCTGCGCGCAACTGCCAACGAGCGCGTGCGAATCAATCATCGTGCCTTCGCCCACATACGCCCCCACGTTCACGAACATCGGCGGCATGCAAATCACGCCGCGGCCAATGTAGGTTCCGTCGCGAATGCTCGAGCCCCCAGGAACGATGCGCACTTCATCGGAAGCCGTGAAAGTCCGAACAGGATAAGTGGATTTGTCGAAGAACGGCTGTTTGGCGGCGTCAATGGACATGTCCGCGATGGCACCCATGCGAAAGCCAAGAAGGATTCCCTTCTTCACCCAGGCGTTGACGCGCCAACCGGCTTTCGCCGAGGCGTCGGGCTCCGCCGCGCGAATTTCGCCGCGGTTCAGTGCCGCCTTGAAATCACGGAACAGCCGGTGATGTTCCTCTTCGTAGTGCTGCGGCGCCTCGTCGAAAAGTCTTTCAATGAGCGATGGCTGCATGCGATCTCTCGCGGGCAGGCGCCGCGGTCGCGCGTTGGACCAGCCCCAGCGACTCCAGTACCGCGCGGATGCGCGCGCGATTTTCCGCTTTTGGCGGCACCAGGGGCAGGCGCCACACCGGCTCGAGCAACCCCATTTCCGCCAGCGCCGCTTTCACCGGAATGGGATTCGATTCGACGAAGTTGACCTCCATCAGCGGCTGATAGCGCCGGTGAATCGCGCGCGCCCCGGCGCAGTCACCTCTCAGCGCAAGCCTCGTGAGCTCGGTCATTTCTGCCGGGATCTCATTTGAAACAACGGAAATCACGCCACGCCCGCCAAGCGCCACGAGCGGCAGCGTAATCGCATCGTCGCCGGATAGCACGATGAAATCTTCGGGCACCAAATTCAGAATCGCGGCCATCTGCGAAATGTTGCCGGAGGCTTCCTTGATGCCCACAATATTTTCGATTTCCGCGAGGCGCTTCACCGTGGCAGGCTCGATGTTCACGCCCGTGCGGCCTTGCACGCTGTAAAGAATGACGGGCAGCGGCACCGCATCGGCGATTAGGCGAAAGTGCTGATACAGGCCCTCTTGCGTGGGCTTGTTGTAGTAAGGCGTTACAGAAAGAATCCCATCCACGCCGATCTCCGCAAGCTCTCGAGCGCGAACGATGACCTCCCTCGTATTGTAGCCGCCAGCACCGGCAAGGACGGGAACTTTCCCCTTCACAACGTTGACCGTTATCTCGACGACGCGCAGATGTTCTTCGTGTGTAAGCGTCGGGCTTTCTCCGGTTGTTCCGCAAGGAACCAGAAAGTCGATTCCTCGATCGATCTGGCGTTGGATCAGTTCCTCTAGCGCCAACTCATCCAGCGCACCATCGTTCCGGAAGGGTGTGACCAGCGCTGTCCCCGTGCCAGTAAAACGAGTTCCTTTCAGCATGTTGTTCCTCCCCCTGGATTCCCTAGATTTCACTACTACGGGCTGGTTTCTTTTCATGGCTCGCGATTCCGTTTCGGAAAGACCTCAGCTCAATTCGCCGAGGATCTCTCGAAACTCGAAAACCCCCTGCTTGCCGGCAAGCCACCGCGCCGCGCGCAAGGCGCCGCGCGCAAAGCCTTCACGGCTCCGCGCCGTGTGCCGCAGCGTGATGGTATCGTCCGCCGAATCGAAACCGATTTCATGCGTTCCGGGATGTGCCCCGGCGCGATTTGCCGTCAGCGTGAGCGCTCGGTTATAGCCGGAAGCGCGGATTTCCTGGGCAAGTTTCTTCAGCGTTCCGGAAGGCGCATCTTTTTTCGCCGAATGGTGAATCTCCCAGCCCCACGCTTCGTATTCCGGATATTTCGCAAAGAAGCATGCCGCGTGCGCCACCGCCCGCATAAATACGTTCACGCCAACAGAAAAATTCGGGCTGTACACCAGTCCGGTTCCCGCCGCGAGCACCGCTTCGTGAATCGCCGGCAGATGCTCGTACCAACCCGTCGTGCCGCAAACCGCGTTGATGCCCAGGGAAACCAGACGGCGCAAATTAGCCGGCGCGGCATCGGGAGTGGTGAATTCCACGGCCGCATCGACGCCTTGCAGGAATTCCGGAACGATCGCCGCATCATGGAGGTTGTTTCCGCGCGTGAATTTGGCGCGCACATCAAAGCCATATTGGGGCGCAAGCTCGGCAATCAGTCGCCCCATCTTTCCGTTGCCTACGATGGCGAGCCCAAGGCTCATGCCGCGCTCCTCCCCGTAGTCAGCAATTGCGTGGTCATGCGCGTGTAAATCTCCACCGCGTCGCACAGCTCTTTTTTCGCCACGCGTTCTTCGGCGGTGTGCGCCACGTGAATGCTTCCCGGCCCGATCAGGAATGGCTCACCCCACGCCCCCCTGAACGTCGGGATGTCCGTCGTAAACGCGACCACCGTCGTCGGCAGCCCGTCAAGCTTGTTCAAGCGAATCGCGGGCGTATAAAGAACTTCGCTCGCCTCGGCGCGGCCTGCCACCGCGGAAGCCACGGCTTGCCGCAAAGCCGATGGATCGCCCACGGTCCGGAACATCACCTCTGCCTCCGCCTGATCCGCCACAACATTGGGTGCGCGCCCGCCGCTGATCGTGCCAATGTTCAGCGTGCTGCGGCCCAGCAAGGGATCTTCGGGCAGCGCAATGCCTCGAATCTCCTCGAGAACGTCTAGCAGGGTATGAATCGCCGAGTGGCCCAGCTCGGGGTATGCGGAATGCGCCAGTCTGCCCTTGGCTGTAATTTCGTAGCGCAGGGCGCCCTTCGATCCCAGGGCCAACTGATTCTCCGTCGGCTCGCCGTTGATCAGAAACCGCGCCCCGCGCGGCGAAGCCGCGGCGGCCTTCGCGCCTGCACTGTTGCGCTCTTCGCCAACCACCAGCAGCAAACCGAAATTGCGCGTGCCGGCAGCGAGCAGTCTCTCCGTGGCCGTCACCATTGCCGCGATGATGCCTTTGGCGTCGCATGCCCCGCGACCAAAAATGAATTGCTCATCTTCGCCTGAGGCAAAATACGGCGGAACCGTGTCCATGTGCGTCGAAAGCGTGACGACCGGCTCGCCCCACGACGCAAAAAGATTGTCGCGGCCGGGCTCGGCCGAGATCCGCTGAATCTGCCCGTTGCTCTTCCCCGCCAGCTCGGACAAACGCGCAAAAAGGTAGTCCGTCACGTTTTTCTCATGGTTCGTAGTGGACTCGATGTCCACAAGTGCGCGCGTCAATTCGAAAAGGTGCATCCGCGGTCTCTTCTGCCCTGTTTTTCTTTTGTCGTCTTTTTCGGAGAAGCGAAACGAAAGGAAGGACCCGCGAAGATGGCTCGGGGCTGCCGCCTCTCGATAGCGCTCCATCCGTTTCTGCGCGGCCAAAAGGCCGCTCACATAGACGGACGACAGCGGACAGGCCTTAGACCTGCCCTCCAACCGCCGCGCTCCAGCTATCGCGGCAGTTTCGGCGGACAACCAACTGGAAAAAGTTGCCTCGGCCTCATCGGTCGAGAAGCCCCTTTCGCTCAGGCGTCCGAAGCGGATCGGAACCGCGCGCCCGGCTACTCATGGCCTCCGCACCTCTACCAAGAAAGACCCAGTCTAGAGCATTCGACCGGCAAAAGCCAACGAAATTTCTTTTCCCCGAATTTAAGAATCGGGCGGATACCCTTGTTGATGAACTCCATTGGCAAGTCTCCGGGCAGAAGTTCTTGCAGCTCGGCGGCTTTGCCGCGCCCTTTCACGTTTCAAGAACGGTTGTTGTGGGCGTCAGAGTTCCAGCGGCTTGAGCGGAACGTGCTGTGAGGCAACCAGAAGCTCCCCGGCAAACGCGGCTTCCGCGGGACGGCGGTCGAGCGCTTCCTGGGCGCAGATTTCCGCGGTGAACGGGTTGTTATTCTCTTCGGAGAGATGCGCGAGTACCAGGTAGCGCGCCGCGGCATCGAAGCCATCGGGGTCGGAAAGATACTCGCTCACCGCGTGATTCGAAAGATGCCCAGTGCGGCTCAGGATGCGCTGCTTCACCACCCACGGATACGGACCGACTTTCAGCATCTCGAGATCGTGATTCGATTCCAGGATCAGGCACTCGGCGCCGCGCAGATGCACTTTCACCAGTTCCGGCATGTAGCCAAGGTCCGTCACCAGCGCCACTTTCGTCCCGTTGGTCCGAAACGTGAAACCAACCGGGTCGGCCGCATCGTGCGGGATGGCAAAAGCGTGCACCTCGATGTCGCCCACCGCAAAAGGCTGCCCCGCATGAATCATCTCCACGCCGCGCAGCCGCTTCTGGAAAGTCTCGGGAAGGATGTGCTTCATGGCGTCCATGGTCGGCTCCGTGACGTACAGCGGCGCCTTCCACAAGCCCAGCATTTGCGGCAATCCGTTGCAATGATCGGTGTGTTCGTGGGTGATTAGGATGCCGTCGATTTGCTTGACGTTGCTTTCGACGGCGGCAAGCCGCGCGAGCGTCTCGCGTTTGCCAAGCCCGGCGTCCACAAGGAGGCGGGTGCGCCCCGTCTCGAGCAACGTGATGTTGCCCGAGCTGCCGGACGCCAGAATGGAGACCCGCAAGCTGATCGTGTAGCTCCTTGCCACAACTCAGGTCGGCGCTCTTCCCGACTCCGTCGGGGAGACCTGAGAACTGCCCCTTCACGACAGCTCCAACGAATTTTCCGCAATCATGGCAGAGCGCCGCCATGCCGTCAACAGGTCTCGCTCCAAATTTGCGGGAGCAACCACTCGGCGTACACCAGGGCAAGATCATCGGAAAGGGCTCGCCTCTCACGGTGAACCGCGTTTCGGGTTGGATGCGTCTCCCCTCTGCCGTTTGATATACTCGCGCCGCGAAACATGGAAAGGTACGATCTCATCGTCGTGGGTTCCGGACCCGCAGGCCAGCGCGCCGCCATCCAGGCCGCAAAATTCGGCAAGCGCGCCGCTTTGATTGAAAAATTCGAAGTCGTCGGCGGCACCGCCATCAACACCGGCACCATTCCCAGCAAGACCATTCGCGAAGCCGTCCTGCATCTTTCCGGCTATCAATACCAGAGCATTTATGGCGTCAACTACCGGGTGAAGGAACCCATCACCATGTCCGATCTCTCCTTCCGCGCGCTCAACGTCATCAAAACAGAAATCGACGTGATTCGCGCCCAGCTCTCGCGCAACGGCATCGACGTCATCACCGGCACCGCGAGCTTTCTCGATCCTCGCCGCGTCCAGGTCAGCAGCGCGCGAGGCCAGCAGGAATACGAAGCCCAGCACATCATCCTCGCGACCGGCACCAAGCCTGCCGTCTCTCCGCTGGTGCCGTTCAACAACCGCACCATCATCAACAGCGATCAAATCCTCAGCATGCCGGAAATTCCCAAGGCCATGATTGTAGTTGGCGGCGGCGTGATTGGCGTTGAGTACACCTGCATGTTCGCCGTTCTGGGCGTGCGCGTCACGCTCATCGAAAAGCGTCCCCGGCTGCTCGAATTTGCCGATCAGGAACTGGTCGAAGCGCTTTGCTACCACCTCCGCGACCGACGCGTCACCCTGCGGCTCAACGAAGAGGTCGAAAGCGTCGAGGAAACTCCCGATCACACCGTCGTCGCCAACTTGAAGAGCAAGAAAAAAATCTCCGGCGAAGCTCTTCTCTACGCCGTGGGCCGCCAGGGCAACATCGATGACCTAAATCTCGCTGCCGCCGGACTCGACGCCGACGCGCGCGGGCGGATTTCCGTTGATGAACAGTACCGAACCAAGCAGCTGCACATTTTCGCCGTGGGCGACGTCATTGGTTTTCCCAGCCTCGGCTCGGTTTCCATGGAACAGGGCCGCATCGCCGCCGCCAGCGCCTTCGGCATGCCCGTCCATTCCAACCGCGCGAATTACCCGTACGGGATTTACAGCATTCCCGAAATCTCCTTCATTGGCAAAACGGAAGAGCAACTCACGGACGAAGGAATTCCCTACGAAGTGGGCATGGCCTATTTTCGCGAGATCGCGCGCGGCCAGATTCGCGGTGACACCACCGGCCGATTGAAGTTGCTTTTCGATCCTGCCTCGAAGGAACTGCTCGGCGTGCACATCATTGGTGAAGGTGCGTCGGAGTTGCTGCACATTGGCCAGGCGGTTTTCGCGCTGAAGGGTACGGTCGAATATTTCGTGGACACCGTTTTCAATTATCCGACCCTGGCGGAGTGCTACAAGGCCGCGGCGTTCAACGGGCTCAACAAACTGACCAAGGGTTGATGGCGACATGGAGGCAAAGGGCGTTTCATGGTCTCGAGCAAGGATTCCGGAGGGCACGACATGTCGTGCCCGTCTTGCATACAAAGGCTCGGGAAGCCAAGGAAGAAGTAATAAGATGATTTCAGCAAATTGGTTTGGCACGAGATGGGCAGGCGAGCGATGAGCAGGACAGTTGGCGTTTTGGTGATGGAGCATATCGCGGCGGGCCTGGTCGAGGGCAACCAGGTCACTGGCCAGCTCAAGCTTTTCCCGGAGTCGCCGCAATCGCTCGATCCCTTGCAGTCCATGCACTCCGAGGATGTGGTGGGAGCCATCCGGGAGCTGGTCGAAAAAGTCGCCGGAGCACAAAAGATCGAAGCCATTGGCGTCGGCTTCCCCGGAATTATTCGCAGCGGCGTGGTCGAAGAATCCCCCAACTTGCAGCAGGTGAAGGGGTTCGCGCTACAAGCCGCGCTTTCTGCTTCGCTCAAGGGCAAAGCCGCCGGCGTTCCCGTTCGCGTCTTCAATGACGCCGACGCCATGGCGGCGGGCATCGCCGCGACGCACGGCAAATTGCACCAGCTCACGCGCGTGTGGACGCTCGGCAACGGCATCGGCTTCGGCCGGTATCCCGCGAGCGAAGGGGTGTGGGAAGGCGGGCACACCGTGGTCACACTGGACCCGAAAGAGAGTTTCTGCGGCTGCGGCGGCAAAGGCCATCTCGAAGGAATTCTTGGCCGCCGCTCGATGCGCATGCGCTTCCTTGATCTCGAACCGGAAGAAGTGTTTGAAAACGCGCGCGCCGGCGATGCACGCTGTGCGGAATTTCTGCAGTTGTGCCATCGCGCGCTGGCCGCGGCCACGGCCGACAGCATCCACATGGAAGGCCCGGGCGTCTTCTTCATCACCGGTTTGGACACCCATTTCATCGATACCGGCCTGCTCGACCGGCTGGTGCATGAAATGGTGAAAATGAGCCCGCTACAAGGCAGCCGCTTTGAAGTCCTCGCCGCTTCGGACGAACTGGGCATCCTCGGCGCCGCCGTCAACGCCTCCCACGCCACGAAATAGGCCTGAAGAACGATCGAGCCACATTGAACTCGGTCGAGGAGACAAAAACGGCAAGGATTCGCTGTTGCCCCTGACGCGCTGCAGCGGAACGAGATCGACCGGCTGCTTCTCGACTTGAGCTGCGTGGATCTGCCTCGCCGCAGAGTTGGGGTGCGGCATGCGATGTGGATTCCGGCGGTTGCGGAGACTGCTGGCAGAGGGTCGGTGAAGGAAGGCGCGCATTATGCGCACGCTCGAGCGAGCGTGCTCGAACAAGTGATGGCGCTACAAGTTCACGACCTTGCCAGGGACCATGTCAAGCGCTAACTACGCCTGGCGAGGGGAGCCCTCAGCATGCTAAGCGGGAGCGGTCGAGGGCGAAGCCGTCGAGCGGGCCGAGGACGGTGACGGCGATCTGGTCGGTCCGGAAATAGCGCTGGGCGAGCGACTGCAGCTGCTCGGCGGTGACGGCTTCGATGGCTTGGAGGATTTCGTCGAGCGAGAAGAAGCGGCCGAAGTACAGCTCCTGGCGCGCGAGATTGGACATGCGCGAGCTCGTGGACTCCAGCGAGAGCATCAGCGAACCTTTGAGATGATTCTTCGATCGGCGCAGCTCCTCTTCGCTGACCAGCGTTTCTTTGAGCGAGCGAAACTCCTGAATGGTGAGATCGATGACCTGGCCAATGGCATCCGTGGCGGTGCCGGCATAGACCGTCATCATGCCAGCATCGGAGTAAGGTGTGAGCTCGCTGAAAACCGCGTAGGCCAGGCCGCGCTTTTCGCGAATGTTCTGGAACAGCCGCGAAGACATGCCGCCCCCCAGCAGATTATTGAGGACAGCGAAACTGAAGCGGTCCTGGTGATTAAGCGGAACCGACGGAACCCCGATGCAAATATGCGCTTGCTCGAGATCGCGCTTTTTTTCGAGCAGGATGGGCGCTTGCGTGTTGGGCGCGCCGCCATCGTCGGCAGTCCCGGCCGGCCCGAGCGCACCGAACTCACGCCGCACCAACTCCAACACCCGGTCGTGGGTCACGTTCCCGGCGGCGGTGATGACCAGATGGTCAGGCGCAAACCAATTGCGAAAACGTGAGCAAAGCGCGTCGCGATTGAATTTCTTAACCGTTTCCGGCGTGCCCAGAATCGGCCGGCCCAGCGAGTGTCCGGGCCAGAAACCGCGCGTAAAAATCTCGTGGAGAAGATATTCGGGATTGTCCAGGTCCATCTTGATTTCTTCGAGGACCACCTTGCGCTCTTTTTTCACGTCTTCGGAATCGAATTTCGGACGGAGGACCAGGTCGGCAATCACGTCGAAGGCAATGGGGAGATGCTCGTCAAGCACTTTGGCGTTGAAGCAGATCTGTTCTTTGGAGGTAAAGGCGTCGAGCATGCCGCCGACAGAATCCATTTCGCGGGCGATGGCCTCGGCGGAGCGGCGCTCCGTGCCCTTGAAAACCATGTGCTCGATGAAGTGGGCGAGGCCGTTCTCTTCCGGGATTTCGCGGCGGGAGCCGTTGCGCACCCAGAGGCCCACGGAGACCGAGCGGACGTGCGACATGGTCTCGGTAATGGCCACCAGGCCGTTCGGCAGCACCTTCTTCTGGATGTCGCGAATTTCGGGAGCCATTTACCAATTGTGACATAAGTGCGATGGAAAGGAAAAAGGGAATGGCGACTTCTGTCAAACCCTTTGATTCTTTCTCTTAAGCTCAATGGGAGCAAGGGCTTACAGGATGAGGCCGGACGCCGAAACGGCACGGCATCGGAGGAGTTCCCTACAAAAGCTTTTCCGAGGGATTCAGCTTGCCGTATTCGCTCGTGAAAAAGAGCGGTACATCTAGGTAAGCGCCTTTATCGCGGTAGTACACTTCGCAGGTGTTGAAGGGCTTCGAATAGATGTGGATGCTGACGGCGCGCTGGTGGAACTCTCGAAGATTCATGACTTCGTGGACCGGCTCCATAGGATTGACGTAGGTGGGATGGGCGGCATCGAGGTCGTAAAGTTCGGTGGGGACAATGTGGCAAGTGCCCTTGGAGGCGTCGCGGTTGTCCACGCGATAATTCTGGATGCGCAGGCGGCCGATGGGCGCGGACATCCAGCAATTCTGGTCGCGATGATTGTGGATGCGGCTGTGCTGGCCGATGTCCCAGCAAAGCGTCATGCATTCAAACAGATCGTTGCGGAAAACGAGATTGCGCGTGTAATTTCCCTTGGAGAAGAAGCAGTATTTCTCGAGGCTCTCGGGGTGCACGGCGTGGCGGATGACGTAGTCCTGGACGTTTTGCAACGTGAATGCGGATTCGGGGATGGCGGCGAGGCCCTTGACCCAATCTTCAATGCTGAGTTTTTCCGTTGCGACGGATTGTGCCATGCGATGCCTCCCAACCCTGGTTTGGGACTCGCAGGATTGCGAGAGAATTATAGCGCAGTGCGACGGAGAGGCAGCAACAGCGGTGGAGGAGGTAGATGACGTAAGGGAAGTAGAGGAGCGGACCCTGGGCTGTCTCGGCGACAGCATCACCCCTGGTCATGCTTTCAGCTTGATAGGATGAGGAGGGATGCGAATCGCGCAGGAATAGCATGGTCGAGCTGCTGGGAAAATCGAAAGAGGAATTGCGAGCGCTCTGTATGGCGCTGGGAGAACCTGCTTATCGCGGCGGACAGGTTTACCACGCTCTGTACGCGGAGAGGACATTTGAATTTGCGCGGATGACCAATCTGCCGGTCACGGTTCGTGAAAGGCTCGAAAAGGAAGCGCGCATCACCCTGCCCGAGGTCCAGCAGCGATTTGTTTCGAGCGATGGCTCGGTGCGCTATTTGTTCGGGCTCAGCGGCTCAGAAGAAAAAACATTTAACGCTGAGGACACAGAGAAGCGAGAGAGCACAAAGAAGAGCGGCGAGAAATCGGCGCGGGCAAAGCCAGCCGTCGCGGTCGAGACGGTTTTCATGCCGAGCGAGGGGAGGCAGACGATTTGTATTTCGACGCAGGCGGGGTGCGCGGTGGATTGCCACTTTTGCCTGACGGCACAGTTGGGGTTGCTTCGAAACTTGACGGCGGGAGAGATCGTGGCGCAAGTGCTGGTGGCGCTGGAAGCACAAGGAGACAAGGAAAATGCGTCGCGGCTAAAGCCCGGGCAAACCCGCAACGCCGTGCAAACGAACGTCGTGTTGATGGGGCAGGGCGAGCCGCTGCTGAACTTCGAGCCGGTGATGGCGGCGCTGCGAATTCTACTGGACCCCGGAGGGCTGGGACTTTCGCCAAAGCATGTGACGCTTTCGACGAGCGGGATCGTGCCGGGAATCGAACGGCTGGCGCGGGAGCAAGTACGGCCCAAGCTGGCGATTTCGCTCAATGCATCGAATGATAAAGAGCGCGACGCGCTCATGCCCATCAACAAAAAGTACCCGCTGAAAATCTTGCTGGAGGCTTGCAAAAATTATCCGCTGCGGCCCTGGGAGCATTTGACATTTGAATACGTGATGCTGGGAGACGTGAATGATTCGCCGGACGACGCGCGCCGTATCGTGCAGCTGCTTGCGCCGTTGAAGCGCGTGAAAGTGAACTTAATTCCGTGGAATCCGGGCGAACTTCCCTACCGCGAATCCTCGCCGGAACACATCGAGGAATTCCGGCGCATTTTGACTGACAAAGGCGTCCCGGCGTTTGTGCGCTATTCCCGCGGCCGGGACGTCATGGCCGCCTGCGGACAACTGGCGCTCAAGGAGGTTCACCGTTCACCGTTGCCCGTTCTCGGGAACAATCTCCAAGCATAGTGAAGACTCATCTTCGGTCTTTGACATCCTCCCCGCCGCAAGCGGCGAGGATTCCTACGGCCTCTCGGTTTGTTTTCCCGAGATGGCTTCGGTGGGTTCCTCCCACAACCGCCCTACTTCAGCGGAGGACCACGAAGAGGCTTTACTTTTGGGCTGCCCGCCCATAGGTCGTTCTGCGGAGAAATAGAGAGCAGTTCGGGAGGAAAAGAAAGAGGGGCCTTATATCCTCGGCCTAAAACGCCGAGGCTCTACGGCCCACATGGGTAAGGGCTGCCAAAATATCCTGCGGGCCAAGCGAAGGCTCAGGCGCGGAGGCCGATGACGGACATGAGGCGGCCGGTCGTGCCGGCGTCCTTGCGATAGCTGAAGAGTAGATCGCGGCGGCAGGCAGTGCACAAATCGCTGACGGATATGTTTTGCGGGAGCAGGCCGGCTTCCAAAAGCTGGGCTCGATTAGCTTTGCGCAGGTCGAGGAGAACGTTCTTCGGCGCAGGCTGATGACCAGGCGGCGACATATTCAACCATTGTAAGGGATTGGGCTCGTCGCCGGTGCGCAGCTCGTCGAACCACTCTGAAGCGTTTGGGAATTGCGAGCGGAATTCCGCAGCGACTTCCGTGCCCACTTCGTAGCAACAGCCGCCGATGGAGGGACCGATGGCGGCAAGCAAATCCGCAGGTTTGGTGCCGAACTGCATCTGCATTTTGCCGATGGTTTTTGTCACGATGCGTCCGAGCGTGCCGCGCCACCCGGCGTGAACCGCGGCGACTGTGCGATTTTTGGAATCAACAAACAGAATCGGAACACAGTCTGCAGTTTGAACGGCAAGGAGCAGGTCCGCACGATTGGTGGCGGAAGCATCTCCGCGGCAAGGCACGGCCGGTCGAGCTTCAAAGACATGAACGACATCGGAATGAATCTGGCTGAGCCCACAAAGCATCATGTCACGGGCGTCGATAGCAGACTGGAAGCGGCGGCGGTTTTCGAGAACATTTTCCTTCCTGTCCCACCGGGCAAAACCAAGATTCAAGACTTTTTCACCAGCAAGATCGCTTACGCCGCCGGGCCGCGTGCTGAATCCATGAATGAGCCAGGGGATTCTTGCGAGCGCGGAGGCTTCGAGAATGCGCAAGGCGCCATCCTTGCGCTCCCTCCAGCCTCCTGCGGCAGGGGCACGCGTTGCTGCGTTGCGGGCGGCCCGGCGGCGAGTTTTGATGCGGTTCGTGGGCATGCCGACGCTACCAGTATAATCGGAGCAGGTCGGCCAGGGTTGCATGGCGTGGAACCGGAACGAGCGCGGGCCGGTGGAGGCCTCTTGATCATTGGGATGGGCGTGGACATTGCCGAAGTGGACCGCATCCGGAAGGCTATCGAGCGGCATGGGGAAACGCTTTTGCGGCGGCTGTACACGGAGAAAGAGCGCGATTACTGCGAGCAGTTCCGGAACAAATATGAGCGCTATGCCGGGCGGTTCGCGGCGAAAGAAGCAGGGATGAAAGCGCTCGGAACGGGCTGGCGGCGCGGCGTGCGTTGGGTGGATCTGGAAGTGGTGCGCGAGAAAAGCGGCCGACCGACGCTGAAGCTCGCCGGTGAGGCGGAAAAAATCGCCAAGCAACTCGGCGTAAAGCACATCGCCTTAAGCATCACGCACACCGAGGAGCAAGCGCTTGCGCAAGTCATCTTCGAGGCGTGAACAGTTCCGGAGTAACAGGCGAATACAACGAAGTGGGAACCGCCCGAACCCGACTGCAAGAGCCAAACAGAATTCAGAATTGAACTTCACGGCCGCTTCAACGGCTACTTCACGATAAAGAAGTCGCCGATGGCGAGGGCGTCGATGCCGGCGCAATAAAAACTGCGGATGGCTTCGCGCGGGTCGGAGACCAGCGGCTCCCCAAAAAGATTGAAGGAGGTATTGAAGAGCACGGGAGCAGCAGCGCGCTCGCCGAACTTGTGCAGCAGGCGCCAGAAGCGCGGGTTGGCATCACGGCCGACAGTGTGAACGCGCACCTGGCCGTCCTCGAAAGAAAAGCGCTCTAAGCCCGGCGGGGCCTCGGGTTTGAGCCTGCCAAGCGAGGCCATGAACCGGCAATTCGCGGAGCAGTCGAAGAAGCGCGAGGCGACCTCCCCGGGCACGGAGAACGCGAACGGGTGAAAATCCTCGCGATGCTTGATGTAGTGGTTCACGTTTTCGATGACGTATTCAGAAAACGGAGAGGCCAGGATGCTGCGGTTGCCAAGCGCGCGATGACCGAACTCCGTGCGGCCGTGGAACCAGGCCACAATTTTGTCGCGCGAGAGCACCTGAGCCGCCTCGGCGAGAAGCTGTTCGTCGCCAGAAGGATACCTGTAAATGATCTTGCAGTTGTCGAGGACCGCCTTGATCTCCCCGGAGGAGAAACCAGGGCCAAGGTAAAGATGATCTAGGGGCTGGCGGGCGGGACGGCCAAGCCGTTTGCGGGCAAGGAGCGCGGCACCCACGGCGGTTCCAGAATTGCCCGCTACGGGCTGCACGTACACTTGCTTGAAGCTGCTGCGCGTTTCGAGCGCGCGAACAAGAAAAACATTCAGGAACAACCCGCCGGCGACGCATAGGCAATCGACGGAATGCCGCTTGCGATAGCGTTCCGCGATGGTGAGAACGATTTCTTCGATGAAATCGCGGGCGCTGCGCGCCAGCGAGGCACGCATCTCCGGATCGGAGGCGATGACGCGAGAACCAAGTCGGAGGTCGCGCAAAACCGCTTCCGAAAAGGCCGTATCCTCCTCTCCGCAACTCCTTAAATAGCGTGTGTTCAAAACTGGAAGGCCGTCGGAGTCCCAGTGAAAGAGCTTGCGAAAGGCGGAAACAAACTCAGGCCGGCCGTCTTTGCTCAGCCATTGGACTTTGTGCTCGTCGCGGCGGGCACGGAAGCCGAGGAGCTCGGTAACACAGGAATAAAACCAGCCGAGGGAGTTAGGGAAGCGCAGCGGCCGGAGGAGGCGAAGCTCATCGCCTTCGCCGAGGTAAAGAGAGCCGGAGCGCATGTCGCCGCGTTCGTCGAGCGTTAAAACCAGCGCGCGTTCGAATGGCGAAGTGAAATAGGCGCTGGCGGCGTGGCAGAGATGATGGTCAAGGAAGACAAAGGAAGTGGCGCCATAGAGGCGGCGGATCTGCCGGACCTGGGCAACCTCTCGAAAATTGCGGCCGAGAGCGTGTGCCCAAGCGGCGCGGGAGCCGGAAAACACGTTGCGGAGCCGAAAGCCAGCCTCGCGCAGAGCGGAAAGGGCAGGCCGGCGGGGGAAAGCAGCGAGCTGTACATCGGTGATTTTTGCATTGCGCTGCTCGAGGCAGCGTGAAATCGCCATTCGGGGAATGCCGCCCATGCCGGTCGAACGGCTGAGTTTTTCTTCTTCGATGGCGGCTACGATGGAGGTGTCATCCACCAGAACGGCAGAGGAGTCTCGGCCAAAGGCCCAGATGCCAAGGGTAAGCATCGCTTCAGTGTGCCACGATTCTCTAAGGCAGGCGCTAGGAAGAGGGTCCTATTATAAACCGAGCCCTGAGACACGTCCGGTTAAGAAGGTTCCTTCACAGCCGGCGAGCTTTACGTCCAGCCACTGATTCGCGGGAAAGATACCGTCAACAAAGAGCCGGAGATAGTTGCTAGAAAGCGCGGGGGTTCGGTTGTTCGAACTGTCGCCGGACGGATGAAGCGTAAGGACACGAAGTTCCCGGCCGGCTTGCGACTGCCGGAATGCGGCGGCTTTGCGTTCGCCGAGAGCACGCAATTCGCGGGCGCGGCGCTTGATGACCGCACCCGGCAAGTGGTTTGCGAGAGCGGCCGCTTTCGTGCCCGGACGCTTCGAGTACGAGAACACATGGAGGTACGTGAACGAAAGAGATTCGATGAAAGCAAGCGTCGCGGCGTGATCCTCTTCTGTCTCGCCGGGGAAGCCTGCGATTGCGTCGGCGCCGATGGCGGCATGGGGGAGGTGCTCGCGAATGAGTTCAACACGGCGCGCGTAGTGCTCGGCACGATACCAGCGGTACATGGCAGCGAGGACGCGATCCGAGCCCGACTGCAACGGCATGTGGAAGTGCTTGGCAAGCCGTTCGGTCGAAGCAAAGAGCTCAATCAGGTCCTGCGTGACGTCCATGGGCTCGATGGAACTGAGGCGCAGATGCTCAACGGCCGTCTCCTCCAGAATGCGACGAAGCAAGTCTCGGAACTCCACCTGCGGTGAGAGGTCGCGGCCATAATTGCCGAGGTTGATGCCGCTCAGGACGATTTCGCGATAGCCCGCATCGGCGAGCTGCTGGAGCTCGCGAATGACGGTTTCCGGCGGCAGGCTACGACTCTTTCCGCGGACAAAGGGAATCACGCAAAACGAACAGCGTGAGTTGCAGCCATCTTGAATTTTCAGCGTGGGCCGCGTGTGATTCCCTTCTCCGCCGAGCACCGGAGTGGTCAACAGGCTTTGCTGCTCAAAAATGTCGCCGACCAGAATTTCGGCTTGCGGCTCGCACGGCGATGAAATTGCAGCGGAGAGCGATGAAAGGTGAACAAACCGATTCGAACGCGACGCCTCGCACTGCGGAGAGATCCTTTCGATCAGCTCGGGGATTTGCGGTTTGTGTGAATTTCCCACGACCCACGCTACGCCAGGGAGCTGGCTCAATTCCTCGGGCGCGCGCTGCGCGTAACATCCGGTGACAATCAACCGAATGTTTGGATTTGCTCGATGCAGTTTGCGAATGGCGTCGCGAGCTTGCGCGTCGGCGGAAGCCGTTACCGTGCATGTATTCACAACAACAACATCTGCATCGGACGCCTTCTGGGCCGAAATACATCCGCGCCGGAGCAACTGCCGCTCGAGCGCTGCGCCATCGGCTTGCGTCGCGCGACAGCCAAATTGTTCGATGTAAAACGTGGTCATCGGGGCCACTCTACCATGCGCCTCTGATGTCGCCCGCGTACAAGAATATCGGTTTTTCCGGGGTGCCGGAAGGGCGGGCCTTATCGGGACGGCTGGGGCGCCCGCCACTCGCCTCGCCTTTACTCGGCGCCGCGCGCGCCGCTACAATCTTCGGCACCGATGGCGTATCGACGGAATAATCCCACCGCGCTTCACAACCCGACCGTCTCCATCGTGATTCCCGTTTACAACGAGCGGGGGACGATCGAAGAGATTTTGCGCCGCGTCCTGGACGCAGAAGTGCGCAAGCAAGTGCTCATCGTGGATGATTGCTCGACCGACGGCACTCGCCAGATCCTGGAAAACATGGCCGCGCGTCAGGCCAAGAACGAAAAATCCGTCCCGGCTCAGGATGGCGGCGAACCCATTGAATTGCGAGACCTGCGCTTCTTCTTTCAAACGCCCAACCAGGGCAAGGGCGCTGCGCTCCGGCGGGGGTTTGCGGAAGCCACCGGTGACATTGTGCTGGTGCAGGATGCCGACTTGGAATACGACCCGCGCGATTATCCGGTATTGCTCGAACCGATCATCGACGGCCGCGCGGACGTGGTCTACGGTTCGCGGTTTCTCGGCGGGCCGCAGCGCGTACACTATTTCTGGCACTATGTGGCCAACCGCTCGCTCACGCTGCTTTCGGATATCTTCACCAACCTGAAGCTATCCGACATGGAGACGTGCTATAAGGTCTTCCGTAAGGAGGTTCTAAAAGGCATCGCAATCAAGTCCAACCGCTTTGGATTCGAACCGGAAATCACCGCAAAAATCGCCAAGCACAACTGGCGAATCTACGAAGTGCCAATCACTTACGCCGGGCGAACGTACGAAGAGGGCAAGAAGATTACCTGGAAGGACGGCGTGCAGGCTTTATGGTGCATCATCCGTTTCCGCTTGGGCGATTAGGCAGTCGCCCGGGCGTCATCTTGGTAGCCGTGCGGATGTTTCTGCTTCCAGGCCCACGCGGATTGAATGATCTCTTCGAGCGAAGAATGGGACGCTTCCCAGCCGAGCATACGCTTTAATTTCTCCTTACTCGCCACCAACACCGCCGGATCGCCGGGGCGACGCGGCCCAAGTTTCCGGGGGATTTTTCGACCGGTAACGCCTTCCGCTGCGTCAATCACTTCGAAGATCGAAAAACCGCGGCTGTTGCCGACGTTAAACGCTTCGCCAGACACACGGTCAATTTCCAGCAACGCGCGCACGTGGGAATCCGCGATATCCAGCACGTGAATGTAATCGCGAAGGCAAGTGCCATCCGGCGTGGGATAGTCGGTTCCAAAAACGTCAACGTAAGGCAGGTCCCCCGCAGCTGCATCCAGCACGCGTGGGATCAAGTGTGTTTCCACGCGATGATGCTCACCGCGCTCCTTGGAAGCGCCAGCGGCGTTGAAATAGCGAAGGCTCGCATATTGCAGACCGGTATACGCCTGGTAATCCGCCAGAATGCCCTCGAAGACCAATTTCGATTTTCCATAAGGATTGATCGGCGCTTTACGATGATCTTCGGGAATGGGCACGATTTCCGGCTCGCCGTAGGTCGCCGCTGTCGATGAAAAAATGAACTTTCGCACGCCATGGCGCGTCATGGCGTCCAGCAGGTTTACGCCGCAGGCCACATTGGTGGCATAAAAGATGCTTGGCTCTTTCATGGACTTGGCAACCAGCGCTTCCGCCGCGAAGTGCATTACCGCGTCAATTTTATTTTGCGTGAAGACAGCTTCGAGCTGTTGGCGGTTTCCAAGATCCACTTTGCAGAAGGTGGCTCCTGGCGGCACGGCAGCCGAGTGCCCTTCCGACAAGCTGTCGAGCGCGATCACCTTCATTCCGCGCAAGAGCAAAACTTCCGCGCAAATACTGCCGATATACCCCGCCGCGCCCGTCACCAGAATGTTCAAAGGACTATGCTCCTGCGCCGGTAAACAAAAGGTCAAACGAAAGGGCTAGGATACCTTAGAAGGGTGTTGGGAATAAGCTCGCGTTGAGGGTGCAGATTAGGCCTGCGACAACCGGCGCTGGAACGTAAGCAGAATCAGGTCGGCACGCCGGCGCACCCCGAACTTGTTCAGCAGGTTCGAGACGTGAAACTTCACCGTGCGTTCTGCGATATTCAGCTTGCTGGCGATTTCCTTGTTCGAAAGATTTTCCAGCAGCGAATCCAGAACTTCCTGCTCTCGCCGGCTCAGGTTGGCCACGGAATCTGTCTTCAGTCGGCGCCCCTGGCTCGTGAGAATAGAGTCCACAAATCCCGAAAGAAGCTGGCGCGGCACCCAGAATCCACCATTGGCGACCAAGGGCAACGCCCGGATCAGTTGATCCCGCGCTTCCATGTAGGTAAGCAGGCCTTTCACGCCCAGGCGCAGCAGCGAAAAACTGTTGTTTTCCGCGTGATTTTCTCCGACAACGATCAACCGCGAGTCAGGATACCGCTCAAGGATGTTCGTGAGGAGCGCCCCGGTGGCGGGCTTCGCGGCATGCGCATCAATCACGTAGACGTTGGCTTTGGGCGGTTCTAGATGGCGCAAGTCCGGCGCAAGCATGGACTCCAGTTGTTGCGACACCACCTTGAAAGGCGCCTTCTCCAGAAGCCGCTCAAACTCGCCCAGCACCAGCGGGTGCGGCGAAAGGATGCATACACTCAGTTTTGCGGACCCACGTTTTGTGTTCACTTGTGCCAGCCTAAAGAAAACTGGCCAAAGGGGCAAGTCCCTTTGGACGGTATGTTCCTGAACTGCTACTGACCATTAGGATGCTTTGTGCTGTACCAGCGGGAACGGGGTCTTCGATCGTCCTCCTGGCCTGGGGGGGGCCAGCCTTCCCCTTCGCTGGCCTGGTTGCCCGTTCGAGCCCCAAAAACACCGTTTCCCTGTATGCAGGTTTCCAGATAGCCACAGACCTCAAGTAAAATAAGGAGTTAGCTCCTCGGGGTTTTTCCTCTGCGGTTCCCTCGTCCCCGGAGAAAGGGCCGCGAGAAGCGCTAGTGTAGTGTCCCATAAATAGCTTGATAGAATTCCAGCGCTTGGTATGATCCTATTCATGCCGAACAAAGGTCTGGCGATCGATTTACAACCGTCTGAGCGCACACAACTGGAACAGTGGGAATCCGCGCACGGGACGCCGCAACAGGTGGCGCTGCGCTGCCGAATTATCCTGGGAGCGGTGGCGGGTCAGCAGAATGTGGCGATCGCCGAGGGGCT
>QHYH01000267.1 GCA_003223215.1 Acidobacteriota bacterium
TCTGCGAAACGAATCCAACATACTGTGGAACACTCACACTTACGTTATCTGTGCCGGTGTTTACGTAGATCCGAAGCCAAGGGTGAACATGCACAACGTTACTCTCGGCGCCGCAGGGAAATGGCCAGTCCCCGCCGTCCTTGCTCTGGGTGAGAGCGTAGACGCCGTACCCGATTGTCCCAATCAAAACAGCGACAATGACGACTGAGATGATAGTTCTTCGCTGGCGCTGCCTTCTGACCTCCTCAAGCACTTTCTTCTTACGAGCCTGGGTCAAGCTACCAGTCCATCTCTAGGTGATAATATCCTGACTCAAAAGTTTGCCCCTCGACTACGCTTAATATTCTGAGCCCGACGAATCTTAGCTGAAATGAGGTCCACTATCCTCACGAGGATTGTCAACAGCGCCATATGGATCGTATCTGGTGTGGTTGTCATCATCGTACGCGCCTCGGTAACTCAAGGAGGATCCGTCCTTATCTGGACGACCATAGGTGGAGGAATGATAATCTACGGAGCCGGGCGCCTAGTTTGGGCCATCGTCAAGACCTCGTCAACGGCTCCTGCACCCGTTTAACAGACTCCCACTCGACGGATAATCGAAATCCTATCGAGACGAGTATCATTTGAATGACGAACTCACTCGAGAATTGCAGCGTCGGGGCTGATTCTTCGCCTAGTCGCGACGATCTGTCAACATTGTTGCGGGCGGTGGTCCCATTTGTCCCGGCATCGGCTGGGGTCCCATCGGCATTTGCTCTGGGAGAGAGAAGAAGGACACTATTTGCAGTATTTCTGCTATGAAGACGATTATGAACCCCACGAATATGATTGCGGTTGCGGCTCCGATGAGGTAGAGTAATCCTGTTGTGTGGAATGTTCCTACGTTGAGCCTTGTCGCAATGGTGTCATAGCTCCTCTTCAGGAATATTGAGGCAATGAGATAGAAGATCCAAATCACGATGAGCCCAGCAATGATGGACGCTATCACTGCGGAGAAGCCGGTCGGCAGAGTCGTCGTTCCGGGGGTGTAGGTATAGCTCCCTAGGCCGATCAGCGAATATACGGCGCCCAGCACGACTACAACTCCTACGACTATCCCAATTATCGCCAAGACGACAGCGATGATCATGTTGTTGAAGATCTTTTGATCGCCGAGAATATCTGCAATGTATTTCACGGCGATGAGAATCATGATGAAGCCTACAATCGAGAGGACAGCGCCTGCGTAGGGAATAGGACTCAGAAGAACGAGGATCGACCCAACTCCGCCAAGGGTCTTGGCTTGTCCCAGGGACGCCATGCTTTTGGATTGATCCCACAGTAGTTAACGCTTTACCAAGCTAGGGCGTCCCGGAAGCTAGTCGAGCTGGAGCACCATATACGTCTCGTCGATATATCCTTCCTGTAGCCATCCTGGAAGCTTTCCACACTCGACGAATCCCGCTTTTGCATAGAGTTTCTCAGCGGGATTGTTGCCTTCGAAAACTGTGAGAATGACTCTAGAGAGGTTAAGCCTCTTGGCGAGCGTCCTCATTGCGTCCATTAACAATGTCCCTACACCAATCCCCTGGTACTCTGCTCTGATGTACATGCCGAGACTCATTACATGCTGCATCACATCAGGGCCGAGTCTGAAAAGGTCGAGCAACCCTACAGGCTCCCCAATCGACTCGTCCTCACAGACTATAGAAAAAACTCTACGCTTCTCGAACCACTCATCATACGTTCCAGGACCCCAAGGGACTGACCCCTCAAAGACACCATTCGCTATTCCCCGAATGACGTTCAGATGAGTCGCGGCTTTGTTCAGGAAGGGACGATCTTCCTTGCGGTAGCCTCTAAGCTTCAGCCTCTGACTCTTCGCCTTGTCAACCTCTAGAATCGGGTAGAGGCCGGGCTTGGCGTAGCTTCGACGAATACCGAAGTGGTATCGCTCATCGAGCTCTTTGTACAGGTAGTGTAGGTCAAACCTCTTTCCGTCGAGAGATACCGCACCCGGAATGGATGCACCGACCTTGTAGTCCAGAGCCCTGAGCGCTTGTAGACGCTTGCGATCATAGCCGAAGATGTGGGCTCGAAGAACGAGTTTCTCCTGAGCGAGGGCCATGTCCTCGACCTTTCCAACAGCTTCCTTCAGACCGGCGAGGGAGTCTGTCACAATGACGAAATCTGCTCGGGGCGTCCATTTCTCTCGCCCCGAACTGAAGGAGAAAAGTGCGTCGACTGCTCTTACAGAGTAGAGAAGGAAGCTGCTTCTTTCAGGAAAGTATTCTTTGAAAATTTCCTCGCTGAGAGGTAAGACATGCCCAATCTGGAGACTCCGGTCGTTCAGATATTTACGTCCCGCATCAACGTCTTGATCGAGCGGAGTTAGGCGCAACTCTCTCCATCTATCAACGGTCTGGACCGTTTAAGTTAGTTAACAAGGATGGTCAAACCAAGTCACCCATTATCGCTTCCCCATCTCATGTGTCTTCTTCTGTTGTCTGTTGACTAGCACCACACCTGTCAGAATCAAGGCGAAGCTTACTCCATGCCATGGGCTGAGATTCTCTTTGAGTAGGAGGACTGAGGTTATGACGCCGAACACTGGGACCAGGTTGCCGAAGATTGCTGCTCTTCCCGCTCCGATCTTAGAAACGCCTACCACGTAGAAGAAGTAGCCTACTACGGTTGAGAGGAGGGCGAGGTATAACATTCCAAGCCATGATAGCGGGCTCCAGCTGTAGGTCCAGGGAGCCTCCAATAGTGAGAGGGGAATTAGGAAGAGCCAGCCGAACAGGGAGATCCATGCGAGGATTGCGAGGGAGGAAGGTGCCGAGACGGCGTTGTCTGCCCTGTTTGCTGCTACAAATCTTCTCAATGTAACTGTGTAGATGGCATATGCAATTGCTCCTCCGAAGACGAGGCTTATTCCTAGGGGCCTGTTGAGAACATCTTTGTTGGGAGAGAGTAGAGAGATGACTCCGATGCCGGCGAGTCCTGAGATGAAGCCCAGACCCTTAGTCTTAGTCAAGCGTTCGTTAAGGACGAACGATGCCATGATTGCTATTAACACGGGTCCCATACCGATGACTAGTGAATCATCGCTAGCGGCTGCATATCTGACTCCGTAGAGGAAGAAGATCTGATACAGGGTTGTGGAGAACAGCCCCATAACGACAAGATTCAAGATCCATTTTCGCTCAAGCCTAAGCGGTTGTCCCTTAACCCTCAGGATCCCGAACAATACAGGAACAACTATTCCGTATCTCAGCACCGCAATAGACACTGGAGGCAGGTACGTCGCCAAGAGCCTGCCGACGGGCCAAGCCAGTCCCCAGAGGAACATGGTAAGCAGAAGCTGAGAATAAACGACCCAGTTCCGACCCTCAACTCCAATCGTCGCCACCTCCGTAGCCGAACGTTGCAGATCGGTTCTGCTCTGCCGGCCTAGGACCATGCGAGGAGAGTTTCAGGACGGAATAAGTAGTTTGACTCCTAATCTTGCTCTCAAACTGGCTGATACCGAAGGAAATCGCCGACCCCAGCAACAACTGTCACCACTTACGGTTACCAAACCCGTTACAAATGTAGAAATCTCGAAAGTAATCTTTTCTCGCGACACAAAGTGCCTAGGAAGATCTCATAGGGAGCGGCTACGACGTTTCGATCCCGTGTCCCTTGATTGCAGATGATCCTCATCATCGACCTGATTGTCCCTAGGAATCGCCTTGGGAACGGCTCGGGGTCCATGGCGATGTTAAGGTCAGCGGGAGATTTGGGATTGGTGATGCGGACAGGTTGAGTTGTCTGTGTTAAATTCTGGTCGACTAACAACTCTCTAGAAATTTTTGGGTATGCGTGCGAGTCCCGTGACGCAGAACTGCCCTTTCCCTATTTCCGGTTCTAGGCCAATAAGCGTCCGGGAGATCTCAGGGCCCGCGCCAAAAGATTCCAAGCCCCGCTCTGATCAAAAACTGGGCTCAAACACGCACAAAACAGACAGTTTGCCCAAGGAAAGTGAATCTTCCTTCGTGAAATTCGTTCGGTGAAGGGGGTAGGGGTATACCCGTTACAAGCGAGAAAAAGCCCTTGATGGTGACGAGTTCGTCCTTTTTGGGTGAGGCGGAACCTATGCTGGCTTGAAGGCTAGAATATCGGTCAGAGCACCTGTCCGTTCTGCTGCTTCTTTCAGAATCGGGACGACCTTCATTCCGAAGGTCACGCTGCCGGGTTCGCTGACGTCCAGTCTGTGAACGATTCCACCCTTCACTCCTTCAAATCTTATCAGTGCAATGGTCACTGGTCCGTTAGGTTCTCCTGTTCTATTCCTGTTAACGGTCGTGTAGCTGTAGACATACCCTGGCTCTTCGAGGGCTCTCGTCCCTTTCATCTCGACGAAGCATGATGGACAAAACATTCGGGCGGGAACGTAGCTGTTCTTGCACTTGGAACACTCCGAAGCCAAGAACCGGCCGCTCCTCTTCAGTTCTCGACGAAACTCTTCCCCGGCCACGCCGGCTGTGTAGTGAAATTCTAGAGGGATGCTGTCAGTCCAGTGGCGCGCCTGGGACGACTGGGAGATCTTCTCTAGAATTGGCGTCTCCTAGACCTCCATCGGTTTGAAGCATCGAATGTCTGTGATGGCTCCCTGCCTTTCGCCGGGCTGTTTCCAGACTGCCTGAACCTTCATACCGATCCTTATCCTTGACGGTTCAACTTCTCCTAGGTTGTGGAGTATTCCCATACCGGGACTAGCGCCGTCTATGTCAACTACAGCCACCAGAATTGGGGTCTTGAGTCGTCTCGCATCGGTGCCAACGTGTGAAATGGAGAACGTATTAACAGTCCCAGTGTCCTTGACCTGGACCCATGCGTCTGTTGGTCTGTAGCATTGCTCGCAGTACATTCTTGGAGGAACAAGGATTCGCTCGCACTGGTTACACTTTCGAGCAACTATCCTTCCCTCCTTCAACTCGT
>QHYH01000264.1 GCA_003223215.1 Acidobacteriota bacterium
ACTCTCGCAGTAGGACAACTCACGCATGTTGTGATTCAATATCGACCATCAACTCCGGCTCGCGGAACTTCAGTGAAAAAATCAAGCTAACATCGACTACCTCAGCTTGACCTCGAAGTTTGTAAACAGTGATGGCAGTTCGATCTGCGGCCAGAGATACAAAATCAAAATTCTCGATGTGCACGCCGCTATTGTACGTGGCTGAGATGAGCCCCGCAACGGGCGCTACGGCGTCTGGCTGTTCTTTGCTGGCGATTGCGCTTCGAGTTGGTCGAGCCTTTTTCTCACAAACGGCAAATCCTGCACGTCAAAGAATGTGATGTAGAGCATGTAACCTATGATCACTACAGCACAGCTGGTCTGAACTACTTCCAGCACTTTCATGTTCACCGGTTTGCGCCGCACCGATTCGATGAGCGCCAGTACGATGTGCCCGCCGTCGAGCACCGGAATCGGCAGCATATTTAGAATCGCGAGGTTCACATTAAGGATGACGCTGAACCACAGCGCCAGCTTCCAACCTCCTTCGGCTTCAAAAAGCCTTACATAAATATTCCAAATCCCGACCGGGCCGCTCAGGTGCTGCAACTTTACATCAGATTTGGGCGAGGCGACCGCACCAATTGTCTTGAGTGTGCTCGTCACGCTGTTGTAAACCTGTTCAATCGGGTTCGGGTGTTGGATCGACACAATCCCGGTGCTGTCCCATTGAATTCCGATTCGTGGTTTCATTTCACCAGCAGTGGGCAGAAGCGTAGGCTTCACTCGAACGTCCAATCTCGAGTCCCCTCGCTCCACCTGAAGAACAAGCTCTTCGTTTGGATGTTTGCTGATGTACTCCAACAGGGCGATGGGATGGTAGATCGGTGTTTGATTGAAACCATGAATGATGTCACCTGAACGCAGCCCGGCCGCGGCAGCCGGTGTATTGGCCTCTACTTTGGCGATGATGGGTGTCTCCGCCGGATAAACGAGTAACTGGCGCACACTTTTCCTGCGCCACCCGCGGGTCTCTGCTTTGTAAGGCTCCGCCCAAACGGTTTGCACCTTGCCATCCCGCTGGAATTTCACGGCGATTTTTTTGCCTTCGCTGCGCACCACATCCCAACTGACGCTGTCGTTCATACCCATGAAACGCCTGACTGGCTTGCCGTCTATCGACAATATTCTATCGCCCGGTTGCAAACCAACCTTCTGCGCCGGCGAATCGGGCGTGACATAACCGATGACAGTCGTTGAATCCGCTTCACTGACCGGGTGGCCGACTGCCCAGACAATTACCGCAAAACACAACGCCAGGAGCAGACTAAACAGCGGGCCGGCAACGGCTACGATGATTTTATCGAGCGCTGAAATTCTTCAATTATGTCCATCGGCGCAAGTTGCGGCAGCGCCACGAAGCCTCCGAACGGCAGCGACCCGAGCGAGTATTGGACGCCGTTAATCGTTTTTTTCCAAAGAGGTTTGCCGAACCAGACGCCGAATTTCTCTATGTAAAGCCCTCGCCAGCGCGCGGCCAGAAAATGTCCCAATTCATGCACCACGATCAGCAGATTAAACAGGAGGAGAACTTCGAGCAGAACGACGATGACGCGGACGATGTGCAAAATCATTGTAATAGGTGAATGATGGAAACTGAGACGTGCGCAAGCGACGCGCCGTTCAACCCTTTAACGCTTCAACGCATTTTCTCGCCTCGGCTCGCGCCCACTGGTCGGCTTCCAATATTGCATCGAGATCGGGGTGCGCAACGGGTGTGTGCCGATTCATCACTTCTTCGACAATCTGCCAGATGTCCGGGAAACGCACGCGTCTATCCAAAAATGCGGCGACAGCGATTTCGTTCGCGGCATTCATCACAGCTGGCAATGTGCCGCCGATCGCGCCGGCCCGGCGCGCGATATTCAATGCTGGAAAATCACTGTACCGCGGAGGAAAAAATTCCAGCTTCGACAACTTGGAAAAATCGAGCGGTGGCAAAGTGTTTGGGACGCGATCCGGCCATGTCACCGCGTATTGGATCGGGAAGCACATATTCGAATAGCTCAATTGCGCCAGCGTGGAACCGTCTGCGAATTCCACCATTGAATGAACGATGCTCTGCGGATGGATGACGACTTCGACGCGGTCCATCTCAACGCCAAAAAGCCAATGTGCTTCGATTGTTTCCAAGCCCTTATTGAACAGGGTTGCGGAATCGATCGTGATCTTCGGGCCCATGTTCCACGTGGGATGTTTTAATGCCTGTTCTGGTGTGATGGAATCAAAGTCTTTTCGCGGCTTTTGACGAAATGGTCCGCCGGAAGCCGTGAGGATGATGCGTCTGACCTCAGAAGATTGAAATGTGGGAGCGGCCTCAGTGCCGCGATGTTTCGGGGCACCAAGACTCCTCCCGCTTTCCAGGCATTGAAAAATGGCATTGTGCTCGGAGTCCACCGGCAAAACGTTCACGTTTTTATCGCCTGCCTCCCTCATCACAATCTCACCCGCCATTACGAGAATCTCCTTACTCGCAACGGCGAGATCTTTCCCCGCTTTGATTGCCGCGAGTGCCGGGCGCAAACCGCCTGTGCCAACGATCGCCACCAGCACCATGTCCACATCGGCCAGGCAGGCGATCTCGCGCAGACCAGCCTCCCCTGAAAAAATCCGCGGTTTGTATGCGAGCGCGCGGCGGAGAATCTCAATTTTCGTTTCATCCACGAGACAGAGAAACGGCGCGCGCGTTTCGTTCGCAGCCGCCGCGAGTTTTTCCGCATTGCTGTTTGCGGCTACTCCGACGATTTCCATCCGCTCCGGAATATCGCGAGCCACTTTAAGCGCACTCTCGCCGATCGAGCCCATCGCACCCAGAATAACGACACGCTTACGCTTCATTTAGACAGAAAAAATGAACAGAATTAACAAAATGGGATTCCAGAATTCAGAAAGAAGTCCGCTCGTTCACCAATAGATCTGCTGTAAACGCGCCGACGACCTGCCCATCGTATCGCACAGTAATTGGCCTCTCTGCGTCAGCTTTGAGTCCGAATTTTCGCAATTCCCAAATCAAAGCGCTTTGATAGACTGATTCTAGAAAGCCCGGACCAAGAGTCGAGTGCACTTTCATTGCCGCGCCGATCGCTTGTCCACAAAGATCGTATCCCTTCGGTGCCTCCTCGATTCTGTTCATTCTGTTAATTCTGTCCGCTCTCTTCAGGTCACGCGGATCACCAGCCGGAGATAGAAAAACAACAGCGGCGCGGTGAAAAGCAGACTGTCCAAGAGATCGAGCGCGCCGCCGATTCCCGGGAGCAAATTCCCCGAGTCCTTTACGTCCGTGCTGCGCTTGATGATGGATTCAGCCAGATCGCCCAGTACTGCGGCAAGTCCAAGGAGCACACCAAGAACTGTCGCGTGGGTCCAGGTCAGCGCCGGCAAATGACCGGGCATTAATTTGAACAGTGCAAGGCTACACAGCAGCGCAAACCCAATCGCACCAAAGAAACCTTCCCACGTTTTTTTGCCGCTGATGTGCGGCACCATCAGATGCCGGCCGATCGCGCTGCCGGTCAAATACGCACCCATGTCGGCAAATTTCGTGACCGCAATCAAGTACAGGACGTAAAACTGTCCCGTGAGATGGCCGTTGCTGGATCGCGGAGTCAGATAAACAATCTTCGTGATGAAATTATAGAGCCAAAGAACATAAAGCAGACCGAATAAGGTGTAAGCCATGGTTTGCAACGGTTCGTCGTGACGCAGCCGCGCAAACATTTGTCGCCCGAAAACCGTCAGCAGAAAAAAGAGCAGGACGGCAACCTCGAAGTCGTAGGAGCCAGCGGGTCCGATTTTTGAAAAATAATAAAAACTGCCGGCGAGCATCACCGCGCCGCAGATCATTCCCGTGATCTTGAAATTGGGGAGTCCCCGATCATTCCGAACACGCTGATCAACAGCCAAAACAACAGCTCGTATCCGGAAAACACAATCAGCAGCGCGACTGCCCAAAGCGCGATCGTGCTGACGAACCGCAGAATGAAGGCAGAACGAGATGCCGCGACTGCGGGATTCGTCCCGGTTTGCTCAAGAGTCACGGGCATGCATCTGCATCATCCCCAAGGAACGATTCGGGTGCAAGCGCAGACGAACCGCGCATTAGCAATGCGACTCCGCTGGGACCGGCGGAACGGCTAGGACTTACTCCGGCGTCTGCGATGGACTCGGCGAAGTAGCCTCTTCTGCGGGAGGCGGAGTTGGCGAAGTAGCCGACGCCGCAGGATATGCGGCACCGCCAGACATGAACGCTCCCGTCAACTTAAGCTGTCTTACGCGCTCTCTTTCTCTCTGAAATTCTTCCAGCTGACGCTGACTTTGCTGTTGTCTTTCGCTCTCCTTTTCAGCACGCAGCTGTGAGGGTTCGGGAGCCCTGACGGAAAGCTGCTGTGTTATCCTGTCTCTTTCAGCTTGCATCTGTGCAGGGCCGGAAGTCTGGCCCTGAACGTCGGTAGGATTCGTCACAGCGGCTTTTTCTTTTTGGGCC
>QHYH01000268.1 GCA_003223215.1 Acidobacteriota bacterium
CTTGTTCGACTTCAATGGTATGCAGCTTGTGGGTGGTCGAAGTATGGGAATAGAGCCAGTGCTCCAAGTCGGCGAAGGCGTTTCTGGCGGAGCCGATGTGTTCCAGGGCCGTCAGGTTGCTGGCCGTGCGCATCGCCAAGGTCCGGAGTTTTAGGAACCTGAGCTTGTCAGCATAGTTGTCTACACGTATAATACTGATAGAAAGGCGGTATGGCTAGGGAAAAAACAGGGGATCAACGACGACGAGAGCGGCTTCGTCACTACCGGCGCGAATATGTCCGGCTCAAAACCCGCCTGCGTGAAATCGGCTTTATCTGCGAAGGAACTTTGGTGGAGCGCTGGATGCAGTGCGGTAAGCCCAACTGCGCTTGCGCCACCGACCGTGCCAGCCGGCACGGCCCCTATTATCAACTCTCCTGGAAGGAAAAAGGCAAAACCGTGTCGCGGCGGCTACCGGCCGAGCACGCTACGCTCTACCGGCAATGGATCGCCAACCGTCAGCGCCTCCAGTCGATCATTCAGCAGATGCACGGAGTTTCACAAAAGGCCCACCGCCACCTGCTGCCGGCTGAAAAAACCAAAAAAGGCAGTGCTAAACCAGGGGATATTCCTCCCTCACCTCGATAACCCGGGAGTTTCCGGCCATCTCCGCGGCGGCAACGCCCAAAATCACCTGATTTTTCGCGGATTACTCTCGCTGTGCCATCAATCAACCAAGTCACACTTCGCATTCCCCTGCCGCCGGGGGAAGAGTTTGCAGTCGTAACCTTTGACCAAGACCGCGTTTCGGCCACGGACGTTAAACGATGGATGCTTCGCCAGGAGAACGCATACTACGCCACTCCGAAGGTCGGGTACTATGGTGATTGAAAAAACAAAATAACCGACATTCCCAAGCTGGAAGAGGACATCAAGAAAACACAGCAGATTGTGAACGATCTCGATCCAAGTAATTATCCTGCGGCGCTAACCGATGTCGCCCAATACCTGAAGGATTTGCAATCCTTGTGGCTTTGGCTGGCACAGCAGGAGTTAGCATTCCTCAAGAGCGGCAAGCTGCCGCAGACCGAATACAACGGAGTAGACCTTCGGATGTGCGAGGTGCGCACTTCCGAGGATAAGCCGCGAATGTGTCATGAAGTATTCCATCGTTGGCACAACTGCGCTATCAATACCGTGGAGAAGCAGCTCGGGAGTTACCCCAAAGAAAAGTGGAAAGCGTTCTTGGACTCTTTTGGTATCCAAGAGAGGATTGAATCCACTCTGGATGAATAATAGCCGGGGAGCTTGAGAAATCAGGCTCCCCTTCCTTTTATCGGATGCCCTTGAACAGATCACGAGCCACAGGTCCACCAGAGACGGATTAAGCCAAACAATTAGGCGCAGTAGAAGCAACTGGAAATTCCGCCACAACCAAGACGGGTAAGCCAAACGATAAAGCGCACTACAAGCATTCGGAACTTCCGCCCTCGTTGCTCATGCTCTACAACCTCCTACAACCAAGCAGCAACGGCAGGCCACTCTAGTTTACTTGGCGATCGCTCTCGCTATTTCACAAGGAATTGTTTGGATGCACGACGACGCTACCCCACCTGGCTTAGCTGCGGTCGCTTCCATCAACGTCAAGACCGCCGTTTTTTGAGTGTCCGTCCATGATGAAGAAGGGCGCAGTCGGATTTCCTTGCCAAATGGGGGTGAGGCAGTAGAATGCAGGGGCAAAATCCCTTCGGGAAACCTGAACAGGAGTGTCCTCATGATTTGTGAAGGCAGGTTTAATTTCGGGAGCATTGCGAATCCTGCTCGCATCGCCTTGTTTGTCTTTGCGCTGGTGGCTCTTGGCGTTGGTGCGCGAGCGCAGGAAGCGGACGTCGCGAAAAAGCTGCAAGGTTTCGACGCGTACATGGAACAGACGCTGAAAGACTGGAACACGCCGGGCGTGGGTGTCGGGATAGTTGTTCAAGACAAGCTGGTTTTTGCGAAGGGCTATGGTTATCGGGATTATGAGAAGAAGCTGCGGTTCACGACGAAAACGATGCAGCCGATTGCGTCGAACTCGAAGTTGTTCACGGCGGTGGCAGCGGGGATGCTGGTGGACGAAGGAAACCTGGCCTGGGACAAGCCGATACGCGACTCCGTTCCGGAAATCCAGTTTTACAACGACCAGCTCAACAGCAACGTGACGCTGCGCGACATGCTGTCGCACCGCACCGGCGTGACGCGTCACGACCTAATCTGGTTCAAGTCGCCATTCACCCGGGAAGAGTTGTTCAAGAAGCTGAAGTACTTGGAGCCGCAGGAGCCGATACGCACAACGTTTCTCTACAACAACCTGATGTTCGCGGCGGTGGGACAAATCATCGAGATCAAGTCCGGGAGGAAATGGGAAGATTTCGTGCGCGAAAGAATCTTCACTCCGCTCGACATGAGCACGACTTGCTACACCATTGCGGGCATGTTGAAGCAACCGGACTACGGCGTGCCGTTCCGCGAGAAGCGCGATTCCTTCGAGCTGTACAAGATTCCTTATTACGAGGATACCGAGGGAGTGGCTCCGGCAGGCGCGATCATTTCAAACATTGATGAGCTATCGCACTGGCTGATTGCGCTGATGAATGAGGGAAAATACGACGGCAAGCAGGTGTTGCCGCCCGGTGCGTTGAAGGCCACGCTGCAACCGGCAATCGCATTGCCGAACGCGGGAGGCGAAGCTCTGGGCTTCTGGGAGTTGATCAATTCAGCTTATGGGATGGGCCGGTGGACTGCCTCCTATCGCGGCAAACTGCTGACGTACCATGGCGGCGACCTTCCCGGGTTTCACTCGCAGATTTCGTTTATGCCCAACGACAAGATCGGTGTAATCGTCCTGGTGATCAGCGATCACAGCGCACCGCTCTACAACATCGTCAGCTACAACGTGTACGAGCGGCTGTTGGGCATGGACCAGACGCCTTGGAGCCAACGGCAACTCCAGCAGCGGCTTGCCAACAAGAAAGCCGGGACCGAGGCGCGGGCGAAGGCTGGTGGCGACCGCGTGCTCAACACGAAGCCATCGCACGCGCTGGCCGACTATGCGGGCGAGTACGAAAACGCCGCTTACGGGATTCTCAAAATCGGCCTGCAAGGGGATCAATTGCAATTCGGTTTTCACGAGTTCCATTTTCCGATGAACCATTTCCATTACGATCGCTTTGACACGCCGGACGACGAGCAATACGGAAAGTTTTCGGTGACCTTCCGGACGAATCCTCAGGGGGATATTGATAGCGCGGTGATTTCGCTGGACCAGGCCGAAGCGGTGTTTAACCGCAAGCCCGAGGCTCTGGACGCTATTCTTTTGGAGAAACTTGCGGGCGTATACTTGACGCCGAGCAAAGTGAAATTTGAAGTGCGTTATCAGCCTGGAACGGGGCTTTCGATTGCGTTCCTCGGCGCGCCTCCCCAAAAGCTAATCCACGTTAAGGGAATGCAATTCCGAACGCCGCTCTTTGCCGATGACATTTACGAATTTGTGTTGGAGAACGGACAGGTGAAGGCTTTGAAGGAGCGGACACCCTCCGGCGAATACACGTTCCAGCGTCAGTGAGAGGTTGTCATGTAAGGGCTCTCTTTTTCTTGCATTCGGAGGAAGGGGATCCCTCGCTTCACCTTGGAATGACGGCAGAAGACATTTTTGATAGGCCGTTCAGATGGCAAGAACAAGCCGTGCGGGAAAGCGCTGGAGCATGAGATGATAATGCGCAGGGGGTCGGACGAAGTCGGTAGAAGTGTTTTGCGCAGTCACCTCCAGGGACAACCCAGAATCAAACTATTGGGAAGGAGAGAGAGTTGCCGGAGTTGCGGAAAGACCCCATCACGGGTCGCTGGGTGATTATTTCGACGGAGCGCGGAAAGCGGCCGAATGATTTTCTGCGCGAAAGCGTAATCGCGAAAGAGCCGAAAAATTGCCCGTTCTGCGCGGGGAATGAATCCAAGACGCCGCCCGAAGTGCTCGTGTACGGACGAAACGGCGGCGGGGCGAACACGTCCGGGTGGAAGCTGCGCGTGGTGCCGAACAAATTTCCCGCTCTCGGCATCGAGGGGGATCTCGACCGCGAGGGTGAAGGCTTGTTCGACAAGATGAACGGTATCGGCGCGCACGAAGTGGTCATCGAATCGCCGGACCACGCCGCAACGCTCGCGACGCTCCCCGAGCGCGCGGTGGAAGATGTGCTGTGGGGATACCGGGACCGCATGTTGGACCTGAAGAACGACAAGCGCTTCCGCTATATCTTGATTTTCAAGAACCATGGAGAAGCGGCGGGAGCGACGGTGGAACATCCGCACTCGCAACTGATCGCGCTGCCGATCGTGCCGCGGCGCGTGCGCGAGGAAGTGGACAACTGCTGGCATTATTACGACGAGAAAGAAAGATGCATTTTCTGCGACATCATCCGTCAGGAGCGGGACACGGGTGAGCGCATGATCAATGAAAACGAGCAGTTCGTCGCGTTTGCTCCGTATGCGCCACGGTTTCCGTTTGAAATGTGGCTGCTGCCGAAAGTGCACAGTTCGTCGTACGAGAACAACCAGAGTTCGATTTACGCCAGCTTGGCAAGGATGCTCAAGGACACACTGATGAGGCTCGACGAAGTGCTAGACCGACCTGCGTATAACTTCATGATTCATACGTCGCCGATCGGGGAAGAAATCAACGATCACTATCACTGGCACATCGAGATAATTCCAAAGCTGACGAAGGTGGCGGGATTCGAGTGGGGAACGGGCTTTTACATCAATCCGACGCCACCGGAAGAGTCGGCGCGGTTTTTGCGGGAAGCGAAGGTCCCCGCAACAGCCGAGAAAAACTAGGAATTTTCGCACGAAGCAACGAGTCAGGGCGTCCGGGAGGATTACCGAGTTTTGTTATAATGACGGCTTTGGCGCGGTACCCAAGCGGCCCAAGGGAGAGGTCTGCAAAACCTCCATTCGTGGGTTCGAATCCCACCCGCGCCTCCAAGCTTCTCGTTTCAAATCAATGGATTACAGCTTTCGTCTGTTTCCCGGAATCCCCGATTTGGGAACATTTGGGAACAACTGGGAAAAGAGTCTCTTCCAGACTCTCGATTGAACGCCGATGTGTATCCGGAATCACATGCGTGTAGAAGTTCAGCGTGGTCTCGACAGAAGCGTGCCCCAACTGCTGCTGCGCGATCTTGGCGGGTACGCCGATGTCGTGCAGGACCGAAGCATGAATGTGACGCAGTTGATGCCACGTCACGCGCTCAAGCCCTGCTGCCTTTGCCGCCGGCCTCAACACGCGTTCCAGAAGATTACTCTCGCGGTGCGGTCCGCCCGATTGGTTCGGGAAGAGTAAGCCTTCCTCGTTCCATTTGGCGGCGAACCTCTTGCGATGCGCATCCAAGAGTACGCGTGTCTGTGGACCGATTGGGATGGTGCGAATACTACGCTCGCTCTTAGGCAGTTGAACCTGGCCGTGGAAGACAGATTCAGAAACGCGAATTGTCCCCGCAGTCAAATCGACCATCTTCCAGCGTAGCGCCAATAATTCGCCCACGCGCAACCCTGTAAGGGCCGTGAGTATGACCATCGACCGATAAGGTTCCCGGAGTTGTGCGAGCAGTTTCGCCAGAGCTTCCGCATTCAGAATCCTCGGCTCTTTGCGACGGCCCTGTAGAGGGAACTTTACGCCCCGAGCTGGATTCGAATTCAGATAGCTGTAGTCCACTGCCGCGTCCAACACGCTTGAGAGTACGATCCAAGCGTTACGCACGGTTTGCCACGCCAGGCCTTGGCGGAATTTATCTGCGACAAATTGCTGAATATCCAGCTTTGAAATATCACAGAGCCGCCGTTGCCCGAAGCAGGGCATGACGTGCTTACCGAGCACCATCCGGTACCCACGCTGCGTGGAGAGCTTCAGAGTCGACAAGACAAGGGTCGTCCACTCGCAATCAACGAAATCCTGCAGGTGCTTAGTTGCCTGGGGCCGTTGCTGACCCTGGTTCAACAAGTGCAGATGTTGGTCGAGCTGCATTTGAGCTTGACGGCGAGTGGGAACCTCGCTGAGTAGCCCAAGTACAATCGAACGCTGTATGCGCCCAAGACTGCCGTCTGGCCGAATCACATCTTCTCTCCAACGAGCGATCCAAACCCTTCTACCCTACATTCCGCAGTAGAGACGGGCGAGTTTTCTGAGATTCTTTGCTTTAAGCATAGACGCTGGGCGATATGGAAAGGAGACTGAGGACTTGCTCTTGAATCGGGCTGAGCGGTTCCGAAAAAGCCTGCACCAGGTTTCC
>QHYH01000269.1 GCA_003223215.1 Acidobacteriota bacterium
ATCGTTTCATGATCTTGTTCCTTTTTTCTGCGCGCCAGCATCTGCGGATTTCATTTTAGGATCGACGCCGAATCACAGCTGACGCCGTGTGATTCGATGTCGGAGCGGCGATACTGCGCAGGGGCTTCAAGGGAAGGCAAGCAGATTTTGCGCAAAACGCCGAAACGGATCCAAACCCGCACGAGAAAAGGTAACGAAATTGTTACCTGCGCGAGAAAGAAGGAAACGGCGAAAGGGAGAAACGGCGATACGGCGATACGGCGAGAGCGTTGTCTATTCGCCGATTCCCCAACTCTGGCAATCGGGGTTAATGGCTTCTAGCGCGGAGTCGGGCGAACGTGCGGAGTCGGCCGAGGCCTCGGTGTAGGCTCACATCTCCCCGTGCATGGCGTCGGTGTCGGCGTAGGGCTAGGTGTGGGTGTCGGGCCAGATTGCGCGCAGTATCTCCCGCCGGTGTTGGTGATTGTGTTAGTGTAAAGTACCCCTGCCCATACAATCATTTCACGGTCGGTCCACACTGCCGTGTGACGGTATCGACCACTGGGGGCGTTCGTGGTGCTGGTGGCTGTCCAACTATCCGTACCTGGATCATACCTGCCGCCGCTGTCGAAATAGGGAGTGTCCTCGGATGCTAGTCCTCCCCAGACAATCATTTCACTGCCAGTCCATACTGCCGTGTGAAGGGCTCGGCCATCTGGAACGTTGGTGATGCTTGTAGGAGTCCAACTATTCGTGATGGGGTTGTATCTGCCACCTGTTTCCAAGTAGTGATCGCCACTAATGTCAAAAAAATACCCGCCCCACACAATCATTTCGCTCCCGCTCAACGTAGCCGTGTGCGAGGTTCGTGCAGATGGCGCCCCCGTATTACGCATCGGCATCCAGTTGTTCGTCCCCGTATTGTATTTGCCGCCTGTATTGAGATAGTTAACGCCGTCCCCGCCGCCCCAAACAATCATTTCAAGGCCAGTCCAAACTGCCTTGTGACTGGCTCGTGCAGAAGGCGCGTTCGTGGTGCCTGTAGCTGCCCAGCTATTGGTGCTGGGATTGTATCGCCCGCCCGTATTCAAGTAGTGGTCATTGCCATCATAATAGTAGCCGCCCCAGACGATCATCTCATTTCCAGTCCACACGGCTTGCTGCGACTCTCGACCCACCGGTGCGTTGGTGGTGCTAGTGGCTACCCAACCATCGGTACCAGGATTGTATCTTCCGCCGGTATTCCAGTAGTGATCGACCCCATCGTAGGAATAGCCGCCCCAGACAATCATCTCACTGCCGGTCCATACTGCCGTGGGCAGCTCTCGCCCAGTCGGCGCGTTGGTAGTACTGGTAGGCGTCCAATCGTCCGTGCTGGGAACATATTTACCGCCGGTGTCCAAGAAGTTGTCGCCGCCTGCATATCCTCCCCAGACGATCATTTCACTTCCAGTCCAGACGGCTGTGTGATATTTTCGCTCGCCAGGCGTGCTGCTTGGTGTCCAAGTATCCGTAGTGGAATTGTATCTGACGCCGGTGTTCGAATAGTAGGGATAGGGACCAATATTTCCGCCCCAAACGATCATTTCAGTGCCACTCCAGACTGTCGTGTGGCCATTTCGCGCAACGGGAGCGCCCGCCGTGCTAGTGGCAGTCCAGCTATTCGTAATAGGATTGTATCTCCCACCGGTGTTCAACAAGCTGCTGCTATCATCTCCGCCCCAGACAATCATTGCACCGCCGGTCCAGAGCGTCGTATGATGCTTCCGGCCAGTGGGGGCGTTGTTGGTGGTAGTTGTTGTCCACACGTTCGTGCTCGGGTTGTATCTGCCGCCAATGGTCGGATAATTGAATGACTCGTCATATCCGCCCCAGACTATCATTTCACTGCCACTCCAAACTGCTGTGTGAAACTCCCGACCACTGGGGGCGTTAATGGTTGTGGTAGCTGTCCAACTATTCGTACCCGGATTATATTTGCCGCCCGTGTTCACTGCAAAACCGCTGTCATCGACCCCGCCCCAGATGATCATTTCATTGCCGGTCCACACCGCTGTGTGACCAGATCGGGCAGTAGGTGCGTCAACGGTGGTGGTGGCTGTCCAACTATCTGTCCCGGGATTATATCTCCCGCCGGTATTGTCGACGAAGTTGCCGCCCCAGACGATCATCTCGCTGCCGGTCCACACCGCCGTGTGACCGGATCGGCCAGCGGGTGCGTTCATAGTGGTCGTAGCCGTCCAGCTGTCTATCCCGGGATTGTATCTCCCACCGGTGTTCAAATAGCCGGAGCCCGAAATAAAGGTATACCCGCCCCAGACGATCATTTCACTGCCAGTCCACACCGCGGTGTGACTCTCGCGGCCAAGTGGAGGGCCATCAGTAGCCGTCCAGGTATCATCATCAGTGCATCCGCCCGTTGCTATTGCTGGCAATGTGTAGCCAGTAGTCGCCAGTGCTATCGCAGCAGGCGGATGATTTTCCGTTCTGACACGCCATGATTCTAGCGATTCCTTCAGCCATTCAACCGTAGCTAGCTTTAAGCGGTCGTTGGTCTTCTCGACTACGGCCGTAGCATAGTAATGGCTCTCATCTTCCTGCAGCGGGCTCACTACTCCGGTTTTGATCTGTCCTAGTGTAGCCCGTGTTGCAGGCGACCTGGCCCCAGTATGGCCACTCGCAGGCGACACGCCTGCCTCTACAGTAGACTCGCCAAATATTGTGGCTAGCCTTTGCACGGTTTCGTCCCATTCGCGGCTGTTGAGCTTCACGCCGCGGTCGGCGCTTTGATGCTGTTCGTCTTCAGTTCTGTCCCTCTTGATCAGCTCGATTTCGGTATATTCGCCGTTAAGCTGTTTCATCTGTTCGACAGTGGGATGGGCCTGTAGATCAGCTTCTACGCGCTGTCTTAGCTCTCCGTGGATTCTTTGATCATAGGCATACCAGTTTGTTATCAAGCGCTCCGCGAGCGCTCGACGGGCTAGGCACTCCGCGATGACAAAGGGGTCGTTCCCCAGCGCTTCAAAGAGTTCGCGCAACACTTCTGGTTGCCTGGTGTGCGTCGCCATGCGCTCCATCTCAGCCTGTAACTGCTCTGCAGTAATTGGTCGTTGCCAGTAATCTTCCAGCGCTTGTGAGTTGCGAAGATAGTCTGCGACTTTCTTTTCCAGTTGCGCATGAGACATCACTGCGTCGAGCGAAGGCTTGGGATCCGGACGTTCCTTTGGCCAGATCCGATGTCGCCAGTAAACGTCCTCGATCGCGCGCTGATAGGACACGCGCTCTTCTAACGTGAGAGTTCTTTGAGAAGCATTCCCCTGCCCTTGGGGACGAAGGAAAGCCGGCACCGTTCCAGTCACGAGCGAGCAAACGGCTGCCATGCAAACAAGAAGAGCAATTGTGACGCGCAAATTGAAGAAGCCGGATAAGCAAGCGGACTTGTTTTTCATGAATCAGGGGTTCCCGCGGATCCAGGAGTGTGGAGGGCGAATTCGCGAGCGCCGATGCTAATTGATGTAGGCCGCAACGCCTGAGCATAGCGATTGGGCAAGGCCGTTTGTGTCTTAGATCACACTACTCACTATTCACGGCCCAAGGTTGTACGAGGCGCGCCCGGCGGTCGCGCCCTACCATCACCGATCACTATTCACTGATCACGCGTTTTTCAGTGCGGCGGAGTCGGGCGAGGGTATGGAGTCGGGCGCGACCTTGGTGTAGCCCTGGGCGTGGCACTGGGTGTTGGAGTGGCCGTCGGGGTCCCGCTCGGTGTCGGGCTAACTGTTGCCGTAGGCGTTGCACTAGGCGTCGGGGTCGGGGTAGGCGTCGCCGATTGCTCGTAAAAGTAAGCCGCACCTTGCCAGGTGTTGCCGCCTATGGTGGGGTGCGGCGTGCTGATGAGCGCAGTGACGCCGTCCCACGCCAGTGCGGCTCCGAAATAGTCATCCACAGCTCCGTCGCTGGCAATGAACGTGTCGGATTGGCTCCAGTTGCCGCCCGATTCGGTGAACAGATAGGCCTTGCCTTGATAGGTGTTGCCTTCGACCGTGGAGGCGTCCGCGCCGATGAGAGCGGTGCTGCCGTCGAGGGCGACCGACTCACCGAAGCTGTCATTAGTCGCACCGTCGCTGGCGGTGAGCTTCTGCGTCTGACTCCAGGTGCCATTCGACTCGGTGAAAACATAGAGCGCGCCCTGGCCCGCGTTGGCGCCGATGGCGGCGCGAGGCGAACCGACGAGTATGGTAGAGCCTTTCAGCGCGACTGAGAGGCCAAAGTTGTCATAGGCGGCACCATCATCGGCTGTGAGTTTCTGCGTCTGCGTCCAAGTGCCGTTCGACTCGGTGAAAACATAGACCGCGCCTTGGGCGGCGTTGCCGCCGACAGTGGCACCATTTGCACCGACCACGAGTGTGCTGCCGTCGAGCGCTACCGAAGCGCCAAAGTTGTCGAACAACGCACCATCGCTTGCGGTCAGCTTCTGACTTTCACTCCAAGTGCCGTCCGACTGAGTGAACACGTAGGCTGCGCCCTGACTGACGACGCCGCCCACGGTGGCGGTGAATGCACCGACGAGACGGGTATTGTCGGCGAGCGCGACCCGATATCCGAAGTCGTCCCCAGGCAAGCCGTCGCTTGCGGTCAGCTTCTGTCCCTCGCTCCAACTGCCGTTCGACTTGGTGAACAGGTAGGCCGCACCTTGGAAACTGTTGTCGCCATCGGCGCCTATCAGTGCAGTGGAGCCGTTGAGCGCCGCTGCCGAGCCGAAGTAGCTGTTTGCCGTGCCGTCGCTGGCGGTGACCTTTTGCTCTAGCCATACCAGCGGGTTCCAGTGCGCGAATTTCGTATCGCTATTTACTTGGGCGGACGCGTTGCAAAACACCCCAAGGGCAAGCAGAAAGGCCAGGAAGATAAACAAACCAATTAAGACGCGGACATTGAGGAAGGCAGATTGAGACGTGGATTTCTTTTTCATGAGATGTGGACGCAATTTGACGTAGGATGCGGCTTTAGCAAGCAGCGGAAACGTCCGGCGTCGCGCTCTACATCCCACGATTCACGTATTGCCATTCGCCGCGTTAGTGCGGCATGGGGCGAGGGTGCGGAGTCGGACGCGGCCGTGGGGTAGCTCCGGGCGTAGAAGTAGGTGTTGGTGTTAGACTAGGTGTTGGCGTTGGCCCTGCCTGAAAGTCGATTTCAATGTTATCGATGCCGAGTATCCAGGTGCCAAGGCCGGGATAAGCGAATCCGGGCTTGTAAAAGCCAATACTGGTCAAATCAATACGGTGGAGAAACTGGGACCATTCAGCGTCGGTGCCAGGCGACCCGTCGCCATGCGTGAAAACCCATCCATCCGGGATCGTTGGTGAGTTGGCATCGACTGGGAACGAGTATGTCTGCCAGCCAACGGGTGGTTCAGGGAGGTCAGGCAGCGTATATGTCGCATCGTAATTAACGTTGAAGCCAGTGTCATCCATCTGCAGCAGCTCTAAAGTGACTGCGCGATCGGTACCCCAGGTGGCAACTTGGATAATGTTCAGGTCGACGATTATGCTCGTAACGCCGAGGGTGGTCCAATCGCCCGTATAGATACTATCGATCTTGTACGTGTCGTTAACTCCCGGTTGAAAACGTGGCGAGATGCTGGCCCATGTCGGTACGTGGCTGCTGAAGCCGCCCTGCTGGATGTAGGCTCCCGGGTTCCCGCCATTGGTCTCAAGAATTCGGGGCACATTCACACTGCAATGCCACAGACCGACATCGGTCCCATCATCGTAAGTTTCAATGAAAGTGTTGGTCTGATCCGACGGTGTGGAGCGGGCGCTACCACCGTCGTTACCCGCGCCGAGAACGGCCGCACTCAGCGCAATTAAGAAGAAAGTTGTTACTGATTTTTTCATATTTTTTCACTGCGGGTCCATTGGGCTGAGGATCGAAGGCGCAAAAGTTCGCTTGAAAAGTTGTGCATGACAAAGGTAAGGGACGAAAAAGAAAAACGCTCACAAGTCAACCGGCGGTAAGCTGTCCGTCCTGCGTCGCTTTATTCCCTTGTTTTCGTCGGTGCGCCTCCTTCGTACTTCGCTTGGGACCGGCTTAGGCCACGCCCTACCATCAGAGATCGCGATTACCAATCACCCTTCACTGATCACGGATCACCACTCTTTTAACGCGGTGTCGGACGAATGTGCGGAGTCGGACGCGGCCTCGGGGTTGCTCTCGGCGTAGCAGTAGGTGTTGGAGTAGATGTCGGCGTCGGGCTGGTAGTAGGCGTGGCAGTAGCAGTAGCAGTAGGTGTCGCTGTTGCTGTTGGCGTAGCAGTTGCGGTTACCGTAGCTGTTGGTGTAGCCGTCGGAGTAGCCGTTGGCGTGACCGTCGGGGTAGCTGTAGGCGTGGGAGTTGGAGTTGCCACGCATTCTGTAATCTTCACCGTATCCACTCGCCAGCCGGCAGCTGAGTTACTATTATCGCTAGCCACGCGCCATCGGAGCACGATGTTTTGACCCATGGCAGCAGAAGGCAGGTTTACTGTGGTAGTGATGAACCCACCTGTATAACCACTCCAGGCACGACGACTGGCAAGCGGGCTTTGGAAACTGCTGCTGATCGTATGAGCATAACCGCTCGTGACAAAGCTCCCTCCCGCATCAAGGATATCCTGGAATGCTCCGCCGCCGATGCTGATCTCCAGCACACCGCCGTCAAAGCCACTTTCAAGGTCGAAGTTGTGACGGAAAGTCAACTGGGCTGAATCAGTCTGGATGGGAATGCCTGGCGATTCGAGCCTCTTGTCGCTGACCGTTTCAGGATCATTCACAAATGCGGCATTGGGCGCCGAGTCGGCAGGCGGGAACGGATCTCCGGAATCTGAGGTGACCCACAGTATACCATCTGGATCAATCACGTTGGTAGCGGTCCAGCCAGCAGGTAGCTGAGGTGGCGTGACTCCATCGAAATTCTGGCTGAAGACTGTCGCGGGGTTGGGGCATGCCGGCTCTTGAACACAGGCATTGAGCATCTCCACGCTCGTGGTCGAACCAAAGCCGTTAAGGCCGCCGGCGGCGAATACTTTGGTCCCGATCGACGTCCCCGAAGCAAATGAGCGAAGGTCGTTCATGCCTGGCGCGTCCGACCAGCTATCGGTCACCGGATCGTAAATATACGACGCACTGGTAAGGTCCGGGGTCCTGTTCTTATTCTTGCGCCTGAAAGTATTCGTTGCTGGAGCTGAGCCCTGTTGTTTTGGAAGTGCGGCCTTTGTCGAGTCTTCGCGAGCAGGACCAAAGGGGTTGCCGCCTCCAAAGGTCCAGAGCCTATCGAGTGCGACAGCACTACCGCAAACATTGTTCTGGACAGCTGGCATCTCAGTCTTCTGCGTCCAAGTGTTAGCCGCGATATCATAGTCCCATACGAGGTTAACAACGGTATCCGTGCCATCGCGCCCGCCTGCCACGTAGAGGTGGCCGTCGATGACCCCGAAGGCGGCGCCACCTACCGCGTGGGGGATCGGTGTACGCGTGGTGAAGGTGTCAGTGACAGGGTCATACTCCCAGGTATCGGGTTGGGCGCTCGTGACATCGCCGGTATTGTAACCGCTAACCAGATATATCTTGCCATTGGCGCTGTTATAGCCGGATGCCATAAAGCTCCGCACATCCGGCATATTGGCGCCCGTGCTCCATGTCTGGGAGGCAATATTATAGATCCTAGTCACGTTGTAGTTCACACCGCTATCGGCATCTTCGCCACCGAACACATAAATCTTGTCGCCGGGCGGATAATAAACGGCGGAAGCCATAAACGCCGCGGTCGGCATATCGGACAGCGTGGTCCAAGTGTCAGCGACCGGATCGTAGCGGTTAAACACGCTTAAGGTGTTTCCCGAGTTGAAAGAGTAGCCGCCAGCCTGATAAACGTAAGTGCCGTCAGACGTGCCTGCAGCCCCATAGACGTCCACGGGCATGGACGCTACAATCTGCCAGGGGGCTGGGCAAGGCGTGGCTGTTGGAGTAGGAGTTGCGCTCGGCGTAGGGGTTGGAGCAGGTGTAGGCGTCGCGTTAGGCCAGGCCAGGTCGAGAATCAATTCCAACGTGTCATGGTCGTCACTCCCTGGCCGGCTGCGAGCGTTGCCGGTAACCATGACGCGATTCCCATCGCTGCTAACTTGATCGGTGCTCGAGTAGTCCGGGTTAGGCTGGCCGATAATATCATTGATAAGTGTTAATCCTGTATCTGCTGACCATACAAAGCCTACGTCGGGCGGGTCCCCATCAGTTCGAGTCGATGCTCTAAGCGCTCCGACCACCACTCTTCCGTTGTCAGAAACAGCGGTGACTGTGCTCAGATCATAGAAATCCTGATGACCGTTTTCGGGCAGGATCGTGAACCCGCCGCTGGCAGTCCACACGAATGGTGATTGGTTGCAGGCCGGATCGGGGAGTTGTATGCAGGATGTGGACAAGGCGAGCGACCCGCCCGCGACCGTGCCCGAGCGGTCGATAGCGTTTAGCGTGATGATACTGAGACCGTTTGGCGGCTCGAGAATCTGCGGCGTGCCGTCGCTGTCCCAGCGAACCATTCGCACGCGCCCGTCGGTACCGATTGCAGTCCCAAAAACAACTCCGTCATCAGTAACGAACAGCGCTACACTGGATTGAGTTTGAGGATCGCCTGTCGAGAGCGGCACTTCCACGCTATTCACCCACTTAGTGGCTTGTAGCTGGTCGGAAGCCGGGCCGGACGCGCCGACGATGATTGAGCCGTCGCTACTCATCGGGTGGGGGTTGGGTGGCAAGTGTGGTTCTGATACCCCTGCGACCTCCGACCAAAGCTGAGCGCTTGGCAACGTTTGTAACACGCCATCGAGCCAAACTGCCGCCTGACTGGGTGGAGGATTGAACCCACCGCCAAACAACGTGCCAGCGGCTAGCCGTCCATCGTTCGAGATGGCGATTGTGGTGCCGCTATAATTCGGCAGCAACGGAAGATACTTGAGCCCGGCGTCGCGCTCCCCGATCCATGGGGCAGTAGTGCGCGTATTCAGGAATGCCACGCTACCAGCCACCTTGCTCCCATCGGGAGTGATTTGATGCGCGAAGTAAACACTCCGCGTCGTGTTGAGGTCATGTGACGGCTCGAACAGCGTCGTGGTACCGTCCTGTGACCACAAGAAGCAGGCGCGCGTATCATTGTAGATGATGCCGTCATCGTGCAGATAACGCGTGGCCCCGGCGGCAAAGCCATGGTCGAGGTCGGCGAGGCCAGCACCGGGTTGGTATGCCCTTTCCGGGCCTCGGATAGGAGTAATGCTCACGACCACCGGACTGCCAAGTGGAGCGGCGGCAAGTGGCTTCGACCACTTGGCAGAGCCGCGGTCGGTGTGG
>QHYH01000270.1 GCA_003223215.1 Acidobacteriota bacterium
TCGCGGGAATCAACAACAAATATGAAATGCCTACGCATCCCAGCGGGATAACGGTGTGCCAGCGTCGCTCGCCGGTCTTGTCAGAATGCCATCCATTGATGAGAAGTCCGAACAGGCCCGCGATGGCCGGCAACAGGACAAGAAATGCTACCTTGCTATTGGGAAGCCCCGAAAGGCGCTTAATGAACGTCGGCAACCAGAAGACAACAGACGCATTACTTGTGTTGGCCAGCAGGTAGGGAAACAGGAGTAATAGAACGCGCCGGTCGCGAAACGCTTTCCAGATGGTGTAGTGTGCGGTTTCCTTCTTCGCCTGCTTTTCCAATTCCAGCTCGCGCGTTATCCACTCTCGTTCATCCGTGGCGAGCCACGTCGCTTCTCTCGGCCAATCCGTCAGATAAAAAAGCGTGACAATCCCCAAAATGATAGCCGGAACACCTTCCAGAACAAAAAGCCAGCGCCACCCGGCCATACCGCGCCAGCCGATTCCCAACAGCCACCCGGCCAGCGGTGCCCCTATGATGGCCGACGAAGGGATTGCGGCGTACAAGATGGCAACGGCCCTTCCTCGTTCTGATAGCCGGATCCAATGGGTCAGGTAAACGATCATTCCTGGAAAAAAACTTGCCTCTGCCATCCCCAGAAAGAAACGGGCTGCATAGAACTGTCGGGGGCTGTGCACCAAACCGGAAAGAATAGTTACCAGTCCCCAGGAAATCATGATTCGCGCGGTCCATTTTCTTGCGCTCCAGCGCTCTACGATGATGGCGCCTGGCACCTCGAATAGGACATAGCCGAGGAAGAACATCGCCACTCCCAGACCGTAAATTCGATCACTGAACCCGAGATCAAGATTCATTTTCAAGGCCGCGAAAGACACATTGGCACGGTCCAGGTACGCAACCAGATAAAGAAGGAAGACGAACGGAAGCAGCCGCCAGGCGATTCGTCGCCGTGTCCGTACGCCAACGTCTGGAATTGCTGGGATCATGGGCATGGCACGAGTTAAGGGCAGTAGTCCTCAGCCACCTTCAGAATTGCGTGTGAGTATACACTCGCACCCCGCGCATTCCGACCGTACGTAGTCGGCTACACGGAAGTTATCCGGAAGCGCTGCATTTCCCACATCCGGACTTCTGGATCGCAGCGATTCGCCGGATTCTCCCCACTTACAAGTACGCGATGATATAAACACTTCCGCGTTTTGCAGGACCTGTATTGGCGACGGGAATCTTTCTGAGGTGCGCACCGGAATCTGGCCGGACGGGAGATGCCTTCACCGCTGCGCTGCCTCGAAGATCGCGAACGCAGCGCTTTGCGGATCCGCCATCACGGCCATGCGGCCGATATCTTCAATCTTCATGGGCGGCATGTAGAGTTTCGCGCCGAGACTCTTCGCCTTCTGTGCAATCGCATCGCAATCAGACACCTGCAAGTAGATCTGCCAGTAAGGCGGCGCTGCAGGATCACGAAACGCAGGCGGAAGAATTCCTCCAATGAATTCGTTGTGGTTGAAAAGATGATAGTAGTTGTGTGCCGGGTTTTCGTCTTCTTTCTCGATGCGCCATCCAAAAAGCTGCTCGTAGAAACGGCTGGCCGCTTCTTGATCGGGCGTGCTGAGGTCGGCGACGCAAAACGCTCCGGGAACTCCTTTGATCCCGAACCCGATGTAGCGTTTGGCCTGCCATGCGGAAAAAACTGCTCCCGTGGGGTCCTGCAGAACTGCCACTCGCCCCGCGTCGAACACGTCAAACGGCGCGGCAAGCACTTTCGCTTCGAGCTTCGCCGCACGGCCGGCAGCGGCGTCCGCATTCTCCACCGCGACATAAAGGTTCCAGTGAGCCGGAACACCTTGCGACCTCTGCTCGGCGGGAAGCGTATACGCGGCTGCCACATCGCAGCCGTCCATCTTGAAGGTAAAGAAGTCGTTCGGCGCCATGGTAAATTCGTGGATGTCCCAGCCGAAGAGCTCGGAATAGAATTTCTTCGCCGCAGTCTGGTCTGTGGTGGCTAGTTCGATCCAGCAGAAGTCGCCGGGCACGTGCTTCTCGACACGCAGCATTTGCAAAGTATCACTCTGTCTCACTTTCCGGGCAAGCCTTCAATCGGTGGTGACTTGCCGGCTAGTGTTTACCGATGAGGCGGCGCATAGGCAATGTTGTTCGGGGTGGATGACGAGGTACCGGAAGCTATCCGATAGCGAACTTAGTCCGAGCGTGCCGCGGTAGGACTTTTGACACGCTCGAGGTCGTTTTGAAGATGGTGGACGAGAGGGGATTCGAACCCCGGCCTCCTCATTGCGAACGGGGAATCACTAAAGCTAAGACGCGTCGCCACAATCAGTTAGCTTTTTGAAAAGGCCGTGAATTGCCCAACTCGCCCAACCGCCTCCTCTCTCCCGTTGTGGGTCGCCGAATCTTTTGGAAGTCTTTGTCTGTTTGGACTGATCCGTGAACGAGGCGGATAAAATCACGCGCGGTGCCTGTGCCTGTAACGGCGACAAAGTCACTTTCGAGAACCGTCTGATCTACTCCGCAGCCGTGTTTCGTGTTCCAGGCATGAATTAGGACTCAAGGGTATGGGCCGGTACGTGGCACTCTCCGGGTGGGCTGAGCAAAAAACTTCACGCGAAAGCTGCTGCGGAAAAACAGCAATCCATCACGCTTGTCAACCAGAGTTTCGACGAGCGAAAAATGGTAGTTTTGCGCTCAGACGCCTCGGACAAAACCGCGAGGCAAACCGAGTCCGACGATCACTTCCGGTTATGCCGACCACCCGGAAGTTGCGCAATACAAGCGCGTTTCGTGGTACTGATTCACACAACCTGTTAGACCACTGCCGTGACAATTAGCGGGTTATGATGCCAGGTTAGAGTCACCTGTCAATTCCTGGAACTAGGTAGCAAGAGAATGATTCAATCCGACTGATTCTGCGACCGTGCGACGGGCAAATGCCATCCTCGGTATATCGCCATAACTCGCAGCCAGAAGCACAGGAGTGCGCCCACGGTCATCATTAGAAAAGCGGGATAATGCAAAAGATATCCGATCACTACTACGACGCCAGCGGCTAGCGCAGCAACGGCATAAATATCCGCCTGAAGCACCGTAGGCGTTTGGTTCACAAGCACATCGCGTAATATGCCACCACCAATGCCGGTTAGCACTCCCATAAAAATCGCCATCACCGGATTGAGTCCCGCGATGAGCGCCTTTTGTGTGCCGGCGACGGCAAACAGACCGAGCCCCGCGCCGTCAAATAACAACACCAGCCTGCGACGTTTATCGATGTCGGGATACCAGAAGAACGTTACCAATCCTGCCAGAAGAGAGACGCCCAGGTAGCGCCAGTCGCTAATGGCCGCTGGAGGTACCGCACCAATCAGCACGTCTCGTGTGATCCCCCCGGCATTACCGGCCGCAAACGAGAGCGCCATCAGACCGAACAGATCGAACCGGCTTTTGACACCCGCTGCCGCACCGCTGAGTGCGAAAACGAACGTGCCAAGCAGATCCACAGCATCCAGAAAGGGACCTGCTAGTTGATACCCGTGGATCACGATGCTGTTCACGAAGGCAGCCACGCATGCGCCGCAACAACGAGGGCCTTCACACCGGTTTCCAGAGTTGGATGAATGATTGGTGCAAAGGCGGGATTATGGTTAGTTGGAAGCGAGCTGAGTTTTCCCTCTTTCTTTGCCTTGGCGTACACCGCTGGATCATCTCCGCCGAAAAACCAGTACACTGCCGGAACATCCCACCCAGCTCCAAAGCAGCCGAAGTCCTCGCTTGCCATAGTGGGCTTTGTCTGTTCGATGGAACCGGCAGGGAAGTTCTCGAGAAATGCATCGACGAGCTTCTTTGTCGCGTTGGCATCATTCCTTACTGACGAATACTGATCGAGTGGCGTGATCTCTGGCGGTCTTGGCGCTCCTGATGCCGCTGCCTCAGCCTTCGCAATGCGTTCAATCGCCGCGAGCACACGCTTGCGCACACTCTCGTCAAATGTGCGCACATTCAATTTGATCAATGCCTCGTCCGGAATAATGTTCTCTTTCGTGCCGGCCTGCAGCGACCCGATTGTCACCACCGCGGAATCCGTGGGCGCGACCTCCCGGGAGACGATCGTTTGCAGCCGCATTACGGTCGCGGCGGCCATAACTACGGGGTCGATGCTGGACTCGGGCATCGAGCCGTGCGCGCCGCGCCCGAACATGCGAATCTGCAGGCTATCGGCCGAAGAAGTGACAATGCCCACACGCCAATCGATGTTCCCGGACGGCAAGCTCATGACGTGCTGCCCTAGCACAACGTGCGGTTTTGGAAATCGTTTGAACATCCCGTTATCGATCATCGCCTTAGCACCCTGCGCGGTTTCCTCGCCTGGCTGAAAGACCGCCATCAGGGTTCCTCTCCACGCGTCGCGGCTCTTTGCAAAAAGACTTGTTGCGCCAATCAAGCAGGCAACGTGCATATCGTGCCCGCATGAGTGGGCTACGGGTACGGTCTTGCCGCTAGGGTCAGTCCCCGTGACGGTGCTCGCGTACGGAAGGCCGGTCGCTTCTTTGATGGGTAGAGCATCCATGTCCGCGCGCAGCATGACAGTGGGTCCATCGCCGTTACGCAAGATACCTACAACCCCAGTCTTGCCGACCCCCGTGGTCACGTCAAAGCCCAGCGCCTTCAGATGATTCGCAGCAATTCCAGCCGTCCGGGTCTCCTGCATCGACAATTCCGGATGCGCATGGATGTCTTTATAGACGGCCTCGAGTTCTGGAAGCAATGTGGCGAGACTTGCAAGGATTCCTGTCGGCTTGTTCGCGCTCATGAAAGTAATCCCCTTACATCAGACCGCCACCGTGTGGACTTAGTGGCAATTGCTGTTGTCCGCGTTGGCGATTTCCAGAAATGTAATACTAGTGGGTGCGAAACTGATGTGACCTGCGCGCGTTGACTGACCCAGAAATTGTGGCATGTCGCCATCTCTGTTCAGTTGAAGAGTCTTCCCGTTGAGCTGGACTGATGTCTCTTGAAGTTGCTTGGCAGTCAGCGTGTAGCGTTCTGCATCAGACGGCAATGTAATTTCATGGACTCGCTGCCGGTCAGCATTGATGACCAGAAGCGTGACGCCGCCGGGATGGTTCTGAAGGCAGTGGGCATAGACGTACACATTCGGGATTGGCGATGGATGCGGATCCAGCACTGTCGCACCCATGAGGCGTCGCCAAAGCAAAGCGGCCCAGTAATTCGGACGTGGTGCGAATGTATTTTCGTCTAACAGGCCGTAGTCGCTTGATGCCAGCGTGTTGTGCATAATCACTTTCACGCCGCGCTGGGCGAGGCTTGCATGTTGAACGAGATATCGGAAGGTGTCCAGAAAAGTCGGCGCCCAGGGGTTTCCACCGCAGGCTGCATCGGCCGTTTCCGTAATCCAAAGTGATTTGCCTGGCTCGAATCTGTCTCGAAGGTCGGCGTAAAATGTGCCAATCTTCTCCGGGCGCGCAAGCCAGTCTTGAGAAAGTGCCGCTGCCGCGTTTGTTTGTGATGATGCGCCAATGCTTGCGCACCGCTGCGAAGTAGCCGCATAGAGATGGTAAGAAAAAACATCGAAGACGGGACCGGTCTCATGTAGTAGGTCTTCGGATTTGAGCACGCCGCCACCCATTGGCATCGCGAACGGACCCTCACCAACGGAACCCGGGCCAAGAAATAGTGTACTGGGTGCAGTGTTTCGAAGGAATGTGCGGAACGCCGCAACGTCGCGGCCATAGCTTGCGGCGTCGTACCCTTTGGGTGCGCCACCCAGGGCTGCAAACGTCGGCTTCCTCCAATAGATTTCGTGTACCCGAACAATTGCCGCGCCTGGTCTGAAGTCCACACGCCTTGAGCATCACGCGGCCCTGGCCCTGTAGCCACCGATGTAACGATCTCGGCGTTCACGGCATGAGAAAAGTCAATGACGCCCTTCCATTCCTTTCGTGTTAAGACTCCGCTGAATCCTGATGGTGCATTGGCCGGCGCGGGGTTATCCGAATCCTGAAAATAAGCGCCATTGGCCCACGTGCCGCTGACTCGCACATATGCGGATCCCAATGCCGCCGCCAACTTTCGCAATCGAGGATTCGAAAGGTCAATGGGTGCCCGATATTGATAGAGGTTCGGGTTTATTCCTGCCGGAGTGAAACCCTCCTGCCGTGCGGGCTCTTGCGCGTTACTGTTGTTTGTAGCGGAACTCTCGTATGGTTTCCAAAACCTTCCGCCGATCACTTCCACCATTTCAATGTTGTAGGACTGGAAGTGCTCATCGACTGTACCAATGGGGGGCATCTTGGCGGGATCAAGTGACGCAACCTGTGTGGCCAATTGCGTCCCTGAAAGCACGACAGCCGCCGCACATAAAGCTGCTGCTGAGCACAGTCCCGAACGTGCGGTCCTGTTCATTCCATTACCTCAATCGACTTCCCGAGTGTTCACAGCATCTGGTCCGAAACATTTAGACCTTCTCAAAAGGTAGGGCCATTCCGTTTTAGTGGCTTGAGCTGAGAGACGAGCCAAGGCATAGAATGAGCCTCGGAAGGCTGATGACGAACACATGTTTAGAACCAAGACAGGCGATTCGCCTGTTTCCTGGGCTAAGCGATGTTAGTAGAAGTGCTGCTTGAGATCGAGCGGGAACTCTAGCTCACATGTTATTTGCCAATAACTAGGGGTAACGATTATGTCCATTCTTCGACGCACCCTCTCCACCGCATGTATGTTGTTCCTGTTCGCTCTTCTTGAGAGCTCTGCGGGCGCACAAGTCGCAGACGGCGACTGGCTAAATTACAACCGCACCCTGGCTGGAGATCGGTTCTCCCCTCTCAAGGAGATCAACCGTTCCAACGTCGCCCAATTGAAGTCGATCTGCACGTATAAGCTGCCAGAGGTGTCCTCGCTTCAGACCGGTCCGCTTGTTGTTGACGGCACGATGTACTTCACGACTGACGAGGGGTCCTATGCGATCGATGCGAGCACTTGTGCGGAGAAGTGGAAACAGCATCGGCACATCGACACGCCAAGCATGCTGCTCGTGAACCGTGGATTCGCCTACGCCAACGGGCGATTGTTTCGAGGCACCTCGGACTCGCACGTGCTTGCGATGGACCCGGCAGACGGCCACGTGCTGTGGGATCACGTGATCGATGCGCAAGGGCCTGGGGTCTCGATACCAATGGCACCGATCGCGGCGAACGGGCTGGTCTACGTCGGCAACGCCGGCGGTGATCAGGCAAATGTGACCGGCCACGTTTATGCGCTGGATGCCAAGGACGGCCGCAAGGTGTGGAGGTTCGACGTCGTGCCGGGGACTGGGCCGGCGCTTTCGACGTGGACGAATCCCAAGTATCCGATCTCCGGCGGTGCGTTCTGGACATCGTTCACCCTCGATGGACCCAACGGCGTGCTGTACGTGCCCGCGGGCAATCCGGCGCCCGACTTCGACAGCGAACGGCGGACGGGCGACAACCTCTATACCGATTCGGTGATTGCGATCGACGCGGCAACCGGGCGCATACTCGGCTACAACCAGCTGGTGAAGCGCGATAGCCACGACTGGGACGTGGACAGCCCGCCGACGCTGGCAACGACGCGTTCGGGCAAGCGGATCGTCGCCTCAGCGAACAAAGACGGTCTGCTCTCCATTCTCGATCGCTCTCGGGTGACCCGCGGTGCAACGCCAGCCGATCTCACGGCTGTCCTCCCGCTCCTGTCGCAGATGCCGACGACCACTCGCGAGAATGTGGACGCGCCGCTCTCGCGCGACCATCTGGTCCACTTTTGCCCGGGAATCCAGGGCGGCGTCGAATGGAACGGCGCGGCGTTCAGCCCGGATACAAATTCGCTCTTCGTTGCAGCGGTGGACTGGTGCGCGAACGTCCGGCTTAAGCGTGATGTCGAGGTCCCTCCTTCTGGAGGGCTTCGGCTCGGTAACGAGAACCCATTTGCCGATATCTTCGATCCGCCGGATAAGGCGAAGGGGTGGCTGACGGCGTTCGACGCGGAGTCGGGCAAGGTCCGCTGGAAATATCAAGCGCCGCATCCGATGCTCGCCGGCGTGACGCCGACAGCCGGTGGACTGGTATTCGCTGCCGATCTTGGAGGCCAGATCTACGCCATGGATGCAGAGACAGGGAAAATCCTTTGGCAAACGGACGCCGGACAGTCCACAGGAGGTGGCATCGTCACTTATCATGCCGGAGGACGACAGCTTATCGGCGTGGCTTCCGGAATGAAGTCACCGATGTGGCCGGGAGGCGCCCAGCAGAGCCGCATTCTGGTGTACGGTTTGCGCTGACGGATGCGCCTGCCTCGAAAGTGAAATTTTCACAATGTTTGTTAGATGGCCGACGTGCTATCTAACATTTTAGTGGCTTGATCGGAGTGATGAGCCAAGGTATAGAATGAGCGCCGAAACGTCGACGACCAGCACGGGTTTAGGCGAGCCTGGGCTACCGTGTATTTTGGGAGGATGAGATGGCACAGAACAATCTTGAACTCATGCGGACACTCGACGATTCGTGGAACACACAGGACTGGGAGACGTTTGAAAAGCGGCATTCCAGGGACACTGCTGTATTTTGGCCGGGTCAGGCCGAGCCGACAAGAGGACGAGATAATCACAAGGCGGAGTCCATCGAATTTTTCAAGACGTTCCCCGACAACCATCTGATCAATCATCCCTATAAAGTGGAGATTGCTCAGGGCGAGTGGACGTGTACCGTTGCGGATTTTACAGGTACGATGCGCGGACCGATGAAGGGTTCGGACGGCAAGATGATCGTCCCGACCAACAAGAAGTTTCATATTGAGTTCTGTACCGTCGCACGCTGGAAGAACGGCGAGATCGTCGAAGAAAAGCTCTTTTATGACTTGGTCGGATTGCTAAAACAGATTGGAGTTATGTGAGGTTTTTGGGCCGTCCCGCTAAGCATCCTTCATAGTTCCTTGCCTTCAGTACCTACCGTAAAGCGTGTATTTTTCCTGTTCGGTAGCGGCAGGACCAGATGACTAACCCACCTGCACGGTTAGCATCGATATCGATCCGCCATCGACACCTTCGATTGGGAAAGTGATGATCTCGCCTTGCTGCCGAGTCGCGACGACATACAGCATCGGGAGGTAATGATCCGGTGTCGGAATCGAAAGCAAAGCTTCCGGTCCGAGCTTCTCGTATTCAATAAGCGGCTTGTACTCTCCGGCTACCATCATCTGCTTTGCATCCCGTTCAAAGTGAACAGCCCAATCGTAAGGATCGGGCATGTGCCGACCCCACGCATAGGCGTGGAGATTGTGGGCCAGGTTTCCGCTGCCGACCACTAGCCCCAGTTTACGAGTTATTTCAAGGGCGCCTCGGAATTAGTTGTTGACCAACGACTTACAGCCGGGGCGTTCTATGCCCTAAATCGAGTGTTTTTGAGATGGGAGTCCGAATATTTCGATCAGCTTCTCCTGGGTCTCATCTCGTTTGG
>QHYH01000107.1 GCA_003223215.1 Acidobacteriota bacterium
AACCAAGTTTTTGGTAGGTCGCGACTGGGAGAAGCGTGGAAGTGGAGGAACCCAGCAATCCCGCGAGCCAAGGCCCCACCGTGCCAGACACCGTAAACGGCTAAAGGGATTACCCGCATCGCAACTCCAGTGTTTCCCTAACTTGTCAACTACTGCGCTCAATGATAGCTGTTTTCGATATTCCTTCGAATTGGAAGCGGCTGAGCAAAGGTCTTGGGCATTCCCAGTGAGGGAGCCTTGGCTTCCAGGCAGTGTCCCTTACGCGTCGATTTCAGAACCATTGCCGGAGGCAAGCCATGCAATCTCCAAAAAGAATCGAGCCCGTCGAGAACGAGCAAGCTGATTATCACAGTACGCAACGGAAGATTCCTCGTCTGAAGAGTTTCGATGCGAGAATTGAGAGGCGCGAGCCTCTGCCAGTTCAGATCTACCTCGCGAACTTGGAAGAGCCGCGGGCTCGCGAACACACTGTAACGGAAGACGTCAGTCCCCACGGTGCTCGAGTGCTCACCAAACGATGCTGGCAGCCCGGCGAAGTACCGCTGGTTACCCCCTTGATGGGCGAGTTTCCGAAGCACGCTCGAGTCGTATATTGTGATCCTCAGCCGAAGGGTGGCTATTGTGTGGGCATACAATTCGAAGGCCTCCCATTCAACTGGCACATATAGCTCTCGCCGGGTTCCCCATCACGCTCTGCGTAATAGCAGCCAAAACTCCGAAGAGCGATGCCAGGAAGAAATTCGCGTTCTTCCGGAATTTTGTGGGCGAAACCGTGGTGATATCGTCGGGTGGTGCATGGGTCAACTCGCATGCGGAGCTGGGAGGTGGCAAGAGTTCGTAGGGGACTCCGAAGGCGAGCGGTCGCAGCCTGCAGAGAACTCCTTTCCCTTCCTGGGGGATAGCAGTTCAGAGCTGCCCGCAGCGAGCTCATTAACCGGTCCAATCTTTCCACGCGACTTAACCTACTCACGTCATAGGGGATAGAGCCGTCGCGGGGCAAAGATTGGCCGGTTAATGACGGCGAGGACCGTTCTGAAATCTTCGTACAAGAGGGAAAGGCAAAGCGTCGTTCCTTCATGGCTCCGGGCACTCTCTGCCTCACCTGCGCCCAGCACTCTCCGGTACTTTGGCCCGAGGCGTCGATTCACGAGATTCGCGCTGTTGCTGAACCCGTGGCAACCAAAGGAGGCGGCTTTAAGAGGCACCCGATTAAGGCACTGACAGGGGCAAAGGCGAGATGCGTGTACCTACTGGCCGATATGAAGAGCGCACTCCGAGGGCAGTGACGGTAGAGTTCTTGCGCTTTGACGAATTGCAATCTAATAAGAGGGCGGTCACTGAAAATGTGAGTCCTCGGGGTGCGCGCATCGTGACTGACTGGAACTGCGCTCCCGGAAAGCATGTCCTGGTTACTGCCCCAAGGGAAGGCGTCAAGTCGCTGGCGCGTGTGGTTTACTGCCAACAGCTAGAAAGCACAAAATTTGCTGTCGGCCTCCAATTTGTAGTGCGGGTCGAAGAGTGGGGGAAACCTACCAGCCACGCATGAGTGGAGGGCGAGTAGGAAGGTCAATCACTGTATTCGGCATCACGTTGGCGCGACCCATGCGCAAGTCCGAACAGAAACTGTAGCCCGAGTGCAAATGCATTGGCTGGAAGCGGCTGGCAGTAGACGATCCTCGCACGTGCACAGAGTTCGCCTAGTGCAGACTTTACAAGTACAGAAGTCCCCTTCTTCCATGGACGGTTAGTTCGCACGCGCGCTCCATAAGGGCTCACGTTTTCCGTCGAAACATACTGCATTGACAGCGGCTTCTCCCCATTCGAGAGTAGAACCCGAAATGTCTGTGGGCTCCTCTTTTCTCTCCGGCTGTCGATGGCGGTGGAAAAAGGGGCCAAAACAGCGGTGGTCTGGTTACTTTTCACTCTGCCCCTTTCCCTCTTGGAAGGGGGTGTTCTCTCAGAACGGCCCGCAGCGGTCAAGGGCGCGCCGGTGTTGCGCGGCGAAGCGAACCCTTCACGGCGAGGACCGTTCTGAGATCCTCGACAAGAGGGAAAGGGGTGGCATAATCCCGCGCGATCTCCTGCATCAACTCCAATTCCTGTTTCGAGAAGAGCCGGCCACTGAAACGCACCGGGAGAAAAACACCGCCAGCTTCTCGCACCGAGCGATCAGGAATAAGTAATGTCACGGTTGGACAGCCGCCGAGACAGGACCCACCGGAGGCAAGGTCGCATGCAGAGCTAGGAGCTCCCGCGGAACGGCACTCTCTGGCGTCGACGCCAAGAGTCTCCCGCCCGCCTTCGCCGCCCGCGAGGAATCCCGAGTGGCTTCTCGGGTCCCTGGCACCAGATCGAGAATCTTGTGCTGGTCCCGGCCACAGAGTAATTCCAGCAAAACATCGAAGGGCTTTTTGCCTTGCTGCTTGGCCGTTTGCAGAATGCTGGTGAGCACGGCCTGGGCGCGAGCTCCCCGTGGGTGCGGTTGCCGCCCCAGTTCTTGCGCGCGCCGATCAGGGCGCGGATGGCGCGCTCACTGACATTGTTCGTGGCATCCAGCCCAGGACAATAGAGGAAGGTAAAGAGGTAGGGTCGCTCATGATCGAGACTGCGGCCGAGTCACATCGTGGCTTTTACGTCTCCGGCAATCGGCACCATTCGCCCATTGCGGACCGCATATTCGACCGGGCCCCATCGGATACGGTTCGAACCGAAGCTCACCAGCCAAACCACAAAGTAAATGGCGTCGCGAACCGGCACGAGCCAGAGATTTCGCCTTAAAACTTGGTCGCCAACGCCCCATCCTCCAACGGTCCAGGCCATACCGGAACGCAGAACCACGTATGCAGCGGGGTATATGCCAGCGATCCATCCTGCTGGTGCAGCCAGAGCCGCGAGGACCATCCAGGGCAGTCCTTGCGTGAAGAGCAGTCCCAGGTAGGAAAGTGGCCGACACAGCCTTACCGTGCGGGCCCAGCGCAATTGATGCTCCCAAAAACCACGGAGCGTTTGCGCCGTATACATGGTCCAAACCGGTTCCCGCGACAGGACAATTTCTCCACCGGCCTCGGCGAGCTTGTAGCCCAATTCGTAATCGTCCGCTAGGGCATCGACTAGCACTTCGAACCCCCCCATTCTTCGGACCCATTCCTTGGTGGTGGCAATCGAGGCTCCCAGCGCGAAGCGGATTCCTTCCTTCCATCGCGCCACCAGCACACCAGCAAAAAAATCGCTGGCCGCGCCAATAGCTTCCAGTTTTGCGCCGAGATTTTCCTGGGCAATCGCGCGATAGAACGATGTGACCGCGGCGATTTTCTTGTCGCGCAGGGGCGCAACCACTTCGCGAAGATAGCTTGGCCCGACGCGCACGTCGCCATCGGTCAGCACAAGCACGTCGTGTTGAGCTTCCCGGGCCAGCATCACTAGCTTGTTTACCTTGCGGTTCGCACCCAGGTCCGCTGCGCTCGTGAACAATCGAATTTGTCGTTGAGGAAATTCCGCAATGATTTGCCGAATCACGGGCAAGGCCGGATCGCTCTCATCATTGACCGCAAACAAGATTTCGTAGTCCGGATAATCCTGTTTGCAGAAACTTGCGAAGTTTTCGTAGGAGCCGAAGTCCACGCCGCGCACGGGCTTGAGCAGGCTTGCTGGCGGACTGTACTCTGCACGTGTTTCTCCCCGTTGCGGGCGGAAAAACTGCAACGCAGCAAGAATCGCCAGCAGGTAGTAAACCAACGGAAAAGCCGCTACCAGCAGCAGGACATCGCGCCAGAGAGGGTAGTGCCAGATCACGAGAGCCGGCCCGCTATCATCATAGAAATTCTCTCAGGATCTTGCGTCAACCCGCTGCAACCAGCGCGACGCCTATGCAGACCAAGATGACTCCGGCCCACCGTGCGGTGCTTACTTCTTCCCCAAGAATGAATTTTGCCCCAACCGTTCCGGCGACATAGCTGAGCGCGGACGCTGGAATCACCAGGCTTATCGGCGCCCAGGACAGCAAAAGAAGGAGGGCATAGAACGAGAACGCCATCAGCGGAACGCCGGTCCAAAACCAGCCGTTCCGCACCGCACGTCCCAGAAACTCGACTACCGCCCCTGGCCGCAACCGCGCCGGCTCACCTACCGACTTCATTCCGTGGGTGATGGCGATCTCGCCGCCAGTGCTGCCCAGAATCAGCACCGCAAGTCCCACGACGACACGAACGTACATCAGGCAGCTACCTCGCTGGGCACTTCCGTGGTTCGAGGTTTGGTTTGTCCGACCAGGAGAACACCCACACAAATCAGGACCACGCCGATCCATCGCCGCGGCGAAACGGATTCGTGAAGGAAAACGACCGCCAGGAAAGTAAGCGCTGCGTACCCAATTGCGCCGGCAGGCATGACGTAACTATAATCCGCCCAACTCAGCACGGTCATGTAGCTGACCATAAATCCGATGAGAAAAAAGATTGCCAGCCAAATGGTCGTACTCGCTACGGTTAGGCGAAAAGCCTGGGAGATTCCGTGCGCTGTCAACTCCACAGCGCCAATCTGCGCCATGCCGTACTTGAGCAACAAGTCTCCAGCGTTCGCGCACACGACCATGGCCAAGACCATGGCCAGCGTCTTGATCCGCAGCCTTTTCTCGCTTGCCATGTTGGGGAGCTAGTCGTTTCCGGAAGCCGAACTTGCTCCGGGGACCGAAACCATGGGCTTGTTGTAATCTTCGCCGCCCTTGCGCGCCCATTTCAGGCGCTCCGCGCGCAGCTTCAAAAACTCCGTAGCTTCCGAGTAGAGCCGCTTGCGCTCGTGGCTGTCCCACAATGCGTCTTTGACGATGCGCCAGACAACTCTCGGCCGGAAGTAATACTCATCATAGAAACGGTTTACGCCGTCCATCATCTGGGCTTTCGAGAGATGGGGGTACTCGATGTGCGGAAGCTGGTGCCCGCTGGAATCTGCCAAGGCTTCGACTTTGAGGAATCCCTGCGCCGCCATGGTGTCGTGAAGTTCGGTTCCCGGCATGGCATGAGCCAGCGACACCTGGATGGTCTCGCAGTCCAGTTCTTTGGCAAAGTCGATGGTTTTTTGGATCGTTTCCTTGGTCTCGCCGGGCAGGCCGATGATGAAGTCGCCATGTACCTTGATGTGGTATTTGCGACAATGCTTGCGGAAGTTGCGCGCCATCTCCACCGTCGCGCCCTTCTTGATGTTCTTCAGGATTTGCGCGTCACCGGATTCGAATCCCACGATGAACAGCCGCGCGCCCGCCTCGGCCATGGCCTTGACCGTTTCTTCATCACTATGCACACGCGCCGTGGACGACCAGCGGAACTTCAGCGGCTTGAGCTTGGCCGAGAGCTCCAAAACGCGATCCTTGCGGATGTTGAACGTGTCGTCGTCAAAGAAAATCTCTTTCATTTGCGGGAAGTATTCGAGCGCTTGCTTGACTTCCCGCGCCACGTTATCGGTCGAGCGAGTCCGCCAGGCGTGTCCGGAAAGGGTTTGCGGCCACATGCAAAAGGTGCAAAGCGCCGGACATCCCCGGGTGGTATAGAAGGAAATAAAGGGATGCAACAGGAAGGGGACGTTGTAGCGCCCGATTTCCAGATCGCGCTTGTAAATGTCTGAAGCGAACGGCAGGGCGTCGAGCTCCTCGGTGTGGAGTTGCGGGCGCTCCGGGTTGTGCACAATCTTGCCGTCCTTGCGGTAGCTCACGCCAAGAATCTCGCCGAGCGGGCGCCCGCGCGCGTACTCGGTCACCGAGTAATCGAATTCCCCGCGCGTGACGAAGTCGATGTCTTCGCTGGCATTCAGCGTCTCGTCGGGCTTGATGTGTCCGTGGGGTCCGACAAAAGCGATCTTCATGCTGGGATTGGCTTCTTTGATCTTGCGAATGAGCTTCAGGTCGCTTTGCAGACCCACGGTCGAGGTGAACAAAACTAGGAACTCGTAGTCCTTCGAGATCTCCACCGTCTGCTGCCAGTTCACCTTGTGCGGCGAAGCATCCAGCAACCGGCTCCCGGGGAGCATACCGGCCGGGTAGGTCAGCCAAACGGGATACCAATAGGATTCAATCTCCCGCGTCGCGGGCCACCGCGAGCTGGCGCCGCCGTCAAAGTTCTCGAAACTCGGCGGGTTCAGCAACAAAGTTTTCATCACTTCCGGCATTCATCACCCTCAGGTGTTCCACAAGAGATGTTTTGTTTGGGCAGTTCTTCTGGGCTGAGCATCGAAGCAATAACCCACGCGGGCTTCGATGACACACGACCGCGTGCCCGATGCTTAGATTACAGTGTACCCGACTTTGTTGCATCGTCTCAAATCTTTCTCCGGAATGGCCGGAATGGCCGGAATGGGTGGTAGCGGGGCGTGAACGTCGAAATCCCGCAGCAAACGGCACTTACAGGCGGCACTGCCGGTTGGGAAACCATTTTTTTTGCATAACCGCCTGAGGGACATTGTCGGTTATCTACTTTCTTTCGCGCGGCCCCCGGCAGAGGTTCGAAAGACTTCCGAAGCGGCTTCCGACAGCAACTCCCAAATGCGCTCGACCCAGTCGTAGTGTTCCGGTTTCATCAGCACGGACCGCAAACAGGTCAGTCTGTCGCGGTCGCGTTTCATTAGGCCGAGGTCCTTCTCCCAGAAATGAACCGGCAGTTCTGCGACTGCCAGATGCAGGTTGCCCTTGGCTGCGGCTTCAAAGATTTTCCGGCTCATTTCGGAAGATTCGCTCACACTTTCACCGCGCGGCGCAAACACTAAGATGTCCAGCTCCGGAGTAAAGGCCGTTACAAACCGCGAATCCGCTTTCAGTTTGTCGAACAACGCCAGCGCAGATTTCCTGCCCCGTTCCAATCCGCGCGCAAATTCTCCGTGCTTCTTAAGCGGCAGCAGCCTTTGCGTCGCCCAAAGAGCTGCCGCCGCCGCGCCGGGCCTCGAGCACTCCAGGCTGATTTCTCCCAAATGCAATTCCGCCGAACTGAAATACGTGTACGGCGAATCGTGCTTATACAGCCGCCCAATGCGCGGGTCACGAAACAAGACACATCCACATCCATACGGCTGCAAACCGTGTTTGTGCGGATCAATCACGATGGAGTCGGCCTTTCCTATTTGGTCGAAAGCCAGTCTTGCGTCTCTCTCGAGATTCTGCGCCAGAGCGAAATATCCTCCGTAAGCCGCGTCCGCGTGAACCCGGAACCCGTGTTTCGCGCTCAACTCCAATGTCGTCGGCAATGGATCCACGGAACCCGTTGCCGTCGTTCCCATTGTGACAACAACTGTTCCCACATCCCCATGCTCCAGGCGTGTCGCCAGCGCATTACTGTCCATGCGCCCGAGCTGGTCGGTAGCTACCGATTCGAACGGCAGTTGCAGCACGCCGCTGATTCTGCGGTGCGTGTAATGCGCCTGTTCGCTCGCCAGAATTTTCTTCCCAGGATGGAGTTGCCCCGCAACCCATAAGGCTTCCAGGTTTGCCATCGTTCCGCCGCTCGAGAGGTGCCCCAGAAAACTTGTCCAACCGACCATGGCGGCAATCTCGGTGACGGCTTCCTTTTCCATCGCCGACGTGGCGCGCCCGCCATCCAAGGCGTGATTGTTGGGATTGATCCACATGGCCAGCGCGTAGGCCATCCGCGCCACCGGGTGTGGCGGCTTTAGCATCTGTCCGGCATAGAGAGGATGAAAATACGGGTAGTTGTCCTTCAGCCGCTCGGCTGTCGTATTCAGTACCTCTTCAAGGCGGTCCATTCCAGGTGGCTGCCCTTCCAGGTTCGGTAACCCCGTAAAACCACAATCCAGCCGTTTCGCGGCTTCCCAAAGCGCCCCAAAACTTTTCTGGTCGAGCATTCTCTGTCACCAGTCAGCAAACACGGGCCAGCCGTCGTGCTCATTGCCACACTTTGTCCAACTGTCCGGCCGCTTTGAGCAAATCCAACTGCGCCTGCTGCCTCTGGAAGTTGGCGTCCAGGTAGGCCATCCACTTGTCATTTTCATCCAATCTCGCTCTTTCCATGTCCCGCAGGTTTAGCTTCCCTTCGCCGAATTGCGCCTGCAGCACCGCGACGTTTTGCTGCGCGAGCTGCAATTCGAGACGTGCGACTTCCTTTGCCGCATCCATCTCGCGCACTCGCCTGGTTTTCTGCCTTACCTCCGCCGTCAACTCGGTGCGCTTGCTGGCCAAATTCGCCTTTGCCGCATCCAGATTCACCCGCGCCAGCCCGATATTCGCCTGCAATTGAGCGCTGAAAATCGGGACGCGCAAATCGATTCCCGCATTGAAATTGTTCGGCTGGAAGTGAGTGAAGTACAGGTTGTAATTGTTGTATTTCGCGAGCAAGCTGTAAATGCTCACCAGCTCTAGCGTCGGTAAGTATCCTCGCTTCTCTCCCTTCAGCCGGAATTCCTTGGCTCGCACGTCGGATTCGGCCAGCCGCAGCCCGGGATTGTTGGTCAGCGCCGCCGCGATCAGATTGTCGCCCGCCTGCTCCGCTTCTCCCGGCAAATCTTCGGGCGTGACTTCGATCGCCTGGTTCTCTGACAGTCCCAGTTGGTACCTCAAAAAAACTTCCAGTTGGTCCTCCCGCTCTTCCAACTGCAGGATGCGCTCGACCACGCGTGCCTTGGTCAATTGCGCCTTGGTCACTTCCACCGGCAATTCGAACCCCTGGCTCTCCCGGTCCTGAGTCACCGCGAGAATCTTCTCCGCGCTCTCCTGTTCGGCGCGCAAGAGCTCGAGGGAATGGCGCACCTTGGCGAGTTCCAAATAGGCCATCGCTGTGCGGGTTATGACGTCACTCCGCGCTTCCTCGAGCGCGATCTTCTGGGCTTTGGCTTGCTCTTGCAGCTCCTTGGCCTGGCCACGCAGCGGTTCGTTGAGAACCTGCTCGGTGTAGGTCACATTGAACACCGAAGGCGCTCGGCCGCCCGGCGTTTCCGGCATGCCGTTTGTGTAGCCGGCGCCCGAACCGGCATAAAGGTTAGGCATGAATTGCGCCTTGGTGATTTGCGCCGCGTGGTCCGCGACGCTTGCCTGAATCTTTGCCACTTGAATTTCTTTGCTGTTCAGCAGTGCCAGCTCGATGGCCCGTTTCAAGGTGACCGCGATCGGCGAGGCTAGCGCGGTTTGCGCGCTCGACTCCGCTGGCTTTGGCGCCGGCGTCTCCTGCGCTTCTAAAACGCCTCCGCCCATCAGCAGCAACCCGGCAACTCCGGCAAAACCCCGAAGGAATGGCATGTTCACGCTCCTTGGTCGCATCTTCAATGGCCTCTAATCCTTTCTGCCCGCTCCCTAGTTGCTCTCTTTTCACTCATACCGCAACGACTCCACCGGCTGCAGGCTGGCCGCCTGGTTGGCCGGCAAATATCCAAAGAACAGCCCCGTCGAGCAGGACACCACAAAGGCGATCACCACGCTTAAAGGTGACACCGGCACCCGCAAATTCCCCGGCAAAAAGTACTGCACCGCGACCGGCACGGCAATCCCGAGCAATATCCCAATCACTGCCCCTCCTCCACTAATAAAAAAAGACTCCACCAGGAACTGATACAGGATCTCCCGCCGCGCCGCCCCGATCGCCTTGCGGATTCCGATTTCGCGCGTTCGCTCTGTTACCGTCACCAACATGATGTTCATGATACCGATTCCGCTGATGAGCAGGGCGATGGCTGCAATAATGATCAGCACGAGCGTCAAGGCGAGCGAAATGTTCCTTGCTGCCCCCAGGATGGCCGTCAGCGTTTGCACCTTGTACTCCGCTTCCACCGGATGCCGGCTTTGCAGCAAGAGCCCCAACTGCCTTGCCACCGATGGCACGTTCTCTTCGCTGTCTGCCTGCACGTCGAGCGAACCCACAACCTCGTTTCCGGTGTAATACTTCATCAGCGTGAAAGGAATAAGCGCCGAATTTTCCTGAATCTCCGAGAGGCCAAAGGTTTCCACGCGTTCGCGAAAAACGCCTATCACCGTAAAGGTCAGCTCTCCCATGCGAATCGGTCTTCCGACGGGGTTTTCCTGAGCGAAGATTCTTTCCGCGAGTTGCGTCGTGATCAGGCAGACCTTGCTGCGCATTTCCATGTCGCCGGCGTCAAAATACCTCCCGCGGACGATGAGCAGCCGGCGAATGGTTTGGTAACCATCGGTCACGCCAACGAGGTTCACGGCGCGGTCCACGCCATCGACGGTCGTGGTCATGGGGTGTTCGCTTGTGCCTGCCACGGCAACGACATGAAGAATGGACTTTGCCGCTTCGATATCGTCCACGGTCATTTCATAACTGCGCGGCGGCGCTTTGTCCGGCCGCTGTACCAGTTCCACCCAGACCAGGTTGGCTCCGGTTGCTTCAATTTGTGAGAGCACAAACTTCCGGCTGGTCAGTGCCACGGTGACCACCAGCACGACCGAGGCGCTCCCGATAATGACTCCGAGCGACGTGAGCATTGCGCGCAGCTTGTTTGCGCGCAGCGCGTCGATGGCCACCGCGATAGTCTCTTTGATGTCCATGGTTTTCTTCTATCGTTCGGAGAACGCTTGCTGATCCGGCTGGAGCCGTTCCGAAGAGGTTTAGTTCCTCTTCAGTTTCTTCAGCTCTTCCTGAGCTATTTTATTTCTCGGATCCAGCCGGAGCGCGCTCGCAAATTCTTCCCTCGCTTCTGCCAGGTTGTTTTTGTTTTCATACAAGCGCCCTCGCCAGGCGTGCACCCACGCTCGGGAAGGATAACCGTTCCTCTTGGGAGCTCTCCCGAAATACTCTTCGAACAAGCGTTCGGCTTGCTCGGGTTTTTCTTTGATCAACACCAGCGCCACTCCGCGGTAAAACTTCCCCCGCGGGTCGTTCGGTGACGCGCGCTCCCCGGCCTCGGCCACGGAAAACAACCGTTCCGGCTGCGCGCGCTTCATCGCGTAGTCGCCAATGTCGTAGATCAGCTCCGCCGATTTTGGGCGGCTCTCCAGCGATTTCGTGAACTCCTCATCCGCCCCGGCGAAGTCCTTTTTCTGCCGCTTGCAATTCCCAGCCGCGTAATAGCCTTCCGCCGCGTCCAGTTCCATCAGTTTCTGGATGTGGGGCCGGGCTTTTTCTTCTCCCCCGCCGACTAGCCCCGGCGCGCTGCAATCAAATTCAATCAGCGCCTGGCGCGCCGAGAAATTCCGGTCGTCCAAGTCCACGGCCATTTGAAATTCCTTCCGCGTTTTTTTTGCCAGCGAAATCGCGGAAAACCATCCGGCACGGTCCGCTTTGTCCCCGTACGCCCTTCCCAGCCACTCGTGAAAGAGCGAATTTTCCGGATCGAGCGCCACGGCTTTCTCGGCGCTGCGAATGGCCGCGTCGTGCTGCTGCAGCTCCAGGTAACTTTTCGCCAGCAGCAACTGAATGTCGCCGTTTTTTGGCTCTCTGGCTGAGGCCTCCTCGAGCACCTCGATGGCTTTCCCGTAATCGCTGGCTTCGTAAGCGCGCCGCGCCTCTTCCAGGCTCTCTTCATGCTTGACGGCGGGCTGAGCAGCCGCAACTGCCGCTCCCGCCAAGAGCGCCATGACCAAGCCGAGTTTGCTCCCGGTAGCCATTCGTTCTTCTCTAATAATTCCCGGCCGATGTATTTAGGACAATGACGTCCATGCCGTCGCGCAGGTCCACGTCACCGGGCAACGCCACCCATTCGCCTTCCTCGAGACCGCTTACGACCTCGTAGTTCGTTGCATCCGCGATTCCCACGCGGATCTCGCGTTTTTCCAGCGTCGACCTGCCTACCCCAAGCTGGTTCGATTTCACTACAAACACGTAGCGCCGCCCGCCTTCGGCCTCCACCGCCCCGCGCGGCACGGACAGCACGCCCAGGCGCTCTTTGGAATTGATGCGTACATTCACGTTGGTATTCGGCAGCAGCTCCAGATTGTCGTTGTTCACCGAACACATTAATTCACCCACGCTGCGCGTGTTTCGCTGCACGACTTGTTTGGGAATGGTTTCGGTCCTGCCCACCCAGGTTTTGTTGGGAAGCGCGTCCCAGGTGATTCTCACGGGCTCGTTCACTTCCAGCCCGCCAAGATCCGGCTCATCGATAAAGGCGCGCACGCGCACCTGGTGCAGGTCCGCCATCTCCGCCAGCAGGTCGCCGACCCTTACATAGTCTCCCGTTTTTAGTGGCAAGGAAGCGGCATCCCTGCCCAGCGCATACAAAGTGCCGTTTGCCGGAGCCGTGATTCGGGCCTGTCGCACTTTGTCTTCGAGCGCTGCGACTTGGCCTTTCAGTTGCTGCACCTGCAGGGCCGCGCGATCGCTCTCGAGCCCCGCGCTGCGGTCAAACTCCTGCTTCACCGCTGTCAGCCTCGCAACTTCCGCTTGCTCGTTGCTCAGCTCCAGCTCGTTTGCGGCCAGTTCTTCCTGCGTCGCCGCCTGCTGTGCCATCAGGTGCACCAGCGCCTCATGATTCTTTTGCAGGCGCTCGCGCTTCTTTTGTGCATTAGTCAGATCCCCGGCAACTTTTGCGGCCTGGTCCGGCTTTCCTCCCGCCCTGGCCACCCGCAAATCATCCTGCGCCTGGAGCAGCTTCCCGTGCGTTTCCGCAAGCTGCGCCGCGGCATCTTTGACGTCCAACTCCATCAGCAACTGGCCTTTTTTCACCTGCTGTCCTTCACTGACGTAGACTTTCTCGACGAACGTATCCAGTTCCGCGCGCATTACGTAAGGCGAGATGGGTTCGACCTTTCCATTGCTGCTGATGGACGAAATCAGGTTCTCGCGCACCGGCGTCACGGCGGAAATCTTCGGGGCTGGCTTGCGTCCGCTCAACCTGATCAGGACGAATGCCAACACCGCTGCCAGGAACAGGTAGAGCAGAATCCGGTTTCGCAGCTTTCGGTCCATGATTTCTTATTCCGCGCGTTTTCGCTCTCGGCGCTCGAAGAGTGTGAAAATACCCTTCTCTTGCACAGTCCCCGGCCATTGCTCGGCAGCTAGCGGCCCGCCCCTTGCCCGAAGGGTTCCAAGATACTGCATTCTAAGAAGGGCCGCGCGGCTTTCTGTATGCTCCATGCCTTACGTAAACACACCTAGAAAAGCGCGCTTGGAGAGTAACCGACCGGCGCAAACGGCCTGTGATGGTCTTCATGATAAGAGGCGTTCTTCATCAAGAATGTTGCTCATCCCTCACAGAAGAAAGATGCTCTCTGCGGGGTTCTGGATGCCGCTGGTTGGCCGGCAAGCCTTGGCGTGCTAGGATGAGTTTATGGCTCAGGAAACCCCTAGCGCCCAGACAAGCCCTCCGGCATCGAAGCGCTCAGCTAAGCTCGCGCCCGTCTCGAGCACCGTTCTTCACCGCGTGTGCATTCAGTGCAACAACATGTTTCGCGTTACCCCCGATAAGTTCGATGCAAAACAGTGTCCTACCTGTCACAAGGGCTGACTGCGCCCCCGCTCCCGCCCTGCCTACGCCCTGTAATCTTCCCGGGTCGCTTACGTAGTAGACTCTGAATGCTCTGTGTCCCGCTTCAGGAATTTCACACGAGGACTTACGAATGATCGAAGCTCGCGGCCTGTCCAAGCGGTTCCAGGACAAGAAGCGCGGCGAAATCCGCGCGGTGGAGAACGTCAGTTTCACCTGCCAGCCCGGCAAAATCTATGGTTTGCTCGGGGCCAACGGCGCGGGCAAGACTACCACGCTACGCCTGCTCGCGACCATCCTAGAACCGACCGACGGCACAGCGGTCATCTGCGGCCACGATGTCGTGGAGGAACCTGAAAAAGTTCGCGCGAGCGTCGGCTTCCTCTCCACAGCGACCGCCCTCTACCCCCGCCTGACCGCCCAGGAACTAGTCGAATACTTCGGCCGTCTCAACGGCCTCGACGAGCCCACACTCAACAAGCGCGTTGACGACATCTTCAACCGCCTGGACATGAACGGTTTTCGCGACCGACGCTGCGACAAACTGTCCACGGGCATGAAGCAAAAAACTTCCATAGCCCGCACGCTCGTCCACGACCCCCCGGTCATGATCTTCGATGAGCCCACGCTCGGTCTTGATGTCATGACCGCCCGCACCATCACCGCTTTTATCCGCGAATGCCGCAACAACGGCAAGACCGTCATCTTCTCCACTCATGTTATGAGCGAAGTCGAAAAGCTCTGCGATACCATCGGCATCATCCAGTCCGGTAAGCTCCTCGCTGAAGGCCCGCTCGATCAGCTCCGGCAAAAGTACTCTGAGAACGATCTCGAGGAGATCTTTGTTAAGGTGGTCGCGCCACATTCCGTTGCTGCAGAGGCCCACTGATATGTCCGTTCGAAATATCGGGATCGTCTATCGCAAGGAACTCACCGAATGGCTCCGCGACCGCCGCACGCTCATCTCTACCGTCCTTGTGCCCCTCCTTGCTTTTCCCATCCTCATGGTCGGCATGACTTCCCTCATGGCCGTCATGATGAGCAAGGCAGAAAAAGAAGTTCCCAAGGTGATGGTTATTCACGGCGAAAACTCACCCGAGCTGGTTGCGGCTTTGCATGCTAGCAAGGACCTGGAAATCGTGCCCTATGCTGACGACTGGAAAGACCAAATCTCTAACAAGGAAATCCGCGCCGCCGTGGAGATCCCCTCCGGCTTTGATGCCTCCCTCAACGGCAAATCCCCCCTTACCGTCCAAATTCATTATTACCAGGGTGAGGTGAAGTCCGAATATGGAGCCGGGCACGTCGAAGATTCCTTGAAGTCCTTTCGCGATGAGTTCGTCAAAAAGATTCTTGAAGCCAAGAATCTCCCGGACTCCCTTATTTCTCCCTTCCGCCTCGAAAGACACAACGTCGCGCCCCCCGAAAAAGTCAGTGGGGCAGCACTAGGCGGCCTTCTCGGCTACATGGTCATTCTTCTTTCCATGACCGGCGCCATTTATCCCGCCATCGACCTGACTGCGGGCGAAAAGGAACGCGGCACCATGGAAACCATCCTCTCCAGTCCCTTATCGCGTGTGGATCTGGTTCTCGGCAAGTTCTTCCTGGTATTGTCCGCCTCTCTCGCGACGGCCATTCTTTCGATCATTTCCATGGGTGCCTCTTTCTACCTTGTGGGCCATTCGAGCGCGATGGCAAAAAAGGATGCAGCCGTGTTTCAACTTCACATTGGCGTTCCTACGGTCTTGTCCGTTTTTCTCATGGCCTTGCCCTTGGCAGTGCTCTTTGCCGCGGTCTTGCTGACGATCGCCCTGTTCGCCAAAAGCTACAAAGAAGCGCAGAGCTACCTGACCCCGATGACGTTTATCGTGGTCATCCCGGCGGTCGCCTCTCTTCTGCCCGGTTTCGACCTCACCCCCAAGCTCGCTCTCATTCCCATCCTCAGCACTAGCCTGGTCTGCAAAGAAATAGTCGCCGGCACTTTTCACTGGAACTACATCCTGCTTATTTTGCTCTCGAGCAGCGTCTATGCGGCCGCGGCGCTCTTCATCGCCGTCAAAATGTTCCAGCGCGAGTCGGTCCTCTTCCGCTCCTAGGTTGTTGGCATACAATGCTTCCGCTTTATCTCCGGAGGGCTCATGCCAGATTCGCGCAGGCAGTTTCTTGCAAAAACTTCGCTTGGACTTCTCGCCGCCGCGGTTTCCCGCAACGCCGAGGCGCAAGAGCCGTCGCAACTCCCTCCCGGCGCGCCTTCCGCCTTCGGCACCGGCCCGGCCGTCGGCCCTGAAGTTTCTCCCGACACCTTCGCCGAAGCCGAGAAACTCGCCCGCGTGGAACTCCGGCCTGCCGAGCGTACGCAAGCCGCCGCCTCCTGGCGCGTGAACATGGCCGCCCTGATGGAGCGCCGCACCGGCCCGCGCAACGTCTCTCTCTCTCCTCCGCTTGCTCCGTTCTCGCGGTACGATTCCGTGCTTCCCGGCCAACATCCTGCCGCCGAGCGCGATCGCTTCGTCCGCACCAATTCCGACCCCGGCCCGCTCCCTTCGAACGACGCTGACATCGCTTTCGCGCCCGTCACCAAGCTCTCCCGCTGGATCGAGCACCGCGAGCTCACTTCCGAGCGGCTCACGCACACTTATCTCAATCGCATCGAACAATTTGATCCTAGACTTCGCTCCGTCATCACCCTCACTCGTGATCTCGCTCTTGCGCAAGCCAAAAAAGCCGACGCCGAAATCGCTGCCGGCAAATACCGGGGCCCGCTCCACGGCATCCCCTGGGGCGCAAAAGATCTCCTCGACACCGCCAACATCCCCACCACCTACGGCGCAGAGCCTTTTCGCAACCGCATCCCGGTACAAGACGCCGTCGTCGTCCAGCGTCTCGAAGACGCCGGAGCGGTTCTGATCGCCAAACTCAGCCTCGGTGCGCTCGCCCTCAATGACATTTGGTTCGGTGGCCAAACCGTGAATCCGTGGCTTCTCGAAGAAGGTGCGTCTGGCTCGAGCGCCGGTCCGGGCGCAGCCACCGCCGCCGGCCTTGTCGGCTTCTCCATCGGCAGCGAAACCGGCGGCAGCATCGTCAGCCCCAGCATGCGATGCGGCATCACCGGCCTTCGTCCCACCTACGGCCGCGTCCCGCGCACCGGAGCCATGACGCTCTGCTGGTCGCTCGACAAGCTCGGCCCCATGACTCGCTCCGTCGAAGACGCCATGCTCGTTTTGCAAGCCATCACCGGCCCCGACGCCGGCGACGTTTCGAGCGTTCCGAGCCACCTCGACTTCGATTCCGGTGCATCCATTAAAGGACTTCGCGTCGGTTACTTTCCTAACTGGATGAAGCAGCCTCCCGCCACGGACGTCGACCGCGCTGCTCTCGAAACGATCGAGAAACTTGGCATGCGCGCCGTCGAAGTCTTTCTTCCGGATTGGCCTTACGGCTCGCTCAATGTCAATCTCTTCGCCGAAGGTGCCGCCTCTTTCGAGGAGCTCACGCTCTCCCACGGCGTCGATCAGCTGAAAATGCAGACACACGACTCCTGGCCCAACCTTTTCCGCCAAGCGCGTTTTCTTTCTGCCGTGGATTTTGTTCAGACCGATCGTTTCCGCCGCAAAGTCTGCCAGGAGATGGCGCGCCTTTTTTCCGATGTGGATCTGCTGCTTGTTCCTTCGCTCCGCGACGAAATGCTCACCATCAGCAACAACACCGGCCATCCTTCACTGACGCTTCGCGCCGGTTTTGTCGAAGTCTCCCAAGTGCGCTCCGATTGGGCGCCCGACCCGCAGCACCCCCTGCCAAAATTCGTTGCGCCGCGCCGCGTTCCCCACGGCATCACGCTGATCGGCCGCTTGTTTGATGAGGGCACGCTCTGCCGGGCCGGCATGGCCCTGGAACGCGTCTTCGGCGTTGCCTCCGACCGTCCCGCTGGTTTCTAAGCCAGGCGCTCAGAGCGGGCTTTGCTCCGGCCCCCAGACGGCGTATGACAAAGACGACACGTAATGACGTTTGCCGGTCGCCCACGCACCTAGACCGAGGAGCATGGCCATGTTTTCGAGCCGCCTGAAACCGGTTCTCAAACGGTGCTTGTCCCGCCTGGATGGACAAGCGCATCGTTAAGGCCGAAGATACGCGTCGTTTTGGCGGGCCGCTATCTGCCGTATACCAGCACGCGAAACGTCCCCGGAATCGCCTGCCGCCGCCCGTTTGTGCCCGCCGGCGCAAAATCTGCCGTATCCACGAAAATGTTGTGCGTCTTCGTGTCCAAACCCATGGTCTTGGCGCCCAATTCCGTCTTCACCTGCTCTACCTCACTGAACTTGTCCGGCGTGTCTTCGTGGAAGATGTGCACAAAACCTTCGCGCGTCGAGACGTACACCATCCCCGTCTCCGGCTCAAACACCGCCGCATCCACGCCCCCGGTGATCGGGAACGACTGGATCGCTTTCCCGCTGTCCGCGTCCAGCACTACCAGCATCTGCGGCTTCCGCCCCGCGCTGAAGAGCCTTCGGTGCGCGGTGTCCATCGCGAGCGCCGTGGGCGCTCCCGCGGGCGCCACCGGCCACCGCGACTTGATCTTCAGCGTGTTCGAATCAACGGCCACTAGCTCGTTCTTATCTTCGATATTGACAAACACCGTGCCTTTGCCATCGGCCACGGCAAACTCCGGCCCACCACCGAGCGCGATCGTCCCCACCACGTTGCCGCTCTTCGCATCGATCACCGTGGCGCTGTTCGGGTCGCCATTCATGACGAAAACACGCCTCGACGCCGGATCGTACACCACGCTGTCCGCGTCCTTGTCCGCCTTCGCTTCGCCAATCACTTTTAGCGTTTTGGGATCGAAAATGATCACTTTCCCTTGCTCTCCATCGGTGATGAACCCACGGCCAAACTCGTCCGCAACCGCCACCCCGTGCGTCAGCTTCAAGCCCCCAATGGTGCCCACCACGCTGCCGTTATCCGCGTCGATCACTTTGATTTCCGTGCCGTGCGACAAATAGACCCGCCGCGCCGCGGAATCCACCATGATGTAGTCGAAGTACTCCCGCGTGCTTCCCTCCGCCGCGGGGAAATTGTATTTCTTCAGCTGGTGGTAGCTTTCGGCCGCGCGCGCCGTCGCCAACCCGGCGAGCGCGATCACGGCTGCGCTTACCACAACCGCCACAATGCCGCCCCTCATCTTTCCGAAGCGAATCTGTCGCCTTGTTCTCGAGAGTTTTCCACTGCTCGCACCAAAAAGTCTCATCCTAATCCCCCCTCGATCGAATGTTCCAGCCAGCCCAACCTATCACAGGGCAGATAAACCAGTCATAAATACGGCATGCAACTCGCCATTCCCGGTCACCGCTTTTGTTCGCGCCGTCGTAGGGCAGGGCATCCGTTTGGTTTGACGTCCGAGATGGATTTGGCTAATTGGTCTCGCTTCGTCCGCCCCGGTTGCTGCTCTTCGGCGCGAATGCTACGATTTGTTGTTCTATGTCCCCCACTGACACCGGGCAGAGCGGAGCGTGTCGTCCTCGTGTAGGCATCCCCTGGCGCACGTCTGCCGAAGAGGAAGAGGCCACGATAAGCGGCAAGCGCGGCAAGACGCAGGACTACATGAGTGCGGTTGAAAGAGCAGGGGCCGAGGGCGTACTCGTTCCGTTGAAGGATGAACCAGCAAGAAATCACCTAATCCCGACGCTCGACGGCTTTGTCCTCCCCGGCAGCCCCGCGGACGTTGCGCCCCGGCAATACGGTTCGGTCAACCGGGGGTTGTCCGCGCCCGCGGATGCGGCGCGGGAAGAGGCTGACCGTGCCATCCTCCAGCATGCCTTTGCCGAGAAAAAGCCGGTCCTGGCCATCTGCTACGGCTGCCAACTCCTCAACGTCTATCTGGGCGGCACGCTCATTCAGGATCTTAGGGCGGAGACGTCGACCGCAGCGCCTCATCGCAAAAAGGATCTCGTGCCGGAACCCCAGGACGATCCGACCCATCCGGCCACTTTGGTGTCCGGAAGCCGTCTCGCCACGCTTGCCAGGGGGACGCAAGCGGTCATCAACAGCTCGCATCACCAGGCGATTCGGGAGCCGGGCAAGCATTTGCGCGTTACTTCGCGCGCCTCCGACGGGACCATCGAGGGCGTCGAGTGGACGGGCGATTCCAACTGGGTCACCGGTGTGCAATGGCATCCCGAGCGCATGCTCGGAGACGCATTTTCAGAGCGATTGTTTCGTGAGTTCGTTACCGCTGCCGCAGACGCGCGCGAGGCGGTCGCTCACAAGACGTAGCAAGACCAGTTTCCCGTTTCAATTTCCAAGTTCGCTTTTCGCGTTCCAATCGGGGGTGTCATGATTTCTCTCGCAGGCAAAGCGGCGCTCATCACCGGCGGCTCGCGCGGCATCGGCGCCGCGGCGGTCAAAATGTTTGCGCAAGCCGGCGCCGACGTGGTTTTTAGTTACTTCAAATCCAAGGATGCTGCCGTCCAAATTCAGCAAGAAGCTCGGAAACACGGCACGCGCGTGGAGGCCTTTAAAGCCGATGTCGGCAGGCACGCCGAGAACAAGAGTCTCGTCGACCACTCGATCGCGCGGCTGGGCCGCCTGGACATTCTCGTGGCCAACGCCGGTATTTGGAATCTCGAGGATCTCCCCATCGAAAAAATGTCCGAGAAGCAGTGGGACGACATGATCCGCACGAACCTCAAAGGCATTTATTCCATCGTCCATTTTTCCGTGCCACAGATGATCAAGCAGAAGTCCGGCAAAATCATCACCATCAGCTCCACCGCCGGGCAGCGCGGGGAATCCCTCCACACGCACTACGGCGCTTCCAAAGGCGGCATCATCAGCTTCACCAAGGGTCTGGCTACCGAGCTCGCGCGCCACAACATTTTGGTGAACTGCGTCGCCCCCGGCTGGGTGGCCACGGATATGTCCAACCCCGTGCTTGAGACAAAAGCCGGTCAAAAAATGGCCGGCACGGTGATTCCGCTGCGCCGCGCCGGCACTCCGGAAGAAATTGCTGGGCCGATCCTCTTTGTCGCCTCCGATTTAGCCAACTTCATGACCGGTGAAGTCATCAATGTAAATGGAGGCGCGGTCCTGTGCGGATAACGCTTGGCCAATTGGTGTCGAGAACCTCAGCTGCAGTCGCTGTTTTTGCCGCTGTCTGTCTTGTTCCACTCGCCCACGCGCAAAATCCCGAAACCATGATGCCCGAACAAAGCGAAGCGAAGGGCAAGCAAATCCTGCATGAGCTCATCAACGGTCTCGGGGGCCCGGGCTATTTGGAAGTGCGGGAGAGCGAGTGTTCGGGGCGACGCGCGCTGTTTGGCCACAGCGGCGATCTCACAGGCTACATCGACTTCGACGATTTCCGCCACTATCCCGATAAGGCGCGCATCGAGTACATTGCCAAGAGACACAATACCCTCCTCCTGTCGCTGGTTGGTCTTGATGGATTGGATTTTACCCACGGCGGAATGGTGATCACCTTGTATAACGGCGATCTCGGCTGGTCCTACGATCGCAGCGGCATCAATGAGTTGCCCGCGCCTGCCGTCACGGATTTTCAGGAGGCCATGAAGCGGAACGTCGACAGCCTGTTGCGCTTCCGCCTCAACGAACCTGGTCTTACCATTCGCTTTGGCGGCAGCGACACCGTTGATCTCAAGCAGGTCCAATGGGTGGAACTCGACGACAGCGAAGGCCGCAAGTACCGCCTCGCGGTCGATCACTCCACGCATCTTCTGGTCCGCGCGGTGGTCAGCACGGAGGATCCGGAGAACCAGCAAATCAACGATGACAGCACCATTTATACGAATTACCACCTCAAGGACAGCGTCTGGACACCCATGCAGGTTACCCGCGAGCACAACGGCCGGAGAACCGCGCAGTTTTTTTATGACAACTGCCGCTACAATCCCAGCTTCCCACAGGATCTTTTTTCGAAAGATTCACTGAAAACGCGCGGCGCGGAACTGGTCTCCAAGAAGAAATAGGCCCTGGCGAAGGAAATCAACCCTGCATTGCGAGATAGTCTGGTTGCGTGCTCTGTATTTGCTAAGTGATAAACAATGCCGAGGAACGCGCCATTTTGCAATTTGTTACATTCTCCCCATCATCCGTACCCCTCCGGCCCCCTATAAGTATGATATAGTATGTGTTCCTGAAAAAGTACTATGCCTAGCGGCACTTGCGAGCCATGGTCCCCGGCCGTACAGGTGCCTATAACTGGCATTTGGGACGTCGCTTATTCCTAGATAACCAGTTCCGCCTTCGGACGAGGAATGACCTTGAGTAAGAGTGCAACCCGGCCGGGCACTCCGCGAAGCGCCGCCGCCGGCTTCAGCATGATCGAGCTGGTGGTTTCCCTCTCGGTGATGTTAATCCTTACGGCCCTGGCGGTGCCGTCTTTGATGCGGTCCTTGCGAACTTATCAGCTCAACAGCGCGGCCGCGCGGGTCTCAGACATGATGAAATATACGCGCTTTGAAGCCGTTCGCCAGAACAAGAAAATGAGTTTCCTGTTGACGGCTAGCGGCCCGGGTTGGATCGTTTGGACGGGGCCGTCCACCGATACGGCCCCCTCTCCGACCGAGAAACAGCTTCTCATCGCCGGTTTTGTGTACCTGGTTACAGCCGGGGCGCCTGCCGGTCCGAACATCGCCGGCGGCGGCGCGCTCACGATGCTCTCCGCAAGCGTCTGCACTCACGCTTGTTTCGCCTTTGACGCCCGGGGCGCCGTCTCTAACCTTCAAGGTTACGTGATGTATATTGGTGGAATCAACGACCCGGATACCAGCTATCGCGCCATAGTTTTGCTTCCTTCCGGGAGCACGCAAGTGTGGAGTGCTCCGGCCGGAGGTCCCTGGCACCAGGTGAACTGAGTTATATGACGCTGCGGACTTCCATGAAGTGGTCGATAACAAGACTTCGCCGACGTCAGCGGGGCTTTAGCATCCTCGAGATGTTGATTGCTACCGTCATTCTGCTTGTCGGTCTGGTGTCCGTTGCCCAACTCGTTCCTGCCTCGCTGCTGCTAAATTACCGCAATCGCATGGATTCCTCGGCTCTGGTGTTTGCGCAGCGAAGATTAGACCAGATGCTGGACCAACCGCTCACGTCTAGTTCCTTTGTCGATGACCTTGGGAATACCTGCCAGCTCGGAGATCCCGCAAACCCCGACGTCGTCCAGGGAACCAACGTTGTGAACCTCAACAACGAGACGCTCATCGATTTTAGCGGGGCGACTCCGCCGGCTTGGCCGACGAACGGCTATGGTTTTACCTATCAGGATCCCAAAGATCCGAATGGAATCAGCTATGACGTCCGCTGGGCGGTCATTGTCACCGGCAACGGTTCGGTAGCCTATTCCAAACGCTTTCTCCTTGGCGTTCGGCAAGTCGGCGGAAACGGTTTCTTTCTTCCCGTCACCCTCGACACCATGGTGACCAGATGAAGCTAGGCCGCAGGCACACGCGCGAGCGCGGCTTCACGCTCATCGAAATGGTGGCCGCGCTCGGCATCTTTCTTTTGGTCACCGGAGCGGCTTTCACCTTATTGACCTCTTCGCAGCAGCGCTACCGGACCGAGTCGGAAGTTCTGACCTCTTTCCAGGAAGCCCGCCTCGGCCTCGACCAAATGGTGCGCGATATCAACGACGCCGGCTTTCCGCCGCCGAGTTTCGCCAACATTGATCCCACGAAAGTCACCAGCGCGCCCTTCGGTTGGAGCCCCGGTTATACGATGATTCCGCAAAGCCCCTGCCAGATCGTAACCGGCGGCGGTGGGCCGTGCTTCACGCCAACAGATTTCGACATCATCATCGAAACCGAGCCGAATCCGAATGACCCGGCTTGTACTCCCAACTGCTCGGTCCAGTGGATTCGCTATCAATTGCAGGGGACCACGCTCATGCGCGGGATGGTTCCCAAACAGGCTTCGCATGACCCGGCTGTGGATAGCTCCGCCGCCGGGGTTCTCGTGCCGTTCGTCCAGAACGTCGTGAACAATTCGCCCACTCTTCAGATCGGTCAATTTCAATTAGAGGCGGCCTATCCGGCGGTCTTTCCGGGAGGGGCTCCCGTGCCTATCTTCCAGTACACGTGCGATACTCCCAGCACGCCCCTGAACCCGGCGCAGCCTTGCCCCACGCTAGGAGCACCGGATAACTCCCCGACAAACATTCGGGACGTTTCCATTACCTTGATTGTGGCCGCGCCTTTGCCGGATGCTACGACGGGCCAGCCGCGCCTTGTACAATTGGAAGGGAGGGGCCGCCGCATCAATCCGAATCAATGAGGTTCGTAGTAGGCTGGTATTCGGATTTGGTTGTAACCTTGTTGCCCTTTACGGCCATGCCGAGCGAAGCGAGAAATCCCTCTTCGTAGGGGCATGAAGGGCCAAGCTAATGGCTTTCGCCAGATCGAAATGAGACTGCGAAGAACAACCCGAAAGCGTCGGCAGGAAGCCGGAATCGCCCTGCTCATCGCCATTTTCATTTTGCTGCTGATTGGGGTTGTGGCCATCGCCCTGGTGGTTTCCTCGGGAACGGAATCAGCGCTGGCGGGCAACTATCGTTCCTCGACCAACGTATACTACGCGGCCGTGGCGGGCCTGGAAGAGGTCCGTGCGCGGCTGCGTTCCAATAATCCCAACTCTTTCAATAACACCGCGCCGGGATTCCTGCCGCCCCCGGCCACGCCGCTCGGGGATTGCGCTCCCGTCTACGTCATCAACTCCCGCGGGGGCGAGGCTATTACGCCCTGGGACCTGGGTTCCGGCTATCCCGACACGCAATTCGGCCAGGAGCATGGCGCCGCGTGCGGAGGGGCCATAGCACCTCCCAGCTCTTCGCCGGCCACCTCCTCGGTTTGGAACCGGAGTCCGCTGAATGTCTTACCCTTTCCAGGTCCGCTCTACAAATGGGTACGCCTCAACGGTGTCTCCGAGAAATCCCTGAATTTGGACGTCGATGCTGACGGTCAGGCGGACTCGATCACCCCGCTCTATTACAATAGCGCCGGAAATAGCTACAGCAATGATTCCGCCGTCGGCCCCCAGGCGCTCGAACTCACCGCTCTCGCCGTCCTCCCTAATGGCAGCCAGAAGCTGATGCAGTACCTGGTCGCCCCAATTTCCGTCTCGCTACCCCCTTTCCTGGCTGCGCTGACAATCGGTGGTAGCTCCGCAAACAGCGTGGCTTTTAGTGCACCAACCTCCAATGCAAACTACAGCATAAAAGGGGGCGACCAGGATTCTGTCAACGGGTGCGCACCCGGATTGCCGGTGCACGCCGTGGGGGTATTTAATGCCGCGGATCAGGCCAATGTCACCGCGGGCGGAAACGGCGGAACGGGAATCCCAGCCGCCGACAGACCAAATTACACCGGCAGTTCTGGCGCTCCCGATGTGAACGTCATCGCCACCGTTCCCGCTAGCCTGCAATCCCCGGCCCAGCTCGAAGCGTTGGTGCAGAGCATCATGCAAAGCGCGGATGTTGTCCTCCCCGGCCCCAATCTGCCGCCTTCTGTGTACTCGCCGAGCCCGGATCCCATGACCATCGTTGTCAACGGCGATCTTGACCTGACCGGGCATCAGACAGGCTATGGACTATTGCTCGTGCGAGGCAATTTGAACTACGGCCCCGACGCTTCTTGGGACGGCATCGTGATGGTGGTGGGAAAGGGAACGGTGACGGGCAGCGAAAGCGAAAGCGGCAGCGGCGAATTTGATGGTGCCTTCCTTTTGGCAAAGACCCTCGATGGCTCCGGACACACGCTTTCCCCCAATTTCGGTAGGGCCACCATGAAAAATATGGGCGGCAACGGCATTCGCTACAGCAGTTGCTGGACGCAAGCTTCCCAGCCCCTCGCCAGCGTCAAGATTCTCTCCTTCCACGAAATCTCGCAGTAGATTCCACATTGGACTCTCTCTAGATCTAGAGGGATCAAAGAGCCAAGCAACGCGACTTGTTACGTTATTACCCGTGCCCAGACGGGCACCCCGCTAGTGTTCCTGCTCCTCTTCCGTAATCTGCACAATCAACAAGACTTATGGCGATGCCCTCGGTGGCGCTCGACGTGCCCTTCCTACTCCTGCCGTCATGTCATGGGTCGACGCCTTACGTTCTTCCATAGTGGCGCGGCTCGAGAAACTTGCGGCATGAGGGAAACAATGAGGATGAACTGCAAACCAGATCAAGCTGAACACGATCGCAGTAGAGGCTTCTCCACGCTGGAAGTGCTCATGGTCATGTTCGTATCACTCGTCATCGCTGCTCTTGCGATACCCGGATTTGATCAAGTAAGGCGCACTCTGCGCATATCGGGAGACGCCCGGGACCTGAATGCCGCCATTAACCAGGCGAAGCTCATGGCGGCTGCCGACTTCACACGCGCCCGCGTGTACATCGACCTGGGCTTCAGCAACGTAAATACTTTCCATGTGGATGTGTGGAATAAGGCTAACAACTGCTGGCAAGTCGTCGGTGATGTCAACAACCCGTGCCTGACCCCGGGAGTCAGCCCAGTTCAATACCTCTCGCCGGGCGTCAGCTTTGGCACCGGCGGAGTTGGCGCGCCGCCGCCGAATACACAGCCAAACGGCATAGGACAAGCACCGAGGTGCTACAACGTACATGGAAATAGATTCGGGCAAGTGGCGACGACCGCCTGCATCACCTTCAGTTCGCGAGGCATACCCATCGATCCCAACACTGCACTGCCGAACCCAAACGATGCTGTCTACATGACCGACAACACGCAGGTCTACGCAGTGACCATTGGCCCCACGGGCCTTACCCAGGTCTGGGCCACCAGCGCAAACGGCAATGGAAACTGGTATCACAAGTGAGGAAGGCGGAAATGAGACTTCACGATTCAGCACGATTTTGGAGTGGCCAAAAGAAATCCCAGGCGGGCATAAGCCTGGTCGAAACCATGATCGCGTTATGCCTGCTTCTGATCGCTGCGGCTGGCATCATGACCATGGCGACCGTGGCCATGACCACCACGGAAAACCAGGGTCATCTGGCCGCGCGCACCGCCGAATACGCGCAAGACAAAATGGAGCAGCTTCTCGCCCTCCAATATCCTGATGGCAAGACCGATACAACTGTTTTTCCTTCAGTGGTTACGGGGGCCGGAACGGGGCTGACGCCGGGCGGTGGCTTGAACCCCAATGCGCCCGTCGCCGGGTATTCGGACTTCGTGGACAAGAGCGGGAACCCAGTCGCCGCTGGGGCCAACTGGCAATATGTCCGGGTCTGGCAAATCACGGAAAATGTGGCACTGCAGTTGAAGACCATCACCGTTCTAACCCAGGTTCGCTACGACGTGGGTCAGGGCGGCATTCTTCCCAAATCCGCCTTAACTTGCTTGAAATCAAGTCCTTTCTGATGGTCGTATGCGGCGAATCGAGAAAGAGTGAAAGGTTATGATGCGCAAAAAAGAAGCTGGCTTCACGCTGATGGAAACAATGGTGGCTTTGGTGGTTCTCTTGGCCGTTTCGGCAGTCGTCATGTCCGGGATGATGCAGATGATCAAGACCGAGGGAACCATCACGAATCGCACGGAAATGCACACCAGTGTGCGCAGCGCGACAGAGCTGTTGGAGCAGGAAATTGGCCAGGCCGGGAAAATCTCTCTGCCTCCGCCCCCTGCAGGCATAGCTTGGGTATTGTCGCCGCCAGGCGTACCGGCAGCCGCGTTTGGTATCACACCAGACCAACCGGTTACCTTAGCAGTGACTTTCAACGTTTTCGACACTACCCCTGCCAACGTCCCAGTTCCTGTCCTGTTTGAAGGTGAATGGATAACTATAGATACCGGGCTGAACAAGGAGGCGGTGCAATTAACCTGCGCCGGAGGGCCTGGGAACTGTCCGAATCCCTCGTATACATGGAACGCGACCTTTTATTATAGCCATATACCTGCCGCGATTCCGGGAACCGGCACGGTCGGTGTTCCGATCAGCGTGCCGGGAGCCTTCTCCGCAGGCATCATCCCGCCCGCAGCAGGGGTCATGGCTGCGCCGCCCCCAGGTTATGCGGGCTATCCGATGTTCCCTGCGGGCTACCCCTACGGTGACGCGCCTGGGAATGGATCGAGTGGCACGGTGCTGAAACTGTTCGGCGATATCAACGGCGATGGCCACATGGTTTACGTCGAGTACACGTGCGTCCCCGGCACCCCACAGGCTCCGGGATTTCTGTACCGCAATCAGGTGAATTCCTGGGATTTACCCGCGGTGCCTCCGCTCGATCCCTCGAAGATGGTACTAACCGGTGTTCTTGCGAATCCGGCTAATCCTGGCGGAGCGGCCGTCCCCTGTTTTACCTATCAACTTCAGACGCTGGCAGGTGTCAGCGCAGCGGCCAAGGACATGACCTTTGTGACCGACGTGGCGGTTACGCTCACCGTGCAGACGCAGAATCCCGATCCACAAGTGCCCCTGGTCAATGGGCGACCCAATTACCAAACCGAGACCAAGGCGCTGCTGAACGTCTCGCCGCGAAATGTTTTCGACGCTTATGAATTCGCGACTCTTGATTATCTAAACCGTATTCAGCCTACACCATTGATCATCAAAGGTAATACTTTGCTCAATTACCAATGAAGGTGCCTTGAAATACGGAAACGGAGAAGTATCCATGAAACGAAACAACGAAAAAGGTTCCGCGCTGATCTTTGCCTTGATTCTCCTGCTGGTGCTCTCGGCCATGGCCGGTTCGCTGATGTTCCTGTCCAATTCCGAGACCTATTCGAGCATGAATTACCGCACGATGACCCAGGCCCGCTACGGGGCGGAGGCCGGTGTGCACGCGGCGGCAAACTTCATCATGAACACCTATGTGCCGCCCGCCGCCCCTGCAGGCGGCAATTTCGCGGGCTTTACCACAACCACTTATCCGGTGACCGATGCCGGAGGCGTGAATCCAATCTTCCTATCGACGCTAAGCTCGCAGGCGGCAAATTATCCGAATCAAACCCAGCTGGCTGCTTTCGCTAACGCCATGAACTTCAACCAGCCCCTGCAGGCGGGTCCCAACACGGTCAAGTATTCGGCTTCCGCGGAGTTGATGTCCATGGTCTCGATTTTGCCGTTCGGAACCACCACTCCGGTGACCATTCAGACCTGGCAGATCACCGCGCATGGAGACGTCGCCAACGTGCAGAATGGCGAAGCCGAAGTGCAAACGACGCTGGAACGCTACATTTCGCCGGCTTTTGCTTACGCCGCATTTGCAGACGCGAACGGCTGCGCGTCCTTGAGCTTCTCCGGCAATGGCACAACCGACAGTTATGACTCCGGAGCATTGCCCTTGGTTGGTGGAGTGGCCAGCGCCCCCTCCTCTTTCAACAACTACGGAGGCAACGTCGGGACCAACGGGAACGAAAGCAACAGCGGCTCCAATCCGACCATCCACGGCACATTGTCAACTCCCAATGCGGGCTTCGGCGTGTGCACGGCAGGCAACGTCACGGCTTTTTCCGGTAGCAACCTGAATCAGGTCACTGGCGGGCTCATCCAGTTGCCGCAGTCGGTGAGCTTTCCTACCCCCGCGGTTCCACCACCAGGAACGACCGATGTCACCAGCACGCAGACGCTCGCTCCGGGCAGCTATCAGGACATCACTCTTGCCGGCAATGACGTAGTAAGTTTGACTCCCGGCGTCTATAACATCAACAGCCTATCGATCACCGGCAATGCTCGGCTGGCAGTTGCTCCGTATCCCGTCGGCAGCCCGAATGCTGGCCAATACGGCCCCGTTATCATCAACGTGACGGGAAACAATAACGCCACCCCGATCGACCTGGAGGGCAACGGCATCTCCAACCCGACTTATAATCCAGGGGACCTGCAAATCCTTTATGCCGGGACGGGCACGATTAAACTCGCCGGCAATGGCTCGAGCGCGGCTGTCGTCTACGCTCCGAAAGCCACCGCCGATTTCAAAGGGAACGCGTCCTTCTTTGGATCGGTCATCGCCAATCAGTTGCTAGACGTCGGAAATGGCGCCATCCACTACGACATGAAGCTGAAGAAGGAAATGTTCACGATTGGGGACTACATGCTCAACTCGTTTACCTGGAACAAGTACTGATTTTCAGCCATACCGGGGATTTCCCCCTTCCGTGATGCAACGGGCCGGCCTCGAAGCCGGCCCGCGCCTTTTACGCCGAGCGGTTCGAGCGTTTTGGCGTGCAACCGTTCGGGGCGCTATAATCCTCTGATGCGAAACAACCCGGGAAGTGCGCCGACGCACGGCACCACGGTTTTGTGTGTGCGCAAAGACAACAAAGTGGTGCTCGTTGGTGACGGTCAGGTGACCATGGGCGATCACGTCATGAAGCACACCGCGCGCAAAACCCGCCGGCTGTACAACGACAAGGTTCTGGCGGGATTTGCCGGCTCGACCGCCGACGCCATCACCCTGTTTGAACGCTTCGAAGGAAAACTGCAGGAAACTTCAGGCAATCTGCAGAAGGCTGCCGTGGAACTGGCCAAAGATTGGCGCAAGGACCGTGCGCTGCGTCACCTGGAAGCCATGCTTATTGTGGCCGACAGCAAGAGTACCTTCATTGTTTCCGGCAACGGCGATGTCATCGAGCCGGACGACGGGATTGTGGCGATTGGTTCCGGCGGCAGCTATGCTTTGGCCGCCTCGCGCGCGATGTTGAAACATTCCAAGCTGTCCGCCAAAGACCTGGCTATGGAAGCGATGCGCATCGCCAGCGAAATCTGCATTTATACCAATGCAAATTTCACGGTCGAAGAGCTGTAACGGGTGGTTGAAGACCGCGGCCACACCCGCGAAGCGACGAGGAATCCCTGTTTTGCCTGGCCTTTGCCGGAAAGGGATTCCGCGAAACGGTCGCAACCAGCGGCAAAGTTCGGGCGCGTCGGCCTACTCGATTTCATTTGTAAACCATCTCCGGGCCTGTAGCATCTCTTAATGAGGGGGTGTTAGTCTTGGCTGTGCCTCTATTCATTGAAAACCTGAGACTGATATCTCGGCCTGGGACTGAGAACGCGGATGACCACTAAGTCCGAAAAGGAAATAATTCTCGCGCCGGGTGGTAACGGCGCCGTCACCGGAGAAGCAGAGGAGCTTCTTCCGGCGCTCGACGACATGACGCCGCGCGAGATCGTCCTCGAGCTCGACAAATACATCGTGGGGCAAGCGGCCGCGAAGCGCGCTGTCGCCGTGGCCCTGCGGAATCGAGTTCGCCGGCAGAAGCTGCCTCCCGAACTCGCAGACGATGTCCTGCCGAAAAACATTCTGATGATCGGGCCGACGGGCGTGGGGAAAACCGAGATTGCCCGGCGTCTGGCTCGGCTGGCCGGATGCCCGTTCATCAAGGTGGAAGCTTCGAAATACACAGAAGTGGGCTACGTCGGCCGCGACGTCGAGTCCATGGTGCGCGACCTCGTCGAGACTTCCATCGACATGATCCGCGAGGAAAAGCTCGATGAAGTCGCCGACCGCGCCGAACAAGCAGCGGAAGAGCGCGTGCTCGATGTTCTGTTGCCGCCGCTGCCTTCTCCCGCTCCAGGCACGCCCGAAAGCGAGGTCACCGCACAGCGCGAACAAAACTTGCGCACGCGCGAAAAGCTTCGCGTCCAGCTTCGCGAAGGCAAGCTCGACCAGCGCATGGTCGACCTGGAGGTGCGCGAACGCTTGATGCCCGCGTTCGAAATCATTTCCAATCAGGGCGTCGAGGAAATGGACAACAACATCAAGGAGATGTTTTCCAACATCTTCGGCCAGCAGAAAAAAAAGCGCAAAATGACCGTGGCCGACGCGTTCGAATACCTTATCCAGGAAGAAGAAAACAAGCTGCTGGACATGGACCTGGTCACGCGCATGGCCGTGGAGCGCGCGGAACAAATGGGCATCATCTTCATCGACGAAATCGACAAAGTCGCGGGGCGCGAAACCGGCCATGGCCCCGACGTTTCGCGCGAAGGCGTGCAGCGCGATATTCTCCCCATCATCGAAGGAACCACCGTCAACACGCGCTACGGCATGATTCGCACCGACCACATCCTGTTCATCGCGGCCGGGGCTTTTCACGTGACCAAGCCTTCCGACCTGATCCCCGAACTTCAGGGACGCTTGCCCATTCGCGTGGAGCTGCAATCCCTCAAGGAAGAGGATTTCATACGAATTCTGACCGAGCCGAAGAACGCGCTTATCAAGCAGTATGCCGCGCTCCTCGAAACCGAGGGCGTGAAGCTGACTTTCACCGAAGACGCGGTTGCCGCCGTCGCCCGCTTGGCCACCAGCGTCAACGAGCAAACCGAAAATATCGGCGCGCGTCGCCTGCACACAATCCTCGAAAAAGTTCTTGATGAAATTTCCTTCGAGGCGCCCGACCTCAAGAAAAAGAACGTTAAAATCGACGCCGCTTACGTCAACAAACAGCTCTTGGACATTGTCAAGAACCAGGACCTCAGCCGCTACATTCTGTGAGTGTCGAAAATGGAAACTGGAAAATGCAAGATCGCGAAGGGAAGTATCACCGCTCCCTGGAAAGCCCGGATGGGTCCGCTCCCGTCATCCCACCTGCGGTTTCCATTTTTCCTGTAAGGGAAGCGCTTCCTCACATTGCCGTACGCGCGGCGCGATGGCTCGGCATTTTGCCATGTCCATTTCCCATTTCGCCTTCGCGAGCCACGCGACGCGCTTGGCGGGAGACGGCTCTTCTTCGTAAGGCACGGGTCACCGGTCACTGGTCAGGGTTCCTAGCGGTTTTCTGTTATCTATTCGCCCCTTTCTTTTCTGGCTGCGGCGCTCCGGGTGATCCTGTTCCGCCTTCTCCGACCGTCCCCGTTGCTGTTTCCGACCTCGTCGCGTGGCAGGCCGGTGACGGCGTTGAACTGGTTTTCTCACTTCCTGCAAGATCCGTTTTGGGAGAAAAACTCGGGACCGCTCCGGCCGTCGAAATCGTTCGCGGTTCTCTGAAACCGGATGGCGCACGCGATCCGAAATCGTTTCGCGTGGTCTACACCATCCCCGGGGCGGTGGTCGGCAACTACCTTGCCGCCGGCCATGTGCGCTTCAGCGATCCGATTTCGCCTCTCGAAACGAAAGCGCATCCCGGTGCAACGTATGCTTATCTCGTGCGAACGCGGCTCTCGACCAGGCGCGCCTCGGCCGATTCGAATGTGGTCACGGCGCGGGTGTTTCCCGTCCCGCAGCCTGTCTCTTCGGTGCGGTCCCAGGTCACCGAGACCGCCGTGAATCTCACCTGGCCTGTCCCCACGCAAACTTCCGCGGGCGAGCCGCTTTCTGGCATCTCTGGTTACCGCGTGTATCGCGGAGAAATCGATCCGCACGCACCCGAGCCCACAAGCAACGACCTTTCAGCCACTCATTGGATTTCTCCGCCGGCGCTTCTTGGGCCTTCCACGACAAACAGCTACAGCGACGCACAATTTGAGTTTGGGAAGACCTACGTGTACGCCGTGCGCACGGTCGTCCGCGCAGATGGAAGCGAAATCGAGTCGGACAACTCGGAGCCTCGTACGATCACGCCCCTCGATACCTTCCCTCCTGCCCCTCCGCAAGACCTCGTCGCCGCCGTGCTCCCCGGCGCAACTCCGTCTGCGTTCGTCGTAGACCTGTCCTGGTCCAGCAATCTTGAAACGGACCTGGCCGGCTATCGCGTCTATCGAAGTGAACAAGAAGGCGCGCGGGGACAGTTGATTACCCCGGATTTGTTGCCCGTGCCCGCCGTTCGTGACAGGTCGGTTGCGCTCGGGCATCGTTACTGGTACACCGTGACGGCCGTGGATCGCGCGGGCAACGAAAGCGGGCCCAGCCGTCCTGCTGCAGTTGACATCGCCGAACGGCCTTCGTAGATTCGGAGTTCGCTACGGGCGTCTTGGAGCCCAGCTTCGCATGCAACTTCGCACAAACTTGCCGGGTTCCCGCCGGCTCGGGTTTCTTCACAACGCCGCAATTCGCACGGGTGTGTACACGGGAATTTGCCTTAGTCTGGTTTTTACCACTTGGCTGGTCATCGCCAACCAGGTTCCGTTTCTGGAGCGCTTTGCCTTCGAGCGCAACGTCGCCGCCGCGGGGGTTTTTGTTTTTCTTGCTGCCGTCCCCGTTCTTCGGTTTCTTCGCTGGCCCGGGAATCTTCTGGCTGCCAGCATGATCGCCTGGGTGATCTTCAGCCTGGTCTACCGTGTTCTTTGCCTGATTTACCACGGGCTCGGCGATTGGCACAGCGCCTTTCAGGTCTTCATGGTAGGGGCGGTGAGTTACATGATGTTCACAACGCTATCCTGGATTGCCGCGATTATCCGGACGGCTCGCGCCGCCGAGATTTCTCATCCCAAGCGGCGGGCGAGCTGAAAACTCATGAGAATTTGCCGTTATCTCCCGCGTGACCCCGCTCGGACTCCGACACCCCGCTATGGGCTCATCGAAGGCCAAAGCGTCATCGAAATCAACGGCCTGCCCTGGGCGGAATGGACGCGAAGCGCGCACGCCTCGCCTCTGTCAGACATTCGCCTCCTGGCTCCCGCCGAGCCCTCCAAGATTGTCTGTGTCGGCCGCAATTACGCCGCGCACGCCGCCGAACTCGGCAACGAGCTGCCCAAAGAACCCTTAATTTTTCTCAAGCCCTCTACGTCGGTCATAGGCCCTGAGGAACCGGTCATCCTGACAAAATTCTCTCACCAAGTAGAGCACGAAGGTGAACTCGCCATGGTCATCGGGCGCCACTGTTCGCACTTGCGCGATACCGACGATGCGCTTTCTTATCTTCTCGGTTTCACCTGCCTGAACGACGTCACCGCCCGTGATTTGCAGAAGTCCGACGTGCAATTCTCCCGCGCAAAAGGCTTCGACACGTTCTGTCCCGTTGGCCCGCACATCGAGACCGATCTCGATCCTGCGAGCCTCCAGGTTGAGACGCGCGTGAACGGCGCGCTCCGCCAGTCCGGCAAGACCTCACTCATGATTTATCCCGTGCCCGTTTTGATCCGCTGGATTTCGCGCATGATGACGCTGCTCCCCGGCGACCTCATCGCCACCGGCACGCCCGCGGGCGTCGGCCCGCTGGTCTGTGGCGATACGGTCGAAGTCGCCATCTCCGGAATCGGCGTGTTGCGTAATCCGGTGCACGCACCCCCGGAACGATTCACCTGAAGCCCTAATTTCGCTAGAATACGCTGGAGTGGGGCCTGTGCGGCGACTGGGGATCGCACCCTGCAAATCCGACAGGAACGCGAGCACGAGCATCGGGCTTTAGCCCCCGGGAACTGCTTGCTACAGTTCTTGCATGCGCTCTAGCGGGGCTTGTTTGACGGTTGCCGTCGGTCGGTCGCGTCGGTATCGCCCGAGTCTTCCGTTCCCGCGAATCCCCTAGATCTAGCAAACGGAGTGAGAGCAATGCTTGCTGATTGGAAACTCGTGCTCGTCATGGGTGGAGCGGCAATCGCCGCCGTCGCCATGATTGTCTACGCGTTTCTCCGCCCGGAGGGTGACCCGGAAGACCAAGAACGCAGGCGCCGCCTTCACCTGAACCAGATCGGCCGCATCGCCGAAGGCCAGGTCGTGGACCTTGCCGAGCAGCCGCCCGAACCGAAGAAGCCGCGCAAAAAACTGTTTGGTTTTGGTGCCCGTCCGCTTGCGGACCTGCGCCCTCGCCATCTGGTCTCTTACAGCTACTCGATTTCCGGCGTGACCTATCACACCGCGCAAGACATCACCGGCCTCGAGAGCCAGGTGCGCCTCGACCGCCTCGTTCCCGGCCTGCCCGCCAGCGTAAAATACGATCCTTCCAATCCCGTCGACTCCATCCTCGTGGCCGACGACTGGTCCGGCTTGCGCTGAAGAACGAGGCATTGGCGTTCAGGTCACTCCACATGATCGCCCAACCACGTCCTGTACTGAGCCTGGTATCTTGCGAATACGCGCGGTGCGGTGGCGCCGCTTTCCCGAGAGCGGTCGTTTCGAGCGGCGGCTCGGGCTCGAGTGGAGGGAGGCATTCCCCCGGCCTGCTGGTCTTTTGAAGTGCCAGTCTTTACACGGAAAGGTGCGGAAAGGCGGACTGCAACTGACGACGCCACCCCTAATGGGCTATCCTTAGCTCTGGCCAGAGGAAGCGATCTAGTCCGGTCCAATGAAAACGATCCTTGCTTCGATTATCACCACCGTGCTCATCGTGGCGATGACGCTTGCCGCCATGTTTGCCCTGGTGTGGGCCACGGTGAAGGTGACTTCGCTCCCAACGCCCCTCGAACGCGCGGTCGGCATGGGCTTGGAACTGCTCCTTGGCATCGTGCTGCTCCTCGGCACCACTTGGCTGGCCACGCATTTGGCCGTTCGCATCTTCAGCCGGAAAGAGCCGCCGTCTGCGGACTTTTCCGAACTTTCCAAAACCGGCTTCGACGGGTCATCTTCTCCCATAGGGGCCCGAACCAACGCCCCGTCTGGCGCCCGAACCAGCGCCGTGTCGGGCGACCCATTCAAGGGAGGTTCCGTTGTCTGAGACCAAACGCGGCCTGCTCCCCACGTCCAAGGTCTCCGAAGCCCAGAAAGCCCCGCAGGCTACTGACCCTACCGCGGAATTGCGCCGCTTGGACGCGGAAGCCGAAGCCGGAGGCGGTTCCGAGCGCCGCGAGCGCGAACACCAGGCCGGCAAGTTGACGGCGCGCGAGCGCATCCACCTGCTCCTCGACGAAGGCACGTTTGAAGAGCTCGACAAATTCGTCCGTCACCGCTGCGTGGATTTCGGGATCGAGGAGCAGCGACCGGCCGGCGACGGATTCGTGACCGGCTTCGGGCGCATAGAATCGCGTCTGGTCTACGTTTTCGCGCAGGACTTCACTGTTTTCGGCGGCTCGCTCTCCGAAGCCAACGCGCAGAAAATTTGCAAAATCATGGACCTCGCCGCGCGCGTGGGAGCGCCGGTCATCGGCTTAAATGATTCCGGCGGCGCGCGCATCCAGGAAGGCGTAGCCTCGCTCGCGGGCTACGCCGACATTTTTTTGCGCAACACGCTTTCGAGCGGCGTCATCCCGCAAATCAGCGCGATCATGGGACCCTGCGCCGGAGGCGCGGTGTATTCGCCGGCGATCACTGATTTTATTTTCATGACGCGCGAGACTTCGTACATGTTCGTGACCGGCCCTGACGTCATCAAGACCGTTACGCACGAGGAAGTGACCAAGCAGGAGCTGGGCGGTGCGATGACGCATAACGAAAAAAGCGGCGTGGCCCACTTCGTCGCTCGCGATGACGCCGATTGCCTGGCGATGATCCGCGAGCTGATGAGTTTTCTGCCGTCGAACAATCTCGAGGATCCGCCGCGCCGGGCCACGTCTGATCCGCCCATGCGCCGCGATGAGGCCCTCAACAGGCTTGTTCCGCCGGACCCACAAAAACCGTACGACATCAAGGAAGTGATTCATTCCATCGTGGACGAAGGCTATTTCTTCGAGGTCCACGAACACTATGCGAAAAATCTTGTCGTTGGTTTTGCCCGGCTCGACGGCCGCCCCGTCGGTATCGTCGGCAATCAGCCCGCCTACCTCGCCGGGGTTCTCGATATCAACGCTTCGGTGAAAGGCGCGCGCTTCGTGCGCTTCTGCGATGCGTTCAACATTCCGCTGCTGACCTTTGAAGACGTTCCCGGCTTTCTTCCCGGAACGCAGCAGGAATTTGGCGGGATCATCAAGCATGGCGCGAAGCTGCTTTTCGCTTTTGCCGAAGCCACAGTTCCGAAGATTACGGTTATCACGCGCAAGGCTTATGGCGGCGCCTACTGCGTGATGGCTTCCAAGCACATTCGCACCGACGCCAATTTCGCCTGGCCCACCGCGGAGATCGCGGTCATGGGTCCGGAAGGCGCGGTGGACATCGTATACAAACGCGACCTGGCAAAAGCCGTGGAGTCCGGGCGCGAGAAACTGCGCCAGGAGAAAATCGCGGAATTCCGCGACCGCTTCGCCAATCCTTTTGTCGCCGCCGAGCGCGGCTACATCGACGCGGTGATCGAACCCGCCGACACTCGCCGACGGGTGATCACCGCGCTTCGCGCCCTCGATAACAAGCGCGACACCAACCCGCGCAAAAAACACGGCAACATCCCGCTCTGAGGAAGGAGTCGCGTTGCGCCCGGTTCAAGAGCGGCCATCGAACGCCAAGCGATCCCTTCGTCGAGCAAAGTTGCAGCGAATCGTGAATTGGTGGCGAAGGGCCGCGCAAGGCGGCGTAAGAGGCGCGAACTTCACGGCCGGAGCGGCGAGGTTTTCGCTCGAAAAAATCCTTCGCGATTTGGGAATCCCCGTGCCCTAAACGGGAAGGATTTACTTCAGCAGGTATTCCTGTAAGAACTCGACGGTGGCGTAGAACTGGAAGTCCTGATTGGGCTTCTTGCGGTAGCCGTGGCCTTCGTCATTGGCGATCATCAACCACACCGGTGTGCCGGCTTGTTTCAGAGCCTCGGCGATTTGCTGCGACTCGCTCACCGGCACGCGCGGATCGTTTTTCCCGGCGATGACCAACATCGGTTTTTTGATTTTCTCGATGTTGTTCATCGGCGCGATTTTCTCAAGATACGCGCGCATTTGGGGATCGCGCTCGTCCCCGTATTCAACGCGCCGCAGATCGCGCCGGTAGGCTTCGGTGTGCTCAAGAAAGGTCACCAGATTGGACATGCCCACGATATCGACCGAGCAGCGAATGCGATCGCTGTAAAATGTCGAGACCGCAAGGGTCATGTGTCCGCCGTAGCTTCCGCCGGTCACGGCGATGCGATCGCTGTCGAGTTCGGGCTGTGCAGCGATCCAGTCAAACAGCGCGTTGATATCTTTGTAGGTGTCCTCGCGTTTCATTCCGTTGTCGAGCAGAGAAAAGGCTTTCCCGTAGCCCGTCGAGCCGCGCACGTTGGGATAAATGAGCGCAATCCCCAATTCGTTCAGGAGGTAATGATTTCGCCCAAGAAATGTGGGAACCGATTGCCCTTCCGGGCCGCCGTGAATGATCAGCAGCACCGGCCGCTTGCCTCCGAATTTTGCAGGCGGCTTGTACAAGAACCCCGAAATCATTTTCCCGTCGAAGCTTTTCCAGTGGATGAGCTCCGCGGCGGGAAACGATTCGGTTTTCACAGCACTCTCGCTGTTGGTCCAGCGCTCAAGCTTTTCATTGGCAACGTCAATCGAGTAGCAGTCTCCCGGGCTGCGGGAATTGTTCAGCGAGAAACCGAGGTCGTGTCCGTTGCGGTGCCAGCGCAACCCGCCCACGACTCCGGTAGGGATGTGTGGCAGGGGCATCTCTTTGCCGTTCGTCGTGTCGCGGACGTGCACGACGCTCAAGCCTTCTTCGTCGGTCACAAAAGCGAGCAGCTTGCCGTCGTGCGCCAGATCGAAAGATTCCACGTCCCAGTGAATCGGCGTGGTGAGATAGGTCGGCTGCTTGGTTTCCAGATCGATGTACGCGAGGCGGTGAAACTCGGAGTCTTTGTCCGTGGTGACGTAAATTCCCTTGCCGTCTTTGCTGAATCGCGCTTCGCCGTACGAGACCTTCTCCGTGGCGTGGCGGGGCGTCAGTTCCGATTTCTGTCCGGTCACCGCGTCCACGAGCCACAAATACGACTCGTTGATCGAAAACTCTTCGAGAAGCAGAATCTTTTTGTCGTCGGGAGACCAGTCCTCGGGGCGCCAGCCGCCGCCGCTCAATGGCGTCAACAAATGATCCGTCTTGGGGTCGGCGGGATTCATCACCCATAAATCGGTGTCCTTGCCGGTGCGCCGCGTGGACATGTACGCGATGCGGTCGCCATCGGAGGACCACGGGCCCATTAGATTGCGCGATTTTCCGTCGGTCAGCAGCGTGACCTCGCCGCTCTTCGTGTCGTAGCGATAGAGTTGATACCATTCGCCGCCGCCTACGTCCTTCATGAACACAATGTAGTCGCCGGCGTTCGGATGAAAGCGGCCGTTCCCAACGGAATCCGCGAAAAAAGTCAGTTGCTGGCGCGCGCCGCCGGGAATGGCCACGAGGTGCAGCTGCGGCGTCTCGGCAAAGCGCGTCGAGATCAGGATTTCATGCCTGGTGGGATGCCAGTCGGAAAGGCTCGCGCTGCGAAACGCCGCATAACGTCCCGCTGTTTCCGCCAGCGCACTAGGAATTTTGGGAACCCCGTCAATTATCAAGCTTTCCGGGGGTGCGACGTAGGAGTCTTGTGCCATGGCCGGAAACACCGCCAAGGCCTCGAGCGCCACCAAGAGACAGTACCGTTTCATCCGGGTGAACCCTCCGTCAAAAGAAAGCTCCTGTATACACCATCGCCAGGGTGGGAAGAAAACATATTTCAAAACATCGCCCTCCCTTGTTCAGACGACCGGAGGAAACCTCCTGATAGCGCAAGTGCGCGTTGCTTCGCTCGATTCGCGAACCGTTCGCGTCCCGCTCCGTGATACTTTGGAGCGGTGCGCACGACAAGGGAGGGTCTCATGCACATGCGTCGAGCCGCGGCGGTTGCAACTTTCCTGCTGGTCACGGGCGCCCTTGGGCGCGCACAAACCAAGACGGTGGCGGAGCGCTTGGGCTATCCACCGGATGCGAAACTTCTGATTGTGCACGCGGACGATCTCGCGGTTGCACATTCGGTGGATGCCGCAAGTTTTGACGCCCTGGACAAAAACGCGGTGACTTCCGCAAGCGTGATGGTGCCGTGTCCCTGGCTGAATGAAGTTGCGGCCTACGCCAGAGGCCATGCCAGTGCGGATCTGGGTTTGCACCTCACGCTGACAAGCGAATGGAAGATCTACCGCTGGGGACCGGTGGAATCGAAGGATAAAGTGCCAAGCCTTCTCGATTCTTCGGGCGCTCTCTGGCCGGAAACGGCGCCCGCGGCGCAAAATATCAAACCTGACGAGGCGGAGCGCGAGATTCGCGCGCAAGTGGAACGCGCGGTGGCGGCGGGAATCCGGCCGACACATTTGGACAGTCACATGGGCGTGCTTTTCGCGAGGCCCAGTCTTTTCGCCGTGTATGTGAAGGTCGCTCACGAATACGGTCTGCCGTTTTTGGCGCCGCGCATTCCGGGAGATCCTCTGAAGTTCTCCTCGCAACTCTCGGGAAAGGACCCCGTCGTGGATTCGGTGGTGATGGCCAACCCTACGGTCCACGCGGACCGCTGGAAAGAGTTTTACGAAACGGCCATCAAGAATTTGAAGCCGGGGCTTTCGGAAATGATCGTGCACCTTGGTCATGACGACGCGGAGCTCGAGGCGGTGGCGCTCGACCATCCCGACTACGGTTCGGCGTGGCGCCAGCGAGACTATGATTTTGTGACCAGTGCGGAATTCAGGAAAATGCTCGAGGAGAACCACATTGTCCTCATCCACTGGAGGGACCTGGAGAAGCTGGCGAAGTAGCGGAACAGAGCCGGAGGATTAGCTCGCTTTTCTCGCCATGCTAAACTCTTTCCGCGCGACTCTTCTATGTTCAAGAAAATCTTGATTGCCAATCGCGGCGAAATCGCCGTGCGGATCCTCCGCGCCTGCCGTGAATTGGGCATTCGATCGGTCTCGGTATTCAGCGAAGTTGACCGCAAATCGTTGCACGTCCGGCTTGCGGACGAGGCCTACGGAATCGGCCCTGCGCCTTCGCGCGAAAGCTACCTCCGCATCGATAAGTTGATGGACGTGGCGCGCCGCGCGGGTTGCGACGCCGTCCATCCGGGCTACGGTTTTCTGGCGGAAAACGCGGCGCTGCCGCGCGCGTGCAAGGAAGCGGGAATCACCTTCATTGGGCCGCCAGCCGAAGCCATGGAAGCGCTGGGTTCAAAGACCGAAGCACGCCAGCTTGCGCGCCGCGTCGAAGTGCCCACCGTCCCCGGCACCAACGATCCGACCGAGAAATCGGCCGCGCGAGCCCTGGCCGAGAGCATGGGTTATCCCGTTTTGCTGAAGGCCGTGGCGGGCGGTGGCGGCAAGGGCATGCGGCTGGTTTCGAGCGACGGCGAATTCGAATCCGCGTTTCGCGACGCGGCTTCCGAGGCCATGAATGCCTTTGGCGATGAGCGCTTGTATCTCGAAAAATATCTGGAGCGCCCGCGGCACATCGAAATCCAGATACTGGCCGACGCGCGCGGCCGCGTGGTTTCTCTGGGCGAGCGCGAATGCTCGGTGCAGCGGCGGCACCAAAAAGTGGTGGAGGAAGCGCCGTCACCGGTTGTCACACCGGAATTACGCAAGAAAATGAGCGAGGCGGCAGTCCGGCTGGCTCGTGCGGGCGGTTACGTCAATGCCGGCACGATGGAATTTCTGGTGGACCAGCGCCTGAATTTTTATTTTCTGGAAGTGAACGCGCGCTTGCAGGTGGAGCATCCCGTCACCGAACAAGTCACCGGGCTCGATCTGGTAAAGCTGCAAATCGCCATCGCTGCGGGGCACGGCCTGCCGTTTGCCTGGGAGACCATCACCCCGCGGGGACACGCGATGGAAGTCCGCCTTTACGCCGAGGACCCGGAAAACAATTTCTTCCCATCGCCGGGAAAAATTCTCTCCCGGCAGGTTCCAAGCGGCCCGGGAATCCGCCTTGACGAGGGCGTCTACGAAGGCTGGACCGTACCCAACGATTACGACCCGCTGCTGAGCAAACTCATCGCCTGGGGCAACAGCAGGGAAGAGACCGTTGCGCGATTGCGCCGGGCGCTCGATGAATACACCATCACGGGCATTCGAACAAACGCAGGGCTTTTCCGGCGCATTCTTAGGGAACCCGAGTTTCTTCGCGGCGAGATTCATACCCGATGGATCGATGAGCTGTTGCGACCAGGGCGGGCCGCGGCGCGGTCCGCCTCGGACCGAGGAGGGGAAGCCGATTTAAATGCCGCCCGGGATGCAGCGGCCATCGCCGCAGCCATTTGGCAATCCCGGCAGAGTGCCGGGCAAGCTGCGGATGGCTCCGGCCCCAAGGAAACCTCGTCACGCTGGAAAAGGGAGGGGCGTCGGCAGCAACTGGACGGCATGCCATGAAATACGAGGTCCGCATTTCCGGCAAAACGCGCATTGTCGAGTTTGCGCGCAATGGCGATGGCTGGCAAGCCACACTCGATGGGGAAGCGGGCCTTGCCGATGTCGTCGAAACCGCACCGAACACCTTCTCCGTATTGGTTTCAGGACAATCTCACGAGATTTGCGTGACGCCGTCTTCCGACCGGCAGCTCGAGCTGCAAACCGGCGGCTTCGAATTCTCCGCCGAGGTGCTCGATCCGCGTTCGTGGCGTGGCCGCCACGGCGGCGCGGAAGCGGAGGGCCGCCAGCAAATTGCCGCGCCCATGCCGGGCAAAGTTGTACGACTGCTGGTCAAACCGGGGGACGCGGTAGAGGCAGGGCAGGGGCTGGTGGTCGTCGAGGCCATGAAAATGCAAAATGAGATTCGCTCGCCGAAAAGTGGGACGGTCGAACGCGTGCTGGTTGCTGAAGGTCAAGCCGTAAACGCGGGGGAAGCGCTGTGCGTGGTCGCGTGAGTTCAAAGAAATGACCGATCGAGATCCCTGGGTGGCAGGAAGACGCGGCCGCGAGGACAACACTGCCGAAAGAAGTTGATGCGACCCGAGGATCAGTGGCCGATGGAGCGAGGCGGCATGTAGGTCTTGGCGGCTTCGGGGAGCTTGCCCCCGGCTTCGATGACCTGCTGCGCCAGGTAATTGGTTACCTGAGCGTCATCGCGAGCGATGGCGAGATAGGCGGACCGCAGCAGCTGCTCCTTGCGGCTGCGCAGCGTATCGCGGATGTTCTGCTGCACCTGCGGTTCGGAAAGGCTGCGCTGGCCCGCGGCCTCGCGCGAGATAAGCTTCAGAATGCGGTAGCTGACGCCGGCCTGATCGCGCGCTTCGATGGGCTGGCTCACCTGCCCGGGCTTTAGAGCCAGAACCGCTCTTTTGAGGGCCGGATCGACCTGCGGCGAATTCAGCGCCGATTCCGGCACGTAGCCCAGGTCTCCGCCGGTTGAAACCGTGTTCATATCCTCGGAATAGTCCATGGCCAGCTGGGCGAAGTCCGCGCCGCTGTTGAGCCGGTCCATGAGCATTTTGGTCTTCCGCAGCGCTTCGGACTCGTTGCTGGCGTCGTCGTTCTTACGGTTGCGGATTTGCGGGTCTTTCCGCGGAGTAACCACGATCTGCGCGAGATGGTAAGTCGGCTCCGCGAAATTGAACTGTGCTTTGTTGGCGCTGTAGTAGTCGGCAACTTCCTGATCGGTGATGGTGATTTTGGCCAGCACTTCGCGATTCAGAAGTTTCTGAATCGACAGCTGGCGGCGCATGTCCTGCTTCCAGTCGTCCACGATCATGCCCTGTTCCCGCAATTGCCGCCGAAACTCCTCTTCGGTATACGGGCTTTTTCGCTCGGTGAATTTATCTTCGACTTCCCCGTCGGTGGCCTCCAGGCCCAACTTCTTGGCGCGTTCGAGAAGGATTTCGTTGTAGATCAGCTCATCGAGAACATTGAGCTTCAACGACAGGGCTTCCTCTTCCGAAGGTTCCTGTCCCTCGGGGTTGACGCGCGTGCGGTAATACTTGTCCACCTCGTCGCGCTTGATTTCCCTTCCGTTGACTGCGGCCCACACGTCGGGAGCATGCTGTGTCTGCCGCATGCAGCCGGCCCCGATCGAAACTGCCAGGGCGGCTAATGGCAGCCAGGCTTCGCCGCGGAGGATTCCTCTTGAGCAGTCCATGGGGTGCCCCACCAATCGCCGGTGCACAAAAGGTATGTTCAAGGCTGGATGCTCAGGCAGCTTTTTTCACGCGGCCGGCGCGGATGCACGCCGTGCACACCCGGACGCGCTTCTTGACGCCCGCCACGACCGCGCGCATGCGCTTCACATTCGGGTTCCAGCGGCGGCGGCGCGTATTGTTTGCGTGGCTGATGACGTTCCCGTAGTGCGGTGTTTTGCCGCAGAAATCACACTTCAGTCCCATTCGGTTATCCTGCTCGGTCTAATTTAATTTAAGCCTGAATATCTAGCCTGTCGGAGACACTAAACCAAGCTCCTCATTCTAACAGAGGCGCCACACTCCACAAAGCGCCGCTTTTCATCTTTTTTCATCTTTATTCCTTTCATCTCTTTCATTTCCTCTTTTTCCTCTTCGGACAGTACCCTGTTCGATAGGACGGGCTTCGACCGCGTGGAGCCAACCAGTAACCCCCCCAAAAGCCTTGAAGTAACAGGCGTTTTCAGCAATTTTTCCCCGCCTTGGCCCGGAGTACCATTGTTGGTTTTTCCCGTGCCTTCTATTTTCACCTTCCGGGCGCGAGAGCGCGCCCGAAACCGAATCGCAAGGATGAAAACCTTGGCAAACTTCACCAGCCCTGCCAAAGTTGTCGCGGGAACGACTGCAACCGCAGAGCTGCGGGCAGTGAAGACTCCACTTCGTTGGTATGCTTACCTGGCGGCGTTCCTGGCCGCGGCGCTGCTATCGACGGAGGCGGGATTTCTTGCCAGGCAGGGCCAAGACGTCGTCAAGAATTGGCTCGGAAGTCATAGCGTGGCGGCCCGAGCTACGCAACAGGCAGCGACGGCACTGGTTTCAACGCCGCAACCGCGCACAACCGATCGCGACCTCGAAGCTATCTCACACCTGGCGCCACAGCAGCAAGCGGAGCGCTTGCTCGGACTGGCTATCGAACAGCCGGACCTCGCCTTGAGCCTGATTCGCCGGAACCTCGCTTCCTGGCGCGGCCATCTCGAAGATTCCGAGCGGCTCTTCCACCTGGTGCTCGACGCGCTCAATTCCGACGATCCGCGGGTGCGCGTCGCAGCGGTCGAGATCGATTTGACGGCCAATCACCTCGGGCAATCTCGAGCGAGCGTGGAAAAACTCGAGCGGCAGATTGAGAGCGGCAGCGAAGCGCGGTTTATGGCCCTTTGGAGACTCGGTTCGCTCGGCAATCGCGGCGTGGAGCCGGCCGAAGCGTTCCGCACGCTGAAGCTCTATGCGTGCAGTCGCAACCAGGCATTGCGCTTCTGGGCGGTCGAAGGGCTCGCGATGCTGGGCAACCATGCCGCAATCGATGCGCTGCTCGACATCCTGGCCCACGACCCGGCGCCGCAAATCCGCGAGCGCGCCGCGAACGGGCTTTCGAAGTCGGGACTGCTTACCGGAGAGCAGCGGCTCGCGGCGGTTCCCGAGTTGCTGAATTTACTGGATGACGATTCTCTCGACGAAGCGACGCAAAACCTGGTTGGCGCGACGCTGGAAGCCATCACCGGCCGATCCTTCGGCAAAAATGCCGGCGCCTGGCGCGACTGGTGGGCGCACCACAACAGCCGGGAAAAGCCTTCTTCGGGCCGCCCGGGCCACTCCCTGGCATAGTCTATCGCCGCAGGTGGATCCCTGCAGGTCTTTTCTGTAGAAACAAAAAACTGTTGACCCTCTTCCGCCGCTCCCGTAAAACTTAACTCTGCCCGCCCGTTTGGAGCTTGCTCGAAACAAAATCTTGCCAAAGGGTTTCTATGCCGGGACACGAGCGTCGTAATGGACACCGCTTCATCATGAGAGTTCCGCTGCGGCTTCATGCGCCGAAGGAAGCTGCTCTCAGGGAAGAAGCGGTTTCATCTATGAATATTTCCGCTCATGGAGTTTATTTCGCGACGGAGCAAAAGGTAGCCGAAGGGTTGGTGTTGCAATTGCACTTGAAGATGCCGAAAGAGATTGTCGGCGACGAAGTGGGGGAATGGAGCTTCACCGGCCGCGTTGCACACGTGGAATCGTTGAGCCGGAAGAACGGGAAGTCCGGTGTCGGCGTGCAGTTTTTGTTTTACGAGGTGCCACGCCCCCCGATGAAGTGAGGGCTACAGCTCCCAGCCCCTGCGGCGCTCGGGAGCAACCATCTTCTGGGCGGCTTCGGAGTTGAGCACCTTCAGATTAGGACGATCCCACTCCAATCTTTGTGCGGCGCGGAGGGCCAGGTTGCCCAGCTGAAGCGTCTCCGTAACCATTCCTGAAAACTCGAAGTTTCCACCGGGCTTGACCTTGCCGCCTTTGCAGGCATCGAGCCATTCGCGCTCGTTGCCGGGCGAGCGAGGCAGAGTCTTCGGCGGTTGTTTGAACGCATCCATCTTTGCCTGGGGAATCAGTCTGGGATGCGCGCCGCTGAATCCGCACAAAATCTTGCCGCGGTCTCCAATGAACAGCAGGCCTTCGCTGTCCTCCTCCGCGTCGCCGGTTTTCGCAGGCGGGTTTTCCAGCAATTCTTCGGGAGTAGTGGGGCGCAACCCGCCGTCGAACCAGGAGAAATCCACTGCTGGCATGTCCGGGCGGGGAGCGAAATGGAAGCGCACGATCGAAGCAAGCGGGTAGGTTTCATCGTAGCGATCGGTGGAACTAGCTTCGACGCTTGCGGGAGCTTCGAGCTTCAGCACGCGAAAGATGGTATCGAAGCTGTAAGAACCCATGTCTCCCAGCGCGCCGCAGCCGAAGTCGGTCCAACCCCTCCACACAAAGGGCAGATAGGCGTGGCTAAATGCCCGGTCGGGGGCAGGCCCGAGCCATGAGTCCCAATCCAAACCTTCGGGCACCGGTTGCGGTTGGTTCGGGCGCTCGATGCCCTGCGGCCAGAAGGGACGCGTCGACCAGTTTTGCACTTCGCGCACGGGTCCGATGGCGCCATTCCAGATCCACTCGCAGAGCAAGCGGGTGGCTTCCGAAGCCTGGTTGCCCACGGCGATTTGCGTGGCCACGCCGGTTTCGCGGGCAATTTCAGCCAGGCGGCGCGCTTCGTAGATCGTGCGGGTAAGCGGCTTCTGGCAGAAGACGTGTTTGCGCCTCTTCATCGCCGCGGCCGAAACGGCCGCGTGTAGATTGTCCGTGGTGCAGACGACCACCGCGTCCACGTCTTTCTGCTTCTCAAGCAATTCGCGGTAATCGCCGTAGGCCGCGCAGCCGTTGTATTTGCCGGACGGCTGGCGCGTGGCGTAGTAGGCGTTGACAATCTGCTGGCAGGGCTCGCGGCCGGAGACGCCGCTAGTGACCTTCAGAGCATGCGTCAATTGAATGGGCTGATCGGGGCTCAGCCAATCCCAGCCGGAGTCTACGCCGAGCAGCGCTCTTACCGATTTCGAGAATTCATGGGTATCCCACTGCGGATAGTCCGCGCTGGCCTTGTTGGGGTCGCACACGGCCACGCCCTGGACGTCCGGTTCCTTCAAGAAGTGGAGCATGACGCGCAGACCTTGCGAGCCCACACCGATGAAGGCGATGTTGACTTTATCGCTGGGAGGGACGTAGCCCGGGCCGCCCAAAACGTGCCGGGGAACAACGGACAGGGCCAGGGCGGCGCCGGCGCCTTGCTCGAGGAACTTGCGGCGGCTGAGGGGAGGGACGGGTTTTGTATCTCCGGGTTGCGTCGTTTTCATTTTCGCACCACCGCGAGGATATCACTCGCGGGGGTTCTTCGGAAGATGCGAGGAAAAAAGGCGGCCGTTTCCGATTTTTCGCCGCCTTTTGCTTGCGCCGAGGATACCGGAGGGCGTATTTTTGCGTCCAAGGTAGAGAAGAATCTGCGAATTTTGGTTGCTTGGAGGCCTAGATGAAGCGGCGCGAGTTTCTGCATCGAGCGGCGTACGCGGCGGGAGCGGTTTGGCTCGATCCCAAGACGGCCGCGAAGCAAACCTTTCCGTTGCCTGCGCAAGCAGGAAAGTTCAGCGCTTCGGACACCGTTCGGCTCGGAAGCACGGGCATCCAAACCAGCCGATTGGCGATGGGCACGGGAACGGTCGGCAGCGGCCATCATTCTCACCAGACCGCGCTCGGCATAAAAGGCCTCGCCGATCTGCTTCTCAACGGTTACGACCATGGACTGCGGTTTTTTGACACGGCGGATTCCTACGGAAGCCATCCACACGTGGCCGAGGCCTTGAAGCGCGTGCCGCGCGACAAAGTTACCGTCCTTACCAAGACCTGGGCGCGGGATGCCGCCACGGCTCGCGCCGATCTCGAGCGCTTCCGCCGCGAGCTGGGAACCGATTACATCGATATCTGCCTGATGCATTGCCTCACGGAAGCTGACTGGACCGACCGGTTCCAGCCGGTGATGGATGTACTGTCGGAAGCCAAGCAGAAGGGCGTCATCCGGGCGCATGGCTGTTCGTGCCACAGCATCGAGGCACTCGAGAGCGCCGCCAAATCGCCCTGGGTGGACGTCCATCTTGTGCGCATCAATCCGCTGGGGGCCTATATGGACGCTCGGCCGGATACCGTCGTGAGCGTGATGCGCGAAATGCGCTCGAACGGTCATGCCATCGTGGGGATGAAGATTCTTGGCCAAGGGGAATTGCGAAATCGACAGGACGAAGCGTTGCGGTACGCGCTGTCGCTGGACCTCCTGGACGCCTTCACCATCGGGGCCGAATCTAAATTCGAGCAGGATGACTTGGTCCGGCGGATCGCGCAAGCCTAACTCGCATCAAACGCCCGGCGCTTTGGTTGGGATTTTGCTGGCCAAGCCAGCTCGATTCGCGCTAGAATGCCTCAACTTGAGGAAACGCCTGAGCGATGCCGGAGTCGTCTCGGTAGCGCCGGGACAGCGCCAAGGAAGTGAAGATGTGCAACCCGCGAATGGCCCGATTGCAGTAATCCGCTCCCGCGGATTTTGATTTCCCCGGTTCTCTACCATTTCATTTGTGCAACCGCGTTTGCGCCAGCATTTGTCATGCGCGCATATCGAGAGAGCTAAGGTTTTTATGTCAACTGACCAGGTCATCGTTCCGGCCGCTCCGCCACCGCCGATTTGGAGTTCCATTCGCGAAGCGTTACGCGGCTCGCACCAGGACTTCACCAGCGGCAGCCTCAATCGCGCCATTCTGCTGCTGGCCATCCCGATGATCCTGGAAATGGTGCTGGAGTCCCTTTTCGCGGTTGTGGATGTGTTTTGGGTTGGGCGGCTGGGCGCGGATGCCGTGGCTACCGTCGGCCTCACCGAATCGCTGCTCAGCCTGGTCTTTGCCATCGGACTCGGGCTGAGCCTCTCAACCACGGCAATGGTGGCGCGGCGCATTGGGGAAAAGGATCCCGCCGCCGCTGCCGTTGCCGGAGTCCAAGCCATCATCCTCGGGCTGACGGTTGCCGTACTTGTCGGCGCGCCGTGTGTGTTTTGTGCACCGCAGTTGCTCCGCCTGATGGGGGCGTCGCCGGAAATCATCCGCGTTGGCTCCGGTTACGCGCGCATCGCCCTTGGGGGCGGCGGAGTCATCGTGATGCTGTTTCTCAACAACGCCATTTTTCGAGGAGCAGGCGATGCCGCCATCGCCATGCGGCTGCTTTGGGTCTCGAACGTTATCAATCTCGTCCTCGACCCCTGCCTGATTTTTGGCTGGGGGCCATTTCCGAAGCTGGGTGTCACCGGCGCGGCCCTGGCCACGTTTACCGGCCGCAGTATCGGCGTGCTGTATCAGTTTTACCGGCTGCTGCGCGGTACCGAACGCATTCGCGTCCTGCGCAACCAGGTCAAGGTTAATTTTCAGGTGCTGCTGCGGCTATTGCGCGTTTCGCTGACAGGCATTCTACAGTTTGCCATTGCACATACGAGTTGGATCGGGCTGGTGCGGATCGTCAGTATCTTCGGCTCGGCGGCACTGGCCGGTTACACGATTGCCATCCGCGTCCTGATTTTCGTTATCTTGCCGAGTTGGGGTCTGAGCAATGCAGCGGCTACGCTCGTTGGGCAGAATTTGGGCGCCAAGCAGCCGGAGCGCGCGCAAACCTCCGTCTGGCGCACCGGCTTTTACAACATGCTGTTTCTCGGCTTCATCGGCGTAATCTTTCTGCTCTTTGCCACGCCGATCGTTCGTCTGTTCTCCAATGATCCGGTGGTCGTGCCACGGGCCGCCACTTGCCTGCGCATCCTGAGCTACGGGAACATCGGCTACGCCTACGGCATGGTGATGCTGCAGGCCTTCAACGGCGCGGGCGACACGGTCACACCAACCTACGTTCACTTCTTCGGGTTCTGGATCCTGGAGATTCCGCTGGCTTATTTTCTGGCGATCACCGCACGCCTGGGCGCGAATGGCGTGTACATCTCCATCGTGATCGCCGAAGGAGCCATCGCCGCAGCGGGAATCCTTCTGTTCCGGCGAGGACGTTGGAAGGGCCAGCAAATCTAGCCCCCTCACCGCCACCGCGGCAAGAGTGGGGGTATAATCGCGGCCCAGAGGAGGTGCGGCATGGCCAAAACCAAGCAGTTCACGATCTCCGTTGATAACCAGCCAGGCGCAGTTGCACGCATCGCGAAGGCACTGGGGGACTCGAAGGTCAACATTCTGGCGCTGTTGGGAACGGCGCAAGGGACGACGGGCAGCATCCAGCTCGTCGCCGAAGATGCGAAGAAGGCCAAGAAAGCGCTGGATGCCGCAAGAATCTCGTATCAAGAGACCACCGCGGAGCAACACGAACTGCCCAATAAGGCGGGGGCGCTCGGGCAATATCTGGCGTCACTCGAGAAAAAGGGCGTGAACCTCGGCTCCATCCATGCCACGGCCGCGAAAGGCGGGAAGAAAGCCGTGATCGTTTATACCCTGGAGACCGCCGAGAACGCCGCGACGGCCACGGCGTAAAAGAGAGGGTATTCTGTCGCACCGGCTCCGGAGCTGCCGTGCCGGCCCTTTAACCCACCTTGCGCCTTTCGGGAGCGCGTGTGTGGCAACCTGAGTTCTCAAGTCACAATGGACGGGTACGGTGTGTAGCGCAGCTCACGGAAATCGTGAGTGGATTCAGGGCGCGCGCTGCCCAAAGCAAACTACCCCAATGCTTCGATCGACGGTGGCACCAGGTAAGCAGATTGGGCGCGAATTCCATCCATCTCGAGCGGACTCCGCCACATTGTGGTAATCTAGACACGCCCGTGCGGATGGCCCACCCCCTTCGACGGCCGACTCCTTTTGCTGTAAGTCTATGTGTTATCAATAACTTGTAAATTCGGGCGGGGGACGAAGGGCTAACGGCAACTCGGATGCTATTCCTCGGAGATGCAACGGCAGAAATCAGCCGTCATCTACACACTAAGAGGGAGCCGAAGCTATGTCGGCAAAAAAGTTCTTCAAAAAGCTGCTCCGATATACGCTCTGCCTGGCCGCCGGCCTCGCGGCTTTTGCCGCCTGCGGGTACACCGACTATCGTCTATGGCCTCTGGATTTACCGGCGTCAGCTCACCCGCGAGTTCCGATGACCGCCGTCGCCAACCAGCAGCTGGTCCTTCCCTTTACGCCCGGCGTGCCCGTGGCGGAGGTGGCCAGTTTCAACGACCAGCTCGAAGCGTTTCTGCGCTTTGAGTATCTGCGCGGCCGCGAAGCACGCGCGGGACACGATACCTCGCACATGCTGCTGACGGCCGTGAACACAAAAAAGGCGCCGCACTACAAGATTTTTATCGTCACAAACAACGATTTACTCGCCGCGATCTCGCAACTGGCAGACCTCGAAGGCCGTAACCTCATTGCGCATTACGAGCTGGAGACCTGGTCCGAGAAGGAGCTTTCTTACTACCAGCAAGAAAGCCACACCTTCGACGTGGCTTATGACCTGCCGACGGAGCAGAAACTAGAAACCATCAACTCTTCCAGGATGCTGCCGGCGCTCGCGCAATTCCTCATCTTCAAATCGCAAACCGACAATCGCGTGGTGGACGGCAGCCAGGATGCGCCGCGACCCTTGACGCGCGAGCAAGCCACCGAGTTGGCGTCCGACATTCTCGACGTCGCGCACTTTTATGACCTGCCTCTCGATTACTTCATGGGCGTGGGGGCAATGGAAAACGACTACATGGACGTGAACGGAGATCTGACGCACGCGGTTTGGAAGAAGCGTGCGCAGCGGGGAGACATCGTTCTCCGACGGACGCGAAAGCGCGTGATGGTCAGCGACTACGCCATGGGCATCTGGCAAATTACCCGCGAGACGCTGCGCGCCGCGCACCAGCTTTATCTGCATGACAAACGCGACTACAGCCAACTGCCCGCGCGCCTGCGCCCCCCTCGGCAGCTGGACCTGAATAACGTCAACGACGCGGTGCTCACCACTTATGCCGGATTGCTATTGCGCGATTTGCTAGACCATTTCGGAGGCGACGTGGAGAAAGCCATTGGCGCTTATAACGGCGGCGTTCGCACTCCCAACCCGGACTATGCTTCCGGGGTCAAGAATGTTGCCGATTATGCGCGGCGCATCCTCGAACACGCTTCCGCGCAGGATGATCCGAATACAAACGCAAAGAGCGCTGACAAACCGCAACCGACCACACCTTGCCTGTCCCCGTCCCCCGCTCCCCCCAATGCGCCTGGCACGAACAATTGTGCCACGCCAGGAGCACGCAACTTGTCTGCGGACGATGCGCAAAACCCCTCGCCACAGCCAAAGCCTCCCTATCGCCGCGACGACTAGCGGAGGATCGGCTTACGGGGGAAGGGTTTGCCGCGGTTCAGCGGTCGTGGGTCATGCCGGCCATCTCGTGCATGGGCGGCGTTTTGCGGCGCAGCGCGGCCATCTTGGAATCGTCGTTCGGGACGAAGTAGCCCACGGCGATGCCCATCGCGCCCGAGCGAAGTAACTTGGCGGTAGGATTATCGTAGGTAGCGGAAGTCTTCAGAACGTCGCCGGCAGAAAGCTTGAAGCCGCCCTCCTCGACAAACAATTTCACTGGTACGGCTTCGAGGCGCCCCTTTTCGTCCACTTTTGCGTCGAGCGTGGCCGCGGTTTCCTTGCGCGTAAGATCCTCGAGGACGATTTGCCTTCCGTAGTCATGGAGATGGCCGCCGACGCCAAGAAGCACGCCGTCGTATTTCACGATTACGGTTCCTGATTTTTCGCTTTTGCCGGCAGGCACGTCATAACTGGAATTCCCGCAGGACTTCACGTCCATCCACGCCGGATAGACGTTCTTGCGCGGAGGGAGACTTTCTGCCGCGTCTTGCAACGAAATGACAACTTCGAGATAAACCTTTTCGTAAGAAGTGGCAGTGGGATTGTAGACCATCGTTTCGATGCGGATTCTGTCGTCCTTCTGCACGTGATAACCGTAGCCGGGCACTTCGGTCCAGTCGGTCAGCTCGCTGCCTGCGCCAAAAATATGCTCTTCCTTATTGGGGCAAAGAAAGTCGGAGCGGTTTTCGTTCCAGAAGGCGGTGTGGTGAAGGACGGTTCCGGGAACTTCGTTCCCGGCGGCATCCACGAGCCTCGGATGATACGCCACGAGCCAACCGTCGAACGGAACCTGCCACACTTGATCCGGGGGCTGCGGCATTTTCATGTGGCCGGTGTGCGCGGGGAGATTCATCGGGCCGACGCGGAGCGTGACGGAATGCGCGGCAGCGTCCACTTTTGCCTCTAGCGTGACGCCCTTGACGGTCGCATGGTGCATGCCTTCCTGCATGAAGCCGCCGTGGTGCTGGTGTTCCATGGGCATTTGTGGTTCGGCGGGCTTCTCTTGTGCCCAGACCGTGCCGGGTACTAGCAAACTCAGCAATAAGAATCTGTAAGACCACATGTTCGGTGTCCCATCCTGCGCACGGTGAGGAGTCGGCGCTTGCAATTCCCATGATAACTAAGATGGGCGCATCTTGTCCTGAAGATGCTCCGGACTTGACACTATGTGGTCTTCTCCCGGAAAGAAGTTACAATCTCCATCCATGAAACCCGTCCGCCGGCTTGTCATTTCTATGCTTGCCTTGGGGTGGATTGTGCCTTCGTCACCAAGGATCGCGCACGCCCAGGAGCCTTCGGTGAACGAGCTGCTGGTCCTTGACAACGTTACTGTGGTGGACGTACGAACCGGCAAGCTAGAGCCCGACCAAACGGTAATCCTCGAACGCCATCGCATTTTTTCCATTCGACCAAGTAAAGCCGCAAAGTATCCACGTAACGCGGACAGCGTGAATGGCAAGGGGCTGTACCTGATTCCGGGATTGTGGGACATGCACGTACACCTGGTGTTTGGCGACTGGTTCCCGGATCCGAAAGACATTTCACTGCCGCTCTTTATCGCTAACGGCGTGACTGGTGTGCGGGACATGGGCAGCGAACTGCACGTTGTTCAAGATTGGCGCAACCAGATTGCAGCGGGACGATTGATTGGACCAAGGATTCTCACTTCGGGCCCGATGCTCGATGGGCCGAGGCCGCGGTTTCCCAGTTCCGTTGCCATTGCCTCTCCGGAAGATGCGCGCCACACCGTGGATGACCTCAAAGCCCGTGGAGCGGACTTCATCAAGCTGCAATCGCTAATCCCGCGAGAAGCAGTGCTGGCCATTGCCGAAGAGGCGAAAAAACAGGGGATTGCATTCGAAGGACACGTTCCCGATGCGGTGCGCGCAAGTGAGATGTCCGAAGCCGGCATGAAGAGCTTCGAGCACTTGATCGGAATTTTCGAAGGGAGCTCGTCAGCGGAAGATGATTTTTTGAAAGGAAACAAAACGGAAGGGCGGTTTCTTGCGACTTACGATGCAGTGCGCGCCGCTTCGCTGGCGGCGTTGCTGGCGAAGAACCATACCTGGCAATGTCCCACATTGGTGTGGGAGCGAGGCGGGAACCTGCTGGACGTGAGCGATTTCAGCGGAGACGCGCGAATCAAATATGTTCCAGGTCCGTGGAAGAAGAAAACGTGGAAGCGGTTCACGGAAGAAATCACCCAGGGATACGGCACCGATGACATCGCCACACGCAAGAAATTTATCGAGAAGGAGCTGGAGGTCGTGCGCATGCTGCACCAAGCGGGAGTGCCTTTCGTTGCAGGAACGGACACGCCCGCGGGCGTTCACATATTCCCCGGCTTCAGTTTGCACGAGGAACTACAGCGATTCGTGGCAGCCGGGTTCACGCCGCTGGAAGCGCTGCAAACCGCCACATTGAATCCTGCGCGATTCTTTGGAATGGAAACGCAGCTTGGCACCGTCGAGGAGGGAAAGCTCGCGGACTTGGTGGTGCTCAGTGGAAATCCCCTGGAGGATATTTCCAACACCCAGAAAATCGCGGGCGTATTCGTGAACGGACGATATTTCTCTCATCCCCAAATCGAGAACATGCTTCGAGGTGTGGAGGCTGCCGCCCGACGTCGTCCCTGATTGCGAAGACGGCATGGTTCCGAGGAATCAGAGCTTAAGTCAGTGAGCGGAGCCGACGAAAACGCCGAACGGGGCAATGCTGAACCCTGCTAGAGGCAGCGCGTCTTGACCCATCTCGGGTGCAGCGAGCAAAAGCTTCGCCGAGTCACGTTTGAGCCCAAGAGCAGCCAGATCCAGCTTCACCGATCGCTCTTCCCCGCTCATGTTCAGCACAACGAGAACCGACTCACCCCCGCCAGGGTTTTTGCGGAGATAGGCGAGCACGTACGGATCATCACGATCCACAGACATATAGCTTCCGTTGCGCAACGCAGGGTCGCTCTGGCGCAAGGCAAGCAAGCGCTTGTAGAAGGACAGGATGGAATGAGGTTCGGAGGACTCCACGCTTACGTTATATTTCGCGGCGCTGGGCGGGATGGGCAACCAAGTGTCGTCCGCGGTACTGAAGCCAGCGTTTTTCGTTGTGTCCCACTGCATTGGTGTGCGCTCGCCGTCGCGGCCTTTCTCTTCGGGCCAACCGATTTTCCCGATGGGATCCTGGACATCTTCCTTGCGAGCCGGAGGTGTGGTCCGCATACCAATCTCTTCGCCGTAATACATCAGCGGGGTTTGCCGCGTGGTGAGAAGGAGAGCTGCCATCAGCTTGGCAATCTGATCATTCTGAGCCCCATCGCCATAGCGGTCCCACTGGCGGGGCTGATCGTGGTTGCTGAAAAAGAACTGGGGCTGGCCGTGGGCGGCGTTGCGGTCCACTTCATCCAGCAGCTTGCGGAACTCCGGGGCGGAGAGCTTGTTCACGTCGGCAATCTGAAAATCCATGGGCAACTGGATTTCGTCGTTTTTCGCACCGTACATTTTCGTGAGCTCTGTAATGTTCGGCTCGTCCGCCTCGCTGATCAAAACGGGATTTCCCGGATATGAATTGACCACCTGCCGCATTTCGCGCAGTACGTCGTGGATTTCCGGCAAGTTGTCCGTGTATTTGTGCTGGATGTTCGGATCGCCGTAGGCGTTTTTGCCGGGCAACATAGGGTCGTCGCGCAAGTTCGGATCTTCGAATAGGCGGGAGACGGCATCGAGACGGAAACCGGCCACGCCGCGATCCAGCCAGAAGCGCATGGCGCCGTACATGGCTTTGCGGACGTCGGGATTGCGCCAATTCAAGTCCGGCTGCTGGACGTAAAAGTGGTGGTAGTAATACTGACCGGTCGAAGGATCGAATTGCCATGCAGAATGGCCAAACCACGACTGCCAATCGTTGGGAGGCTGGCCGGGGCCTTTCCCGTCGCGCCAGATGTACCAATCGCGCTTCGGGTTGGTGCGCGAGGATCGCGATTCCTTGAACCAGGGGTGCTCGTCTGAAGTGTGATTCGGAACGAAATCCATAATCACGCGGATGTTTCGCTTCTTGGCTTCGGCCACCAAGTGATCGAAATCCGTCAAATTTCCGTAGAGGGGATCGAGCGCAGTGTAGTCGGCGACGTCGTACCCGAAATCCACGAGCGGCGAAGGGTACATCGGGGTGATCCAGATGGCGGCGATGCCGAGGTCGTGCAGATAGTCCAAGCGAGAGGTGATGCCTTTGAGGTCGCCGACTCCGTCGCCGTTCGAGTCCTGGAAGCTGCGCGGATAAATTTCATAAATCACGGAATGCTTCCACCACGGATCTTGCGCCGCGCGAGTGGCTTGCTTTGACTCCGCTCGTCCAGCGGAAACATGGCGCGCAGGAGAAGAAGCTTGCTGCGCACTGGCCGGAATCGTCGACAGGCAGAAGCTAAGCGAGATAGCGAGGCCGGAAAACTTAGCGAGCTTCGACACGGCTGCTCTCCTGGAGTGGTACTTCTTCGAATCTACTGCCTAGGGCTTTGCGTCACCGCGGTTCTGCAACTGCTCTGCAAACTTGAGTTCGCGCTCGGCGTCCTCCGTCCGGCCCAAATCGCGGTAGGCCTGTCCGAGCAGGTGATGGGGCATGGGATTATTGGGATCCATCGTGATGGCGCGCTCGAGGGCACGAACAGCTAGCGCGGACTCCCCTTTTTTCTCCAGGACTTTCCCCATCAGGATGTATGGCCCCGTGGACGTGGCATCCAGCCAAATCGAGCGCTGCAGGAGCTGTTCGGCTTCCTCATATTTTTGTGCTCGTGTATAGGTGTCGGCCAGCTTGTAGTACACGGCGGCGTCGCCTGGATTCAGCTCCAATTCCTTTTGAAATTGCTCTGTGGCTTCCGGAATGTGCGACTTGTAGAGGTAAATCTCCCCGAGCAGAGAGTGAGTCAGAGGAAGTTTGGGATCCAGTTCCACGGCTTTCTTTGCGTATTCCTCGGCAACCACGTCAAAATCAAACCGCAGCATCATGCGCGCGGTGAAGAGGTAACTCGCGGCAGAATCGGGCGGCACGGCGAACATTTTGGCGAAGGCCTTGCGCGAGTTCGGATAATCCTTCGTTTGCATGTAGCAAACGCCGAGGATGTAGGCGGCATCAACATTCGCGCTGGGATACCACGTTTGGACTTTCTCCAGAGGGCCGATCGCATCCGCCGGGCGCCCCGCGAGGTAGTACGACAAACCGATTAACTGGACGGCCTCACTATCGCTGGGATTCTCCTCGAGAGCTTTCTTGAAGCTTGCGACGGCCTTCAGATAGTCACCCTTCTTGTAGTAGACGACTCCTAATTCATGGACGAGGCCCTTCGCAGCGGGCTGCTTGGCGGCCAACGATTCGAGTTGCCCAATCGCCTCGTCGAATTTCCCTTGCTGCGCCATCCGCCGCGCTTCGGCAATCGTCGTCTGCTGCGATATCGTTTGCTTCGGTTGAGGAGCTTCGATTTGTTGCTGAGGCTGCGGTTCAGCCCGCGGCTGTGCTCCGCAAAAAGTGACGGGAGCGAGCATCGCCGCCTCAGCGAGGATCGGCCGAAGCAGCCAGGCTGTCTTTGTCCCGACTTTCATCCTTGCACCAAGGTATCGAAAACTCGCTCGATTCAGGGCCCCCGAACAAAAACGGGGAGCCGCTGAGGGCTCCCCGTCGGGATGGTGGGGTGTCCCGTGTCCTTGTTAGAAAGAGAAACGCAGCCCAAACGTGAGCAGACGCATAGTCGTGTCTGCTTCGATGTTCGTAATCCGTCCGGCATCACCACCGCAGTCAATACAGTGATTGCCCTGGTTAGCGTTGAAACCCATAACGGGATGGTTAAAGATATTATTCGCGTCCATGCGGAATTCCGCTTTGTAGCGCTCGGTAATACGGAAGTTTTTCGCAACCGACAGGTTCGATGTGAACAGGTGCGGTCCACGGAACGAGTCGAACCCGATGTTGCCGATTGTACCGGCTGCTGGACGAGAGAATCCCCCTCCCGATCCTCCAACGCCCATCGTCGGAATTGGCGCAAACCAAGTGAGAAACCCGTTCGAATCTCTCTTGACGCCAAGTGCGAATGAGCCAGACGCTCGATTCGGGCGGCACACTCCGACATCCTCGTCCTGGCTGCAGTTGCTGTAGCTTGCAGTCCAAGGCAATCCACCACTCCAATTCGTGGTGTTTGTCAGCCGCCATCCACCGACAAGATAGTCTGTCAGCGTATTGGCATTGCTCATGTACCTCTTTCCTTTGCCGAAGGGCAATTCATACAGAATGTTGGTTACCCACGCGTGATTGCGGTTCTGGTCGTCGGGGCCATACGCGACTGTGGGATCGATGCCGTAGTAGTTGCTGTCATGGAACCGTGCCCGGGAAAAGGTGTAGTGCGAGATGAATTGCAGCCCCTGGGAGAACCGCTTGTCCACTTTGATCTGCAACGCATTGTAATTGCTGCTGGCATCCATGCCAAAATAGTTGCCCAAATCCGACGAGCAACACGTCAATTGATCTGCCAACGGCACATTGGTGAGCGCACAGACTCCCTGCGAGACAGAGCAGTCTGGATAAGTGTAATGGTTGAAAAGTGGACGCCGACTATCGGGATTTAGCCCGGCAACACCAAAACCGACGATGCTTCTTGGATTAACGTTATAGGCTGGTCCGTCTCCGGCGAACCCGTGCGTCCCCTTGTTTCCAATATAGGCAACTTCTACGGTCATTGTGGATGTTAACTGGTGCTGGACTACCGCATTCCACATATCAATCGCCGCGATCCGCTGCCTAGACGGACGAATCCTCGGGTCTACCGAGTTGGTCGGACCCCTCAATGGAATCGTGCCGTTTGCAGACACGGCCGGGAATTGAGCGGGTGGGGGCCCGCTGGCCGAATCCATCTGATACACCGGAACATTGTCGTTGATGTTCGCGGAGTTGATGTCATGTGCGCTTATCGACTGGTGAACAAGGACAGGGAGGTTTTGCGTCACGGCATGCCCAAAGTTGGAGCCGAATACTCCAATATCGAAACTGCGTCCATACCCGATGCGCACCACGGTCTTTGGCTTCAACTGATAAGCGATTCCGAGACGTGGCCCGAAAGCCCCCAAATAGTTTTCAATATTGCCGTTAAGCCCGTAAGGCCCGAAGCCAGCTACGCGAAGAACGCCCTGGCCGAGGTTAGCAAAGCCTCCATTTCCCTTAGCATTCACGGATTCAGGGAAATAATCCTCCCAGCGCATGCCGTAGGTCAATGTCAACTTACTGGTTATGCGGAACTGATCTTGGGCGTATAAGAAAAGGCGTTTCTGGCTTTCCGAAGCGCTCTGGCTAACACTCGCAAACCGCTCGAAGTGTGAAACATCACCAAGAAGGAAGGAGGCTAAATCAAGGCCACCGGTGTTGCTACCCGCTACGGGGTCGAAAAGGGACGTTTCTTTGTGACTGAAGGATAGTTGTCCCGTGCGATTCGCATCGCTCGGGAAGCGGAAGTTATGCGCAAAGCGGAGATCAACGCCGAACTTCATGGTGTGATTTTCTGCTATTTTGGTCCAGTTGTTCACGAATTGATACTGATGCTCATTCTCGATCAACGGGCAGTTGCAACGAGACGGATCTAAGCCATCGCCGAAATCAGTGAACTGCGTGTTTTTGTTGTCGCCGCTATCCCAAGCGAAAACAGGAAGGCCTCCTGTTGAAGGATCACTAGAGATGTTCAGGCCATGTAGCCCCAAAGCCTCCGCGGCCGCAACGTTAGCGTCCGGCTTCACGGAATGCGGATTGTATTTGAACCACCCGAATCGAAAATCCGTCAGCAATGTGCTGCTTATGGCCTTGTCAAAGCCCGCGGCTAGGCTGTAGTTGTGAATATTGGAACTGCCGCTCAGTCCTCCGACTCCCCCTCCCGGACCACCCAGGCCGATCCCCAAGTTGGGTTGTCCGGTGAGGCTGTAGTAGGCGAGCGTGTAGCGGCCAAATATGTGCAGATTTCCAGGGGCCTGATAGTCGCCTCGCACATCGAAAGAATTTCCGTGGAAAGGGCCAGAACCGGAACCAAAAAAGTTGTTAGTCAGGTCGCTGTTTATCGGCTGTGGGAATAGCTTTAGAGTGGCCACGGCTGCGGGCGAGAGGCGGCTTACGGGAATCAAATTACCTGCAAACGGTGTGCGGTTTGCGCCAGTGTGGGGGTCTCCAGTGGCCGGGTCATAAACCTGCCCGTTGCCACCCGCGACATGCCCCAAGTAATCGCTTAAATCACAGTTGCCCGTGGAAGCGGTGCAGGTACTCAGAACTTTGGCGTCCGGAATGCTTATGTTGTTGGTCACGCCATTGGCTTGCCTTGTTCCTTGATAATCACCAAAGAAAAACAATTTGTTTTTGATGACCGGTCCGCCCACCGAACCGCCAAATTGATTCCACTTCGAATGCGGCAGCGGCACGTTCGGTGCCTGATTGAATGGGTTGCGCGCTTGCGTGGCATCGGAATTCCGGAACCAGAAGGCACTGCCGTGCAGCTCATTCGTTCCCGACTTTGTGGACGCCACCATCAAGCCAGCAATGGACTTGCCGAACTCGGCATCAAAGTTCGAAACTGTTATTTTTGCCTCCTCGACAGAGTCTAAGTTTGGGTTGATGATGATGATGCCGAGGATCGGGTCCTGATTATCGGTTCCGTCCAGTTCATATCCCGTTCCGCTGAAGTGCTGGCCTTGAACGAAAGTCTGTTGCGACCCTTGTGGGTTTTCGGTAGCCGCGTGATTCCAGCCAACGAGTTGTTGCGTACCGGGCGCGGAGAGCAGCAACGACTGAAAATTGCGGTTCACTAGGGGGAGCTCATTGACGTAAGCGGAGTTAAAATCCAACGAGACATCCGCCCGGTCTGTCTTGAGTTGCGGAACCTCCCCCGTGACTTCTACAGATTGCGTCACTGCTCCAACCTGAAGCTGCGCATTGACTTGAGATTGGGCGTCTACCTGAACCAAGACGCTCGCTACGTCAAAAGCTTTGAATCCTGCTGCTTCGATGTGAACCTTGTACGTATCGGGAATGAGGTGCAGCACCGTGTACAAGCCGCTGTCATTCGTTGTAGTTTCATCTGTTGAATTCTTAGTTATGGAGGTGACCGTCACTTTGGCTCCCGCGACGGCATTTCCCTGCGGGTCGGTCACTGTACCAGCGATGCTCCCATACACCGCTTGACCCGATGCGCTGCTAGTGCACAGCAAGAACGCCAAACACCCTACTAGGATCCAACCCAAACGAAGATAGTTTCTCATTACACCCCTCCCTGAACACTCTCGATTCCCATGACCTAATTCGAGATTGATTGCAATTCCTCGCCTCAGACACGCTCATTCGCTGGACCGACCGGTTTCCCTGTGCAAGTCAAAAGCACGAGCATCGCTTCGGGTTGTGTTTGATAAGTTCCCAGCGTCTCAAAAAGAACACGGCCTAAACGGCACCCTATTGATTGAATGGATGGCTTCGCGTGAATGGCCCCCAAACTCCTCGACACCACGACATTTCGCCCACCATTTCCGGTCAACGTATCTAACCGAGATACACCACACCGGCACCGGAACTAGACCCACTCACAATTGGCATGGCTTGTACCAGTTTTTGCGGTAACCGGTACAGTCTCTTAGGGTCTGATACGGTTACCTAAAGCAAGTGATAGAGTTTCCAGCGGATTAGGAGGCGATGTTACCCGTGTAGTGTTACAATGTCGCGCAGGTGGGGACCGGTGGCGGACAAGGTTCATTACCGGGGCCAGATCGACAAAATCCTCGGCAGCCATGCTTTGCACGGCTCGGAGTCTTTGTGCAAACTGTTGCGCTACCTGGCCGATCATGCGCTGGACCATCCAGGTGCTGCCCCCAAAGAGTATCAAATCGCGACCGAGGTCTTTGGGCGGCCAAGCGATTTCGATCCCCACGTGGACTCCACGGTCCGCGTACAAGCGGGACGGCTTCGCGGCAAGCTGGCTGAATATTATGCGTCCGAAGGTGCGGATGACCAAATCCTGGTCGATTTCCCGAGGGGGACGTATGCCGTTGCCTTTCACGAGCGTCCCGCAGGGGCGGGGCGAAACCATGGCGCGGTCCACGAATCCTCGTGGGACGCAGCGCAAACTCCGCGTCGATGGCTTGCTGCCGTCATTTTGCTGTCCGCAGCTCTCTCGGCTGCCGTCGCTGTCACCGCGGGCCGCTTCCTAAACGGCCGAACGGCGGAAGCGCGGCTGGCCGGGGAAATCACGGATGTCCCGACGGTTCTGCGCGTTTTCTGGAGAGGGTTCCTCACCGGGCCCCAAGAGCCGTGGGTCATTTTCAGCAACGCGGCCTTTGTGGGCCGCCCGGACAGCGGGATGCGCTATTACAATTCCGCTCGCGACGGCCAGATGCACACCCTGGATCACTATACCGGGGTCGGGGAAGTGCTGGCCGTGCATGCTTTGGACAGCGTATTTGGGAAACTTCAGCAGCAAATCCGCGTCAAGCGCGGAAGTCTTTTTTCTCTCGACGACGCGAAGAACAACGATTTGATTTTCATCGGATCGCCTTCGGAAAATCTCACGCTCCTGGAAATTCCGAGCACCAGGGGATTTGTCTTTAAGAAGATCACTTCTGGGCCGCGCACCGGGGAGGTTGAGATCGTCAATCTGTATCCAGAGGCAGGCGAGCCCAAATCTTATCTGGCCACTCCCTCCGATGAGAAGCTCGCCGACGACTATTCCGTTATTGCGCTGGTGAAGGGGCTGAATCCCGCGCGTTCGGAATTGATTCTTGCCGGAACAACGACGATTGGAACGCAGGCCGCCGTAGAATACGTCTGCCAACCGAATTACCTGGAGCAACTGCTGCTCCGTCTGGCCGTGTCCAATTCCGGCGAATTGAAGCCCTTCGAAGCGATCATTCATGTGAAGGTGACCCGCGGCGTCCCGGTAGGTTCAGAGCTAGTCGCACTGCGCAAAGAGCCCGCTTAATCTGAACTGAGAAATACCCGTTAAGGCGCAGGCGGCTTCAGGCGCGGATCGAGCTCAGCCGCGGTCTTGAATTCTTGGGCTGCACCTTGTTTGTCGCCTTTTTGCTGTAAAGCCAGGCCGAGCTGGTAATGCGCCGGAGCGTATCCTGGCACCGCTTGGATTGCCGTGCTAAACTGCGAAATCGCGCCGTCGACGTCGCCCGCATTGAGCAACCGCCGGCCGGAGTTCGTGGCAAACAGCGCGGCTTGCTCGTTGGTCTTCTGCTTGGCGATTTCCGCTCCAGCGCGGCTCTCCCGAGCGGCGCCTTCCGTATCGCCGAGCTGGCGCAGCACCGCTGCCAGCGTGGTGTGAGCGCCGGCGAATTCCGGCTGGAGGCGAATCGCTTCGCGCAACGCTTTTGCGGCTTCGGTGAGATCACCCTTTTGCTTTAACACCGTGCCCAACGTGTAGTAGGCCTCCGCGTAATCCGGTTTGGTGTGCGTCGCGGCTCGCAGCTCCTCAGCCGCCGCTGCAAAGTCACCTTGCTGCCAGAGCGTTACACCCAATGTGTAGCGAGCGTCGGCTTGCCCGGGATCCAGTTCGGCCGCCTTGCGCAACTCCGCCATGGCCTCGGGCAGTTTATCCTTCAGTTTGAGCGCCAACCCCAAGTCGTAGTGCAGCGTGGCATCCTGGGGAGAAAGTTTCAGGGCTTCCTGAAAATTAGCCGTCGCCGAATCAAAGTCCGCAATTTGCAGATGCGCTGCTCCGAGGTTCCCGAGATAGCTGCTGTCTTCCGGACGCAAGCGAATCGCTGCCTGAAATTCGGCAATCGCTCCCTGAGCATCTCCACTTTGCAAGGACGCGAGCCCCAGGTTGTTGTGGACATCGGGGTTATCCGGCTGCGACTTCAGCGCCTGACGAAAGGCAGCAATAGCCTGCTCTTGGTCCCCGCTATGCTGCAAAAGCAGGCCCAAGCTATTTTCGGCATCGGGATAATTCGGATTCAATTCCACGCACGCCTGCAATTCGTCAATCGCTCCAGTCGTCTTGCTTTCTGCATTCAAAACTTGCGCCAAGTAGTAGTGGGCGCCCGGGTCGGCAGGTTCCAGTTGCACTGCCGCTTGCAAATTCTCCGCCGCCTCCGTCAACGACTGCCGTTGATATTGCAAAACGCCAAGATGAAAATGAGCTTTTGCGAAGTCAGGTTCGAGCCGCAGCGCTTCGGAAAATTCCGCCTCTGCGCTTTCTGCGTCCGATTTCTGCACGAACACAGTTCCCAAGTCGTCGTGCAATTCCGCCCTTTCCGGCTCCAGCTCGATCGCGCGTCGGAATGCAGCGACCGCGCCATCAAAGTCCTTGGAGAAATCCAGTGCGCGCCCTAACGTGCGATGAGTTTCCGAATCCTTAGGGGCTAAACGCGTGGCTTCCTTGGACTCGCGGAGCGCCCCAGCCAAATCCCCCTTGCGGATAAGAGCATTCGCGAAGTTTATGCGCGCCTGTACAAAATCGGGTTTCAGTTTCAGCGCGCTTTCGAACTGTTTGATGGCGGAATCTAGTTCGCCCTGCGCGAGCAAGACCCAGCCGAGCGAGTTGTGTCCCTCCGGGCTTTGTGGGGCAAGCCGAACAACTTTTTCAAACGCCGCGCGTGCGGAATCCAAGTCCCGGTTTTGGAGGTCCGCCAAACCCTGCTTGTAGATCGCCGTTGCTTTCGATGTGGAGGCTGAAGCCCGGGAGTCCGCGCCCTGACCACTGCACGTCCCCGCGGCAATAAAAATACAGAGCACACAAGCTGCGTGGCATGAAAAGACGCGGATACCAAGACAAGCAAAACCAAGTTTCACGCGAGAGAATCCTTGATCGAACGAAAAATTTTAGCATGTTTGAAGAGTGCCATTCCGCGGCGCGCCAGACCGCGCCATTTTGCACTGCCGGTTGACCCCCGTCGACGGCCACCTTACTATTCTTGGGGGTTGATGACTCTCCATTTCTCTCCTCTGCGAACGCTCCTTCTATTGGGGCTCTGCGCGTGGCTTTCCTTGCTCATTGGCAGGTCCGCAGCTCAGGGAGGGAGTGCCGCTCAAGCGAAAGCACCGATCGCTCATTTTACGGACATTGCGGCAAAGGCCGGGCTCGCCGCGCCGGTCGTATTCGGCGGCGAAAAGACCAAAAAATACATCATCGAAACCACGGGGACGGGAGTTGCCATCTTCGACTATGACAACGACGGTTGGCCTGACATTTTTATCGTAAACGGCGCGAAGCTGGAAGGTTTTGCTCCTGGCCAACCTCCGACAAACCATCTCTATCACAACAACCACGACGGCACCTTCACCGATGTCACGGAAAAGGCCGGCCTGGCGCATACCGGCTGGGGCCAGGGGGTGTGCGTGGGCGACTATGACAACGATGGGTTTGCAGATCTTTACGTGACCTACTACGGGAAAAACATCCTGTACCACAACAACGGAAATGGCACCTTCGCCGACGTCAGCGAAAAAGCAGGTGTTGCGGGGAATGGCAAGACCTGGGGAACGGGCTGCGCGTTCGTTGATTACGACCGCGACGGAAAGCTGGATTTGATGGTCGCGAATTATGTGGATTATGACTCGGCCACCGCTCTCGGGCCCGGGGAGCGCCCTTCCTGCATGTGGAAAGGTGTTCCCGTGATGTGCGGGCCGCGGGGATTGCCCTGGTCGAAGAACATTTTGTATCACAATCTCGGCAACGGCACGTTTGAGGATGTGACCAGGAAAGCGAAAATCGATCAGACCAACGGGCATTACGGCTTCAGCGTATCCGCGTTCGACTATGATGACGACGGCTGGCCGGACATTTATGTTGCCTGCGACAGCACCGCGAGCATTCTCTACCACAACAATCATGACGGCACATTCACGGACGTGGCCGTCATTTCCGGAGCGGCTTTCAACGACGACGGGCGCGAACAGGCGGGCATGGGCTCGACGGTTGCGGACTATGACGGCGACGGGAAGCTCGACCTTTTCAAAACCAATTTCTCAGACGACACCGCCACGCTTTACCACAACAACGGCGACGGCACGTTTGACGATAAGACCTTTCCCGCGGGGTTTGGACTGAACACCCAGTATCTGGGCTGGGGCACGATGTTCCTCGACGTGGACAACGACGGCTGGCCGGATCTGTTACTGGCGAATGGGCACGTCTACCCGGAAGTCGACAGCCAGCATCTTGGCAGCAATTTTCGCGAGCCGAAGATTCTCTATCACAACAACGGCAACGGAACGTTTGCCGACATTTCCGCCGGCGCCGGCCCCGGGGTCACGGCGGAGAGCTCATCGCGCGGGCTGGCCGTCGGCGACTTGTGGAACGATGGGCGCATGTCCGCGGTGATCAGCAACATGAATGCTCCTCCGATGCTGTTGGTCAACGATGCGCGCAACGGGAACCACTGGATTGCGCTCAAAACCGTGGGCATGTCCTTTTCTTCTTCGGCTTCACAAAAATACAAATCCAACCGTGATGGCATCGGAGCGAAGATCAGCGCCAAAGTCGGCGGGCGCATCCTTGTTGACGAGGTGCGCAGCGGCTCGAGCTACATTTCGAATAGCGATATGCGCGTGCATTTTGGATTGGGCGCGGCTAGCCGGGTGGACTGGGTCGAAGTGCGGTGGCCGAGCGGCTTCGTCGAACGCTTTGAAAATTTGCCCGTCGACTCGACTCACCTACTGCGCGAGGGCTCTGGCATCCCGGTGAACGCCGCGGCGCACAAGCCGTAAGCACGCTCCCCCGGCATGACGGCAAGGGTCGGCAAGGGTTATTGTGCCGGCGCTTCCGCAACTCCCACATACTTATCCGCGCCGCCGTAATAAAACAGCCAGCGATCCTTCTGACGGACCATGCCTTCGACAAAGACGACGTTGGGCACCTGGCCAACTCTTTCCCACTCTTTTTCCGGCGAGAAAATCGGGCGGTCAGAGCGATAAATGACCCTTCGCGGGTCGTGCAAATCGAAGATGGCCAGGCCCGTGCGATACACAAGTTTGTCGTCGGCGCCGTTATAAATCAGCACGATGCCTGCGTGCGTAAGAATCGGCGGCGGGCCGGGCTCGACCACCCGGGAGTCAAACTTGCCGGGACGCTTTGCCAGCACGGGTGTCTCTGTTGCCTCGGTCCAGTGAAGCAAGTCCGTAGACCACGATAAGCCCATCTGGTCGGTTTTGTCGGCGGCGGTTCCCAGCCAATACATCCAATACTTGCCGTCCATTTTCTCCGGGACGATTGCGCCGGACTTGGTCCAGCCCTTGTTCCAGTTTCCTTTATAGGCGGGCAGGATCACTCCTTTGCGCTCCCAGTGGATCAGGTCGCCGGAGGTGGCCAGGCACAGCTGGGCGTCCTTTTTGTTGTAGCCGGTGTAGGTGAGGTAGTAGGCGTCGCCGAGTTTCTGCAGGCGCGGATCTTCCACCCCGCCGTCTTTCTCGTAGTCCGCTTCGGGAGCAAGAACCGGTTCCGGCCTGCGCGTGAAGTGAATCCCATCCCTACTCTCGGCGTAGCCCAAACGAGAAGTCCCCGCGGTGTCTTGCGCGCGGTACAGCATGATGAATTTGCCGTCGTCGAATAAAACAGCAGGATTAAACGTGCCGGCAGATTCCCAACCCAAACCTTGCGGAGAGAGGATGGGCCCGTCCGACGCGCGAGACCACGAGCCAAAAGGGAGATTGACGGTTGCGGCCGAGCCTAGCAAGGCTAGCAACAACAGGCCTGCCCCAACTTTTCGTCTCATCGGCATCTCCGATGGCCGCGACGCTTGGGAGCGGACGCAAACGAAACAGGCCGTGGCCGAACAGATTAATCCCGCGCCGCAAGTCTAGCACCGACCCGGTTTTGTCCTTCGCTGTATCTCGGGAAAAGGTTTATTCGTATCGCAGCGCCACCATCGGATCCACGTGCATCGCCTTCCTCGCCGGAATCCAGCAGGCTGCCAAGGCGACCGTCAGCAGCAAAACCGCCACGCCAACAAATGTCATCGGGTCGTGCGGACTGACTCCGTAGAGCAAACTCGACAAAAAACGGGTCAGCACGAGGGCGCCGGCAATGCCTACACCGACGCCAACGAGGGCCATCTCGAACCCTTGACCGATAACCAGCTTGAGAATGTCCCTGCGATTCGCCCCGAGCGCGATGCGCACCCCAAATTCACGAGCACCGCAAGCACCAGGGCAAGCAACGCAAACAGTCCGAATAGCAACATGCGGAAGTGACGGGGCGCTACGGATCTCGCGATGACTTCCTCCATAACCGCGGTCGCTGCTAGCGGCTGGTTCCGGTCAACGCTTTGAACGGCTCTTCTAACGCCTTCCTCAAGCAGGTGCGGATCAGAATCGGTTCGCACTACGATGGTCATGGCAAAGGACGGCTGCTGAAGGTGCGGCACGAAAATTTCCGGGAGCGGCTCGCGATCCAGGGCATCCTCTCTTACGTTCGCGGCCACGCCTACCACTTCCTTCCACGGAGCGGTCGGCCCGCCAAAGCTGATGTGCTGACCGATCGCGTCGCGCCCTGCAAACGCGACTCGCGCAAGCGCCCCGTTAACTATGGCTACCCCGGGAGCATCCGCAGCATCGCGGTCGCTAAAAGTGCGGCCCTTGACCAGAGGAGTCCTCATCAAGTGAAAATAGTCGCTGCTGATCCCGGTGATCGAGATGGGCTGCGGTGGCTGGAAGTTTTCACTCCCCTGAATGTGCAGCGCCAACGTTGCGTTACGCGGGTCGCCCAGAGGATAGCGCTGTGTTAGCGCCGCATCTCTCACGCCGGGCAAGTTGCGCACCCGTTCGAGCGAGGCTTGGAAAAATGCCGAGTGTTGTTGTGAGTCGAAGGCCGCGGCGGTCAAAGGTCTCTCCACGGTAGCGATCAGCAGGCCATGAGGATCGAAACCCAGGTCGACTTCCGTGAGACGCAGGAAGCTCCGTAGCAAAAGGCCCGCACCAACCAGCAGGGTGAGCGATAACGCAATCTGGCCAGCCGAGAAGATGCTCGCGAGACGATGCGTTCCAGGGCTGGCTCCCAAACGTACGCCACCTTCCTTGAGCGTCTCATTCACGTCGGTTCGCGAGGCAATCCACGCAGGAACAAGACCGAACGCCAGTAGCGCGGCCGCGCTGATCGCCGCGGAAAACCCAAAGATTCGCAGGTCAAGACGAATACTCGCCGGCAGGCTCGCGGGAATCAATTCGCGCAGAATTCTTGTCGCCGAGAAACCTCCCGCGCATCCGAGCACGCCGCCGATCGTTACCAGTAGAAAACCTTCCGTGAGCAATTGACGGATCAGCCGCCCTCGCTTCGCGCCCAGCGCCGCGCGGACAGCCATCTCCTTGACCCGCACGACACCACGCGAAAGCAGCAGGTTGGCCACGTTCGCGCACCCGATTAAGAGGACCAGTGCCGTCGAGCCCAAAAGGATCATGAGCAGGGAACGCGCGTTGTGCACGAGCAGTTCGTGCAGCGGAATGATTTCCACTCGTACGTGTCCCCGGAACCGCGCGGCTGCCGGCGGGTACTCCTTGTCCATCTCTTGGGCAATGACTTCGAGGTCCGACTGCGCCTGGCTTATTTCCGTATCGGGTTTCAGGCGTCCGATGGCGGCGAGCATCATCCACCGGGGCGAGTGCGGAGAAAATATCGCGGCATCGAGCGCGAGCGGGGTCCACACATCCGCTCGCGGATAACGCACGGTCTCCGGAATTACGCCGACCACGGCATAGCCAGTGCCGTCCAGACGAATCGTTTCTCCAATGATCCGCGGATCCGCACCGAAGCGGTTCCGCCACAATGCTTCACTCAGGAGAGCGACGTGTTCTTGTCCTTGCTTGCCCTCATCTGCCAAAAAGGTCCGGCCGAGGACCGCCGCAACTCCCAGCATTGAAAAGAATCCGGTCGTCACGCTCGTTACGCTTACGCGTGCCGGTTCGCCTGCGCCCGTCAGGTTTGCGCCGCTCGTTCCACCAAATGCCTCGACTTGCTCAAACGCGTGGTTGTGGTCCCTCCACGCCGGGAAGTCGGCGCTGACGACCGTGGAAGGGCCAAGGGCAAAATGCTCGCTAGCCCACACCAACCTCAACGGGTTCCGGTACGGCAAGGGCCGCAAAAGGACCGTATCAACCACGCTGAAGATCGCTGTGTTGGCGCCGATCCCGAGCGCCAGAGTAAGCACCGCCACCGCCGCGAAGCCGGGCGACTTGCGCAGCAAGCGGGCAGCGAAGCGCACGTCTTCGAGGAAGATTTCGAGCGAGCGCGCCCCAAGTGCTTCGCGACATTCTTCCTTGAACTTTTCGTGCCCGCCAAATTCGATCCGTGCCCGCCGTTCCGCTTCTGCGCGCGTCAGCCCGCTCCGCTCCAAATCGTCTGCGCGATTCCGCACGTGTACCCGCAGCTCTTCGTCCAGATCGCCTTCGCTTTGCGAGCGACGAAACAACACGGAAACGATAGAACGGATCGTCAAGAAGGATTTCACGTTCCCTCCGTTTGGTCGCGTTCCTATTCACACCGGAGCGCGATCATGGGATCGACCCTTGTTGCTCGGCGCGCGGGAAGGTAACAGGCCAAGAGGCCGACGACCCCCAGCACCAAGGCGATCGAGACATACGTCAACGGATCGCTCGGGCGCACTCCGAAAAGCATCCCTGACAGCAGAGGCGTCAGCAGCGCCGCCAACCCCAAACCCGCGATCACGCCCACAATGACCGGCGTTCCGCTTTGCCGCAACACCATCTTCCCCACGTCAGAGGAATCCGCGCCCACGGCGATGCGAATGGCAATTTCTCTTTTCCGCTCCGCCACCGAGTAGGAGGTCACCCCGTATATGCCAATGCATGCGAGGAAAAGTGCTAACGCTCCCAGGGCACCCGAAAGCACGGTGACAAATCGCGTCTGTGCGCGGGCCTGGTCGACGTAGTCCATCTGCGGATGCAGATTCGAAACGGGCATGTCCTTGTCGAGCTCCTTCACCGCCTGCTGCACGTAGGCGCCAAACGTCTCGATCGGCTCGGTCGTACGAACAACGAGGGAATAGATCGGGCGCGGCGCGAGCGGCACGGGCAGATAGATCTGCCCACGCCCTTTGCTTGTCAGCGTGTGCGATTGAATGTGCTTCACCACGCCAACCACGATGACGGACTCGCGTTCAAACTGGAAAGGACCGGTGGGGGAATCCTCCACGCTTATTTTCCTGCCGAGGGCATCCTGCCCCGGCCAAAGCTGCTCGGCGACGGTGTCGTCCACGATAGCGACATGCGTGTGCCTAGCGTCGTCGATATCGTCAAATTCCCGGCCCTCGAGCATCGTCGCGCCAAGGCTTCGAAAATACCCCGGCAGCGTCGACCGATGGTCCGCCATGACGGTGTTTTGCTTGTCTGCGGGCGCGCCATCCGCCCAATAGTAGCTGTACCAATTGCCCTTCCCTTCATCGAGCGGCAGATGAGAAACGCCGCCAACTGCTTGCGTCCCGGGTAGCGCCACAAGACTCGCCTGCAATTCCTTGAGAAAATTCGTGACCGAGTCGACCGTGCGATATCGCGAGCCGGAAAAAGCCAATTGAAAGGTCAGGACGTTTTCCGGATGAAAACCGGGGTCCACGCGCAACAGGCTCGCAAAGGTTTGAACCATCAAGCCCGTGCCGACCAATAGGATCGAACCCAGCGCCACTTCGCTTACAATCAGAAGTTGCCGCAGCCACGGTTTTCCCGTCGCGGCGGTTTTTCCGCCCTCCTTCAACACTTCAAGCAAATCTCCGCGCGCGACGGATAACGCGGGCGCCAAGCCAAACAAAATGCCCGTCAGGATCGAAACCACCAAGGTGAACGCCAGGACCCAACCGTCGAGTCGCACCGCAATGAGCCGTGAAATTCCTTCCGGCTGCAACGCGAGAATCCATTCGAGCGCGGCCCAGCCAACTCCGAGGGCGGCCACTCCGCCAAGGCACCCGAGCAGCAAGTGTTCCGTCAGAAGCTGGCGCACGATGCGCTTTCTCTCCGCGCCCATCGCGGCACGCAAAGCCGTTTCGTGTCTTCGGCCTCCCGAGCGGGCCAGCAGCAAATTGGCAACATTCGCGCAGGTCACAAGCAACACCAGGCCAACCGCGGCGAACAGCGAAAGCAGCGCTGGCCGCACCAGTCTTACGTCGTCGGCCTGCAGCGACGCGACCGTCAGATGCAGCGACTGGTCGGCAAACTCCTTCGCCTCACTGCGAAGCTCGCCGGCAATCGTTTCCGCTTCGCTTTGCGCCTGCCCCACCGTGACGCTCTGGCGCAGCCTGCCGATCATTCTCAAGAAACCTACGTCCCGGTTGCGTTTCTCGAGGTCATCCAGAAAGGGAATGAATACCTGCACATCGGCCACCACGCCGCTGCCATCCGGAAACAGCAGTTTGAAATCTCGCGGCAGCACGCCAACAATCGTGAAGTCATTTCCATTCAACCGCGCGGTCTGCCCGATAATGCCCGGATTGGCCCCGAATTCCCGCCGCCACAGTCCGTCGGTCAGAATCATCAGCGGGGCCGCGCCTCGGCGGTCTTCGCCCGGCGCAAAGAAACGTCCCAATTGCGGCTTTTCCGCGAGCAGCGGCAGGAAATTTGCCGTCGTGAAGGCCAGCCGTACCTGTTCCGGCTCGGCAGTTCCGGTGATGGTGCCGGTCGTCGCCCAGATCCCGCCGATTTCCTCGAACGCGCGGGAGCGCTTGCGCAACTCCATCATCTCCGGCCCGGAAGCCGGCCCGCGCGTCTCATTTCCCCAGGTCGACCAGAGGATGGTCAGCCGGTTTGCCTGGGGATAAGGCAACGGTCGGATCAGCACTCGGTTGACCACGCTGAAGATCGCCGTGTTCGCGCCAATCCCGAGCGCCAGGGTCAAGATCCCGACCGCCGTGAATCCCGGCGACTTCCTCAGCATGCGCGCGCCGAACCGTATGTCGGTCCACACCGTTTCCAGCCGGAAGCCGCCGCGCTCTTCGCGGCACTCTTCCTTGAACCTCTCATGACCGCCAAATTCGATTCGCGCTCGCCGCTCCGCCTCCGCGCGCGTCGAGCCCGACCGCTCCAAGTCCTCCGCGCGATCGAGCACGTGCGCTCGCAACTCCTCATCCGTATCTTTATCTTTTTCAATGCGTGCGCGATCGAACATGGACCGCAGCAAGGCCAGCAGTTTCATGCATTTTCCTCTCTTTCTTTCCTTGCCAGTCGGAAAAGCACTGGACCGCACTTCACTCCCATGAAAATAGCCGCGTATCTCATTGAAAAGATTGGCTCAACAGTGAGCGGCTATTTTCATCCTTCGTTGTGGCTCTCCGAGAGCCATGAGTTACTCGTAACGCAGCGCCGCCATCGGATCCACACGCATTGCCCGCCGCGCCGGCAAGTACCCAGCCAGGAACCCTGCAGCGGAGAGAAGACCAATCGCTGCGACCATGGTTAGGGGATCGCGTGCGGTGAGACCGAAAAGCATCTTCTGGAGGAATCCGACGGTTAGCAGGGAAGTGAACGCGCCAGCCGTCACGCCACTCCCTAGAACCACCGCGACATCCTTCATCACCAGACTCAGAATGGAAGCAGGCCTAGCGCCAAGCGCCATGCGCACACCGAATTCGGCGCGTCGCATGGTTACCAGATAACCGAGCGCCCCGTAGAGACCGATCATCGCCAGCAGCAAAGCAAGGCCGCCGAAAAACGTCGAGAGCGTGGCGAGAAGACGATCCTGGACAAGGGAGTCGCCTACCTGCGCGGCTAAAGAGTGAAAATCCAAAGAGATGCGTTTGTTCACCTGACGCACGGCATCCTGGACCGAGGGGATCAGCGCGGAGGGAGACCTCTCGGCGCGAAGTTCAAAATTCTCGCTGTCTGCGGCTTCCGGGATCTGGGAGGCCGGAAAAAACGCTTGGGAGTAGGTTTCCTCGCGCAGGGA
>QHYH01000271.1 GCA_003223215.1 Acidobacteriota bacterium
GAGGATTCCTACGGCCTCTCGGTTTGTTTTCCCGAGATGGCTTCGCTGGGTTGCTCCCACAACCGCCCTACTTCAGCGGAGGACTACGGAGCGACTTTACTTTTGGGCTGCCCGCCCATAGGTCGTTCGGACAGAAGAGATACAGAGCAGTTCTGAAGGAAAAGGGCCTTATATCCTCGGCCTAGAAACGCCGAGGCTTCACGGCCCATCTGTTAATTTTGCTGGCCCTGGCGGGGCTGCACTCTCCGCATACCGGAATCTAAATTAGATAAATTCTCCAGAAGTATCGAACTTTAGATTTGGTCCCTTCCAATTTTGCCCGCAAGTTATAGAAAAAACACAACCTTAGTGGTGCGGCGCACTGGCGCACGAACTGCAATCCCTTGGCAAAGCTCAAGGGGAATCCGACTGTCTGGAAAGGGTTTGTTTGAGATTCCGCCAAGCAGAGCAATGGGACGTTTGAGTTTGTCCAATCGAATGGAGGGGGCACATGAATTGTGAAAGAGCAACATTGAGCAGGGCTTGTCGATACCAAGTTAATGGGCGAAGCAGTGTTGTTTTAGCGCTATTGGTGACGGCCACAGCGCTGCTTTTTTCGGCATCGGCGTTTGCGCAGCGAACCACGGGCACGCTCCGGGGCCAAGTTTTGGACCCCGCCGGCGCAGTTGTTCCCAATGCCGAGGTCACAGTAACGAATCAGGAGACGGGAGTGTCCGTCAAAGTCACGACCACGTCAGCGGGCACTTATGCGCTGCCCAGTTTGATCCCGGGAGTCTACAAGATCAGCGTGGAGGCCAAGGGCTTCAAGAGTTTCGTGAAGAAAGATGTGAGCGTAATCGCCAACCAAGACAACGTGGCGGACGCTCAGGTGGAATTGGGGATCGCGACGGAGACGATCGAAGTTACCGGCGGAAGCGTGGAAGTCCAGACCACATCGTCCTCCCTGAACAATTCGTTTGACTCGCATTCCGTCGATCTTCCTAGCGGCGGGGGCACTCTGAATGGGAGCATGCTGAACCTAGCCGTGCTGGCGCCCAACGTTATAGCGCAGCCGGGCGGAGTCACGGGAATCGGCGGATCAGTTGGCGGAACCCGTCCGCGCGATAACAACTTTACGGTGGACGGCGTCGACGACAACAACCTGGGGGTGACGGGAAACAACTCCACGGTCATTCCCGATGCGGTGTCGGAATTCAATCTGACGACGAATCAGTTCAGCGCGGAGTACGGACATTCCGCGGGCGGACAATTCAGCCTGGTTACGAAAACCGGAACGAACAACTGGCACGGATCGGGCGAGTGGTACAACCAGAACCGCAACTACAACTCTCTGGATAACCTTACGAAAGGCGCGATCCTGGACGGAACGCTTCCAGGCCAGCCAGCGTTTGACAACAACCGCTTTGGCGGCACAGTGGGCGGTCCGATCGTCAAGAACAAATTGTTTGTTTTTGGCGGCTACGAATATACCTATCTTCATGGACAGGGCGCCCCGACAGCGTTTACCGCGCCGACGGCTTCTGGATTGGCGACGCTGCAGGCCAACGCAGCGGATAGCGCGGTCTCAGCTCTCTTGAATAACTTTCCGATAGCGCCAGCGAACGATGCTGGAAGCGTGACGATTCATACTGGCGGCATCAATAGTGCGACCGCTGCAAACGTCCCCATCGGCAATATCACCATCTTTAGCCCAGTTTTTCAGCGGGAACATGACGCGATCGTGAACGCGGACTATACGATGGGACGCCACCAGTTTGGCGCGCGATTCCTCATCAACCAGGAAAATTTCATTCTGCCGGTCAATTCAACGCAAGCGATTTTCAATCAGGCGGAGCCCATCCACAATCGCAAGATCGCGCTGACCGACGCATGGACGATCAGCGGCACTCTGGTGAACGATCTGCGCCTGCAGTATTCGTTTTTCTCTCTGGCAACCGTCAATCCTTGCCAGACCTGTCCTCAGGACATCACGATTAACGACCTTCTCGGAGGCGTTACCGTCGGCCCAGGTGACAATACTTTCCAGAAACAGAACACGTATCAGATCTCGGATACATTCTCTTGGTCCCGCGGCAAGCACACGTTCAAGTTCGGGGGCGAATACAATCATTTCATCTATCCGCAGTTCTTCCTGCCGCGGAGCAATAGCGACAACCAATACAACACGGCGGACGCCTTCATCAATGACGTCCTCCCGGACAATCCCGGAAGAACCCTGCGCAACGCTGGAACAGGAAGCTTCCTCGGGACGCAAAGTTTGTTCGCTGGATTCGCTCAGGATGACTTCAAATTCAGTCCGCGTCTTACTGTAAATCTAGGTCTGCGTTATGAGTACTGGACAAATCCAGTGGGATCCAGCACGCAAATCTTAAACGCTGTTTCCAATGTTCCGGGAGTCATTACCTTTGGCAATCCTAAGACGGACAAGAACAATTTCGGTCCACGCGTGGGATTTGCCTATGATCCGACCGGTCGCGGGAAGATGTCTATTCGCGGCGGCTTCGGCATGGCTTATGACGTAAAATTCCAGAACTTCGCGTCCATCACGCTGCCACCGCAACTGCAGAGTGAACTCGATCCGAATTCCGCATGCACCCTGACGCCGCAGCCCGGATGGTGCACCACCCCAAACAACCTGGGTTTTCTCCAACTTGGGGGACTACCGCAGGCCTATATTCCTCCTTCAGGACAGGCAGAAGCCCGAGCGCTTACAACCAGCTATATCGACGATACCGTGATGCCTAAGATTCTGACCTGGTCTTTGGGCGTGCAGCGTGAGCTGGCGCGGAATACGACAATCGAGGTCCGTTACCTCGGGACGCGCGGCATCTCGTTGCCGGTACAGGATCGGCGCAATTTTCAGAGCGGATTCGACGCTGGCCTAGCCCCCCTGCCGGAATACTTCCGGGCCCAGGACGTGCCAGCTACAGTATCAGCATCGGCTCCGACGCGCGCTCCTTGGGATGCTTTCACAACTTGCACCCCGGTGGCACCGCCGGCCACACCCGCTCCTTGCAACAACGTATATTTTCCATTCGGCTTTCAGGCCAACGTCACGTCCGATCCACCGTTTGGCAGCAGTGTGTACCATGCGGGCTCTGTTAATTTCACGCAGCGGGCGCGACATGGGCTCACATTCAACGCCAACTACACCTATTCCCACACGCTGGATAACTCCACCAACGAGTTCTTCACCAGCCTCCTCAACCCGCGCCGCGGCCAGGACACGCAACAAATCCGGGAGGATTGGGGGAACTCCGACTTGGACGTTCGGCATAAGGCCGCCCTTTCCTGGACCTATCAGATCCCGAACATTAAGAGTGATAGCCGGTGGGCGAAGACCTTGGTCAACGGGTTCAGCATCGGCTCCGTATTTCTTGCCCAAACGGGGCAGCCTGTAACCCTGCAGTCGGCCTCGGATGCCAATGGCAACGGTGATACTGCGGGCGACCGCGTGATGTTCAATCCGTTCGGAACGAGCCTTACAGGTGGGACCACCGCCCTATTGCGCGTATGCGCTCCCGCTGGAGGCGGGAATACAGTCACCGGAGCAAGATGCCCGGCCGGAGACAGCACCGTAGGCTATCTTGCCGTGGACGCGACCACCGGTGGTGACACAACGGCAAGGTATGCCATCGCTGGCAAAGGAGTTCGCACCAACGTGGCGCGCAACTCTTTCTACAGCCCAGGTTTCAGCGTTGTGAACCTTTCGGTGGGCAAGGAATTCCACATTACCGAAGGAAAATACTTGCGGGCGAAAGTGGACGTGTTCAACGTGCTGAACCATCCCAGTTTCGCCATCAGCAACGGAAACGTTTTTAGCACCGTGGGAGTGACCACGGCCACGACCACGCCGGGGTACGTGCGTCCCGCGGACCCGAACTTCCTGGCGGCAAGCACGCTGTTTAGCGGGGGCTTCCGCTCCATGACGCTGGGACTGAAGTTCGTTTTCTAAACTCTATTTTCCGGCCGTTCTTTCCGGGAGGCGCTCATCGAGCGCCTCCCGTCTTTTTTTGTGCGGGACGAAGAGTCTTGACAAGCTGCGCCGGCGCAGAGGAAGCTCTCTTCTGCCATGGAAAACCAAACTTCGAGCGTGCCAATGCAATCTTCACGCCGCGAATTTTTGCAAAGCGGCGCGGCTTTCTCTCTTGCAGGTCTTGCGACTCTGCCCAAAGCAACCACCAATCCTGCCAACGAAGCCGACGTTCTCCCCGAAGCTTTCTCCGCGCTCAAGCCTCTTGGTTCGCGCGTGCATCCCATTACCGCAGAGGAATATCGCGGCCGCTTGCAGTACGCACAGAAATTGATGACGGAGCTCGAGCCGAAGTACGACGCGCTTTTCGTCGCGCCCGGAACTTCTCTTTGCTACTTCACGGGCATTCGCTGGGGAATGAGCGAGCGGCTACTCTCGCTGGTGCTTCCGCGCACGGGCGAACCGATCGTCGTTGTGCCGGCGTTTGAAGAAGGGCGCATGCGGGAAAAGCTGCAGTTCGCTGCGGAAGTGCGCATCTGGCAGGAGGATCAGAGCCCGACAAAAATCGTGGCGGCGGCGCTGGCTGATCGCGGCATTCGAACGGGCCGCTTTGGAGTGGAAGAGACGGCGCCGTTCACGTTTTACGACCATTTGCGCGCGGCAGCTCCGGGACTCGAATACGTTTCGGCTGATCCCGTGACGATTGCCTGCCGGGGACGCAAATCGGCGCATGAATTGGAGCTGATGCGGCTGGCGTGTGAGGCCACTTTCGACGTTTTTCGCGCGGTCTTCGCGTCCGTCAAGGAAGGAATGTCTCAGGAAGATATCGGCAAACTGGTCGAAGGCGGCTTTTCGAAGATGAGCCTGCATGGCGGAGCGCTCGTGTTGCTGGGGGCGTCTGCGGCGCTGCCGCACGGCACGATCCAGCCGCAAAAACTAAAAGAGGGAGACGTCATTCTCATCGACGGCGGCTGCTCGGTGGAAGGCTATCAATCGGACGTGACGCGCACAGGCGTGTTAGGCAAACCTTCTGAAAAGGTAGTGCGTGTTTTTGAAATCGTTCGCAAAGCGCAAGATGCCGCGCTCGATGCGGCGCGCGCCGGCCGGCTTTCGGGCACCGTGGATGACGCTGCCCGGAAAGTGATCACCGATGCAGGATTCGGCCCGGACTATAAGACCTTCACACACCGGCTGGGGCATGGACTTGGCCTTGACGGCCACGAGCACCCCTACCTAGTGCGCGGAAGCAAGACCGTCCTCGAGCCGGGCATGACCTTTTCGAATGAGCCAGGGCTTTATCTTCCTGGGGAATTTGGCTTGCGATGTGAAGACGACATGGTAATTGCCGCCGGCGGCCCCGCTCAACTTTTGACTCCGGGGTTTGCTGTATCTCTGCAAAAACCGCTCGGCTGAGTCCGTCAGCATCAGCGTTTCACCCGGTCCTTTTCGCGCAGTTCTCGCCCCAAATTTCAACAGTTCATGGGATGGCTCCGAACGGTAACGCGTCTATAGGATCAGTGACGCTCGCATCCAGCCTGTTTTCCTGGGTCCTCAGGGAATAAATTTTCAGCAAAATGGAAGTGGATAGTGATCACGTTCCATGTTGGTGTACGCAATTCCGCGAAGCGCCTTCTACCACCATGGGGAGCTACGCCAGCCTCGGTACGGGCCCAGAGCAACGTTCCTAGTCTAGCGTATCTTAAATGACTATACATATTATTCCTCGCCTTTCCGTCGGCGCCGGGGTTGAGTGCTCCCCGGTTGAATCGATTCCAACTTTGCGCGTGCACGCTCAATCTTCTTCAGAATCTCCTCCAGTTTGGCGGTCCAGACAAAGGGACG
>QHYH01000173.1 GCA_003223215.1 Acidobacteriota bacterium
TTGTGTACTGGTTGTCTCTAGTCGTTGGCGGCTTGGGCTTGCGGATCGGTGAGGCGCTTGCAATTAAGGTTCGTGATAGCGTTGGATGCCCGCACTGCAAATCACTAAAACCGCGAAAGTGTCAGCATGGCTCTGCGTTTTCTGAGGATTGCCGCGTTCTGCATGTTCGGCAGAGCGTGTACGGAAGGAAACTGAAAGCGCCAAAAACCAAGAACGGCATACGCGACGTGGACGTTCCTGAGTCCTTGGCCGCGATCCTTAGAAAATACGTTGCTGGCAAAAGACCCGGTACGCTGCTGTTCAAATCACGCAGTGGCAATCCACTTCAACAGCGCAATATCAACCGCGATTGGCTCCATCCTATTCTTGAAAACGTGGGGCTGAGAAAGGCCGAACGCTGGCGCGATAAAAACGGCAGGCGCAGGGTGAGGTGTCTTGAAGGCGAAGGGGTTGCATGGCACGCGATGCGGCGGTTTCGTTGCACACACTTGGACACCCAACTGATTCCCGAATCTCTAATCAAGATTTGGCTCGGTCATGGCAAAAAGGGTGTCACGGAACAGTCGTATATAAAGGTCATGGGACGCATGGATACGCGAAAAACTTGCGTTGAAAATGCTGGACTTGGATTCAGTCATGTCCCCCATGTCCCCCGCATTCGGCTTGCAACAGCCGCGTAAACAGATGAAAATGGGGATGTTCCCCGGTAGCTCAACGGTAGAGCATTCGGCTGTTAACCGAAGGGTTGCTAGTTCGAATCTAGCCCGGGGAGCCAACCTAATTTTCAATCCCTCAATCAGTTAAGCGACTTTCTCCAGTTTCGATTTTTGCTGTTTTGGTAGCCCAAGTAGCCCAACTGAGCTTTCCAGAGTCGGCAACTTGAATCCGAGACCAATCTTTTCAGCCCATTCCTTGCGCCACTGGATGTTCTCAATCAGTTGCTTCGCGTATCGCGTGCCCATCTCCCGATTCTCATGGCCCATCCAGTAATCCACCAAAAGATTCCGGGCGTCGGACATCTGAAGCACGGATTCGCGGAAACGCCTGAAGCAGTGGAAACCCGCCCTCGGCTGCTTGAGAGCGAGAAGCGCGGGATGCAGGTTGTCGCGAACAATGTTGCGTGCTGATAGCGGCTTACCGCTTGCGGAGCAGAACAGGAACCCTTCTTTGCGGTCGCCAGCAAATTCTGATAGCAAAGCGGCGAGTTCCTTTGGAACGTCCACATCCCGAACGGCGGCGTCTGTCTTGGGGTCCTGCTCTTTCCCGCGCCAGATAGCCTGCCGAATGTAGATCGTGGAACAATCGTCGGAGATCTTCGAGTATTCATCCGACAGAGGCCCTAATCTAATTGCGAGGGCCTCTCCGATCCGCAAACCACTTCCAGCCAGCAATGCGTAGAGAACGCGATACCGACCTGCAACAGCGGCCAAGATTTTTTCGATCTCCTTGGCCGTTCGCGTCGGTCGGTTCTGCTTCTTCGGGTTGACGACTGGAAGCCCGATGAAGTGAGAGTTCCAAGTTCGAGGGTGTACCTGTTCGCCTTCATCGTTAACGACGCTTGCTATCACCGATTGAAGGACATGAATGTAGTTGACGATTGTTTTGTCGGAAAGATTCGCAGCTCGCATTTTGATCACAAGCTGCTTGGCAACTTCATTCTTGATGTCGACCAAGGGCGTCTCGCCAATGATCTGGTTGAGCCAGTTCACGGCAGCTTCATAACCAGCCAGTGTGGCTGGCTTGATTGGCTTACGCTTCCTTCGGCTGACAATTCGTCCGGCTCGCATCTCGTCCAACCACCACTGTGCTTGCTGCTTGAATGTGGTGGTGGGAGAGGTGACTTCCTCGAAGGTCTCGGGGGAGTCAACTTGCGTCTCGCGTATGTAATCTCGTAGCTTACGTTCCGCCATTGTTTGCGTCACTTCGCCGAGGGAGATCACTTTACGAAGACGTTCGTGCTGGCCGAGCTGGTCCACCCAATAACGGCCATACTTCGGACACAGACCTTTCTTGTGATTACACCTCCCGTTTTTGCATTTTGGTTTCACGAACACATTTCCGTTCTGACCAATACGGCGGCTCATCGACTTGCCTCTCCGCCTTATCGGTGTCGCTACGGCGAGAATATCACGCCGAGCTTGCGGCTCAGGAGTACTTTCGACACGGTACCGCGCACGAGTGCCCGGTTCGGTGTCACCGGGGCTGCTGTCCGAAGACGAGCCTGTGATGGGGCGTCCTGGCGCCAACAGGCTGGGCGAATGTTTGGTACCCAGCGTCCCGCGCAAACAGACGCTCTGACTGTTCGCTGTCAAAGCTTCGGATTTCGTCCCCGTACTCATTTCTGAACTCCGAAGGGCAAGGGATTGGAGTGGGAAAGGTGAAGTGGTTAAGGGGGAATGGGACAAGGGAATGGAGTCCGCCCTGTGGGTAGTGCAAGGGCGCGAACGTTTTCGCTTTTGCAGTTGCTGCGTTTCATTGTGTTTGTCGAAGGAACTCGCGGAACAGTGGGTGGTACAGCTTGTAGCGGCCTCGTCCTGTGCGGATCAGCACGCCTTTCTCAACGAGGCGCGCGCGATGCTCTCTGTGTATTTTCCCGGTGAGGTGATGCGCAGGAATATCGCTTTCGGAGAAGCTTGCGAATTGGTGAGCGAGCCCGAGTTCTTTGGCACTCAGTTGGGCAATATCAGACCGGAATTTCTCGCGACCCAATTGATCGAATATCGCGGGCCAAATCGCTTCGAGTTTCTGTGAATGAATCTGGCCCTCCAGGGTGGATAAACGCTTACACACGAAAGCAAGAAAGTACGGGTGTCCGAGGGTTTTTTCGTGGAGCCAAGTGGCGATTATCGCGCTTGGATCAGGTGAGGTTCCGAAGACCGACCGCGTATATTCGATGGTCTCTTCGAAGGTAAAAGGCTCCAGATAAACCTTTGTGTAAAACCGCACTGCTGGCTCCGCTAGAGCCTTCGTTTCCGCGAAATAGTCGGGTTTGGCTGAGAAGCAGACACTGTAATTCATCCCTTCGATGCCGAAGAACTGAAACTGGTCTCTGATCGTCAGGGCGAGGTCTGATTTGCTTATGCCGATGTTTTGGAGATCATCCAAAAAGAAGATCGCGCCGTTTAATTGTGCGGGCCGGAAGAAATGATCCCAGGCTTCCTTGAGCTTGTGTCTGAGGAGAGAACTTCCCGAACTGAGGAACAGGCGGCGGGAGTGACGTTCCAAGCCGACCGCACCGAGATTAAGCTGTTTGAGTCTCCAGTTTCGAAGTTCGGCGCGCAAACGGGCCTCCAGGTTTGGCATAGCCAGCAAGGCATCCCCGAATTTGTCGAGCAGGCTCTCGGCGAGGCGCATGTAGTCGTGAACGTCGGTCGAAGCTGAGAAAAGAATCGGGAGGAACGCAAATGCCGGTTCGGCGCACACGGCCGCGAATTTCAACAGCAAACTGCTCTTGCCAATTCCCCAATCGCCGAGAATCGCGAACGAACTCGTTCGACCTGCCGTCAGTCCTTGTTGCAAGGCCTCGCGGAACGCCTCAATGTGCTGCCTCCGGCCAACAAACTCGTCAGGTCTGACTGGGAAATTGGGCTCAGGACGCATGTCGGACCTCCAAAATCACAGAGCGATGCTTGTCAGCGTATTTTTGTGACTTTCGTGACTTTTGTGACTTTTGCTGGGCTGCACGGTAGGCGGCATGAGCACACGCCGCCTACCGTGCAGAGGTGGAAGGAGTTATTTGGTGGGTCTTGCTGCTTGTGGGTGGGGAGTCTGAGGGGGTTAGTTCGCGGTTTTGGGAACGAGGGCGTGGTTCTCAACGAAGGCACGGTCGATCACGGCTTCCGGCCTGTCGATCCCGAGCTTGATGAATGCAAGCGAGATCCAATCGTTGCATTTCTCGATCACGCAGGCCTCGCCGAGAACGACTTCCTTCGATACGAGGTAATGCGTGAAGCCGTTTCCCTCACTTGCCATGAGGCACCTCCAGTTTTTGGATTTTGCGGTTTTGGGTTATTCGAGCGGCAGGGCTTGGTTCAGTTTGTGGATCGTTCAGTCGCGGATTGGTCAGCGGGCTCGTTCGCTAGGTTCGTCTGATCCGGCAGGTCGTCGAATAGAAGGAATCCCTGCGGATCAGATGTCGCTGCGGCCTCGATGAGCACGTCTGGTATTCCCAGTTCGCGCAACTTCTCGGGCCGGAAGACCAGTCGCGGCTCGGGACTGCGGTCGTCTGGATCGAGTATCCGCAGATCAACCAAGGTCGCGCCTGGCTTCCGATACGCCGGCCAGTGCGTGTTGTTGATGGTCACTACGCGGTCGTACATGGTTTCACCTCCCGATGCCGTAGCCGCATTCCCGTCCGCCGAAGGTGTTGTAGGAGCCATCGGGCAGATCGAGGTATACGGCGTAGCCTCGCGGATCGCTGTTGAAGTGGTTGAGGACCAAGCCCGCGCGTTCCAGCACGGTCTTGATCCGGGTTTGTAGGTTTTGCTTCCGTCGCTCTTGCCGCTCAGTCAGGCCGGAATTGCAGGCGAACTCGCTCAAACGATTGAGCGAGTTCGCGAATCTGCAAAGCTCGGCGGCGTCTTGAGCAGCGTCGCGCGGCGTGCGCTTTCCGATGGACGCGATGTAGGCACACAGAACTGCCTCCTGCGTGTTCGTTCGCATGGGTGTTGCTCCTGAGTTGTGGGTTGAAAAGCCGAGAGGGTGGGCTGGGGAAGCTTGAGGGTGTACTGCTGGACGCACTGTTCCAGTTGTCAGAGGTTGTGTGTCAAAGGGATTGTGGGATTAGAAGGTTCGGTGAGCTATTCGTGCCGCAACGCAACCGCAGGATCAACCCCCATCGCTCGTCTCGCCGGAATGTAGCACGCAGCCAGCGCTACCATCATTAGGACAATCGCGATGCCTGCAAACGTCCACGGGTCGCCAGGCCGGACGTGGTAGAGAAGGCTCTGCAAATATCGCGTAACGCCGACGGCCACACCGAGGCCCACCACAACCCCCGCCAGCGTTACCACAAGGCCCAGTCTAGCCGTTAGCCAAAGGATTTCGTGCCGCCGGGCGCCGAGCGCCATTCGCACGCCGATCTCATGCGTCCGCCGAGCGACTCCGTGCGCCACCAGTCCGTACAGGCCGATGCAAGCAAGCGTGAGCGCAAGCAGACCGAAAAGGATCGAGAGCGTCGCCACAAGACGTTCCTGGTAGATTGTCCTGTCGATTTCCTCCAACTGCGTCATCATCTGCAGAATGAAAAAGTCTAGGTTGACCTGACGAACAGCATCGCGCACAAGCGAAACAAGCGCCTTCGGATCACCCTCTGTCCGCAACGCGAAGGTCGACAATCTGTACATATGCGGCGTAAAAGCCGTCGCCTCGGCCTCTTTCCGAATATTTTCGTACTTTGTGTCGCCTACAACACCGATGATTTGCCAATCAGGCGTTTGAGATTCACCCTCGCTTAGCACGCGCCCGAGTGGATTGTCATTGCCAAGTAGGGTTCGAGTGAAAGTACGGTTGACAACAATGGGTTTCGGCACTGTTGACGATTCAAAATCGGCCCTCGTGAAAGTCCTTCCCGCAACGAGTGGAATCTTCATCGTTTCGAAGAAACCTGGCCCGACAGGAAGGAGCTCCGTTGAGAGCACAGAGGAAGAAGGCGTGCCAAGGAGGTGAAATTCGCCGCCGTAAGAGCCGCCACTCAACATCGGCATCGCTGAATAACTCGCTGAGCTTACGCCAGGCATGGCCGCGAAGCGGCTCTGCAGTTCCTGGTTCAGTTTGTCACACCGTGGATCATCGATCGCCAACCCACTCGCCGTCATGTCCACGTCAAAGAGAAGAAGATTGCCGGTTTTGAACCCGGCATCCGCCCCTTCCAGATTCAAAACCGTTCGGCCCAACAATCCGGCCCCGACAAGTACAAGAATCGAAACCACCACCTGGGCAACCACGAGAATGTTACCGAGATGCGCCGATTGCCGGGTCGTAGTGCCGGATTGGCCGCCGCTTAGTTTGAGGATCGGAGCGACATCAACGCGAGAACCACGAAGAGCTGGGGCAATTCCGAAAAGCATCCCTACTAAAGTGGAAGCGGCCAATGTAAAGCCGAGAATGTGCCAATCGATTCCGACATCGATCTGGAGCGGAACGTACGAATTTGCCGATAGAAAGGAAACTAAGGACCTCGCGGCGAACTCGGCGAACATGATCCCGAGCGCACCACCCGCCGCGGACAGCATAAGACTCTCCGTCAAGAGTTGCCGCACGATCCGCACACGCGGCGCGCCAAGTGCATTGCGCACAGCCATTTCATTCTGCCTCGCCGAAGAGCGCGCGAGCATCAGACCCGCTACGTTGGCGCAAGCCAACAATAGGATCAAACCTACAGCCATCATCAGCACATACAGTGGCTTTGCATATGCCGTGCGAAGCGACGCCAGGCCTTCGGCTGCTCGATAGAGTGTGAGTCGTGGTGCATCGTCTGCTTTGAAGAGTGCTGTCGGACCACTCGTCGTGCTTGAGATGAACATCGCGTTGAGCTCTGCCTCAGCGCGGCTGTTTGTCACGTCGGGCTTGAGTCGCGCCAACACGTAAAGCCACAGCGAGTTGGCATCCGTCCGGCTCGGCGCATGTGGATTCACGATGGACTCAGCGGCTAGCGGAAGCCAAAAGTCTACCGGCACACCGGGATCAAAGTCGGGGAAGTCGCGGCCGGTAATGCCGACAATCCGGAATGCCTTGAGATTGACCGTAGCCGTCTTCCCAAGCACGCTTTTATCGCCTCCGAGCTCGTTCTGCCAATAGCGGTAGCTGACGACGATTACCGGCTCTGCACCAGAGACATCATCATTGCCATCAAGCGTGCGCCCGACGGCTGCCCGCGCACCAAGCGTGGGGAAAAAATCGCCCGAGACGTACATTCCCCAAAGTTTCCCAGGGCTGCCCTCTACGCGAACTGCTGCGTCCGCGCGCACGAAGGAAAGCACGCCGGTAAAGATATCCCGCATCGACCGAATTTGCTCAAACAAGGGATACGAAAAAGAACACGCGGTTGGCGAGGAAGAAGATCTCCCTGACCCACTCGGGCAGCCGCGGAAGCCTGCGAAATAGTTTGCGTTTGGTTTCTTGTGCGCCGTCCACTGCAGCAAAACGAGTTGCTGTGGATTAGGCACAAGCAGTAAGCGTAGCGCCACCGCATTAATCAGGCTGAAAATAGCAGTGTTGGCGCCGATACCAAGCGCCAATGTGAGAACCGCAACTGCGGTAAAGCCCGGTGCCTTGCGTAGTACGCGAAGACCAAAGCGCAAATCCTGAACGAAGTCCTGAATCCAATTCACTCCGCGGGCGTCGCGGCACTCCTCCTTGGTCTGCTCGATACCGCCCAGGTCGAGCCGCGCGCGGCGGCGCGCCTCTGCTTGCGCCATCCCTTGCGCAACGTATTCTTCGGTTTTTCGTTCGAGGTGCTCGCGCAGCTCATCATCCAATTCCTGGTCCGCCCGCGCCCAGCGAAACAACGACCGCAGCCGCAGGGGAATCGTGAACAGCCAATGCTCCGGTCGCATGCTCCGGCCCTCCTTCACTCATACCTCAGAGCGACCATCGGATCGACGCGCATCGCCCTACGCGCCGGAATATAGCTCGCCGCTAGCGCGACACCGACCAATATCGTAATGACAGCAAAATACGTAAGCGGGTCCGTGGCTTTTACCTCAAAGAGCATGCTTTGCAGCAGCCGTGTGACCCCCGCGGCGCAGAGCAATCCAAGAACAATGCCTGCGGCGGTCAAGGCAAGACCTTGCCGTAGGATCAACCGCAGAACATCGCCGGGACTGGCGCCCAGGGCCATGCGCAAACCGATCTCGCTGGAGCGCTGGCCGACTACATAAGACACCACACCGTAAACGCCTGCCATTGCCAGAATCACCGCCAAGGCCGCGAAGACTCCGAGCAGCAGTGTGCGAAATCGCGGGGCCGCGACGTTCTCGCTCACGGATGCTTCCATCGTCGTGAATTTCACAGGAACGTCGGGGGAAAGCGCCTGCGCTTTTTGCCGGAGGGTTGGGAAGAGGGCGCTTGGTTCAAGCGCTGTGCGCACCAGGATGTTTAAGTCCGTCGAGGGCCCTGGATGTTGCAGATAAGGAGCAAAAATCTCGCACTTCGGCGACGCGGCAGGTCCAGCCTGGCGGACATTGCCAACCACACCGACAATTTTCATTGGCTCTGGTGAGTCCATTCCCCAATGGATCAAATGGCCTATCGGGTCCTGTCTCGGAAACGCCTCAGTAGCCAACTTCTGATTGATAATCGCCGTAAACGGCGCGTCAAACGTGTCGCGGTCATCGAAGTCGCGACCCTCGATCAGAGGAATTCCCAAAGTCGCGAACGCACCCGGCACGGCGATCGAATAAACGGCACTTGACGGATTCACGAGGTCCGTTTGTTGGTCGATGTAGTAGCTTCCGACCGACAGCACGTGCACCGGAAGCTCCATAACGGCACCGGAATGCAATACGCCCGGAATGGCCGCAATTTCTCGCAGCAAGTCTTTGTAGAATGCAGTAGCGCGTTTCTGACTTTCCTGGTCGGATGCTGGAAAGCTAGTCTCCATCACCAACACGCGCTCGGGGCGGAATCCTAAAGAGACGTTCTGGAGCGCGACAAAGCTCTTCAGCAGCAAGCCTGCGGTAATTAGCAAAATCAGGGAAAGCGCGATTTCGGCTACAACGAGTCCTCCACGAAAGCGAGCGGCCATGGCCCCACTGGCTGCACGGGTCGTTCCCTGCTTCAGCGATTTATTCAAATCCAGTCGCCACACCTGTAAAGCGGGCGCCAGCCCAAAAAGTGAGCTGGCAAGCACAGAAACGACAAAGCTAAATGCAAGCACGCGGGCATCTACCGACGTTTCCGAAAGGCGGGGCACATCGGTGGGAGCTAGCGCGACGAGGGCGCGTTCGCCCCAAAATGCCAGGAGCACCCCTATCGCGCCTGAGAGCAAAGTCAGGACGAGGCTTTCCGTAATGAGCTGGCGGGCGATGCGGACTCGACCCGCCCCTAGGGCTAACCGAACGGCTATCTCTCTGGTGCGTCCCACCGCCTTGGCCAGCAACATACTCGCCAGATTGGCGCACGCGATCAGCAGCACAACACCCACGGCGGCGAGCATCACCCAGAGCGTAAGCCGGAAGTTGCTCACCATGTCATCGCGCATCCGCGTGACCGCAACGCTCTCGTCACCATTGCTGTCTGGATACTTTTCTTCCAGCCGTGAGCCGAGTGCGGTCATTTGCGCTTGCGCCTGCTCCAAAGTGACGCCTGGTTTCAGCTTTCCGATCACACGGTAGTTGTGTCCGGACCGGAATTCGTTGTCGCGAAAGATGGTGTTCGCAGGAAACCAGATGCTCGTTTTGTTCGGGAAGTAAAAACCAGGAGGCAGCACGCCGACAACATCCAAGGTCCGGTCAAACATATGGATTTTTTGCCCCAACGCTTTGTTCGGGTTGCCATAGTGACTGACCGCGAAAGCGGTGCTGATCATCGCTGCGCCAGCGCTCCCCGGCTTTGTTTCGTCAGCGTTGAATTCGCGGCCAATCGCCGGTAGCACGTGGAAGACTCGGAAAAATTCTCGCGAGGCCAGGGCCACCTGGGCGTACTCGGCCACGGGCCCGGCCATGACCGCGGTGTCGCGGCCTTGGTAGTAGGCTATGGCTTCGAACGCTGTGCTCTGGTCGTGCCAGTCGCGAAAATCCGGCGCAGAAACCGGACCATGCCCTCCGCTCTTCTTCCACAGGCTCGCTAAGGTCACGATCCGGCCCGGATCATTAAACGAAAGGGGCCTCAGCAGCACGGCATTCACGACGCTGAACATGGCCGCGTTAGCGCCTATGCCTAAGGCCATCACCAATACCGCCACCGAGGTAAACCCGAGATTCTTGCGCAGCATTCGCATGCCGAAGCGTATGTCCTGAAGCGCCGTCTCGATCACCCGCACGCGACGTGCGTCGCGGCATTTCTCTTTGGTCTGCTCGATACCGCCCAGGTCGAGGCGCGCGCGGCGGTGCGCCTCTTCTTGCGTCATCCCTTGCGCGACGTATTCCTCGGTTTTTCGGTCGAGGTGGTCGCGCAACTCGTCATCCAGTTCCTGGTCGGCCTGCGCCCAGCGAAACAACGACCGCAGCCGCAGTGGAATCGTGAACAGCCAATGCTCCGGTCGCATTCTCCGGCCTCCCTCACTCGTATCTCAGGGCAACCATCGGGTCGACGCGCATAGCGCGCCGAGCCGGAATGCAGGAGGCAAACAGCGCGACCCCGGCGAGAATCGCCGATACAAGAACAAACGTCATCGGGTCGGTTGGCTTCACCTCGTACAACAGGCTGGACAAGTAGCGCGTCAGCCCAATGGCCCCGGCAATCCCGGCCCCCAGGCCAATGATGGTGAGGCCGAATCCTTGCCGAACGACGAGCTTGAGGATGTCACTTTCTTTCGCGCCGAGCGCGATGCGTATGCCGAATTCACTGGTTCGCAGACTGCAGGAATACGCGATTACGCCGTAAATCCCGATCACGGCAAGCAGGAGCGCGAGAGCCGCAAAAAGCCCCAACAACAGCGCCCGGAAGCGCCGCGGAGCCACGGAATTCGCGAGGACTTCATCCATGGTCATGATCTCGGACACGGGCTGATTATTATCTACGCTTGCGACGGCACTTCGCACGGCGCTCGCGAGCGTTTCCGGGTTGGAATCGGCCCGCAGTATGAACGCCATCGCGAAAGTCGGCTGCTGCGTGTACGGGACGAAAAGCTCCGGGGCGGGCTCCCGTTCGAGCGCATCCTGCCGCATGTCTGCGACGGTGCCCACGATTTCGCTCCAAGGGGCAGGCGGCGGCCCGAAGGCAATGTGCTGGCCGAGCGGGTCTCGGCTGCCGAATACCAATTTCGCGAGACGCTCGTTGAGGATCGCAACATGCTTGCCTGCCGAATCGGTTTCGTTGAAGGCGCGCCCGTTCAAGAGGCGAACCCTCATCACATGGAAGTACTCCGGGCTGATGGCAGTAATCGAAACCGGCTGGCTCCGGCGAAAGTCTTCCGCACCTTGCACGTGCACAATCCCCGTGGCGTTGAGAGGCGGACCTAACGGATAACGCTGCGTCAGTGCCGCTTCCTTTACTCCGGGCAGGCTGCGAATCCGTTCGAGCGCGTCGTGGAAGAACGCCGCATGCAACTGGGAATCGAAGTTTGCCGCGGTCAGAGGCCTTTCCACCGTGGCGATCAGGAGATGATCGGGATCGAAACCAAGATCCACTTCCGTGAGACGCAAAAAGCTCCGCAATAGCAGGCCGGCCCCTACGAGCAGAATCAGCGACAAAGCAATTTCGCCGGCGGCCATCAGGCCGCGCAAACGATGTGTCCCCGAAAAGGCTCCCGAATGCAGGCCTCCTTCTTTGAGGGTTTCGTTCACGTCGGTTCGGGAGGCGATGAAGGCGGGAACAAGACCAAAAATCAGTAGCGCGACGGCGGAGATTACGGCGGAGAAAGCGAAGATGCGCGGGTCAAGATGCACATTAGCCGGAAGGCTCGCCGGAATGAGTTCCTTCAAAATTTTTGTGGCCCAGAAACCGGTTACCGATCCTAAAAGCGCCCCAATCACCACCAGCAGCAAACCCTCCGTAAGCAATTGCCGGACGAGCCGCAGGCGCCCTGCACCAAGGGCTACTCGGACAGCGATCTCCCGGCCTCGAGCAACGCCGCGCGAGAGCAACAGATTGGTGACGTTGGCGCACGCGATTAAGAGCACAAACCCGGTGGCTCCCAAGAGAATCATCAGAAGCGAGCGCACGTTGTGGACCAGCACCTCGTGCAAAGGGATGACTTCCACGGCTACGTGCTCGCGAAACCGCGAGGCTTGCGGCGGGTATTCCTTGTTCACCGCCTGAGTAAGGAGTTGCAGGTCCGATTGCGCCTGGGTCACTGCTACGCCGGGCTTCAGGCGCCCAATGGCGATAAGCCTCATCAATCGCGGGGAGTGTGGTGAAAATATTTCCGCATCCAGAGCGAGCGGGGTCCACACATCAGCCTGGGGAAAACGCAGGCTGGCGGGCATGACTCCGACAACCGCATAGCCTGTGCCGTCGAGCTGAATGGTCTCGCCAATCGTTCGCGGGTCGGCGCCGAAGCGGTTGCGCCACAAGGTCTCATTGATCACGGCCACGTGCTCCTGGCTCTGTTTGCCCTCATCGGGCAAAAATACGCGGCCTGCAATCGGCCGTACGCCCAGCATCGAGAAAAAACCGGCCGTGACGTTCGTGACTGTGACGCGTGTCGGCTCACCTGCGCCGGTGAGGTTGGCGCCAACCGTTCCGCCGAAAGCTCCAATTTGCTCAAAAACGTGGTTGCCGTCCTTCCACGCGGGAAAATCCGCGCTGACTACGGTGGAAGGACCAAACCCGAAGTGTTCGGTGGCCCACACCAGCCGTGAGGGATCGCTGTAGGGCAAAGGGCGGAGCAAAACGGCGTCCACTAAACTGAAGATGGCTGTATTGGCGCCGATGCCGAGCGCGAGCGTGAGGACGGCAATTCCGGCAAAAGCGGGAGATTTGCGCAGCGAGCGCGCCCCTAAGCGCAAATCCTGAACGAAATCCTGAATCCAATTTACACGTCGCGCGTCGCGGCATTTCTCTTTGGTCTGCTCGATACCGCCCAGGTCGAGCCGCGCGCGGCGGTGTGCCTCTTCTTGCGTCATCCCTCGCGCGACGTATTCTTCGGTTTTTCGGTCGAGGTGGTCGCGCAGCTCGTCGTCCAATTCCTGGTCCGCCTGCGCCCAGCGGAACAACGACCGCAGCCGCAGTGGAATCGTGAACAGCCAATGTTCAGGTCTCATTCTCCGACCCTCCTTACTCGTACCTCAGGGCAATTATAGGATCGACACGCATGGCGCGTCGCGCTGGCAGATACGCAGCTAGCGCGGCTGCGATAATCAGAACGAGGCATGCCACGATTATCGTTCCTGGATCCTGAGGTTTGACGCCGAAAAGCAAGGACCGCAGCCAGGAGGTTGCAAGGAGCGCGAACGGAACACCCACGGCGATCCCTACGGCAACAGGACGTAGCGCTTGCTTTAACAGCATTCGCAAGATCGCCCTTCGTTCAGCGCCAAATGCCAACCGAATTCCAATCTCTGTCGTGCGCTGTGTGACAGAATATGACGTCACTCCGTAAACGCCGAAGCAGGCGAGCAGCATGGCCGCCGCGCCAAACGCAATCACGAGGTTAGTCTGGAATTGGCGTTGCGCCACCGAACCTTCAACGACTTCGTCCATCGTTCGTAACGCAGAGAGCGGCAGTTCAGGATCAATGCTACGAATTACCTCCCGAATCGCCGGAACAATCGCTGTGGGAGCGTTGGCCGTCTTAATGGCGAACGACGCGGCGGTGAAGTAGCCCTGCCAGTAAGGCAGGTAGACGTTGAATGACGGTCCAGCCTCCAGGCTGACGCCTCGCACATCGTTCACGACTCCGATCACTTCCTTATCGGGATTGCTCGGGGGACCAAAATGGAAGCGCTTTCCGATCGGGTCTTCGCCGGGCCAAGCGCGTCTGGCAATTGACATCGAGATCACCGCAACCTGGCGCTGCTGATCAGCGTCGGTGAACATGCGGCCGCTTTGCAGCGAGATGCCCATAGTCCTGAAGTAATCGCTGTCCACAGTTCGAATATTGCCGACTGCATGCTCGAAGAGCGGGATGTCCGTACCTGGAATCACCAGTTGGCTATTGCCGCCCTCCCCGGCAAGGGGCAACATGTTCGCGGCTGCAGTGTCGGTGACTCCCGGCAGCACCCTAAGCCGATCCAGCGCCATGTGGACGAACGCGATGCGGCTTTCAGGAGTAGGGTAACGACTGTTAGGCAAATCCACACCCACTGTCATAATGTGGCTTGTATCGAAGCCGCGGTCGACATTCAGAAGATTGATGAGACTCTGCAACAGGAGACCGGCGGCGATTAGGGCTACGGCGCTCAGCGCCACTTGCGCGCCGATAAGCCAAAAACGGAGGCGCCCGGCTTCACGGCTTGCCGTCGATCGCATTCCGCTTGCCAGGGCTTCGCCAACCTCGGCTCTGCCTAATTGCGAGGCAGGCGACACGCCTATCACAAGGCCTGCGATGGTGGAAATAGCCAGTGCAAACACGATGGTGGGTACGTCGATGTGGACCTCGTCCAGCCGCGGAAGGTCAGCGGGCGCTAGGGCCAAAATCGCTCGAATCCCTAGATAAGCGACGAGCATGCCACATGCACCACCCACCGCCGATAGCGTGAGGCTTTCAACAATCATCTGACGCTTGAGGCGCCAGCTGCTGGCCCCGAGCATGGACCTCACCGCCAGTTCGCGGCGACGCGAGGAAAGGCGCGCGAGCAGCAAGTTTGTGATATTGATGCAACCAATGAACAACACGATGCCCACGGCCAACAGCATCAACTCGAGACCAGTTTTCGCTCGTCCTACGATGCGGTCCTGAAGTGGGACTACGTGTGATCTGAGTTCCAAGCCAAGCGCTTTCGGCATCTGAGCCGAAAAATTCCTCTCAATTGCATCGACTTCGGAAGCCGCCTGTTGGCGTGTAACACCTGCTTTGAGGCGCCCAATTGACACGAAGTTGAAACCGCCAGTTGGCGCAAGCTCCTCAGGGGTCAGCGCGATTGGTTTCCATATTTGTGGCTTGTCTTCCACGATCGTGAGTGGGTACAGGTCACTCAGCTTTGGAAAATGAAAGCTGGCGGGGAGGACCCCCACGATCTCGTAGCGCTCACCGTCGATGGAAAATGTTCGACCTATAATCTCGGGATCGGCCGAATAGTGACTGCGCCAGAGTTCGTTGCTGATTATCACGACGTGATCGCGCCCTGGAACGTCTTCGTCGTTGAGAAAGATACGGCCCAGTTGTGGTCGAACGCCTAGCAACGGAAAAAAGTCGGGTGAAACTCGTGCGGCGGGGAGACGCTCCGGTTCGCTGAAGTCTGTCACGTTGACGTTCCCGCCACCGATAAGCGCAATGCCCTCGAATGATCTCGCTCCCCTTCGCCATTCTTGAAAATGCAAGCCGTTCACCGGGATGGATCCGACGCTTGGCGTCCACTCGTCAATCATCACCAGCTGGGTCGAGGCGGCGTACGAAAGCGGCCGAAGAATAATGGTATCGACGACGCTGAAGACCGCTACCGTCGTGCCGATTCCTAAGGCGAGCGTGAGGATCGCCGCAAGAGCAAATGCTGGACTTTTTTGAAGCATGCGCAGGCTGAAGCGCAAATCTTGAGCGAAATCCTCAATCCAATTTACTCGGCGGGCGTCGCGGCATTTCTCTTTGGTTTGCTCGATACCGCCCAGGTCGATTCGCGCGCGCCGGTGCGCCTCTTCTTGCGTCATCCCTTTTGCTACGTATTCGTCGGTTTTTCGTTCGAGGTGGTCGCGCAGCTCGTCATCCAATTCCTGGTCCGCCTGCGCCCCGCGAAACAACGACCGCAACCGCAGTGGAATCGTGAACAGCCAATGCTCCGGTCGCATTCTCCGGCCCTCCTTCACTCGTATCTCAGAGCCGCCATCGGATCGACTCTTGTCGCCCGTCGAGCAGGGACGAGTGTGGCAATAAGCCCGAATAATCCGAGCACCGCCACCGCTAATACAATGGGTACGGGATCCAGCGGGTTGAGTCCATAAAGCTGACTGCTCAAGACCCGGCTCGTGGCAAGAGACAGCGGTATGCCCAGAATCAGACCGAATGCAATCAGCAGGAATGCGCCCCGCAGCACAAACCGAACGACTTGGCCCCGACTAGCGCCTAGCGCTATTCGCACGCCAATTTCGCCCGTGCGGCGTCCGACATTGTGGGCAGTAACGCCATACAATCCGATCGAAGCTAAAACCAAAGAAAGAACGCCGAATAACGAGGTGAGGCGTGCGATGAGTCGCTGCTGTGTGAGCCGCGTGGCGACTTTCTCTTTCAGAGTGCGAATCGAAATGATCGGCAGACTGGGGTCTACCGAAGCCATGCCTTGGCGTACCAGCTCTTCGGACAGGCTAGCTCCCGGACGTGCCAGGATGACAATGTCGTGCAAGAAAAGTGAACCAAGATTGGTTTGCGAATAGTCGGCTTGTGCTTCCGGCAAAAAGAAGAACGCGCCATCCGGCTTATCGAGCGTGAGGTAGCGGGCATTTTTTGCTATACCTACCACTTCGTATTTGCCGCTGTTATCCGCCTCCGTGCCGAAGTGCTTGCCAATCGGATCTTCGTTCTGGAAGAACTTTCGCGCAAACGCTTCATTGATGACTGCTACTTTTCGCGAACTCGCCGTATCCTCTTCGGTGATGCCGCGTCCTTTGACGATATGGGTTCCGATGACATCAAGGTATCCCGCCGAAACTCGATCCCAGGCAGCAGAGTTGTCATCTTTCGGCCCAGGAGCAGGATGTCCGTCCACCCAAACGCCAGCACCCCAACCGTAGCCAACTGGTGAGTATTGACAGAGAGCCACGGAAGATACGCCTGGAATGTTTGTTATCGAATCGCGGATTCGCCGATAAAGTGCGGGGAGTTGATCAGACCGGTAGCCTGCCAACCGCGGATCCATGCTGGCAACGATGCGGCGGTCCTGAAGGAACCCTAAATCTTGATTCTCGAGCCTCTGCAAAGCTGCGGTGAGCAGTCCTGCCGCTGATAACAGGACGAGCGAGAACGCCGCCTGAAGCACCACGAGTGTTTTCCTTGGCAGCGAGCCCTCGCGAGCGGTGGAGCGACTGCTCCCGTGAAGCGCTTCATTTGGGTCTACTCGGGTGGCCATCCACGCGGGACCGATGCCGAACGCAACGCCCGTCACTAGCGAAATAACAAACGCGAACAATAGAACCGGCTTGGAAGGCGACGCGCTGATTGGCACGCGAGCAAAGCCGGCGAAGGTAGGGAATGCGAAATGAAGGATCAGGCGCGTGCACGCGAATGCGATCCCCACCCCGGCCGCTCCGCCAAAGAGCGAGAGTAAGACGCTTTCGGTAAGGGGCTGTTTCAAAATGCGCGAAGTTTGGGCTCCCAGAGCCACGCACAGCGCTGTCTGCCGCCTCCGCTCCATTCCGCGAACGAGCATAAGGTTGGCGACGTTGGCGCAGACGATCAGCAGCACAAAGCCTGAAGCCATCATGAGAATCTGAAGCCAGTGCTGGTATTGCTCGCGCATGCCCGTAATGCCGGCGCCTCCAGGAGTCAGGTAGAGCGTCTGTTCGGGGAACCTTGCGCGATCGTTCGCGCTCATGTCACTCCAGTGCGAGCGCAACCATTGTTTCAGCTCCACCCGCATTTCAGCCTCAATGGATGCAGCGTTCGCACCTGGCTGGATGCGGCCAATCAACTCCAACCAATGGGTGTCGACCTTGTTCAGATCGGCGTCGCTTTGAACATAAGGTTCGGTATTCAGAGGTAGAAAGAAATCTGGTGGACTGCTGCGCAGACTGTCGCCAAAGAAACCGGGCGGAGTGATTCCCACAACGCTAAACGGCTTGCCGTCCACTTCAAAGACTCCGCCGATTACGGACGGGTCGAGTCCATACTTTTCCTGCCACAGGCGATAGCTCATTACGGCGACTGGCGGAGCATTGGGTTGATCATCCGCATTCGTAAGAAAGCGTCCGGCATAGGCGGTTATGCCGAACATGGAAAAATAATTACCGGATACAAATTCGCCTGGATAGCTTTGCGCTGCCTCTGAGCTGCCCGATCGCCGGACGCCAAACAGTAGCTCGAGTGAGGGAAACGCCGCTAATTCGGAAAAACCTTGGGTGTGGTCTCGGAGGTACTTGTACAAGTCATAGGAAACCAGGGAGAACTCTTTTTCCTGAGTATACCCGCCCTGATAGCAGCAACGCGGTTCTTTCCCCAAACTGTACAGCTCGCCCGGATTCACGACGGGTAGCGACTTCAGTAAAACGGCATCCACCAACGTAAAAATAGAAGTCGTCGCGCCAATGCCCAACGCCAGAGTCAGGACTGTTGCGCTCGTGAACGCCGGGGCCATTCGCAAACGCCGTAGCGCGTAGCGTAAATCCTGAGTTAGGTCTTGAATCCAGTTCACGCGTCGCGCATCGCGGCATTTCTCCTTGGTCTGCTCGATACCGCCCAAGTCGAGGCGCGCACGGCGGTGCGCCTCTTCTTGTGTCATCCCTTGCGCTACGTATTCCTCGGTTTTTCGTTCGAGGTGGTCGCGCAGCTCGTCGTCCAATTCCTGGTCCGCCTGCGCCCAGCGAAACAACGACCGCAACCGCAGTGGAATCGTGAACAGCCAATGCTCCGGTCGCATTCTCCGGCCCTCCTTTATTCGTATCTCAGGGCGACCATGGGATCGACGCGCATCGCGCGCCGCGCGGGAATGTAACTCGCGAGGACCGCGACGCTGGTCAAGATCACGGAGACCGCAGTGAATGTCAGAGGGTCCGTCGGCTTCACGCCATACAACAAGCTCACCAGAAAGCGCGTCAGCGCCAGCGCGCCAACTATTCCGATTGCTACACCTAGGAGAGCCAGTATGATTCCCTGGCCAACGACGATCCTGAGAATGTCGCCTTTCTGCGCGCCCAGCGCCATGCGGATTCCGATCTCATGCGTTCGCTGCGCTGCCGAATACGAAACATTTCCATAAACTCCGACGGTGGCCAAGATCAGCGCCAGCGCGGCGAAGCTTCCCAGCAACAGTGCGTTGAAATGGGGCTCGGAAATGGATGCCGAGACCAGTTCCTCCATCGAGGCTACGTCGAAGACCGGCATCTGCGGGTCCGCGGACTGAACCACCTGTCGGATGGCATTCGTCATGGCCGTGGGTGCCTCGCCCGTGCGAACTACCAGCGAGATGCTGTTCATCAAGAACGAGCGAGGCGCCTGGTCGTACGGGAAATAGATATTAAGGGGCGGCTCCTTTCCGAGGCCCGATTGGAGCACGTCCCCTGCGATGCCGACGATCGAATACCAGGGAGTGCCCTCGAAAACCCGCACCTTGTGTCCGAGCGCGTTGCCGTCAGGCCAGACGTGTCGCGCGAAACTCTTGCTGACAACCGCCACAGGCTGGGAATTCGGGCCATCGCTCTTCTCGAAGAAACGCCCCTGGACCAACGGAATAGCGAGCGTCTTGAAATAATCCGGGCTGACCACCAATTTCCAGGCGTAGTCGTCCGGCGAAGGCGGCCGCCCCTCGATAGTGAAGTCACCCGTCAGGCCGCTGCCAGTCATCGGCAGACCAAAGGATACCGTCCCCGCCGACTTGACACCCGGCAGGACGCTGACTTTTTCGAGCATTGCGTCGTGGAAAGATCTCATCTGCGATTCGTTTTCATACTTCGTCTCGGGCAGCTCCAAGTTCATAGTCAGAACGTTGTCCGGATTGAAACCTGGGTTGATCTCCAATAAGCCGAAGAAGCTCTTAATCAAAAGTACCGCCGAAACTAGCAGGACAACGGTCATCGCCACTTCGCCCACAACCAAAAGATTCCGAGCATTACCTAAGGCTGCTCCGGGGCCCAGAGCTGCGGCAGACCCTTTAAGCGCGGCCGCCGAGTCGCGCCGAGCGGCCTGGAGAGCAGGCGCGAGACCGAAAACACAGCCGGTCACGACAGAAATGATCGCGGTGAAAGCCAGCACCCAGGGGTCAATGCTGACGGAAATCATTCGCTCGAGGACGCCGGGAGACGCCACAGTTCGGGGCATAATCGAAACCAGCGCATTCCTCCCCCATCCAGCGATGAGCACGCCCAGAACTCCGCCAACGCCTGAAAGGAGCAAGCTCTCTGTAAGCACTTGGCGCGCGATGCGACCTCGGCCCGCGCCCAACGCCTTGCGCACGGCCATCTCCCGCTGCCGTGTGGCGGACCGTGCCAGCAACAGCCCAGCCACATTCGCGCAGCCAACCAGCAGAACAAATCCAACCGCGCCCATAAGGACAAACAATCCGTAACGGATGTCGGAGACCATCGCATCCTTCAAGTAAACCAGTCGCATGGCTTCGCCAACTTTGTGCACCATATCGAGCCGCGCGGAGACCACCGCCCAATTGCTTTGTGCTCGTTCGAGCGAGACCCGCGGCGCGAGCCTGGCCAGGACTTGGTCGGAGGCATTGTGGTCATTTGTTAAGACGAGCGGAGCCCAGAAATCGGATTGTTTTGGAAATTCGAATGCGGCGGACATCACACCCACAACTGTATATGGCGTGTTATCTAACGCGATTGTCTTGCCGATGACGGCAGGGTCCGACCCGAATCGCCTCTCCCAAAGGCGGTGGCTTAAAACCACGACATTTTCGTAACCAGCCTTCTGAGTCTCGGCGCCGAAGACCCTACCAACCGCCGCCTGTGCCCCAAGTAACGGGAAGAGGCTCGCCGTGACATCAGCACCAAGAAGGCGCTCGGGAGTCCCGTTCCCGGTCAAATTCTTCGTGTCGGAATGGAATGCCGCCGTCTCGACAAAGACTTTGTTTTGGGATTGCAACTCCGCATAGTCTGGGTCGGAAAGGAGGCCGGCCCCCAGATTGTGCTCAGTCATACATAGCGTTACCAAGCGGTCCGAGTCGGGGTAAGGCAAAGGGCGGAGAAGAGCGGCGTTGACGATGCTAAAGATGGCGGTATTCGCGCCAATACTCAGGGCGAGAGTTAGGATGACAACGGCGGTAAAGCCGGGGGATTTACGCAACACGCGCAGGCTGAAGTGCAAATCCTGCGCGAAATCTTGAATCCAATTTACGCGGCGCGCGTCGCGGCATTTCTCTTTGGTCTGCTCGATGCCTTCCAGGTCGAGTCGCGCGCGGCGGTGCGCCTCTTCTTGCCTCATGCCTTGCGCTATGTATTCTTCGGTTTTTCGTTCGAGGTGGTCGCGCAACTCGTCGTCCAATTCCTGGGCCGCCTGCGCCCAGCGAAACAGCGACCGCAGCCGCAGCGGAATCGTGTATAGCCAATGCTCCGGTCGCATTCTCCGACCCTCCTTTACTCGTACCTCAGAGCGACCATCGGATCCACGCGCATCGCACGGCGCGCCGGGATATACGTTGCCAGCGAAGCGGCTGCCAGTGGCGCCAGCACCCCAAAAAAGAACGCCATGCCGTCAAGTGCTCTCATGAAGAAAAGGCGTGAGGCCAGGACACGCCAAACTCCCATCGCCAGGACAGAGCCGGCAGCACTGCCGATGAGCCCGAGCTTTAAGGATTGCTTTAACACAAGACGCATGACAGCGCTTCTGGAGGCTCCCATCGCAATTCTGATTCCTATCTCCCGCGTTCGTTGCGAGACCGAATATGAAAGCACACCATAGACTCCGGACAAAGCAAGGAGAAGGGCAAGTCCAGCCAGCACGGTGCAAACCCCGGCCGCTATTCGGAACGGGAATACACCCGCATCGCGGAACGTTTCCATAGTGTGAATCTGGTCAATCGCGCCAGGGCTTATTGCGGCGAGTTCTGTGTCCAGCGTTTGGCGAGCTCGGTCGCTACTGCCGTGCACTCGCGTCAACAGTTCCGTACCCGCAACCGTGGGGGTAGTAGGCAGATATACGATGGAAGGATCTATGCCAACAGTGAAACAGCAACTGACGATGTCTGCAGCTACACCGACGATTCGCACCACCGGAAAGCGACGTAAATTAGATTCCGGGCTGGCATCGGGGTTCGGTGTAATCCGAAGAATTTGGCCCAGCGCCTGCTTCTCTGGCCAGAAGCGCAGCGCAGTCTTCTGGCTTACGATCGCCACTGGTGCCCGCGCTTGCGCCTCTTCTTGGGTAAAGTTACGGCCGCTCAGGATGGGAATTTCGAGAACCTGGAAGAAGGCGGGAGAGACAAAATTGTATGAAGCACCTGCGACATTTCTCTCGCCTGCGATTAGTGGAACTGTCGGCAGCATTCCGTTCAGCGGGACGGATTGTGATGCGGCGATCGCTTGAACTACCGGCTCTTCCGTGAGGCGCGAGAGAATTCTCTGCCGATATCCCTCGTTGATGTCCAATTCCAAGATGCCCTTTGTCGTAAAGCCAACCTCCTGCTTGCTCATGCGGGCGCTGGCGCCAAGGGATATCCCGGCGCAGGTAAGCAACATGGCGCACGCAATAATCTGGCCAATGACCAATGCGTTGCGGAGCTTCGTTGGTCGCAGGTCGGGCATGAATTCGCCTTTCGTTGCCTGAGCTAAATCAAGACGGGTGGTTTGAATCGCGGGTGCAAGCCCAAACAGGATCGCCGACAAAGCAGCAACGGCGATCAAGAATCCGAACACACGAATATCGAAATGAAGGGTCGGTACGTTGACGATTTGAGCGAGATCTGAGGGCATAGCGGAGAACAAGGCCTGTTGGCCGAATTGAAGTAACGTTTTTGAGAGCACTGCGCCCGTCAGGGCTGCAGGCACTGACAGGACTAGGCTCTCAGTTAAGAGTTGACGTACAAGCCGAAGCCGGGCCGCGCCGAGAGAAAGTCGAAGCCCGATTTCGCGCTGGCGGGCGATGGCGCGCGCGAGCATCATACTTGCGATGTTGGCACATGCCAGTAATAGCACTAGCAGGAAGGCCGCTAGGACCGGGACCGCGGCAGCGATCAGTTGAGGGGTCAGGGGAATCGAAGTTGCCCGTGACTCAAGGACGATTCCAACAGCCTTTTCTTCCCCACTTTTCTCGTCAGCCTCACGTAGCGCCCAAACCCGCAAAGCTGCCTCAGCCTGCTTAGCAGTCAGACCGGCCCTCAGTCGACCAATAATGTCGAGCCGGTTCGGGTGTTCGGGACCGAAGAGGTTCGGTCCGTCCTCCAACCGGCCCGCCATGGTAATGGGCACCCAAAAGTCGCGCGCCGATTCATTTAGGCCCGTAAACTCGGGTTTCGTTATCCCAATCACTTGGAGAGGACAACCACGAATCACGATGGTTTTCCCTACGATGTCAGAGTCTCCACCGAATTTGTTCTGCCAAGCTTCAAAACTGAGGACAGCGACTGCGGCCGATCCGGGGTAGATTCCCTCCTCTGGCAGGAATGTCCTCCCTGCGATGGTACCCACGCCCAGCATTCGGAAGTAGTTGGCTGTGACTAATTCGCCCAAAACCGGATAACCGTCAACACGCGCAAATAGAGACTCGACGCCCGCGGTCTCGGAGAACGCGAGATTGCTATCCTGAAAGGCCTCGAATTCTGACCACGAGAAGGAGTGTCCTGCTGCACGTCGATCGGTCCATGTGAATCGATAGATACTGTTTGGATCTCGAACCGGAACCGGTCGAAGAACATAGGCGTTGAAAATTGTGAAGAGCGCGGTGTTAAGTCCGAGCGGAAGTGCGATAGTAGCGAGGACTGTCAGCACGATGACCGGCGTGCGGCGGAAGCCCCGCACTGCGTACCTCACGTCCGCGAGCGTGTCCTCGATCAAGCGGGTGCCGCGTGCGTCGCGACACTCCTCTTTGCGTTTTTCGATTCCGCCCATTTCCAAGAGCGCTTGACGACGCGCTTCTTCTGGGGCCAAACCTTTGCCGACGTACTCTTCGGTTTTTCGCTCGACGTGGTCGCGCAGCTCGTCTTCAAGCTCCTGGTCTACCTGTCTTCGACGAAACAACGACCGCAGCCGCAGCGGAATCGTATACAGCCAATGCTCCGGTCGCATCTCATCGTCTCCTATTCATATCTCAGAGCGACCATCGGGTCGACGCTGGCCGCCCGTCGTACTGGGAAATAAGCTGCAAGTAATGCTGCGGCAACCATGAGCAAAGCTGCGATGGCAATCGTCAACGGATTGTCCGGTTTAATCCCGTACAACATGCTCGCGACTAGCCTTGAGGCTCCGAGCGCCACGATAATGCCAAGAATCATTCCAATCCCAACAAGTGCTAAAGTC